>NZ_CP062221.1:639002-1278004 GCF_021590045.1 Cellulomonas palmilytica | reverse complement strand
TCGCGTACGGCCTGGAGTTCCCCCTGCGGTCCTCGATGGCGGTGTCCGGCGAGTACTCGCCCTCCTACCTGGCGGTGTCGGTCGCGCTGTGCGCGGCGTGGTTCACGCTCCTGACCGTCGGCCGGACGCGCGACCGGCGGCTGCTCGGCTCCGGGACCGAGGAGCTGTCCCGCGTGTGCGTCGTGACGTGGCACCTGTTCGCGGGCGTCGCGATCGTCGGGTTCCTCGCGCGCATGGACCTCGGTCGGGGGTTCCTCGGGATCGCCGCGCCGCTCGGTCTCGTCCTGCTCCTGGCGTCCCGCCTGGCCTGGCGGCGCTCGCTGCACCGGCGGCGCGACGCGGGCCTCGACGTGAGCCCCGTGCTCGTCGTCGGCCCGCAGCACAAGGTCACCACGCTCGTCGACGAGTTCCACCGCAACCCGCGTGCGGGTTACCGCGTGACCGGCGTGTGCCTGTCCGACGCGCCCGCGAGCGCACCCGACGTCGTCGGGGGCGTGCGCGTGCTCGGCACGCACGAGCAGGCCGCGGCGATCGCGCGGCACGAGCGCGTCGCCGCGGTGGCCGTCGCGGGCGCGGACGCCATGACGGCCGACGCCGTGCGACGCCTCGGCTGGGACCTCGAGGGCACCGGGATCGACCTCGCGCTGACGCTCGCCCTGACCGACGTCGCCGGTCCGCGCGTCCTCATGCGCCCCGTCAACGGGCTCCCGCTCATGTACGTCGACGAGCCGCGGTTCAGCGGGTCGCGCTACGCCGCGAAGTCGCTGTTCGACTGGTGCACCGCGCTCGCGCTGCTCGTCCTGCTCGCCCCCCTCATGCTGACCATCGCGGCGCTCGTGAAGCTCACCAGCCCCGGGCCCGTGCTGTACGCGCAGGAGCGCATCGGCAAGGACGGCGAGCGGTTCCGCATGCTGAAGTTCCGCACGATGCGCGTCGGCGCGCACGACGAGCTCGCCGCGGTGCTCGCGGCGAACGGCGTCGACGGCGTCGGCGCGTTCTACAAGCTCAAGGACGACCCGCGGGTGACGCGCGTCGGTCGCGTGCTGCGTCGGCTGTCGCTCGACGAGCTCCCGCAGCTGGTCAACGTCCTGCGCGGCGACATGAGCCTCGTCGGACCGCGCCCGCAGATCGAGGCGGAGGTCGCCACGTACGACCGCGTCGCCCACCGGCGTCTCCTGGTGCGGCCGGGCATGACGGGGCTGTGGCAGGTGTCGGGACGCTCGAGCCTCGACCCCCGCACCGCGATGCGGCTCGACGTCGCGTACGTCGAGAACTGGACGCTCGCCGGCGACGTGCTGATCCTGGCGCGCACCGCACGCGCCGTCCTCGCGCGCGAGGGGGCGTACTGAGGCACGACGCGTACTGAGGCACGACGAAGGGGCGGGGTGGCCCTGCGGCCTCCCCGCCCGTGGTCGTGACGTCAGACCTGCGTCCGCTCGCGCCGCTTGGTGGCGTACACCACCGCGCCCGCGCCGAGGACGAGCACCGCGCCCGCACCGAGCGCGAGCGGCAGCACGTCGCTGCCCGTGGAGGACAGCTCGCCGCCGGGCGCCTCCGCGACGCTGCCGGCGACCTGGAACGTCTGGGTGCTGAGCACCTCGCCCGACTCCGCGTCGGTCACGACGGCCGTGAACGTACCCGCCTGGCTCAGCGTCACCGTGAAGACGGCCGTCCCGGACGCGTCCGCGGTCCGCGTGAGCGACTTGGTCCCGGCGATCTGGATCGCGGAGTCCGGGATGTTCGCGCTGGACGTGATGGTGAGCGTGACTCGGGCACCAGGTGGCCCGACCACGGTGATGGTGAAGCTCTGCCCGACGGCGGGCGTCGTGGTCGACGCCGTGCCCGTGTCCGTGTAGTCCTCCGCGCCGTACCCGAACGCGGCGGACGGGGACAGGACGAGCGCCCCCACGATGGCGGCCGAGGCGACCGCGCGACGCACTCTCATGACATCTCCCCCCTGATGAATGACTGGCACGCGATCCGTCGCCTCAGGCGACGGCGGTCGCAATCAGGACACTAACCCCGATCCCGGCAGGACGAAACCGCAGAGACCCGGTCGAAGCCCGAGGCGAGCGGCGTCCCGCGCACCAGCACCGGCCCGGGGGCGTCCGGCCCGGTCACCACCTGCACCTCGATCGTGCGGCGCGCGCCGGGCTCGAACGTCCAGGTCAGCGCACCGACCGAGAGCCCGTCGTGCACCTGGGCGTGCACCTGCGCGGGCCGACCGTCGACCTCCAGATGCTCCATCCGCGCACCCGTCGGCAGGTACAGCAGCAGGTTGGTCCGCAGCAGCCCCGGCTCGACGACGCTGCCGTCCCCGACCACGTACCAGGGCAGCTCCGTGATCCCATCGGGTGGCGCGAACGTGTAGCCGGCCCGGATGACGAACCGCTGCGCGCCGTCGTCGAGGCACCGCACGTCGTCCACCGACACGTCCGCGTCGAGGTAGTACCCGACCTTGCCCTGCGTCCCGTCGTTGAGGAACAGCCCGACGACCGGCCGGTCCCCGACACGGCCCGCGAGCTCGCCGGACAGCACCGTGCCGCGCAGCAGCGCCTGCTCGTCGTCGTGCGCGGACCACACCATGAGGCGGCCGCGCCGCGCCGCCTCCGCGAGCGCGTCCATCACACCCGCCGGGTCCGACGAGCCCGCGACGACCCGCGCGAACACGGCCGCGGCGGTCTCCGCGAAGAACGCGTCCTGGTCCCGCGGGTCGGTCATGCGCACGTACACGTCGTTGAGCAGGACGCGCACCGCGTCGTCCCCCGTGAGCGTGGTCCCGTCGTCGAGGGTCACCGGCCCGGTGACGCGCAGGACCAGCGCGAGGGTCTCCGGGTCGACCGACAGCACACCGTCCACGTCGACGCCCGTGTCACGCGACCACACCTCGCGCGCGATCTGTGCGGAGCGGACGAAGTCCGGCGTGAACGTCACGTCGCGCATGTCCGTCGCGAGCCGCGGCCCGAACAGGTCCTGCTCGACGGGCGTCAGCGCGACCACGGGCTCGGCGAACCCGGCGAGGTCGCCGCCGCGGCGCTGCTCGAGCACCTGCACGCGCCCGTCGTCGGCCCGCAGCCGCAGCACCGCACCCGGGATGCCGCCCGTCGCGCGCGGCTCCGCCTCGTTCTGCACGAGCACCAGGTAGTCCCGCGGGCCGTCCGACCCGAGCATCGACGGCAGGAGCGCCGCCGCGCGCGAGGCCGTGCCCGTGTCCACCGCGACGCTCGCGAGCTCGTCGCGCAGCCGCCGCGCCGCGTCCGCGACGGGCCCGACGAGGCCGTCCGTGCCGACCGCCGCGACCCGTCGGTGGGCGGCCCTGACCGCCTCGTCCGCCCGCGCGACCCGGTCCGCGACCGCCGCGAGCGGCGCGACGTCCACCCGGCCGTCGACCGGCGCGAGCACCGACGGGTCGACGACGCTGGTCACCTCGACCAGCGACGGCAGCGCCCGGTGCGTGAGCTCGTCAACGGACCGCGCGACCTCCTGGACCGCGCGCGTGTTCGCCCCGACCCCCGGCACCCGGCCCGCGAGCGCCCACAGCGGCCCGTCCGTGTGGTCACGCGCGGTGCGTGCATGCCGCTGCGCGGAGGCCAGCGTCGCCTCGGCGTCCTGCCCCGCCGGGTCCGCGACCTGCTCACGGAGCCGGGCCAGGTCCGTCGCCGTCGCCTCGAGCGCGCCGCGCGCCCGCAATGCGTCGACCGCCAGGACGGCCCCGACGACGACGACCGCCAGCAGCACGAGACCCGCGACCGCGAGCACCCGACGGCGGCGGCGACGCCCCCCTCGCCGGCCACCCGGCCCGTCCTGCCTCGGCTGCACCGCGCCCCCACACTTGCCGTCGCGGACCGACTGCCCCGCCGACCCGTGGCGATGCTAACCGGGACGCTTCGGACAGGCGCGGCGCACACGTGGCCGCCCGCCGCTGATCGGGCGCCGCGGCGCGCGGGCCTCCGGCATCATGGCCGGGTGACGACCGCCCCGGACCCCGCCCTCGTCCTCGCCGTCTGCACGGGCAACATCTGCCGCTCCCCCGCGGTGGAGCGGCTGCTCGCGGCCCGGCTCGCGGGGACGGACGTCGTCGTGGCGTCCGCCGGCACGCGCGCGGTCGTCGGCGCACCCGTGAGCCCGCCCATGGTCCCGCTGGTGGAGGCCGCCGGGGCGAGCGCGGACGGGTTCGTGGCGCGTCGCCTCAGCCCGGGCATCGCGCGCGACGCGGACCTCGTCCTCGCCCTCACGCGCCGGCACCGGGCCGCGATCGTCGAGACCGTGCCCGCGCTCGTGCGCCGCACGTTCACGCTGCTCGAGCTCGCGCGCCTGCTCGACCACGTCGACCCCGCCGAGCTGCGCGCCGCGGGCGACACCCCCGGGGAGCGCGTCCGTGCGCTGCCGCGCCTGGCGACCGCCGTGCGGCACCTCGCCGACCGGGGCGAGGACGACGTCGTCGACCCGTACGGCGGCTCCGACGCCCTGTACCGCGAGTCGTTCAGCCAGCTCGCCCCCGCGACCGAGGCCCTCGCCGCGGCCCTGCGCGACTGACCCCCGAACCGCGGGTCGTCTCAGCCCTCCGCGAGGCGGTCCAGGGCGAGGCCGGCGAGCAGCGCGGCGCTGCGGGCGAGCGCGGCGTCCTCGAAGCGCGCCTGCGGCGAGTGGTTGTAGGGCGCGGTGCGCGGGTCCTCGCCAGGCAGGATCGCGCTGACGAACACGAACGCGCCGGGGACCTCGTGCAGGACGTAGGAGAAGTCCTCGCCGCCCGCGAGCGGGTCGGGCATCTCGAGCCACGCGTCGTCGCCGAACAGCGAGCGCGCGAGGCGCGCGGTGCGCTCGAGCTCGTGCGCGTCGTTGACGGTGACCGGGTAGCCGCGCCGGTAGTCGACGGTCGCGGTCATGCCGTGCGCGGCGGCGACGTGCTCGCACACCTCGCGCAGCCGCTCGGGCGCCGCGGTCCACGTGTCCTGCGAGAACGTGCGGACGGTGATCTCGAGCGTCGCCGACGACGGGATGACGTTGTTGACCGTGCCGGAGTGGATCGCGCCGACCGTCACGACGACCGGGTCGAACACGTTGAACCGGCGCGTGACCATCGCCTGCAGCGCGAGCACGATCTCGGCGGCGACGGGCACCGGGTCGGCCGCGCGGTGCGGTGCGGAGCCGTGCCCGCCGATGCCGTGCACCGTCACCGTGACGTCGTCGGGCGCGGCCATCGCGGTGCCCGCACGGCCCGCGACGACTCCGTAGGGCAGCAGCCCGCCCGAGACGTGCGCGCCGTACGCGGCGACCACGCGCTCGCCCGCGGCGTCGAGCACGCCCTCGCGGATCATGTACTCCGCGCCGCCGTCGCCCTCCTCGCCGGGCTGGAACATGAGGACGACGGAGCCCGCGATCTCGTCCCGGCGGGCGGCGAGCAGACGCGCGGCGCCGACGAGCCCCGCGACGTGCATGTCGTGACCGCACGCGTGCATGAGGCCCTCGTGCTGGGAGGTGAACGGCTCGCCGGTGTCCTCGGTGACGGGCAGCGCGTCCATGTCGCCGCGCAGCAGCACCGCCGGGCCGGGGCGTGCACCGCGCAGGACCGCGACGACCGAGGTCAGCGACTCGCCCGTCGTGACCTCCAGCCCGAGGCCCTCGAGCGCCTCGAGCACGAGGGCCTGCGTGCGCGGCAGGTGCAGCCCCAGCTCGGGGACGCGGTGCAGTGCGTGCCGCAGCTTCGCCAGCTCGGGCAGCATCGCCTGCGCGTCGTCGTACAGGCCGGTCGGCTCTCCCACGTCATCCTCCGCTGCTCGCGTGCTCGTCGGGCCCGACGCTACCGCCCGCCGCAGGGAGTGGTCGGCCGGGCGGCGCTGCGTGCGCGCAGGTGGCGCACGTATCGTGGTGCGGATGCCCACGTTCACCGCGCACCTGCGCTCGTCGTCCGACGAGGCGCTCGCGGTGCTGCTCGCGCGGCGCCCGGACCTCGCCTCCCCGTTCCCGGGGAACCTCACGTCGCTCGCGGTGCGGGCCACGGGCCGCGCGAGCCTGGAGCGCGCGCTGGCGGGGGTCGACGCGGTCGTCGTGCAGGTGCTCGAGGCCGTCGTCGCGCTGGGCGGTGCGACGCACGCCGCGATCCAGGAGGCGGTCGCGGGCGGTCCGGACGACGAGGTCGCGCGGGCCACCGACGAGGGGCTCGCGCTCGCGCTGCTGCACCCGGACGACGAGGGTGCGCTCGTGCTCGCGCCGGGCGTCGCGGAGCTGCTGGGCGCGCACCCCGCCGGTCTCGCGCTGGAGGTCGCGGGCCCGGCCGACCCGACTGCGCTGCCGTCCGACGACGACCCGCTCGCCGCCCCCGCGCGCGCGGTGCTCGACGCCCTCACGTGGGGGCCGCCTGTGGGCCTCGCGCCCGGTCCGGGCTCACCCGCCGGGGACGCGGTCGCGATGCTCGTCGCGCGGCGCCTGCTCGTGCGCGGCGCGGGGCGGCACGTGCTGCTGCCCGCGTCGGTCGCGCTCGCGCTGCGCGGCGGGCGCACGCACCGCGGCGTGGCCGTGCCGCCCGACCTCACGCAGGTCCCGCACCGCTCCCCCGCGACCGTGGCCGCGGAGTCGGCGAGCGCCGGTGAGCGGTGCGTCCGGCTGGTCGCGCGGCTGCTGCGGGCGTGGGAGCAGGACCCGCCGGGCGTGCTGCGCGCGGGCGGGCTGGCGGTGCGCGAGCTGCGGCGCACGGCCGCGACCCTGGAGGTGGACGAGCGCGAGGCGGCGTTCGTCGTCGAGCTCGCGTTCGCGGCGGGGCTGCTCGCGGTGGACGACGACGAGCCGGCGGTGTTCGCCCCGACGACCGACGCCGACGCGTGGTCCACGCTCGACCTGCCGCAGCGCTGGGTCGCGCTCGCGTCCGCGTGGCTCGCGACGACCCGCACGCCGTGGCTCGTGGGCTCGCGCGACGAGCGCGGGTCGCTGATCGCCGCGCTGGACCCGGAGCTCGCGCGGCCGTGGGCGCCGCGGCTGCGCCGCGCGGTGCTGGGCGTGCTCGCCCGCGAGCCGGGCCGCGCGCCCGGGGCGGACGCCGTGGTCGACGCGCTGGGCTGGGCGACGCCGCGGACCGTCCCGCCGCGCAGCGCGGTCGAGGCGGTGCTCACGGAGGCGTCGCGCCTGGGCGCGTCGGGTGCCGGTGCGCTGAGCGACGCCGCGCGCGCCCTGCTCGACGCGGGCGGCGACGGCGCCGGGGTGCAGGCCGCGGCGGTGTTCGCGGCGGGGCTGGCGCCCGAGGTCGGCGACCTGCTGCTGCAGGGCGACCTCACCGGGATCGTGCCCGGACGGCCCGCCGCGGAGCTCGAGGCGCTGCTCGAGCGTGCCGCCGTCGTCGAGTCCCGCGGCGGCGCGGTCACCGTGCGGTTCACGCCCGAGTCGGTGCGACGCGCGCTGGACGACGGTCTGACGGCCGACGAGCTCGTCGAGCGATTGACGGCATTCGCGCGCGGCGGGATCCCCCAGGCCCTGGACTACCTGGTGCGGGACGCGGCCCGGCGGCACGGGCGCCTGCGGGCGGGCGCGGCCTCGTCGTACCTGCGGGCCGACGACCCCGCGCTCCTGGCGGGTCTCGCGGACGACCCACGGCTCGCGGACCTCGGCCTCGTGCAGCTCGCGCCGACCGTGCTCGCGGCGCAGGCGTCCACGCACGAGCTCGTCGAGACGCTGCGCGCGCACGGGCTCTCGCCCGTCGCCGAGGCCCCCGACGGGCAGGTGCTGCACCTGGAGCGCACGGTCCGCCGCGCGCGCCGCCGCGGGTCCCGGCGCACCGCGGCGCCCGTGGTCACGCGCACCACCGACACCGCCGCGCTGGTGCGCCGGCTGCGCTCGTCGGACCAGCACCCCACGCCCGACGCGACCGACCCGGCCGCCGCGACCCCCGCCCCGGCGCGCAGCCCCGCACCGGGCCCCGGAACAGACGACCCCGCCGCCGCGTTGGCACTCCTGCGTGAGGCCGCCGCCGCACGCGAGAACGTGTGGGTCGAGCTCGTCGGACCCCAGGGGCGGCCCGAACGCCGACTGCTGCGACCGCTGCGCGTCGAGGGAGGGCGGCTGCGTGCCGCCGACCCCGTGCGCGAGTCCGAGCTGACCGTCGCCGTCCACCGGATCGGCGTCGTGCAGCGCGCGACCGACGACAGCGGGTACGACCAGGACCACGACCAGGAGGTCACGTGAGCGGACCGCTCATCGTCCAGAGCGACAAGACGCTGCTGCTCGAGATCGACCACGACCAGGCCGATGCCTGCCGTCGCGCGATCGCGCCGTTCGCGGAGCTCGAGCGCGCCCCGGAGCACGTGCACACCTACCGGCTCACGCCGCTCGGCCTGTGGAACGCGCGCGCCGCGGGGCACGACGCCGAGCAGGTCGTCGACGTGCTGCTGGAGTACTCGCGCTACCCGGTGCCGCACGCGCTGCTCGTCGACGTCGCGGAGACGATGGCGCGGTACGGGCGGCTGCAGCTCGTGCAGGACCCCGTGCACGGGCTGGTGCTGCACGCGCTCGACCCGGCCGTGCTGGCCGAGGTCATGAAGTCCAAGCGCACCGCCGGTCTGCTGGGCGCGCGGCTGGACGCGACCGACGTCGTCGTGCACCCGTCCGAGCGCGGCCACCTCAAGCAGGTGCTGCTCAAGCTCGGCTGGCCCGCCGAGGACCTCGCGGGGTACGTCGACGGCGAGGCGCACCCGATCGCGCTCGAGGAGGACGGCTGGGCCATGCGGCCCTACCAGCAGCAGGCCGTCGAGGGGTTCTGGCACGGCGGGTCGGGCGTCGTCGTGCTGCCCTGCGGCGCCGGCAAGACGATCGTCGGCGCAGGGGCGATGGCGAAGTCCTCGACGACGACGCTCATCCTCGTCACCAACACCGTCTCCGCGCGGCAGTGGCGCGACGAGCTCGTGCGCCGCACGTCGCTGACCGAGGACGAGATCGGCGAGTACTCGGGTGCCCGCAAGGAGATCCGGCCCGTCACCATCGCGACCTACCAGGTGCTCACCACCAAGCGGAAGGGCGTCTACTCGCACCTCGAGCTGCTCGACGCGCGCGACTGGGGCCTGGTCCTGTACGACGAGGTGCACCTGCTGCCCGCGCCGATCTTCCGGATGACCGCGGACCTGCAGGCCCGTCGCCGGCTCGGCCTGACCGCGACGCTGGTGCGCGAGGACGGGCGTGAGGACGAGGTGTTCTCGCTCATCGGACCCAAGCGGTTCGACGCGCCGTGGAAGGACATCGAGGCGCAGGGGTACATCGCGCCCGCGGAGTGCATCGAGGTGCGCCTGACGCTGCCCGACGCCGACCGCATGGCGTACGCGACGGCCGAGCCCGAGGAGAAGTACCGGCTCGCCGCGACCGCGTCCGGCAAGAACCGCGTGGTCGAGCGGCTCGTCGCGCAGCACGAGGGCGAGCCGACGCTCGTCATCGGCCAGTACCTGGACCAGCTGCACGAGCTCGCCGAGCACATCGGCGCGGACCTCATCACCGGGGAGACCACCGTGCGCGAGCGGCAGCGCCTGTTCGACGCGTTCCGCGCCGGGGAGATCACCAAGCTCGTCGTCTCCAAGGTCGCGAACTTCTCGATCGACCTGCCCGAGGCGTCCGTCGCGATCCAGGTGTCGGGGTCGTTCGGGTCCCGGCAGGAGGAGGCGCAGCGGCTCGGCCGCATCATGCGGCCCAAGGCGAGCGGGCGGACGGCGCACTTCTACACGGTCGTCGCGCGCGACACCGTGGACCAGGAGTTCGCCGCCCACCGCCAGCGGTTCCTGGCCGAGCAGGGCTACGCGTACACGATCAAGGACGCCGAGGACCTGGGCGTCGCCTGACCGTCGTCGTCCCCCTCGTCGTCCCCCTGACCCCTCGCCCGCGACCCCGTCATTCCTCCGGGTATCCGACGTCGGA
The DNA here is from genome assembly GCF_021590045.1 of Cellulomonas palmilytica. Classification (NCBI taxonomy): domain Bacteria; kingdom Bacillati; phylum Actinomycetota; class Actinomycetes; order Micrococcales; family Cellulomonadaceae; genus Cellulomonas; species Cellulomonas palmilytica. The sequence continues at coordinate 1,268,119 of NZ_CP062221.1, read as the reverse complement.
GCCGGAGCAACCGCGGGGTCGCGGCCGGCCTTTCGCACGAGACCGTCGTTGCTCCGGGTCTGGGACGACGAAGCCGGAGCAACCGCGGGGTCGTCGGGGAGGGTCGTCGGGGAGGGTCGTCGGGGAGGGTCGTCGGGGAGGGTCGTCGGGGTCGACGACGAGCGCGGGCGGGTCAGGCGCGGACGGGGTACCAGCGGGAGCCGAAGCGGCGCGTGAGGGTGCGGCCCTCGATCTCGGCGCGCTCGTCGAGGTGGTGCAGCACCGCCCAGCCGGCCTGGCGGGCGGACGCGTCGTCGTCGGCCTGGTAGCGGATCGTGACGCGCGCACGGCGCTTCACGACCTCGACGTCCCACGCCTCGACGGTCACGAGGGTCCGCGCGAGGTCGACCGCCTCCGGCAGCAGCTCGGGCGCGGACGTGCCGGGCCGCAACGTGCCGACGAACGCGCGCACGCGGTACGACGGCACGCGTGCGGCTCAGGCGGAGACGGGTGCGTCGGCCGCCTCGCGGACCACGTCGAGGAACGAGGCGGCCAGCAGCGCGCCGGTCGCGACGAGCTCGTCCTCGCGGGCCGTGTAGTCGGCCAGGATCGCGTCCGCGTCGGCGGACTCGTGGCCCTCGGCCCAGCCGCGCAGCGTCGGCCCGGACACCTCGGGGTGGAACTGCACGCCCCACGCGGAGCCGACCCGGAACGCCTGGTACGGGTACTGGTTGGACGACGCGAGCCACACGGCACCCGGCGGCAGGTCGACCACCGCGTCGGAGTGCAGGGTGGGCTGCGCGCTGACCTTGCGCTCGGCGGGGCCGGGCAGGCCCGCGACGAGCGGCCCGAACAGCGCGTCCGCGCCGGCCTCGGGGCGCCACCAGATGTCCACCACACCCGCCTCGGGTCCGGGCGGCGCGGCGACCTGCACGCGCCCGCCGGTCGCGGCGGCGAGGAGCTGCGCACCCAGGCAGATGCCGAGCGTCGGGACGTGGGAGGAGACGGCGTCGGCGAGCAGCGCGCGCAGCCCGGGCAGCCACGGGGTGCCGGCGTCGTCGTAGGCGTTCATCAGGCCGCCGAGGACGACGAGCCCGTCGCCGACGCGGTCGATCGTCGGGAGTGGATCCCCCTGGTCGGCGCGCACGACGGTCAGCTCGACGTCGCTCCACCAGCCTGCGAGGCGGTCGAGCGGGGCCTCGGGCGAGCTCTGCACCACGGTCAGTCGAACGGTCACGTCCGCCGACGGTACCCGCTACTGGTCGTCGGTCCGAAACGCGCTGCTCAGGCCGCCCGTCGGACCAACCGATTCGGGCGAAGCCACCCGTACGGGGACCGACGCGTGCCGCGCCGACCCGCCGTCACCCAGGCGTTTCCCAGGCAACCTCCAGCCTGCGGCGCGAAGATCGCTCCATGAGCACGCACGCGTCCGAGGCCGAGGCCCGGCTCCTCGTCGTCGACGACGAGCCGAACATCCGCGAGCTGCTGGCGACGAGCCTGCGGTTCGCGGGGTTCGAGGTGCACGCCGCCGCGGACGGGAACTCGGCGCTGCGCCTCGCGCGGGACCTGGACCCGGACCTGCTGGTGCTCGACGTGATGCTGCCCGACATGGACGGCTTCACCGTGACGCGCCGCCTGCGCGAGAAGGGCCAGCACATGCCCGTGCTGTTCCTCACGGCGCGCGACGACACGCAGGACAAGGTGCAGGGACTCACCGTCGGCGGCGACGACTACGTGACCAAGCCGTTCAGCCTCGAGGAGGTCGTCGCGCGCATCCGCGCGATCCTGCGCCGCACGTCCCCCGCCGAGCAGGACGACTCGAACCTCATCCGCTACGCGGACCTCGAGCTCGACGAGGACTCGCACGAGGTGCACCGCGCCGGCCAGGAGATCGACCTGTCCCCCACCGAGTTCAAGCTGCTGCGCTACCTCATGCTCAACGCCGGGCGCGTGCTGTCCAAGACGCAGATCCTCGACCACGTGTGGCAGTACGACTGGGGCGGCGACGCGAACATCGTCGAGTCCTACATCTCCTACCTGCGCCGCAAGGTCGACTCGCTCACCGGCCCGGACGGGGAGAAGCTGCCGCCCCTCATCCACACCAAGCGCGGGGTCGGCTACCTCCTGCGCTCGATGTCGTGAGCCTGACGGACCCGGGACCCGTCCCGCCCCCGCCTCCTCGCCGCGGCGGTGCGGCGGGTGCCGCGACGAACGCGCCCGTCCCGCCGACGACGAGCACGACCGAGCCGGTCACCGAGCAGACGACCGCCGAGGAGCGGGCCGACGCCACGACCGGCGGGCTGCACTGGTGGCGGGGCATGCCGCTGTCGGGCCGGCTCGTCGCCATCTCCACGGTGCTGCTGCTCGTCGGGCTGGTCCTCGCAGGTGTCACCGCGACCGCGCTGCTGCAGCGCACGCTCGTCGGACAGGTCGACGACAAGCTCCGCACCGAGGGGCTCGCGCTCGTCAACGCGACCGCTGGAACGCCGCCGTGGGAGGGCTCCGGCCCACCCACGGACTACCTCGGCGTGTACGTGAAGGACGGCCGGTTCGGCACCCTGTTCGCACCGCGGACGTCGGCGTTGCACGAGCGCGGTGTGCCGAACCTGCCCGCGCTGACGGTCGAGCAGGCACAGGCGCGCGAGGGCCGACCGTTCACGGTGTCATCGGACACGGGGTCGAAGTGGCGGGCGGTCGCGTACCCGGGGACCGAGAACTCCACCGGTGAGACGGTCGCGATCATCATCGCGCTGCCTCTCGAGGACGTGTCCGCCACGGTGCGCTCGATGATCGGGGTGCTGGCCGTCTCCGGCGTGGTGATCCTGCTGCTCGGCGGGCTCGCGGGCTGGTGGGCGGTGCGCCGGTCGTTGCGCCCGCTGCGGCAGATCGAGCACACCGCGGCCGCGTTCGCCGCAGGCGACTTCTCGCAGCGCGTCCCGCCCGCACCGACGTCCACCGAGGTCGGCCGGCTCGGTGCCGCGCTCAACGGGATGCTCGCGCAGGTCGAGCAGGCGTTCGCCGCGCGCACCGCCTCCGAGGCGCGCATGCGGCGGTTCGTCTCCGACGCGTCGCACGAGCTGCGCACCCCGCTCGCCGCGATCCGCGGCTACGGCGAGCTGTACCGGATGGGCGCGCTGACCTCCAAGGAGCAGGTCGACGACACGTTCAGCCGCATCGAGGGCTCCGCGACCCGCATGGGCACCCTCGTCGAGGACCTGCTCTCGCTCGCCCGGCTCGACGAGAAGCGCGAGGCCCGGCGCGAGCCAGTCGACCTGACCGTGGTGGCCGCCGACGCGGTCAGCGACCTGCGCGCGCTCGACCCGACGCGCACCACGCGCATCGTCCCGCTCACCTCGGGCGGCGCCACGGGCCCCGTCGTCGTCCAGGGCGACGAGGCGCACGTGCGCCAGGTGGTCGCCAACCTCGTCGGGAACGTCGTGCAGCACACCCCCGCCGGCACACCCGTCGAGATCGCCGTCGGCCTCGCGCAGCGCACGCCCGGTCCCGACGAGCCCGCAGGCCCCGACACGCCCGTGGGCGTGATCGAGGTCCGCGACCACGGACCCGGCATCGACCCCGAGCACGCCGCCCGCGTGTTCGAACGGTTCTACCGCGTCGACGCCTCCCGCGGCCGCGACTCCGGCGGCTCAGGACTCGGCATGGCCATCGTCGCCGCGATCGTCACCGCCCACGACGGCCACGTCGACCTCACCCAAACCCCCGGCGGCGGCACCACCGTCCGCGTCGAGCTCCCGACCGCACCCGAGACGCGAACCGACTGACGCCCTCCGGCACGGATCGTGCCGGCCACGCATCTCACGCATTCGCATCAGACATTCCCGTTTCCACGAGCCCGCGCCGAACATCTGTCGGAATCGCAGTTCCTTCAGACGCTCGAGCGACGCCCTCGAGTCCGTCCAGACTCCTGCGACGCCAGGGGATGTGATCGTCGGGACGCTCCAATGCTCTCGACCAGGTCAGGGGACGTCCCTTGTGAACCGAGAGCCGATGCGACGCTGCCGAGCCCATTCCCAGGGCGGCACGTCGAGTCTCACGTCAAGCAACGCAGGATCGCGCGCCTCGACATACAGCGCGATGTCGTCCGCGTCATCGATCTGGAGATATGGACGAGCCGACCTCTCACCCAACTGCACGTAGATCGAGTACGGCGCAAACGCAATCAGCGCATCTCGATCGGGTTCCGTGGGTGTGAGAACCACGCCGGCACCACCCGTGTTCTTCGGTGCGCGCGCGAGCAGCCGATCAAGCGCCCACTGCGGAGCCCCCTCCGCGCCCGCAATCGCGTCGATCTGGATCCACGCCGGGGTCCAGACGTCCACCACCTCTGACACGAGGTGTGACACTTCGTCGGCACCAAGGCCGTCAACCCGGGCCGTCAACACCCGCTGGCCCTTCGCGCGCGAGAGAAACATGTTACGCCCTCTCCCTTTCCTGACGGTCTCAACGCCTTGGCACCTGGAGGGCTGCCCGGACTGCGGGATGGTCGCGGTCAGCTGGAGCTCGCTGGAGCGTCGCTGCGCGACGTGCCGCCCGGCGACGTGCGCGTCCGCGATCGACGCCGAGTTGGCCGACGCGACCGCAGTCCTGGACGCGTTCCACGTCGGCAAACTCGGCATCCAGGTCGTCGACGAGGTCCACCGTCGATTGCAGCAGGGCACCACCTGGCACCACGGACGCATGGGCGACGCTCTGTTCGGCATCCAGACGATCGTGCGCGCCGGTGCGGAGACCCTCACCGACCGCCAGCTCGCCCGCCTCGAACGAGCGATCACCGCGCACGACGCCCACGAAGAGGTCTACGTCGCCTGGCGCGGCGCCCAGGACCTGCAGGCCGCCTTCCGCGTGAATCACACCGACTCGGGCCGCGCCCGCGCCGAGAAGATCCTGGATTCGTTCCACACCCGCCCAATCCCCGAGTTCGCGCGCCTGGAGCAACTCGGCGACGAGCCTGCTTGTGCGCTACGGCACGGTCTGTCCTTCCAGGAGCACGTCGCGAACATACACGGTGTCACCTACAGCCACAGAAAGTTCTCCGCCAACCTCCCCATGGACAGTCCAGGCCAGGAAGGTGACGACTCGCCCGGACTTTCGTGCCGACACCTTGCGAACGCACTCCCGTTCGATGAAAAGCAGCTCGCGGCCCTCTCGCTCCCATCGGACACTCACTGAGTTGTGCTCGCCACTCCACGTGACCATCACCATGTCGCCGTCCGCCGCCCAGGCCGTGAGACACACGGCGACGGTATCGCTCTCAAGCGACTCGACTACGATGCCCAGGTCATCGAGCTCTTCAATTGGCGGAATTTCGATAGTCAATTTATCGGCCCCCGTCCGGAGGGAATGGGGCTCATCACAGATGAGGGTGTAGGAGTGTCGACGATGTCGTGAGACGTCGGGCGTGGTGGCGGGCGTGTCGAGGTGGGGGAAGGCGTCGAGGTCTTCCGAAGATGGGGGTTCTCACACCAACCCATCCGAAAGGCCTCGACGTTGGACGACGCTACCTTCTGCCCGCCTGACCTGACCACGTTCGCCCGTCTGGACGACCTCGGCCTGGTCGTCGTCGGCCAGCACGTCACCGACCGCCGCACGGTGCTCGAGTGCCGGGTCGTCCCGGTGCCGGGCGACGAGTTCTGCCGCCAGTGCGGTGCGGAGGGCCTCGTGCGGGACACGGTCACGCGCCGACTGGCGCACGAGCCGTTCGGGTGGCGGCGCAGCACCTCATTCTCCTGCTCCAGCAGCCGGATCCGCCGGTGCGCCTCGCGCAGTTCAGCGGACTCGGTCCGGGTCACGCCGGGACGGTTGCCGTCGGCGACGTCGGCGTCACGCAGCCAGTTGCGCAGGCACGACTCGGCGATCCCGAAGTCGGCTGCGACCTGTTTGATCGGAGCATCCCCGCGGCGAGCCACGGCCACGACGTCGTCGCGGAACTCCTGGGGATAGGGTCTGGGCACGATGCACATCCTTCCAGCGGCGCCTCCGGCGCCACAGGTGGGTGTCACCTACTCGTGCATCAGCCCCAGGCCCTGTCACTGGAAGACCAACTCCTCACCCATTGGCCAGGGAGCCTGACCCGGTTTCCCGGACAGTTCGGGTTGGTTGATCATGCCGCCGCGGTAGCGGTGGTGTGAAGGTCCTCGAAGTCGTTCGGGGACCGGTAGCCGAGGCCGGAGTGGCGCCGGTGGGGGTTGTAGAAGCCTTCGATCCACTCGAAGATCGCCGCGGCGAGCTCCTCGCGGCTGGCCCAGGTGCGCCGGTCCAGGAGCTCGCGCTGCATGGTCGACCAGAACGACTCCATCATCGTGTTGTCCACGCTCGAGGCGACCCGGCCCATGGACCCGAGCAGGCCGGCCGAGCGCAGCCGGTGCCCGAAGATCCACGAGGTGTGGGCTCCGCGGTCCGCGTGGACGATCACGCCCGGCGCGGGCTGGCGGGTCCAGATGGCCATCTGCAGGGCGTCGACGACCAGCTCGGAGCGCATGTGGTCCGCGATCGACCACCCCACGACCTTGCGGGTGAACACGTCCAGGACCGCGGCGCAGTAGACCTTCCCGGTGTTCGTGGGGTGCTCGGTGATGTCGGTGCACCACAACCGGTCCGGGCTGTCGGCGGTGAAGCGCCGGCGGACCAGGTCCTCGTGCGGTGCAGGCAGCGGCCGCTGTCCACGACGTTTGCGCCGGTGACACACCCCGGCCAGGCCCGCGGAGCGCATCAGCCGGGCCACGCGCTTGCGCCCGCTGGCCAGACCCAGACCGAGCCGCAGCTCGGCATGGACCCGGGGAGCCCCGTAGGTGCACCGCGACATCTGGTGGACCGCCACGATCGTCGCGGTGAGCTCGGCGTCGGCCAGCGACCGGGCCGAGGGCGGCCGGACCTGCCAGTAGCCGGACCTGGAGACCTTCAGCACCCGGCAGGCCACCGCGACGGACACCCCGTCCTCGGCGAGCTCACGGACCAGCCGGAACGTCATTTTGGGAGGACGTTCTCCCGGGCGAAGTAGGCGCTGGCGCGCTTGAGGATCTCGTTCTCCATCTCCAGCACCCGGGTCCGGCGGCGCAGCTCGACCAGCTCCTTGCGTTCCTCGCTGGTCAGACCCTCCCGACGGCCGGTGTCCACGTCGTCCTGGGCCATCCACCGACGCAGGCACGACTCGCTGATCCCTAGGTCGGCCGCGACCTTCGCGACCGGCTGCTGGCCACTGCGGGCCAGGTCCACTGCTCGGCGCCGGAACTCCGGCGGCTTGGCTGCAGGCACAAGGACTCCTCTCGAAGGTGACATCGTCACCTCACGGCAGGTGTCCGGGAAACCGGGGCAGGCTCCCTCGGCAGATCCACGACAACCGCGTACGCACCCATGGGCGCCTCGCTCGTCGAGAGCGTGTCGGTCACGACCCCGCAGACCGCCAACGGTGACCGCCTCACGACGACGACCACCTATGTCCCGCAGACCGGTTGGCCGGTGCGGTCGACCGACGCGAACAAGCTCGTGACCACGGCCGAGTACGACGCTCTCGGGCGACTGGCGAGCGTGAGGTACCCCCAGCACGCAGGGTCGGGCCCTGCTTCGATCCAGTACGAGTACGAGGTCAACGCACGCGGGCAGAACGCCGTCGTGACCAGGACCCTGGGCGCCGATGGCAAGACCCAGCACGTCAAGGCGGCGCTGTACGACGGGCTCCTGCGTGTGTTCCAGACGCAGGACGAGAATCCCGCGGTCACCACGAAGGGGCAGACGGCCGCGCAGCGTGGGACGGTCCTGTCGCACACGTACTACGACTCCGCCGGCCGCGTGAAGAAGGTCGCGGGGCCATGGGTCGTCTCCAAGACGGTGCCCTCCGCGGTGCCCCAGGACACGCCGAGCTCCAGTCGTCGGGTCACGACGTACCGCTACGACAAGGCGGGTCGGGTCACCGACGAGATCGTCTGGCACAACACCACCTCGAACTCGAACAACGAGAAGTTCCGTACGGTCACGCTCTACGACGGCCGGTACACCACGGTGGTGCCGCCTCAGGGTGGGACGGCCTCGACGACGATCGTGGACGGCAGGGGCAGGACGGTCGCGGCGCGGCAGTACACGACCCGCCCGACCGTCCAGATCACTCTCAACGACTCCACCGTGTCCCTGGACCCGAGGACGGCGTCGTCGGCCGGGTACGTGGAGGCCAGGTACACCTACACGCGGGCCGGCCAGCTGAAGTCCGTGGTGCAGGACTCCACGACCAGCGAGAGCCCGACCTGGACGTACACGTACGACAAGGCGGGCCGCAAGGTCTCCTCGCAGGACCCGGACAACGGCACGACGCGCACCGTGTACGACGCCGTCGACCAGGTCGTCCAGGTCACCGACGCGCGCGGGTACTCGACGTCGACGACCTACGACCAGCTCGGACGCAAGACCGCCGTCGTCGGGAAGACCTCTGCTGGTGCGACCCTCAGCACGGCGACGTTCGTCTACGACACCGCCCCGCTCGTCGGGAAGGAGAGGCTGGCGCTCGGTCAGCTCGCGTCGTCGTCGCGGACAATCGGCAGCGACGTGTACACCACGGCCGTGGACGGTTACGACGTCGCGGGCCGTCCGACGAGCACGACGGTGACGCTGCCCGCCGTCGGCGCGCTGAGCGAGCTGGAGAACCGGTCGTTCACGACCGCGTACACGTACATGGCCGACGGTCAGGTCGAGTCCGTCGCGCTGCCCGCGGTGACGACCGAGGGCGCGTCCGGTGGTGAGAGCGTCCTGGGCGCGGAAACCGTGCGCACGTACTACGACCAGGCGTCCAAGCCTCGGTGGATGGCGGGCGGGTTCGGGTGGGGTACCTACGTCGCGGACTCCAGCTACGACTTCATCGGTCAGCCGAACGCCCTGGATCTGGGTACGACGTACGGTGCTGCGGTCGCCTACTCCTATGACGACCTGACGCGCCGGCTGACTGGTGTCGCGCTGATGCGCGAGCAGATCGGCGGGACGGACCTTGACGTCACGTACACCTACGACGACGCGGGCAACCTCACCTCGGCTGTCGACGAGCCGGGGAACACGGCCCTGGGGGTGCACCGCTGCGATGTGCAGAACTTCCGTTACGACGGGTTGCGTCGGCTCACCCGGGCGTGGACCGCGAACGACACCGGTGAGTGCGCGAAGAACGCCACGAACGCCATCTCGAGCAGTCCGGCGCCGTACGACGTGGCGTACACCTACGACGTCCTGGATAACCGCACGACCGCGACCGCCACCGGTGTGAACGGTGCGGTCACGACGACGAGGTACACGTACTCCTCGACCAGGCCGCACCAGCTGCTCGCGGCGAGCACCACCGGCGCGGCCAGTGCCACGGCGACGTACGCGTACGACCCGGCGGGCCACCAGAGCACGCGCACGACCAACGGGTCGAAGGTCGATCTGACCTGGGACGCCGAAGGTGAGCTGACGTCGGTGGGCACGGACACCTCGGCCGTGTACGACGCCAACGGTGACCGCCTCGTGCGCGTCGATGGCACGGGCACGACGGTCTACCTGCCCGGTGGCCAGGAACTGTCGATCAGCGGCGGGAAGGTCACCGCGACCCGCTACTACACCTTCGCCGGTCAGAGCGTCGCCGTGCGCACAGGACGCGGCCTGGGCGGTGTGACCTCACTGGTCGCGGACATGCACGGCACGACCCTGGCCGCGGTGCCCAACGGGTCCTGGAAGACGACGTCGGTCATCAAGCAGTACACCGACCCGTTCGGCGCGACCCGCGGCACCCCCGTGACTGTCCCGGGCGACCGACAGTTCCTCGACAAGACCCGCGACCAGACCGGCCTGACCCTCATCGGCGCCCGCTACTACGACGAACACACCGGCCGGTTCATCAGCCTCGACCCACTGCTGGACCTGTCCGACCCCCAACAATGGAACGGCTACGCCTACGCCAACAACAACCCCACCACGTGGTCGGACCCGACCGGTCTCGACCCGGATACCTCCGCCTGGATCCGCGACCGCACCCGAACAAGCCAGGCCGGGCGGCCCAGTATCGCGGAATTCGCTCGCGCGCCCTATAGGTACGCGCGCAACCTACTTTGGGACTCAAACGGAGAGTCAGTACCCGTCAACCTTATTCAGTCGCAGGTGGCTGGCCTCGCATACTGGGCGAGGGAGATAGTAGTTACTGGTGCGCGGGCTCAGCGACTGAACGTGATCCTTCCTGAGGTGCGCAATCCGAACGCGGGCAAGGGCCTCATCTACGATCTACAGTTCTCGTATGGCACAATTGCGCCCGACCTTGCTTTGGCGGCTGCGACGGGTGGTGCAGGCGCTCCCGTAGGCGTCGCTCGCACGGGGAGCCGGATCGCGTCCCTCGTGGGCAGAATTCAACGTCTATTCACTGCTGGGAGTCGCAGCGAGGGAATACTGGCCGATACGGCGCGAATCGAGGCCCACCTTGCACGACTGGATTCCTCCGTCGCCAACGATGCGATGCTAGCGCGTCTGCGCTCTGCGGCGGCAGAGGGCAGGTCACTAACCGCTGGCGAGCGGAACTTTGTGAAGCACGAACTGACGGAGGCGGAGCTGATGGATACCGGCATGGGCTACGAGCGAGCCCACGAGATTGCCGGACGGACTCACCCCACGTTCGCGAACTACGATCCGGAGGTGATAAAGCAGTTTCCGGAGCTATTCAACCGCAACTGGCGAGCGTATTGGGGTATTGAATGACCACTGCTGGGCCAAGCCGACGATTCTCCATTCGTGACGACGAGCACACCGCGCGGATCGATGGTGTTGAAATACTTCGGGCATCGCTCGACGCGCAGGCGCGCGGTCGCTGGGTTGGGAACGCGCGATGCGTGGTCGAGACGCTTCGACTTGGCGGCGGTCAGATGCCACGTGCGCTGTTAGGGGGCTCGTACGCCCCGGACCTTTCCGGCAGGTTGGTCATCGAGGTTGAGACATCAGGGGTGGACATTGGGGGCGACGCCGCATGCGCGAGTCGACTGTCCAGCACACTCGTGCGAGGACTCCCGCTCGAGTTCGCACTCTCCGCTCAGAACGGCTTGCTGCGCAGTGGTCTTGGCTCAGGGTTGGTGCGGATCGATCGTGCCGGGTTCGATCCTGTTGAGTCGTCGGGCTTGGCATTCGAACTGACCGCCGAGCTGCTGGCAGTCGTCCTTGAGGCGATGGCTTTCGGCCGGGCGTTCGAGCAGGACGTTCAGGCAGCTGTACGAGCATGGCCGTGAGCCAGCGCCTCGCAGAGGCGTGCGACAGCGCGACACCTCCGTGTCGGAGTCAAGGACGCGGGCAATGCCACGAGTTGGCTCTCTCAGTGGGGCCCGGTTGTTGCCAAAGTGACTTACAGGGACTTAGACGTCAACGCCTACGCAAAGGGAGCTGATCGCAGAGGCGAGCGGATTGTGAGGAGTAGCGACGGGCCAGCCTTCTGCACGAGCGATCACTACCGTTCGTTCACCCAGTTCTCGTTGAGCGCGCGGGCACCGGGACGCCGATCGGCAATGCGGCGCGCGGTGCGCCTGGGTTCAAGGAGCGGATCGATTTCGGTGACGTGATTGGGCAGTTCGCTGACCATGCAACGGGCGAGCTCATCCCGTGCCCCGTGTTCCGTGGAATCGGGTTCCTGGATTCTTGTGCCACTTGACCCTTGAAGGAGGGCCTCGTGGGACGTCGTGGATGCCCGCCGGAGTTCCGGCGCAAGGTGCTTGATCTCCTTGACGCTGGCCGGGCCGTGGGCGATGTGGCCAGGGACCTGGAGATCAGTTCGGCGTCGATCTACACCTGGCGCCGCCAGGACTGCATCGCCCGCGGCGCGATTCCGCGGGCTGAGCAGCGCGGAGAAGTCCGAGCTGACCGCTGCGAGGAAGCGCATCGCCGAACTCGAGGCCGAGGTGGCGATCCATCGGCGGCCAGCGAGCGTCTGGGGGAGGGCGATGCCCCCAAGAGGCGGTTCGAGGCCATCGCGGTGATGGCCGCCCGAGGGCATGCTGTGCAGGTCGCGACCCGCGTCCTGGGCGCCTCGGATTCCGGGTTCTACGCCTGGCGCATAGGCGATGACTGAGTATCGCGTTGAAACGCTGTGGTCCGCCCCTTGTTCGCGGAGTCGGGGTGCTAGATTGTCGGATCACCTGACCTGAGTTGGCGGCGCGGCATACGTCAGTCCTTTCCCAAGGAGACCTGTACCGATTCCTGTTCGACGAGAGCATCGAAAGGCTCGGGTCGACTCGAGGCGGTGAGAGGGAGGCTCCACTAGCGTGAACCGTCAGGTGACGAGATTGGGTGCGATGGTCGCACTGTCTGCCTTCTTGGTGTCGTGCTCGTCGGGCGAGTGGGAGCCTCCACAGGGTCTACCCGCCGAGTGGGTGGAGGATGACAGGAGCAGCGACAAGGCAGACTGGGTCATTGTCCGACTCGAGCCGGATGGTACCGCCATCCTGCAGAACGTGCCCACATGGGACGGCCGGGGCAATTGCGATTTGGCCCGCCCCGAGAACTATTCCGGGCGGGCTGAATGGTCCTTCGAAGACGGCGGCTTCACGCTCGATAACTCTGCCACGGCCCCATTGCAGTTGCTGCACACCGGTCGCCTCGGGCGTGACGTCTGGGAAAAGGTCGGTCTCGCGGTCTGCGGACGCGACTCCCCCCAGGACCGCATTGTCTTCCTCAGTGGCGGCGGTCCGAATGGCGAGTTTGGCGATCCTCGCGTCCGGGCGGACTGATGGCTCCTCGCAAATGCGGATGTGGCGCGCCGGGAGAGATCACCGCAAACGGCGCACGTTCCGCCATCCAAAGCTCAAGAGTCGGGCCAGTTCCCGCGCAATGCCGAACCGGACGAAATTCTGGGCGAAGGGACGCGCACGTCGGTGTCACGAACTACTCCACGCATGGTCCCGATGGGTTGTCGCTGAAACGAGTGTTGATGTGACTGGACGGGCTTACGGCGGTATCGGCACGCCACACGTCGTCGACTTCGAAAGGCATGTCAATCCTGCGAACGGCGAGGTGTTTGTGCCCTGGATCAACGGTCCGGACGGGCACGCCTGACGAGCTGATGGGTCTTGACTGAGTTCGACACGGAGGAGTTTCCCGCATTCCGCACTTGGCGGTCCGGCTCCCAGCCGCGACCCGATGCCTACGCCTACATGGCTGAGCATCTGGACGCGGCGAGCGCATTCTTCTTCGCCAGGTTGTTGGCGCCGGATCTGGTCCTCGAGAGGGGGTGCATCATCCTGAAGGACCGATACAGCCCAAAGTACTTCGAGCAGTGGTGGTCGAGTGAGGCGGGCAACACCGAGTCCATCGAGCGCGCGATGAACCACCTCCACCTCTGGGACGTGTTCGAACCAGAAGGCCAAGCTGAAGAGCGTGCGCTTGAGGTCTTGGCGGTACGTATCGCCCGAAGCTGGGAGTTGCATGCTGCCCAAGCGCTCCCAGATCGATGATTTCCAAGCAGATGTCACAGACGAGTACGGACCTACGATCGTCATCAGCAGCGGGCCCCGCAGTTCGCCGTGATCAAGAGGTTGGTCGGCTTCGTCGCAGCGCTCTTCATTGCGCTCTTGGGCGCGCCGGCGCGAGTGATGCGATTGCCGACGTTCCGGGCTGTCGTCGGTCGCTGACAACCACGGCGCCCCGGTCTACGACCAGCCGAACAACTACACCGCCCCCGGACGCGGTCCGCCCGCGACGTACGACCACGCCCGTGCCTGCGACACCGACGTCCCTGCTCGCGCGGCGTCTCGGCGCGGACAGCCTTGCAAGGGCCGGCCATGGCCCGGCGGACGTACCGGTCCCACGCGGCGGTCGGACCCGGCCTCCCGGCCCGCCGCGTGCGGTGATCACCGGGTGGTCGTCCGGGACGACCGGTTCGTGCCGCGGGGCTATGCTGGCCCGTCCTAGTCGTCGTCGTGAGGGTGGTCATGGGCGTCCTCGAAGCGCCTGCCTGGCTGGTGCCCGCGTTCGTACGCAACGTCGTCGGGGCGGGAGCCACGGCGTCGCCGGACGAGATCCGCGTCGTCGCCGAGCGTCTGCTCGACCGGTGGCTCTCCCCCGGCCGCAACTTCCACAACGTCAAGCACCTCACCGAGGTGCTGGTGCGCGTCGACGAGCTCGACGAGGAGAGCCACGAGCCGGACCTGGTGCGGCTCGCGGCGTGGTACCACGGCGCGGTGTTCGACTCCGCGGAGCGCAAGGCGTACGCGAACAAGGGCGGCGAGGACGAGGCCGCGAGCGCGCGTCTCGCGTACGACGAGCTCGTCTCGTTGGGTGTCCCGGAGAAGCACGCGATGCGCGTGCACGACCTGGTGACGGCGCTCGTCCGCCACGCGCCGAACCCCAAGGACCCGGACTGCGCGGTGCTGTGCGACGCGGACCTCGCGATGCTCGCGTCCGAACCGCAGCGCTACAAGGCGTACCTGCAGGACGTGCGCGCGGAGTACTCGCACGTCCCTGCGGCGGACTACGCGCGGGCGCGGGCGCGCATCCTGCGCAAGCTGCTGGCCCGACCGTCGCTGTTCTCGTCCCCGATGGGCTCCGGTTGGGAGGAGCCGGCGCGGCAGAACGTCGAGGCGGAGCTGCAGCGGCTCGAGAAGGAGATCGCGAAGTACGACGCGGAGGCCGCGGCGCACGCTCTCGTCGCCCCGGATCCCGTCGACGACGGCGTCCCGGCCGCACCGCGGGACGGGTCCGCGGCGTCGTGATCCTCGTCGACCCTCCGCTGTGGCCGCGCCACGAGCGGCTGTGGTCGCACCTCGTGAGCGACTCGTCGCTCGACGAGCTCCACGCGTTCGCCCAGCGTGCGGGCATCCCGCCGCGCGCGTTCGACCTGGACCACTACGACGTCCCCGACGAGCGGTACGACGAGCTCGTCGCGCTCGGCGCCGTCCCGGTCGACACCCGCGAGCTGGTGCGCCGCCTGCGCGCGAGCGGCCTGCGCATCCGCGCCCGCGACCGCCACTGAGCGTCGGTTCGTCGTGCCCGCTCGGGGAGCCGGGGCTAGCGTGGCCGCATGGCCCGGATCGAGAACTCCAGGCTGACGGTCGTCGGCGCGGGGAGCGTCGGGGTGAGCGTCGCGTACGCGGCGCTGATCCGCGGCTCGGCGCGGACCGTCGCGCTGTACGACATCGACCGCCCGAAGGTCGAGGCCGAGGTGCTGGACCTCGCGCACGGCACGTGGTTCACGGGTGGCACGGTGGTGGGTGGCGCGGACCCGGAGGTGGTGGCGGGTTCGCACGTCGTCGTCATCACGGCGGGCGCGAAGCAGCGCCCGGGGCAGACGCGGCTCGACCTCGCGGGCACCAACGTGCGTCTGCTCGAGCGCCTCATGCCGACGTTGGTGGAGCATGCGCCCGGGGCGGTGTTCTGCATCGTGACCAACCCGTGCGACGTGCTGACGGTCGCCGCGCAGAAGATCACGGGCCTGCCTGCGTCGCAGGTGTTCTCGTCGGGAACCGTGCTGGACACCTCACGCCTGCGCCGGCTCGTCGCGGACCGGGCGCTGGTGTCGGCCTCCAGCGTGCACGCGGACATCGTGGGCGAGCACGGGGACACGGGCTTCGCGCTGTGGTCGCAGGCACGCATCGGCACGACGCCCGTCCTGGACTGGGTCTCGCCCGACGGCCACCGGTTCACCCCGCCGGAGCTCGACGCGATCACGCAGGACGTGCGCGACGCCGCGTACCGGATCATCGAGGGCAAGGGCGCGACGAACCTCGCGATCGGCCTCGCGTGCGCACGGATCGTCGAGGCGATCCTCGGTGACCAGCACGCGGTGCTGCCCGTGAGCACGGTGCACGACGGCCTGCACCGGCTGCACGGCGTGGCGCTGTCGGTGCCGAGCGTCGTCGGCGCGGGTGGCGTGCAGTACGTGCCGGACGTGTCGACGACGCCCGACGAGGAGGACCAGCTCCAGCACTCGGCCCAGACCCTCCTGGCCACCCAGCACGCCCTGGGCTTCTAGCCTCGCCGAGCTCGTTCCGCGACGGGTCGCACGCCCGTACGGTGCTGCCATGACGAGCACCGCGCGCACACCGAACGGCGCAGACGGGAAGCCCGCGGTGCGGCAGACCGGCACCATGACCGCTGAGGACTGGGATGCGTTCGCGGCTGGGTTCTCTGGTCTCGCCGACCGCGACATCATGAGTGCGGCGTGGCGCTGACGTCCGGGCCAGTGGAGACGCCGGCGTTCGGCTGAGGCCGGCCGAGCCGGCGGTCAGGCCGGTGCGGACGAGGCGCGACGCAGCCCGAGGGCGACCAGGCCGGCGACCGCCACGACGCCCGAGAGGCCTGCCGCTCCGACCGGGACCCCGGTGAGGGTGCCGTAGTCGGCGAGCGGGGTCCCGACGAGCGCCGGGCCGGCCGGGGCCTCGAACCCGACCCGCTGCGCCGCCCACTCCAGTCCGTCCGGCGTCCCGACCGCCAGCGCGGACAGGCCACCCGCGGTGACCACGGATGCGACGCCCAGCGCGAGCGCGCCACGGCGGACGGCCGTACGCGCACGCGGGCGGGCGTCGAGCGCGACGAGCCCCGGGGCGAGCGCGGCGACAGCGGCGACGACCGCGCCCGTGACCAGGGCCTCACCGAGGCCGATCGCGGCGTGCACCGGGAGCATCGCGGCGGTCACCGCACCGATCCCGACGTCCGCCGTGCCACCCACCGCGTACAGGCCGACGAACGCGAGCGCCGCGGCCGGGACCGACGCGAGCGCCCCACCGGCAGCGGCGACCGCCACGCGACCGACGTCCGGGACCCGCGCGGCGACGCGCGCGACGAGGCGCTGCACCGACCATCCGACGAGCGTCCCGACACCCGCCATGAGCAGCGCGTTGACCCCGAGCGCGGTGATCCCGCCGTCGGCGAACAGCACGGCCTGCACGACGAGCACCGCCGCCACCGCGAGCGCCCCGAGCCACGGCCCGACGAGCGCCGCGGCCAGCGCCGCGCCGACGAGGTGCCCGCTCGTCCCGGCAGCGACCGGGTAGTTCACCATCTGCGCGGCGAACACGAACCCGGATGCCACGGCCGTCAGCGCGACCTGCTCGCGGGTTGCCTCGGCGCGGACGCGGCGCACGGCGTGCGTGAGCGCGGCACCGGCGACCACCGCGGTCGCGATGCTCGTGCCGGGGTCGATCACGTGGTCGGGGACATGCATGGCGTGCTCCTGTCGTCGGTCCCGGTGGTGCCGGGCGTGTCGGTCGAGGTCTCGGGGTCGGTCGTCGGGACGGTCGGGTGCTCGGCCAGGTCGGCGGCCGGGTCGGCGGCCGGGTCGGCGGCCGGGTGCGGGTGCGGGTCCGGGTGTGCGATGGGCACCGGGAGCACCGCGCGCCATCGGCCGACGAGCGGGCCGACGTCGGCGACGTGCGCGGCGGTGCCGACCGCGCGGGCCAGCGCGCCGGGGCGGTGCAGGTCGAGCACGACGAGCCCGCGCGTCTCGTCGTCGCGCGCGCCGCCGCCGTCCGCAGCGACCGGCCGGCGCCCGGCGAGCAGCACCGAGTCGACGACGCGCGCCTCGCCCAGCACGCCCGGGGCGGTGTGCGGGCCGGTCAGGTCGAGCTCCTCGACGAGCAGGTCACGCCCGCCGACGACCGCGCGGGTCGCGGACCGCAGCAGCCCGCCGCGCTGCCCGTCGCGACCGAGCACGAGCGTCTCGCGCAGCAGCGCCGCACCCTCGTCGTGCACGTGCACGCTCGTCGTGCGCCACACGTCCGCGCCGTCGGACACGACGAACGGCAGCGCGTCCCACACGAGCGACGCCCCCCGCCCGACGTGCACGTCCGCCGCCCACGACGCCGCCCGCCCACGCCCGTGGTACGCGACCGTGCCGGACGTCTCGACGAGCTCGAGCGCCACGCCCTCGCCGACGCGCACCTCGACCTGGACGTGGTCGCCGCCGAGCAGCAGCGCGCCGGTCGCGACGAGCGCGACCGTCACCCCGCGGTCGGTCTGGGTCAGGACGCGCGGCGCGAGGTGGCCGGCGCGCAGCACGCACCGCACGCGGTCCCCCGCGCGCTCCACCTCGACCGTCGTCCGCACCGTCGCCCGTCCCCGTCGATCAGTGGGTGTGCACGAAGCCCCCGGCGGGGTGCTCCTCGTCGGCGTGGAAGTGCGGCGCCATCGGGCCCGGGTCCTGCGGGACGTGCGCCCCGGCGCGGTGCGCGGCGAGCATGAGCCGCACCCAGTCCTTGAGCGCCTCGACGGACGCCTCGTCGTGCCGCGACAGCGCGAGGACGGGCCGCCCGTCGCGGGCCGCGGTCGCGTCGGCGACCATCTGCGGCACGTCCACCCCCACGTACGGGGCGAGGTCCGTCTTGTTCACGACGAGCAGGTCGGCGCGCCCGATGCCCGGGCCACCCTTGCGCGCCACGTCGCCGCCCCCCGCGACGTCGAGCACGAAGATCTGCGCGTCCACGAGGGCCGGGGAGAACGTGGCCGTGAGGTTGTCGCCGCCGGACTCGACCAGCACGACGTCGAGCGGCGCGAAGTCCTCCTCGAGGTCCTCGACGGCGAGCAGGTTCGCGGTGACGTCGTCGCGGATCGCGGTGTGCGGGCACGCGCCGGTCTCCACGGCGCGGATGCGCTCGGGGTCGAGCACGCCCGCCGAGCGCAGGAAGCGCGCGTCCTCGTCGGTGTAGATGTCGTTGGTGATGACGCCGAGCTGCAGCTCGGCCGCGAGCTCGCGGCACACGAGCGCGATGAGCGAGCTCTTGCCCGTGCCGACCGGCCCGGCGACGCCGAGCCGCAGGGAGCGGCTCGCGGGCGGGGCGGGGTGGGTGTGGGTGTGGGTGTCAGGCACTGAACAGCCTCTCTGTGCGGCGGGCGTGCTGCTGCGCCCACTCCTCGAGGAGCGGGGCGCCGGATGCGGGGATGTCCGCGGGGTCGGTGAGGTGCGCGACGCCCGCGGCCATGGCCTCGACGGTCGGGGCGGCCGCGACGACCCACCCGGTCGCGTCGGCGGGGTCGACGGGCGCGAGCTTGAGCGTCGCGGAGGCGATGGTCTGCACGTCGTCGTACCCGACGAGCTGCGCGACCTGCCGCGCGTCGAGCCCGACGCACGCCCCCACCACGCCGAGCACCACGGGCCGGGGCGGCTGCGCGCTGTCGTCGGATGCCCGCACGGGGACACCGTCCGGACCCGCCGCCGACAGGCGCACGGCCGCGACCGCTGCGTCCAGCGCGACGACCGCCGGGTGCGCGGCCCACAACCGCCGGGCCAGGCGCAGGTACCCGCGGCCGAGCCGCTGCGACGTCTCGCGCAGCGCGGGTGACGGGGTGCGCGCGGCCCACGCGTGCCACGTCGCGCGCAGGGCGGCCACACGCTCGTCGGGATCGCCCAGCGCCACGTGCCGCGCGACGACCGCGACCGCCGCCTCGGTGCGCGTGACCGTCGCGAGCCGACCGCCCACGTACCCGGGGACGTCCGCGACGGACAGCCCCGCGAGCAGCGCAGGCTCGAGCCCGGCGGACTGCGTGTGCCCGCCCGTGGGCAGGCGCGCGTCCGCGAGCAGCGCGAACAGCACGCTCGTCGGCGGGTGCACGGCGGTCACGGCGGCCCCCTTCAGAACATCGTGTACAGCTGCGCGAGCGGCAGCCGGTCGGCGGGGGCGGGTTCGATGCGTTCGCCGTCGACGTCGATCGCGAACGACTCGGGGTCGATGTCGATGCGCGGCATCGCGTCGTTGAGCCGCATGTCCGCCTTGCCGACGCCACGCGTGTCCGCCACGGCGGCGAGCGTGCGGCGCAGGCCGAGGCGGTCCGCCAGACCGTCCTCCAGGGCAGCGGGTGCGACGAACGTCATCGACAGCTCGGGCGCGATCGCGTCCCCGAACGCGGGGCGCATGAGCACGGGCTGCGGCGACGGGATCGACGCGTTCGGGTCGCCCAGCGCGCCCCACGCGATCGCGCCGCCCTTGAGCACCACGGACGGCCGGATGCCGAAGAACTTCGGCTCCCACAGCACCAGGTCCGCGAGCTTGCCCGGTTCGACGGACCCGACGTGCGCGTCGATGCCGTGCGCGATCGCGGGGTTGATCGTGTACTTCGCGACGTACCGGCGCGCGCGCAGGTTGTCCGCGGGCTCACCCCCGTCGAGCGCGCCTCGTCGAGCCTTCATGACGTGCGCGACCTGCCACGTGCGCGTGATCACCTCGCCGATGCGGCCCATCGCCTGCGCGTCCGACGACGTGATCGACATGGCGCCCAGGTCGTGCAGCACGTCCTCCGCGGCGATGGTCGTCGCCCGGATGCGGGACTCGGCGAACGCGAGGTCCTCGGGCACGTGCGGGTTGAGGTGGTGGCAGACCATGAGCATGTCGAGGTGCTCGGCCACGGTGTTGACCGTGTGCGGCAGGGTCGGGTTGGTCGAGCCCGGGATGACGTTCGCGTGCGACGCGACCGTGAGGATGTCCGGCGCGTGCCCGCCGCCCGCACCCTCGGCGTGGAACGCGTGGATCGACCGGCCGCCGATCGCCGCGAGCGTCGACTCGACGAACCCCGCCTCGTTGAGCGAGTCGGAGTGCAGCGCGACCTGCAGCCCCCAGCGGTCCGCGGCCCGCAGCGCCGTGTCGATCGCCGCGGGCGTCGAGCCCCAGTCCTCGTGCACCTTGTAGCCGGCCGCACCCGCGAGCGCCTGCTCGTCGAGACCCTCGTCGGACACCGTGTTGCCCTTCGCGAGCAGCAGCACGTTGACGGGCAGCGCGTCGAGCGCGCGGTGGATCGTGCCCAGGTGCCACGCGCCCGGGGTCACCGTGGTCGCCTTGGAGCCCTCGGACGGTCCGGTGCCGCCGCCGACGATCGTCGTCAGGCCGGTCGCGAGCGCCTCGTGCACCTGCGACGGGGATAGCAGGTGCACGTGCGAGTCGATGCCGCCCGCGGTGAGGATCTTGCCCTCGCCGGAGATGACGTCCGTCGACGGGCCGATGTGCAGGTCGGGGTGCACGCCGTCGGCGACGTCCGGGTTGCCGGCCCGGCCGAGCGCGACGATGCGGCCGTCGCGGATGCCGACGTCCGCGCGCACCACGCCCCACCAGTCGAGCACCACGGCGTTGGTGATGACGGTGTCGAGTGCGCCCGCCGCGCGCGTCGTCGTGCCCTGCGCCATCGACTCGCGGATCGACTTGCCGCCGCCGAACACCGCCTCGTCTCCGCCGTACGTGCGGTCCTCGGTGACCTCGATCCACAGGTCCGTGTCGCCCAGGCGCACCTGGTCGCCCGTGGTCGGGCCGTACAGCGCGACGTACCGCGCGCGCGAGATCTCGACCACGCCTCAGGCCTCCGTCCCGCTCGCGACCGTCTCGCTCGCGACGTCGCGCACGGGACCCAGTGCGCCGCCGTCCGCCTTGCCGCGCTGCAGCCCCGGCACGCGCCGCGCGCCGCGGATCGTCACCGCGTCCACGCGCGCCGACGCGCCGGGCTCGAACCGCCGCGACGTGCCCGACGGCAGGTCCAGCCGGAAGCCGTGCGCCGCCGCGCGGTCGAAGTCGAGCGCCGTGTTCGCGTCGGGCAGGTGCACGTGCGACCCCACCTGCACCGGACGGTCCCCGGTGTTCGTCACGACGAGCGTGAGCCGCTCGTGCGGTGCGCGGTCGCCGTTGAGGACCACGGGCTCGTCCTCGCGGCCCGGTGCCAGGCGCACCGCACCCGGCCCGCTCGTCGTCGTGCTCGCCATGTGCCGCCCCCTACGCGATCGGCTCGTGGATGGTGACGAGCTTGAGCCCGTCCGGGAACGTCGCCTCGACCTGCACGTCGGGCAGCATCTGCGCGACGCCGTCCATCACGTCGTCGCGGCCCAGCACCTGCCGGCCCTCGACCATGAGGTCCTCGACCGACCTCCCCTCGCGGGCACGCTCGATCACCCACGTGGTGAGCAGCGCGACCGTCTCCGGGTAGTTGAGCCGCACGCCGCGCGCGAGCCGGTCGCGCGCGACCATGCCCGCGACCGCGAGCAGCAGCTTCTCGGTGTCCGACGGGGTCAGGTGCACGGGACCTCCTTCGTCTGTGTCGTCACGGGCCGACCGCCACGACCGCGAGCGCCTCACCGGGCGCGACCTGCTGACCGGGCTCGACGAGCACCTCGACGAGCCGCCCGTCGACGGGCACGGGCACGGCGAGCTCGAGCTTCATGGCCTCGAGCGCGACGAGCGCGTCACCGGCCCGCACACGCTCGCCGACCCGCGCCTCGATGCGCCACACCGCGCCGACCATGGGCGCCTCGACGAGCACGCACCCCGGCGGGGCGGTGCGGGTCGCGGCGGTGAACGCAGGCGCGATGGCGGCCTCGTCGGGCGCGTCGAGCTCGCCCGCCGCCGCCCACGCGGCCCGCTCGGCCGCGAACGACTCCGCGCGCCGCGCGGTCACGGCCGCGATCTCGTCGGCGTCCCGCTCGAGCGCCTCGCGGTGCTCGCGCGCGGAGAACCAGCCGTCCTCGACCTCGAGCGTGCGGCGCCCGGAGGCCAGGTCCTCGCGCCAGACCTGCAGCTCGTCGGGCGTCACCGGGTGCCACACGATCCGGTCGAAGAACCGCAGCAGCCACGGCACGCCCGGCTCGAACGTGCCGTGCTGCGCGTACGCGGACCACACGGGCACGGTCCGCCCGACGAGCTGGTACCCGCCCGGGGAGTCCATGCCGTACACGCACAGGTACTGCCCGCCCAGGCCCACCGTGCCCTCGGCGGTCCACGTGCGCGCGGGGTTGTACTTCGTCGTCAGCAGGCGGTGCCGCGGGTCGAGCGGGACCGCGAGCGGCGCGCCCAGGTACACGTCGCCCAGCCCGAGCACCAGGTACTCGGCCGCGACCATCGTCGCGAGCACGTCGTCGACCGAGTCCAGCCCGTTGACGCGCCGCACGAACTCGGCGTTCGACGGCAGCCACGGCGCGTGCGGGCGCACGCCCGCGACGTACCGCCCGACGGCCGCGCCGACCACGGGGTCGTCGAACGACAGCGGCAGGTGCACGCGCCGCGACGGCACGACGAGGTCGTCGGTGTGCGGCAGCGCGTGCTCGAGCTCGACCAGCACGCCGACGAGCGTGCGCACCGGCAGCGCACCCGGGTCGACGTGCACGTGCAGGGACCGCACCCCGGGCGTCACGTCGACGACCCCGACGAGCCCGCCGCGCACCCGCGCGCGCAGCGCCTCCGCGAGCGCGTGCACCCGCACCCGCAGCCCCAGGTCGAGCACGGGCGGGCCGTACTCGACGAGCACGTTGTCGTCGCCGCCGCGCAGGTAGCGCACCCGCGGGCGGCCGACCGCGTCGTTCGCGTCGCCCGGGACCACCGCGAGCACGCCGTCGTCACCGTCCGGGCCGGTCGCGACGCCCGGCGGCAGCAATGCGGCGGCACGCAGCCGGTCGTCGGTGCGCAGGCGCTCGGCCGTGCGGGTGGGGACCGCGTCGAGGCGCACGGTGTCGCCGGGGCGGATCTGACCGAGCTTCCAGCGGTGCCCCGAGACGACCGTCACCGGGCACGCGAACCCGCCCAACGACGGGCCGTCCGGGCCGAGCAGGATCGGGGTGTCGCCGCTGATGTTCAGCGCGCCCACCGAGTACGGGGTGTCGTGCACGTTCGACGGGTGCAGGCCCGCCTCGCCGCCGTCGGGGCGAGCCCAGCGCGGGCGCGGGCCCGAGAGCCGGATGCCCGTGCGGTTCGCGTGCGCCTGCACCTGCCACGTCGCACCCAGGAGCGTGGCCATGTCCTCGCGCGTGAGGAAGTCCGGCGCGGGGTGCGGGCCCTCCTGGACCGCGAGCCGCCAGGCGTGCGTGAACCGCGGCCGCAGCTCGGCGGGCACGGGCGCCGGGTCCCGTCGCGTCGCTCCGCTCGGCGTTCCGGGCGGCGTGCCGGGTGCGGCGGGGCGTAGCACGTCGCCGACGACGAGCGCGCGGCCGGTCGTCCCGCCGAACCCGCCGAGCGTGAACGTCGACGCCGAGCCCAGGTACAGCGGGACGTCGAGACCGCCCGCGACCAGCACGTACGTCCGCAGACCCGCGCCGCCGGGAGCACCGACGTCGAGCACTCCCCCGGCCGGCACCTCGACCGGCTCCCACTGCGGCACGGTCCGCCCGTCCACGCGCACCGGTGCGGGCGCGCCCGTGACGCACACCGTCGCGGCGTGGCTGAACCGCAGCCGCGGCCCCGTGAGCGTGCACTCCAGCCCGGGCGCACCCTCGTCGTTGCCGAGCGCGCGGTTCCCGAGCCGGAACGACAGGTCGTCCATCGGCCCGGACGGCGGCACGCCGACCTCCCACAGCCCGCGCCGCCCGGGCCAGTCCTGCACGGTCGTCATGTCCCCCGCGCGCAGCACCTCGACCCACGGCTCGTCGTCGACGACGTCCGCGAGCAGCGCGGTGTCCAGCAGCCCCGCCAGGACGCGGGGATGCGCGACCGCGGCCCGCAGCTGCGGCAGGTTCGTCTCGACCCCGTCGACGCGCGTGCCGGTCAGCGCGTGCGCCGCGCGCTCGAACGCCTGCGCGCGGTCGGCGCCGTGCACCACGACCTTCGCGAGCAGCGGGTCCCAGTGCGGCGTGACGCGCTGCCCCGGCTCGGCCCACGTGTCGATCCGCACGGGCGGGAGCGTGACGTGCGTGAGCGTGCCCGTCGACGGCACGCCGCCGCGCCGCGGGTCCTCCGCGTACACGCGCGCCTGCACCGCGTGACCGTGCATCGGGACGTCGTCCGGCTGACGCGCCAGCACGTCCTCGCCGTCCGCGAGCCGCAGCATCCACGCGACGAGGTCCACGCCCGTGACCTCCTCGGTCACGGTGTGCTCCACCTGCAGGCGCGCGTTCACCTCGAGCAGCGCGGCGTCGCCGCGGTCGAGGTCGACCACGAACTCGACCGTGCCCGCCGACCGGTACCGCGCTGCTGCGAGCAGGTCCCGCGACCACCCGACGAGGCGCGCCCGCAGGTCGTCGGGCAGGCCCGGCGCGGGCGCCTCCTCGAGCACCTTCTGGTGGCGGCGCTGCAACGAGCAGTCCCGCGTCCCGAGCGTCACGACGCGTCCGCGACCGTCGCCGAACGCCTGGACCTCGACGTGCCGCGCGCGGGTCACGCACCGCTCGACGAACATCGCCGGGTTCCCGAGCCGCTCGACCGCGACCCGCCGCACGTCCTCGACCGCCGCGGCCAGCGCGCCCCGGTCCGCGCACCGCCGCAGCCCCAGCCCGCCGCCGCCCGCGACCGCCTTGAGCATCACCGGGTAGCCGATCTCCTCGGCGGCCGCCATCGCCTCGTC
Source organism: Cellulomonas palmilytica (assembly GCF_021590045.1). Taxonomy (NCBI): domain Bacteria; kingdom Bacillati; phylum Actinomycetota; class Actinomycetes; order Micrococcales; family Cellulomonadaceae; genus Cellulomonas; species Cellulomonas palmilytica. The sequence goes on along the minus strand of NZ_CP062221.1, from coordinate 1,242,910 downwards.
ATGAGTGGTCACCAGGCCCGACGCGGCCAGGACCGGGACCCCGCCCGCGAGCGCCGCCTGCCGGGCGCGGAACTTGTCGCCGAACGTCGCGACCTGCGCGGGCGTCGGTCCGACGAGCGTGATCCCCGCGGCCTCGACGTCCGCGGCGAACGCCGCGTCCTCGGACAGGAACCCGTAGCCCGGGTGCAGCGCGGTCGCACCGGCGCGGCGCGCCGCGGCGAGGACGAGCCCGCCGTCGAGGTACGCGTGCGGGTCGGCCCCCAGGTGCACGACGTCGTCGGCCAGCCGCACGTGCGGGGCCGCCGCGTCGTCGCGCGTGCACAGCGCGACCGTCCGCCACCCGAGCCGCCGCGCGGTGGTGAGGATCCGCACTGCGACCTCGCCCCGGTTCGCGACGAGCAGCGTGCCGGCCATGCGCAGCACCTCCCCGTCGTGGGACTCGTCGTGGTCTCGTCGAGCCGGTCGAGCCGGTCGAGCCGGTCGTCGGGCTCGTCGCTGGTCGTCGTCGCTGGTCGTCGTCGCTGGTCGTGGTGCGTATACAGCGACGTATCCCGGACGGTACGAACCGGATGTTTCACCGCCCCGCCCCGCGTGTGAACGGCGCGTTACGCCCCGTTCGTCCCGCACGCTCGTCGGCCAGGACCGACCCACCCACCGCCGACCCCGCCATTCCTCCGGGAATGCAGCCCCAGAGCCGGAGCAACCCCGGGGTCGACAGAAGGAGGACCCGCCGAGACCGTCGTTGCTCCGGGAACGGTCGGTCAGAGCCGGAGCAACGACGGGGTCGCGCGAGGGAGCGCGGGCCGGGTCGCGCGAGGGAGCGCGGGCCGGGTCGGTCTAGCCGGCGAGGGCCATGCGGGTCATGGCGCTCGTCGCGCGCTCCATGACCACCTCGAGGGACTCGCCGACGTGCTTGTGCAGCGCGGTGAGCGCCTCGGGCAGACGGCGGGCCAGGACGAGCTCGATGATCTCGACGTGCTCGTCGATCGTCGTGGCGATGCGGGACGTCTCGACGAAGTCGTGCATCCGCACGGCGCGGATCTTCTGGTTCACCGCGACGAGCGCCTCGGTGAGCTGCGCGTTGCCGGAGGACGCGGACAGCACCTGGTGGTAGCGCTCGTCGAGCAGGACGAACGACGGGTCCGGCGCGGGCGGGTCGTCGCGCAGCCCCACCCAGAACTCGAGCTCGGTGCGCAGCGCGGCCTCGTCGTGCACGACGGACGGGTTCTCGATCGCCCGCTGGATGCCGCGCAGCTCGAGCGTGATCCGCAGCTCGTACAGGTTGCGCAGGTCCTCCAGGGACGGCACGACGACCGCGTACCCGAAGTCGGTGCGCTCGATCAGCCCGTCGGACAGCAGGCGGGACAGCGCCTCGCGCACGGGGGTGCGGGACACCTCGAACGTCTTGCCGAGCTTGGGCTCGGTGAGGCGCTCGCGCGGGCTGATCCGGCCGTTGAGGATCTCGTCCCGCAGGCGGTGGTAGACGATCTCGCGCAGCGACAGGCCGTCGGTGGGAGTGCTGGTGGTCTCCCGTGCGGCCGGCTCGGAGCCCGGTCCGGTGCTCATGGACATGGAGCGTATCCCCCCTGCTGACACGTGCCGCGCAGCGCGGCGGCCGCGTCAGATCGCCATCGCCGCACGCACGTCCTCCTCCTGGTCGAGCCCGCCCGCACCCTCGCTGGTGACGCGCCCGGACTCGAGCACGTAGTAGCGGGACGCGGCGGACAGCGCGAACCCCACGTGCTGCTCGACGAGCAGGACCGCGAGCCCGCCCGCGGCCGTGAGGGACGTGATCGCGTCCTCGATCTCCTGCACGACGTTGGGCTGGATGCCCTCGGTCGGCTCGTCGAGGATCAGCACCTTCGGGCCCGTGATGAGCGCGCGGGCGATGGCGAGCTGCTGGCGCTGACCGCCGGACAGCAGGCCGGCTCGTCGTCCCAGCAGGCCGCGCAGCGCGGGGAACAGGTCGAGCGACTCGTCGAGCCGCTTGCGTCCCGCCGCTCCCGCGCCGTCCGCGACGAGCTGCAGGTTCTCGCGCGCGGTGAGCGTGCCGAACGACTGCTGGCCCTGCGGGACGTACGCGAGCCCGCGCCGCACGCGCTGGTGCGGGCGCAGCCTCGTGACGTCGTCGCCGTCGAGCCGGACGGTGCCCGACCGCACGGGCAGCAGCCCGACCGCGGCGCGCAGCAGCGTCGTCTTCCCGGCGCCGTTGTGACCCATCACGGCCGTGACCGAGTCCGCGTCCACCGCGACGTCCACGCCGTGCACCACCGCGGTGCGCCCGTACCCGACATGCACGCCGGTCAGCTCCAGCATCACGCCACCTCCCCTGCGGCACCCCGCGCGCCGGCTCCCCGGCCCAGGTACACCTCGACGACCAACGGGTCGGCCTGCACCTCGGCGACGGTCCCTTCCGACAGGACCTTCCCCTGGTGCAGCACCGTCACGGACGACGCGAACGTCCGCAGGAACTCCATGTCGTGCTCGACGACGACGACCGTGCGCTGCTCGCCGATGCGCTGCAGCAGCTGCCCGGTCTGCTCGCGCTCGGCGTGGCTCATGCCGGCGACGGGCTCGTCGAGCAGCAGCAGGCGCGCGTCCTGGACCAGCAGCATGCCGATCTCGAGCCACTGCTTCTGCCCGTGCGCGAGCACGCCCGCGGGGGCGTCCGCGAGCGCGGTCAGACCGATGGTCTCCAGTGCCTGCGCGACCTCGTCGGGGATCCCGGACCGGCGCCGCAGCAGGGTCGGCAGCCGCCGCCCGGAGCCCGCGGCGATGTCGAGGTTCTGCAGCACGGACAGCTCGTCGAACACGCTCGCGGTCTGGAACGTGCGCCCCACGCCGGCGCGCACGATCTTGTGCGACGGCTTCCCGACGAGCTCGATGCCGCCGAACTGCACCGAGCCGGTGCACCGCGCCAGCCCGGTGATCGCGTCGACGATCGTCGTCTTGCCCGCGCCGTTCGGGCCGATCAGGAAGCGCAGGTCGCCCTGCGTGACCGTGAGGTCCACGCCGTCGACGGCGACGAACCCGTCGAACTCGACGCGCAGCCCGCGCACCTCCAGGTAGTCGTGCCGGAACCGGGACTCGGGCGCCGCGATGACGGCCTCCAGGGCCTGCGGGTCGAGCTGGACCTCGACCTCGTCGGGCACGGGTGTCGTGTCGTCGGTCATGCCGTCCTCCCGGCGCTCGCGGTGGCCTGCTCGTGCTCGTCGTGCGCGGGCTCGTCGTCGGAGGTGTCCGCGGGCTCGTCGGGACCGGGCCGACGACGCCGCAGCCGCACCCGGCCGAGCGTCGCGAAGCCGTCCGGCAGGAACGCGACGACGACGATGAACAGCGCACCCAGGAAGTACGTCCAGAACGACGGGAACCGCTCGGACAGGCTCGTCTCCGCCCACGACACCGCGATCGACCCGACGACGGGACCGAGCAGCGTGGCGCGGCCACCGATCGCGACGCCGACGAGGAACGCGATCGACGGGACGACGCCCACGTCTGCGGGCGAGATGATCCCGACGATCGGCGCGAACAGCGCCCCGCCGATCGCGGCGAACGCCGCTGCGATCGCGTACGCGAGCACCTTGACGAGCGCCGGGTCGTAGCCGAGGAACCGCACGCGGTTCTCCTGGTCGCGCACCGCCACCAGGAGCTCGCCGTACCGCGAGCGCATGACGAGCCGCACGACCAGCACCATCACGAGCAGCGTGCCCGCGGCGATGTAGTAGAGCATCTGCTTGTTCACCGGGTCGGCCAGGTCGAACCCGAAGAACGACCGGAAGCCGTTGAGCCCGTTGGTCCCGCCCGTGACCTTCTGCTGGCCGATGAGCAGGATCGCGAACGCCGCGGCGAGCGCCTGCGACAGGATCGCGAAGTACGCGCCGCGCACGCGCCGCTTGAACACCGCCAGGCCCAGCAGCGCGGCGATCCCCGCGGGCAGCAGCAGGATCGCCAGCACGGTGACGACGGGGCTGCGGAACGGCTCCCACCACGCCGGGACGGTGCCGTCGCCGTACAGCAGCATGAAGTCCGGCACGCCGCCCGGGCCCGCGTCCGCGAGCTTGAGGTGCATCGCCATGAGGTAGCCGCCGAGGCCGAAGAACACGCCCTGCCCGAGCGTCAGCATCCCGCCGCGGCCCCACGCGAGACCGATGCCGACCGCGACCATCGCGAGGCAGCAGAACTTGGCGAGCAGGTTGAGCCGGAAGTCCGACAGCACCCCGGGCGCGACGACGAACAGCAGCAACCCGGCCACGCCCACGCCGACGAGCAGGCGCGCCCGCTCGTTCCCCCAGATCTTCGCGACGGCGCTCATGCGAGGCTCCTCGTCCGGACGGCGACGAGCCCCTGCGGCCGCACCTGCAGGAACGCGACGATGATGACGAACACGAGCACCTTCGCGAGGCTCGCGGTGGTGGAGTACTCGATGCCGGCCTGCAGCAGCCCGAGCCCGAGCGCCGCGATCACGGCCCCCTTGAGCTGGCCGATGCCGCCGACCACGACGACGAGGAACGCGTCGACGATGTAGTTGGTGCCGAGCGTCGGGCCGATCGACCCGAGCAGCGTGAGCGCGACGCCGGCGACGCCCGCGACCCCGGAGCCCAGGAAGAACGTGAGCCGGTCGGTCGCGCGCGTCGAGATGCCCGCGGTCTCCGCGAGGTCACGGTTGGCGACCGTCGCGCGGATGCGCCGCCCGAGCGGCGTGAGCTTGAGCGCGAGGCCGAGCGCGACGACCGCGAGGGTCGCGAGACCGAGGATGAACAGCCGCGTCTTCGGCACGCCCACGCCGAGGATCTCGACCGCGCCGGACAGCCATGTCGGGGCGCGCACGTCGACGTTCGGGGCGCCGAACACGTCGCGCGCGAGCTGCTGCAGCACGAGCGCGACGCCGAACGTCACGAGCAGCGTGTCCAGCGGCCGGTGGTACATGCGGGAGATCAACGTGACCTCGAGGACCAGCCCGAGCAGGCCGCCGACGAGGAACCCGATGACGAGGGACACGAGCAGCGAGACGCCCGCGTCGGCGATCGACTTCTGCACGACGAACGCCGTGTAGGCGCCGGCCATCATGAACTCGCCGTGCGCCATGTTGATGACGCCCATCTGCCCGAACGTGAGCGCGAGGCCGAGCGCCGCGAGCAGCAGCACCGACCCGAGGCTCAGCCCGGCGAAGAGCTGGGAGACCAGGGCTTCCATGCACCCCGTCCTTCCTGCGTCCCGCGTGGGACGCGGCCGACCTCCCGCGGGAGGGGGCGGTGACCCGGCGCACGGAGAGGAACGCCGGGCCACCGCCCGTCAGGGGTGGGTCAGGACAGGCCCTCGGCCCAGTCGTAACCCTCGAGGAACGGGTCCGGCTCGATCGCGCCGTCGGACTCCCACACCGGGTAGATCAGTCCGTCGGCGTCGATCTTGCCGATGAGGGCGGTCTTCGCGATGTGGTGGTTCTCGCCGTTCACGGTGACGGTGCCCTCGGGGGCGTCGAACGAGACCCCGTCGGCCGCGGCCTGCACGTCGGCGACGTCGAACGACTTCGCCTTCTCGACCATGCCCTTCCACAGGTACAGCGAGGTGTACGCGGCCTCCATCGGGTCGGACGTCACGCGGTCGTCGCCGTACTTGGCCTTGAACGCCTTCACGAACGTCGCGTTCTCGGGGCTGTCCACCGTCTGGTAGTAGTTCCAGGCGGTGAGCTGGCCGACGATGTTGTCGACGCCGATGCCGCCGACCTCCTCCTCGGCGATCGACACCGAGACCACCGGCGTCGTCTCGGCCTTGAGGCCGACGTTCTTGTACTCCTTGAAGAACGCGACGTTGGAGTCACCGTTGAGCGTGTTGAACACCGCCTCGGCGCCCGAGCCCTTGAGCTTGGTGACGATCGTCGAGAAGTCCGTGTGGCCGAGCGGCGCGTACTCCTCGCCGACGATCTCGATCCCGTTCGCCTCGGAGTAGGCGATGATCTCCTTGTTCGCGGTCCGCGGGAACACGTAGTCGGAGCCGACGAGGAAGACCTTCTTCACCCCCTGCTCCTTGAGGTAGTCCATCGCGGGGATGATCTGCTGGTTCGTCGTCGCACCCGTGTAGAAGATGTTGGGCGACGCCTCGAGACCCTCGTACTGCACGGGGTAGAACAGCAGGCTCTTGTTGCTCTCGAAGACCGGCAGCATCGCCTTGCGCGACGACGAGGTCCAGCCGCCGAACACGGCCGCGACGCAGTCGGACTTGATGAGCTTCTCCGCCTTCTCGGCGAACACCGTGGGCTCGGACGCGCCGTCCTCCGCGACGATCTCGAGCTTCTTGTCGAGCACGCCGCCCGCGGCGTTGATCTCCTCCGCCGCGAGGTCGAGCGCGTCACGCACGGTCTGCTCGGAGATCGCCATCGTGCCGGACAGCGAGTTGAGGAAGCCGATCTTGATGCTGTCGCCGTCCGTCTTGACGCACGACGCGCCCGACGTGGACGACGCCTCGTCGTCCGTGCGGGAGCCGCAGGCGGACAGCGCGAGGAGGGCGACGAGCGCCCCGGAGGACAGTGCGAGCGCGCGGGTGGTGCGGATCGATCTGGTCACGGAGGAGACCCTTTCGTCGGGGCTGTGCTCACGAGCGGAACCGGACGCGGGCTCAGGCACCGCGCGACACCGCGCTGTGTCCCGGGGTGTATACATCCCTGTGCCCATGTCGCAGGACGGTAGGGACCGGGTGTTTCGGGCAGAGTCCCTGGGGCGTGAACGGGGTGTTTCGGACTTGTCCCGATACGGTCACGCCCCTCCGACGAGCCGGCCCTCGGCCGTCGGCCGGCCGGCCGGCGCCGCGGGCCTACGCTGCCCTCATGCACCTGCGTCCCCTCGACCAGTCCGCGAAGCTGCAGCACGTCCTGTACGAGATCCGCGGGGCGACCCTCATGGAGGCGGCACGGCTCGAGGCCGAGGGGCACTCGATCCTCAAGCTCAACACGGGCAACCCCGCCGCGTTCGGCTTCGAGGCACCGCACCAGATCGTGCGCGACATGATCGCCGCGATCCCCACCGCCCACGGCTACAGCGAGTCCCAGGGCATCCTGTCCGCGCGCCGCGCCGTGGTCACCCGGTACGAGACCGAGCCCGGCTTCCCGGAGTTCGACGTCGAGGACGTCTACCTCGGCAACGGCGTCTCCGAGCTCATCACCATGGTCATGCAGGCGCTGCTCGACGAGGGCGACGAGGTGCTCATCCCCTCGCCCGACTACCCGCTGTGGACCGCGATGACGTCGCTGTCCGACGGCAGGCCCGTGCACTACCGCTGCGACGAGTCCACCGGCTGGCAGCCGGACCTCGAGCACCTCGAGTCGCTCATCACGCCGCGCACCAAGGCGCTCGTCGTCATCAACCCCAACAACCCCACCGGCGCGGTGTACTCACGCGAGACGCTCACGGCGCTCGCCGACATCGCGCGCCGGCACTCGCTGCTGCTGCTCGCAGACGAGATCTACGACCGGATCCTGTACGACGACGCGGTCCACACCCCGCTCGCGTCGCTCGCCCCCGACCTGCTCTGCCTGACGTTCAACGGGCTGTCGAAGACGTACCGCGTCGCCGGGTACCGGTCGGGGTGGATGGTCATCACGGGCCCGCGCGAGCACGCCGCGGGGTTCCTCGAGGGCATCCAGCTGCTCGCGTCGACGCGCCTGTGCGCGAACGTCCCCGCGCAGCACGCGCTGCAGGCCGCGCTCGGCGGCATCCAGTCGATCGAGGCGCTCGTCGCACCCGGCGGACGCCTGCACGAGCAGCGCGACGTCGCGTGGCGCGGGCTCACCTCGATCCCCGGCGTCACGTGCGTGCGTCCCGACGGCGCGCTGTACCTGTTCCCGCGCCTCGACCCCGAGGTCCACGAGATCCGCGACGACGCGAAGCTCGTCTACGACCTGCTCGTGAGCGAGCACATCCTGCTGGTGCAGGGCACGGGCTTCAACTGGCCCGACCCGGACCACCTGCGCATCGTCACGCTCCCCGAGGCGCGCGTCCTCGGCGAGGCCGTCGAGCGCCTCGGCAACTTCCTCTCCTCCTACCGGCAGTAGCGCGGCCCGCGGTCAGGACGCCGCGAAGCGGGCGTGGACCGCGGCGGCGACCGTGATGTCCTCCGGCTTGAGCTCGAGGCCCGCGCCGTCGCCCGCCGCCTTGCCCGTGCGCGCCGCGGCGACCGACTCGCCCACCCCGGTCGGCCGGCCCGCGTCGCTCAGCATCCCGGGCTCCGCGACCGCGACCGCGCGCACGTCCGTCAGCCCCAGTGCGCCCGCGTACACGCGGGCGCGGTCGAGCGCGTCGGCCACGGCACGCCTGCGCGCGTCGAGGGTCAGCGTGCGGCGCGTGGCCTCCGTCAGCGTCCAGCGCACGCCCTGCATCGTCACGCCGTCGAGCGCCGAGACCTGCTCGACCCACGCGGCGAGCCGCCCCAGGTCGGAGAACTTCACCTCCAGCCGCACGGCCGCGTGGTGGACCAGCGGCAGCTGCTTGCCCTCGTTGTTCCACGGCCGCCGGGACCCGACGCTCATCCGGTCCGACGACCACCAGGTGACCGGTCCGGACGACGGGGCGTGCATCGCGCGGACCTGCTCGACGACGCGCGCGTGCAGCTCCGTGGTGCGGCGCACCACGTCGTCACGCGCTGGGCCCTCGAACCCCACGGCGAGCGTGACGGTGCCGCGCTCGGCGGGGCGATGGTGCTCGAAACGGCCTTCGACGGTGACGACGGTCTGCTGCATGCGCCGAGGCTAACGGCGCGGCGGGCGCCCCGGTGACCGTTCCGCGTCGGTGGTCGGTCAGCTCGCCCGGAAGCGCGCGTGCACCCGCACCGCGACCGTCAGCTCCTCGGGCTTGAGGTCCAGGCGCGCGTCCGCGGAGTCCGCGACCATGCCGCGCGCCGCGGCGAGCATCGGGGCCTCCTCGCCCGGCGACCCCGGACCGGGGTCACCCAGCATGCCGGGCTCGGCGACCGCGACCGGCCGCACGTCCCGCAGCCCGAGCGCACGGGCGTACGTGCGCGCCCGGGCGTCCGCGTCCGCGACCGCACGCTCGCGCGCGTCCTCCAGCAGCCGGGTGCGGGTCGCGTCCGTGAGCGACCACTGCACGCCCAGCACCGTCACGCCGTCGAGCACCGCGACCTGCTCGACCCACGCCGCGAGGCGGGCCAGGTCGCTGAACGTCGCGTCCAGCGCGACCGACGCGTGGTGCACGAGCGGGAGCTGCACGCCCTGGTCGTTCCACGGCCGCTGCGCCCACACCGCGAGCCGCTGCGACGCCCATCGCGTGACGGGACCCGCAGCCTCGTCGTACATGGACCGGACCTGGTCGACGAGCCGCGCGTGCGCGTGCGTGGTGCGGCGGACCGCGTCGTCGCGCACGTCGCACGCGAACCCGACGTCGAGGGACACGGTCCCCCGCTCGGCGGCGTGCCGGTGCTCGAACCGGCCCTCGACGGTGACGACGGTGTCCTGCACACGGCGAGGCTAACCGCGGCCGACCTCACCGCAGCGGGTGAAACCGCAGGCCACACCGTTCAGGTAGCCCGGTCAGCCCAACGCCTCGGCGGCCACCACCCGGTCCGTGCGCCGCGCGCGCACGCGCCCCACGCGCCCGCGCAGCGCGACGACGACCGCCGCGCCCACCGCGCCCGCGACGCCGGCGACGAGCACGTCGTCGGACGCCACGTGCCGCCCGGTGGCCAGGACGTGCTGCAGGCACTCGACCACGACCGAGACCCCCGCCATCGCGAGCGCGGGGCGCAGCACGCCCCACCGCATCCGCGCGGTCAGCAGCGCACCGCCCGCGGCGAACAGCAGCGCGAGCCCGCCGAGCTGCAGCGCGGGCACCTCCCAGGAGGCGGCCCCCAGGTAGGCGGGCACGTCCGCGAACGGCGCGAGGTCCGGCCCGGGGTCCGTGGGGTACGGCAGCGGCCGCAGCATCACCGCGAGGAGCGCGATCCCCCACGCGACGAACAACGCCTCACCGACCGACCGCCACACCGCGGACGACGTCCGCTCCACCCCCCGGTACGCCCACGACCCGAGGAACACACCACCGCCGACGACCACGCCCAGCACGGTCGCCACGGTCCCGAGATCCGACACGTCACGCCACAGCCCTGTCACGGAAGCCCCCCGCCCCGTCGCGTCAGGCCGCCTCCCCCGACGGCGAACCGACACTATCGGGTGAAGTCGGGCGCGGGCGAGCCCCGCGAACCACGGGAACGCCGGACGGGTCGGCCGCCCGAAGGCGACCGACCCGTCCGGTCGTAGACGTCAGGCGCGCGAGGCGCCCTGCTGAGGCAGGCTCAGCGGTCGGCTCAGAAGCCGCCGCCGAAGTCCTCGCCACCGCCGGCGGGGGCCGCGGGGGCCTTCTCCGGCTTGTCGGCGACGACGGCCTCGGTCGTGAGGAAGAGCGCGGCGATCGACGACGCGTTCTGCAGCGCGGAGCGCGTGACCTTCACCGGGTCGTTGACGCCCGCGGCCAGCAGGTCCTCGTAGTCGTTCGTCGCGGCGTTGAGGCCGTGGCCGGTCGGGAGGTTGCGCACCTTCTCCGCCACGACGCCACCCTCGAGACCGGCGTTGACCGCGATCTGCTTGAGCGGGGCCTCGATCGCGAGCTTCACGATCTGCGCACCGGTCGCCTCGTCGCCCTCGAGCTTGAGGCCCTCGAACGCCGTCTTGCCGGCCTGGATGAGCGCGACGCCACCACCGGCGACGATGCCCTCCTCGACGGCCGCCTTCGCGTTGCGGACGGCGTCCTCGATGCGGTGCTTGCGCTCCTTGAGCTCGACCTCGGTGGCCGCGCCCGCCTTGATGACGGCGACGCCGCCGGCGAGCTTGGCGAGGCGCTCCTGGAGCTTCTCGCGGTCGTAGTCCGAGTCCGAGTTCTCGATCTCGGCGCGGATCTGCGTGACGCGACCGGCGATCTGGTCGGCCTGGCCCGCACCCTCGACGATCGTGGTCTCGTCCTTGGTGACGACGATCTTGCGCGCCGTGCCGAGGACCTCGAGGCCCACCGTGTCGAGCTTGAGACCGACGGTCTCCGAGACGACCTGGCCGCCCGTGAGGATGGCCATGTCCTGCAGCATCGCCTTGCGGCGGTCGCCGAAGCCGGGGGCCTTGACGGCGACCGACTTGAACAGGCCACGGATCTTGTTCACGACGAGGGTCGCGAGGGCCTCACCCTCGACGTCCTCGGCCACGATGAACAGCGGCTTGCCGGACTGGATGACCTTCTCGAGCAGCGGGAGCAGGTCCTTGACGTTCGAGATCTTGCCCTCGACGAGCAGGACGTACGCGTCCTCGAGGACGGCCTCCTGACGCTCCGGGTCCGTCACGAAGTACGCCGACAGGAAGCCCTTGTCGAAGCGCATGCCCTCGGTGAGCTCGAGCTCGAGGCCCAGCGCGTTGGACTCCTCGACGGTGATGACACCCTCCTTGCCCACCTTGTCGAGGGCCTCGGCGATGAGCTCGCCGATCGCGGTGTCACCGGCGGAGATGGCGGCCGTGGCGGCGATCTCCTCCTTGGTCTCGACCTCCTTGGCCTGCGTGAGCAGGGCGGCGGTCACGGCCTCGACGGCCTTCTCGATGCCGCGCTTGAGGGCGATCGGGTTGGCGCCGGCCGCGACGTTGCGCAGGCCCTCGCGCACGAGCGCCTGGGCGAGGACGGTCGCCGTCGTCGTGCCGTCACCGGCGACGTCGTCGGTCTTCTTGGCGACCTCCTTGACGAGCTCGGCACCGATCTTCTCGAACGGGTCCTCGAGCTCGATCTCCTTGGCGATGGAGACGCCGTCGTTGGTGATCGTCGGCGCGCCCCACTTCTTGTCGAGCACGACGTTGCGGCCCTTGGGGCCGAGCGTGACCTTGACGGTGTCGGCGAGGGTGTTCAGACCCCGCTCGATGCCGCGCCGGGCCTCCTCGTTGAAGGCAATGATCTTGGCCATGTGGCGAGCGATCCTTCGTTGGGTTGGGTTCGGCCACGCCAGTGCCCGCGACGGACGGCGTCGGGGCTCGCGGTCTGGTCCCGCGGGCTCCGGCACCTCACCGGACGGCCGAGATGCTTCTGTCACTCTCGACGGGAGAGTGCTAAGTCAATGGTTAGCACTCGACCCCTGCGAGTGCAAGCACGGGCGGCGGTCCGCACGTCCCCTTCACGCTCCGCGAACACGCGCGCGTGCGCGTAGGGACGGCGAGCGGACGACGAACGGACGGCGGGCGCACGCCGAACCCGCGGCGGCGCCGCGGTGACCTGCGCGAAGGGGGCAGACCGCCGACCTCTGCTCGGCTAAGGTCCGGGACGTGCCCGGTGACGACGCCCGCACCTCACGCAGCCGACGACGAACGCGCCTCGTCGCCGGTGCGCTGACGGCCGCCGGTGCGGTGGCCGCCGCGGTGCTCCCGGTGTCCACGGCCCGACCCGCCGCCGCCACGACCGAGCCCGCCGCGCTCCGGTACGCGGTGATCGGGCTGCACCAGACGGGCGTCGCGCTCGCACCCGACGGGTCGGTCGTCGAGCTCCCCACGGACGCGGACGTCGCGTACCTCGACGGCACGCGCGTGCTCGACCCGCGCGTCGGCCACCTGGAGTCGGTGCTGCGCGGCGACGCTGGTGCCCCCGGGTTCGCCGCGGCGCAGACGCTCGCCGACGAGCAGGCCGCGTGGCTCGCCCAGGGCACGGTCCCGGGCGAGGGCGGTCCGTACGAGGACCTCGCGCGCGACGCGCTGCTCGACCTGCGGACGCTCCTCCTGCCGGGCGGCGCCGCCGTCGCGGGCTGGTCGCACGCCTGGCGGTACGTGTGGCCGCGCGACGCGTCGTTCGTCGCGGTCGCGCTCGCCCGCACCGGGCACACCGACGACGCGCTGGACGTCCTGGGCTTCCTCGCGGACGTGCAGGGCGACGACGGCGGGTTCGAGGCGCGCTACCTGCCCGACGGCTCGGGCCCGCCCGACGCCCGCACGCCCCAGACCGACGGCCAGGGCTGGGCCATGTGGGCCGCGGGCCTCGTGCTCGACGAGGTGCCGGCGGGCGAGGCCCGGACCGCGGCGGCGCAGCGGCTCGCTCCGCTCGTGGCGCGCGCGGTCGACGGCACCGCCACGCTGCTCGGCGCGGACGGGCTGCCGCCCGCGTCCCCCGACTACTGGGAGCGCGACGAGACGCGACTGACGCTCGGGACGGTCGCGCCGCTCGTCGCCGGGCTCGAGCAGGCCGTCGGCGTGCTCCGCGAGGCCGGCGACGACGAGCGCGCGACCCTCGCGCACCGCACGGCGAGCACCGCGCGCGCGGCGGCCGTCGACGCGTTCGGGCCCGCGGGCTGGACCCGCTACACCGACGGCGCCGACCACGACGCCGCCTCGGCGTTCGTCCTCGCGCCGTTCTGGCGCGCTCCCGCGGCGGGTGGACGCGACGCGTGGCTCACCTCGGTCACCGAGATGAGCCGACCGCTCGGCGTCGCACCCGCGGGCGAGTGGCGGCGCGACGGTGTCACGTGGACGCCGCAGACCACCCTCTACGCGTGGGTCGCCGCCGAGAACGGCGAGGACGACCGCGCGCACGCCTGGCTCGCGGCGATCGACACCCACCGCACCTCGACCGGCTCCGTCCCGGAGAAGATCCTCGCGGACGGCAGGCCCGCGGCCGTCGCGCCCCTCACCTGGAGCGCGGCGTGCGCACTCCTGGCGATCGACGCGCTCGACCGCTGACCCCGCCGCCGCCAGCCTCGTCGGGCTGGCGCGCGTGGCTCAGAGCGGGCGGACCTGGTCGGCCTGCGGGCCCTTGGCGCCCTGCCCGACCTCGAACTCGACCTGCTGGCCCTCCTCGAGGGTCCGGTACCCGTCGACCTGGATCGCGGAGAAGTGCACGAACAGGTCCGCGCCTCCCGCGTCCGGCGTGATGAAGCCGTAGCCCTTCTCCGCGTTGAACCACTTCACCGTGCCGTGCGCCATACCGTCAGCTCCTTGCTGGGGAGAACCCCCCACGCCGCTGCGCGGGGTGCGCCGAAGCCTAGTGGGAGCGCACCCGCCGCGAACAGGGTTGTCCCGCGACCTGTGCACGACGAGGCGTCACCCGGACGTGCGGGACACGCGCAGGTCGAGGAAGGGCAGGTCAGGGCAGGGCGGAGACGAGCACCACGACGACACCCGACGGCGCCTGCGCCGGGTCGAGCTGCACCGAGGAGATCCCGAGCGCCGCCGCGACCACCGAGGCGGTCGTCGCGTCCTCGTCGGAGCCGTAGTACACGGTCGACTCCGCGGGCTTGGTGCCCGAGAAGTTCGCCGCGACGGCGTCCGTGAACCCGGCCTGCCCGAGACGCTCCGCGCCCTTGGCCGCCAGGCCCTGGATGCCGGCCGCGTTGTAGACCGTCACGTTCGTCGAGAAGTCCGGCGCGGGAGCCTCGGTCGTCGGGTCCTGCGTCGGCTCCTCCTCACCCGCGGGCTCCGACTCGTCCGCCGTCGCCTCGCCGCCCGGCGTCGCGGGCGCGGTGGCGGTCGCCGACGGGGTCTCGTCCGCGTCGCTCCCACCCGGGGAGACCGGCAGGTCGCCGCCGCGCGTCGCGAACGCGACGATCCCGTACGCGAGGGCCGGTGCGAGCACCAGCACCGCGAGGAACGGCCACCAACGGCTCCAGGCCGAACGGGGCGCACGGTGGACCCCACGGGGTGCGGTGGGGTCCGGGGGCGCGTCGAACTCGTCGTCCGGGTACGGGTAGTCGGCCTTGCTCACGGCAGGAAGGCTATCCGGCCGGACGCCGTGCGCATGCACCGGCGCGTCGGACACGCGCACGCGCCGGTGACGACACGCGGGCGAGCCGCGCGGCTCGCGGGGCCGGATCGTCCGGTTCGCGGTCAGGCGTCCAGGTCGAGACCCAGGTCAGCGCGTCGCCGCTGGTCCCGGCGCAGCGGAGCCGGACGGGGAGGCGACGTCAGGCGTCGACGCCGAGACGACGCGCCGTCCGCGCGCGCTGGCGGGACTGACGCATGCGACGCAGGCGCTTGACGAGCATCGGGTCGTGCGCGAGGGCCGCCGGGTCGTCGATCAGCGCGTTGAGGATCTGGTAGTACCGCGTGGCCGACAGGTCGAACAGCTCCCGGATCGCCTGCTCCTTGGCACCCGCGTACTTCCACCACTGGCGCTCGAACGCCAGGATCTGCGCGTCCCGCTCGCTCAGCCCGTCGACCGTGCCGGTCGGCATCGGCTCGAGCTGCGCGGTCGAGAGTGCGGCGTCCATGCGCGCCAGGATAGGCCGCGAACCACACCGGTGTCATTCGCCCGCCGCGGCTCGTCGGCCCGCCCTGCCACGGTTCACCCGCTCGCCGGTAGGGTCCAGCGCGTGGTTCCCGCACCGCTCGCCGACCTCGTGGCCCCCGACTGGGCCGCCGCCCTCGCGCCCGTCGAGCACCACGTGCACGTCGCCGGCCGGTTCCTGCGCGACGAGGTCGCCGCCGGGCGCGCGTACCTGCCCGCGCCCGACGCGATCCTGCGCGCGTTCCACCGCCCGCTCGCCGACGTGCGCGTGCTCGTCGTCGGGCAGGACCCCTACCCCACGCCCGGGCACCCCATGGGCCTGTCGTTCTCCGTGCAGCCCGACGTGCGACCCGTGCCGCGCTCGCTCGCCAACATCTTCCGCGAGCTCGTCGACGACCTCGGCGTACCCGCCCCCACGAGCGGGGACCTCACGCCGTGGGCCGACCAGGGCGTCATGCTGCTCAACAGGGTCCTCACCGTGCGGCCCGGCGCACCGGCCTCCCACCGCGGCAAGGGGTGGGAGGCCGTGACCGACCGGGCCATCGCGGCGCTCGTCGAGCGCGGCGGGCCGCTCGTCGCGATCCTGTGGGGGCGCGACGCGCAGACCCTCAGGCCCGCGCTGGGCTCGGTGCCGACCGTCGAGTCCGTGCACCCGAGCCCGCTGTCCGCGTCACGCGGGTTCTTCGGGTCGCGCCCGTTCTCGCGCGTCAACGACCTGCTCGTCGCCCAGGGCGGCACCCCGGTCGACTGGCGCCTGCCCTGACGTCTAGACGCAGCCTCCTTGCGTCGCGTTCTCGTGCGCTTGGACCTCGAGCTTGAAGGTCCCGGCGTTCGCCGCCCAGCTGTAGGTGTTCGCGGTGACGATCGGCTTGCGTGAGCAGTCCGCGTGGGCCGACTCGAAGTTCGTCCAGGTGATCCCGGCCCTCGCCCACTGGAAGTCGGCGGGCACGCCCTGCGCTTGCGAGAGGTCGACAGTGACCCGGAAGCGGTCCGAGTCGGCCACCGCGTTCGTGGCCGAGCCGTGGATGTTGAACCGGACTCCGCCGCTGCCCGTCCCCACGCTCCAGGAGTTCAAGTACTCGATCGTGGTGACGGAGCAGGTCGCGTTGGGCTGCACAGAGCCGTCGGGCTTGATGACCTGGCACGAGTTCTCGAACACATCGGTCCACGTGCCGAGCGCCACGCGGCTGGTGACGTGGACGTCGTCCGTCCAGGCGGCGGTGGTGCGGTCCGTCGCGTCGGACGCGAGGCGCGCGCCGCCGACGAGGAGGGCGGCGGCGGCCAGGACGGCCGCGAGCGCGCGGGGCCGGCTCATCCGTCGATGCGTGGGGCGGTGCGTCGTGGTCATGCGGGGCTCCCCTGGACGACGATCTGGACGGCGTCGAGCGACTTCCCGCTGCACGTGGCGGCGGGCGCGTCGTCGGCGACGCGGAACGTGACGGTCGCGGTGGTGACCGCGGCGCCGACGGGCTGGTCGGGTCCGGATGCGAGCGTCACGCCCGCGAGGGACTGGTAGTCGACCTCGACGCAGCCGTCGAGCAGCGCCGTCGGCGCGGTGGCCCACGAGAGCGCGAGCGGGACGGTCGACGCGTTCCACAGGTGGATGGTGCGGGTGACCGGGGTGTCGGGCGTCAGACCGCTGACCGCGGCGAGCGTGACCGCGGTCCCGGTGGAGTCCGCCTCCGTGAAGTCCACGCCGTCGCTCGAGCCTCGAAGGTCGACGGTTCCCGTCGACCCCTGGGCGGTGAAGTACGCGTCGTCGGTCCAGGCGGCGCTGGTCGTCGCGACGCCGAATCCGCCCAGGACGCCCAGGACGCCCAGGCCGAGCAGCGCGGGCAGCGCGACGCGTGGGTGACGCAGCTGCATGGTCAGACCTCCTCGGAGTGGGACAGGACGGGGATGGGTGCGGTCGCGGCGAGCGGGCCCGCGCTCGGTGCGGCCCCGCGGGGCGGCACCGAGCGGTTCAGGAGCGATCCGACGACGGCTGCGACGGTCGCGGCGAGCAGGAGGACGACGACGAGTGCGACGTCTTGTGCGTCGCGCGCCTCGACGAGCCGGATGTGCCCGTCGAGCCGGGCCGCCGCGCCGGCGGCGAGCTCGGCGGGCTCGACGCTCACGCGCAGCTCGTGCTCGCCGGCGGTCAGCTCACGTCCGACGAGCGCCTCGGAGACCGGGTGGCACGTGTCCCCGGTCGGGTCGCACAGCTCGACCGTCCACGTCAGGCCGTCGGGCCCGTGCGTGGCCACGACGACGTCCTCGACGTGCGCGGCCACGGGGACGCGAATCGTGCGCAGGACGTGCGTCGAGTCGTCCACGGCGATCCGTCCCAGGTCGAGCGCGAGGAGCTCCTCGCGCTCCCACCGCAGCGGTGTCGTGACCGCGCCGAGGACTGCCGCGGCCGCGAGCGCGACCGAGAGGACGAGCGCGGCGGCCGCGGCGCGGCTGCGTCGAGCCCGCCTCATCGCGCCGCCTCGACAACCTCCGTGCGCATGCGGTCGCCGGCCGGTGCGCGAGGCGCGGACCGGGGCAGCAGGCTCAGGCCCAGGAGCGAGAGCAGGGCGACGCCGAGCGGGATCGCGACCGACGGCCGCGTGAGCGTCGTCAGGGCGTACCCGCCGCCGCTGATCTGCACCGCGGGCCGCCACACCGAGTCGCCGACGACGTACGCGCCGCTGTCCTCGGAGTCGTTCGCGTCGCCCTTCATCCGGATCTCCCACCGGTCGTCGGCGACCTGCTCGACGCCGACGACCCGGTGGGAGACGAGGTTGCCCGTGACGTCCGAGTGGATGGACGCGACGTCACCGACCCGCAGGTCGGCGGTCGGGCGCGGGACGGCGACGACGAGGTCGCCGGTCATGATCTCGGGCTCCATCGAGCCCGAGATCACGACGAGCGGCTTGATCCACCCTGCCTGGGTGGCCCCCCACACGAGCACGCTGGCGAGCCCGAGCGCGGCGACGAGCCACAGCACGGTGTTGCCGATCACCTTGAGTGCACGCATGGGGAGCCTTCCTCTTCCTCGGTGCGGGTGGAGCGAGTCGGGCGTCAGCCCGAGATCGCGGTGCCGGTGTAGCGGAGCGTGGCGATGTCACCCTCCGCGGCCTCGGAGCCGAGGCTCGGGTTGTCGATCCACGCGTCCCGCGGTGCCGTCACGGTCACCGCGATGTCCATGTCGTCGCCGGCGCCGACGACCGTGCCGTTGGTGAAGTCGGTCGTCACGATGGCGCCCGCGAACAGGCCGTCCGCGACCGTGATCTCCTCGGTCACCGCGAGGTCGATCCCGTTCAGGTCCTCGTTCTGGATGTGGACCGTGGTCGTCCGCGTCTCGCCCGGGAACATCTCGGCGAAGACCGCAGCGGGCAGCGGGACGGCGACCGTACCGGTGTCCGCGTCGTGCCAGGTGCCGCCGTCGACCGATGCCCGCAGCTCGATGAAGTCCTCGCTGTCGCCGGCCGCCGAGCCCGCGGCGCTGAACCACGCGTCGTCGGTCCAGGTCGCCGAGGTGGCGGCCGCGCCGATGCCGAGGACGGCCGCGCCGGCGAGCGAGAACTTGACGATGGCGGCCCGCTTGCGGCGGCGCTCCTCGCGCTCGTCGGCGACGGTCGCGGTGGTGGCGTTGGTGGTCTGAGCGGTCATGTCTTTCCCTCCTTCGGTGCACGGCCGGGGACTGGTGTCACGCCATCTCCGTGCGAGTGATTCTCACGAGCGTTATCAACTGTGCGGAGCGAATGGGGCAGGTCCCGGGGCCCTCCGTCCCGAACTGGACAAATGTCCAGCTCGTTCACGACCCCTTCACAGGGCCGTCGAGGCTCACTCGCACGCGCCACACCGCTCCCCCACCGGTGGCCGCGATCTCACCCGTCCGGAGGCACAATGTCGGTCGTGTCGACGGATGAGGGCGTGCGCTGGACCCGGTACGTGGCCGTGGGTGACTCGTTCACCGAAGGCCTGTGGGACTCCCCCGACGGGGCCGCTCCGGCGGACCCGTCGGCTCCCCTGCGCGGGTGGGCGGACGTGCTCGCGGCGCGCCTGTCCGCGCGCCGCGTCGCCGCGGGCGACGAGCCGCTCGAGTACGCGAACCTCGCGATCCGCGGCCGCCTGCTGCGCCCGATCCTCACGGAGCAGGTGCCCGCGGCGCTCGGCCTGAAGCCCGACCTCGTGAGCCTCATCGGCGGCGGGAACGACATCCTGCGCCCGGCCGCGGACGTCGACCGGCTCGCGCGCGACCTCGAGTCCGCGGTCGTCCGGCTGCGCGAGGCCGGCGTCGACGTGCTGCTCGGGACGGGCGTCGACACCGTCGACAGCGGGCTGCTGCGCGCGACGCGCGCGCGGGTCGCGACGTACAACACGCACATCTGGTCCATCGCCCACCGCCACGGCGCGCACGTGCTCGACCTGTGGGGCATGCGCTCGCTGCGCGACTGGCGCATGTGGGCCGAGGACCGGATCCATCTGACGACCGACGGCCACGCACGCGTCGCGCAGGCCGCGCTCGTCGCGCTCGGCCTGCCGCCCGACGAGGAGCGCTGGGACGACCCGCTCGCGCCCCAGCCCCCGACGCCGCGGCTCGACCGGCTGCGCGGCGACGCACGCTGGGCGCGTGAGCACGTCTACCCGTGGGCCACGCGCCGGCTGCGCGGACGCTCGTCGGGCGACACCCGCGCGCCCAAGCGACCGGCGCCCGCGCCCGTCACGACCGACGCGGGCTGAGCCCGACGGTCAGCGGGTCGCGCAGTACGTGAACACGTACGACTGCGTGCCGGAGATGTTCGCCGCGGTGTTGCTCGTGAACCGGAACCTGTTGCCACCCAGGTCGGTGCGCGTGAGCTGCCACAGGTTGCCCGTGAGGTCCGTCCAGCCACCCGCGCCGACCGCCGCGCGCGCCGCCGACATGTCGAGCTCGACGGTCCACCCGAAGTAGAAGCGCGACGAGCCGTTGCCCGTGACGGTGGCGGTCACGCACGCACGCGTCGCCGTCCACGCGGGGCTGTTCGTGTAGGTCACGGTGTACGCCGAGGGCGTCTGCACACCCGGCGGCAGGCCGTAGTGGCAGACCTGGAAGCGCAGGGTCGTCGCGCTCGTGATCGTCGTGATCGGCGCGTTGACGTCGGGCTTGCCGGCGATCCGCGCGGTCATCGCGGCCTGGTCGTACGTGATGCCGAGCTTCCACGAGATGTCGCCGCCGCCGGGCGCGTTCACGATGGTGAAGCCGCTCGTCGCGCCGTTGAACGGCGCCTGCGCGAGGTCCAGCCTGAGCTGCCAGGGCACGGGGGTCGTCGACGTGGTGGACACGGTCGCGATGAAGCAGACCTGGACCGGGTTGTTGGTCACCAGCGTCCACTCGATGCTCGGCATCACGGTGCTGTCGTTGCCCGGGCTCACGGGACCCGCCGGCGGCGCGTACGTCCACGTCGCGGGGACCGGCCAGCCGTTGACCGTGACCCACGCGCGGCCGTTCGCCGTGACCGGCGGCGTGAACGCCGCACCCGTCGCGGTGAACGTGCCGCCCGAGATCGCGGACGACGACGAGACGAACGACTGCGTCCACGCGCCTGCGGCACCCGACGCGACCCGGACCGCGCCGACCGTGCACGAGCCCGAGACACCCGACACGGCGACCTGCGTGAACTGGCCCGCGGTCGCCGTGCCCGTCGGGCTGACGGTCACCGGGCCGGGCGCGCAGCGCGCGAGCTGCTGCGCCGTGGGCCGGGTCGGTGCGAGCAGCGACAGGCCGGCGGCCTGCGCGCCGGCGACGGACATCACCGCGACCGCGAGCACGACGAGCAGCGCCACCACCGGGTGGCGTCGCACGGCTCGCGCTCGCGTGGGCATGTCCGTCCTCTCAGACCCCGGCCAGGGCCGCGTCGGGGCGGGCGGTCCGGTCCCGCTCGTCGTCGGACTCGTCGTCCCCGGCCGCGTCCTCGTCGTCCTCGTCGTCCTCGTCGGGCTCGTCGAGGGGCTCGCCGGACGCGTCGTCGGGCTCGTCGACCTCGTCGTCGCGCGGGGGCCACGCCCACAGCGCGAGCGCGAGGAACAGCACCCCGAGCCACACGTACGTGTTCGTCACGAACCTCAGCGCGAGGCCGACCTTCGGGACGTGTAGCTGCGCGACGCCGAGCACCTCGTCGCCCGCGGGCTCGAAGGGGTCCGTGAACGAGTTGTTGTCACCGCGCACGACCCACCCGTCGGCGTCGCCGCCGATCACGCGGTGGATGATGCGCGCGCCGCCCTCGGACGCGGGGGCGTACACGATCACGTCGCCCACCTGCGGCTCGCCGCAGCGCGAGACCACGATGTCGCCCGTGTGGTAGGTCGGCTCCATCGAGTGGCCGTTGACGTAGGTCAGGGTCGTGCAGCCGCCGAGGCTCGTCGGCCAGACGAACCACACGGCGACGAGCGCCGCCGCGTAGAGCAGGATCGTCCGGACGCCAGGCAGCACCCGGCGCGCGGGTGGCGCGTCGGGTGCTGCGGTGACGACCGTTCGGGGCATCGCGCCCGGGGTCAGGCGTTGGCGATCGAGAGCGCGAAGCCCGTGATCGTCGACGGGTCGACGCCCGCGGGCGCGGAGACCGTGAGGACGCCCGTGGCGGCGGCGCCGTCCGCGAGCGCGACCCAGGCGCCGTTCGTCTTGTACGCGACGCGGTACTGCTTGCCGTCGCAGTCGGCGTCGATCGAGCTGAACGTCACGCTCTGGACGGTCCACGGGTTCGTCGTGCCGGACGCGAACGTCGGGGCGCTGAAGGCGACCGAGATGGGCGACTCCTGGCACTCGCCCTCCACCGTCACGTTGCCGGCCTGGTACTGGCCGGCCCAGCTGAGGTTGAGCTGCGACGCGGACGCGAGCGACAGGCCCGCGACACCGACGATCGCGAAGCCGACGGCGAGGGCCTTGCGGCGGTTGTTCTTCTTGGTGCTCATGACGGGTCTCCTGGAGGGGGGAGGTCGACGGTCGCCCCGGGGGTGGGTGCCGCGCGGTCCGCTCGCGCGGACGACGCCGACGCTAGGCCGCCGGCAGAAGCGCTCCGAGAGGGGGCTGAGGTGCTGCCACCCAGCGCGCCGGGTATGCCGACTTCTTTCACCCTGGACATCTGTCCAACAAAACGACACCGCCCGATCAATCGGACTTGAGCAGCGGCTCGGCCGTCCGGGTGAACGTCTCAGAGTGGGAGACGCGCCTCCAGCCGCGCGCCCCGCGGCCGCAGCGCCTCCAGCCGCACCGTCCCCCGCACCAGGTGCAGCCGGGACGCGAGCCGTGCCGTCCCCCCGTCCGGGTCGCTGCCACGCGCCGGGTCGGGCGCCGGACCGTCGTTCTCCACCGCCACGACGAGCTCACGGTCCACCACGTCCAGCACGACGACGATCGTCGCCGCCGGGCCGTTCTTCAACGCGTTGGTGACGCCCTCCTCGACCACCCGCACCGCCAGCAGCCGCTGCGCCGTCGACAACGTCCCCTGCACCGGGTCGTCGACCGTGCGCACCTCGGGCGAGACCGTCAGACGCGTCGCGATCGCCGTCGGCAGACGCCCCAGCAACGCACGCACCGCCGGCACGAGCCCCAGCTCCAGGCGCTCCGGGTACAGCAGTCGGCTCATCTGCCGCACGTCCAGCTCCCGCACCACGTCCAGCTCGTCGCGCACCCGACGCAACGTCGCGACGTCGTCGGGATCCGCGCTCCCCTCGATCCGGCCCAGGACCTCGTCGAGATGCGCGTTCACCACCACGAGCTTGCCCTGCAACGACCCGTGCAGCCCCTCCGCGACCTCCCGACGCACCCGGACCTCCTCGGCCTCGAGCGCCTCCAGCACGTGCTCCACCTCGAGCGCCTCACGCTCCGCACGGCGCAGGTGCGCCCGGCTGCGCCGCCGCGCGAGCAGCCCCCACACCCCGATGCAGCCCGACGCGAACGCGAGCACCATCCCCGCGAGGAACTCCGCCTCGATGGTCGCGCGCTCCGGG
Source organism: Cellulomonas palmilytica (assembly GCF_021590045.1). Lineage (NCBI taxonomy): Bacteria > Bacillati > Actinomycetota > Actinomycetes > Micrococcales > Cellulomonadaceae > Cellulomonas > Cellulomonas palmilytica. The sequence continues at coordinate 1,219,721 of NZ_CP062221.1, read as the reverse complement.
TTCGTGTACACGCTCAGCAGCTCCTGCGCCGCCGTGCGCCCGCCCGCCGCGACCACCGACGCGAGCAGGAGCCCGCCCAGGATCCGCACGCGGGACACCCAGCGGTGCACGCCCATCGCCCACAGCGCACCCACCAGCAGCACGACCGCGAGCACGTTCGCACCCACGCGCGACCACACGCTCACGTCCCGCCACGCCGGGATGAGGTTCGAGTAGACGTACGCGGCCTGCACCGACGCGCCCAGCCCGTAACCCAGCGCGACGACCCCCGTGAGCCGCAGCAGGACCCTGCGGTCCGCCGCGACGTCACCGCGCCTCGTCGGGGTCGCCTCGGCCATCGTCCTCCTGCCAGTGGGGTGATCCCGCCGTGTCCGCACGCGCGCGCGGCCCCCGCCGACGATACTGAACCCGATGAGCACACCCGCACCCGAGGTCGTCCGAGTGGCGGTGGTCGAGGACCAGCCGCTGTTCCGTTCGATGCTCGAGCGCACGCTCGCGCAGATGCCCGGCCTCGAGGTCGTCGCGTCCGTCGGGACGTTCGCCGAGGCCCGCGCCGCGCTGCGGCCCGGCGTCGCCGACGTCGCGCTGCTCGACATCGACCTGCCCGACGGCAACGGCATCGCGCTCGGCGTCATGCTGCGCCGGGAGCAGCCCGACATCGGGATCCTGCTGCTGTCCGCGCACGACGCCATGGACCTGCTGCTCGACCTGCCACCCGACGTCGGTCACGGGTGGGGCTACCTGTCGAAGAACAGCTCCACGAGCGAGGAGCGGCTCCTGTCCGCCGTGCGCTCCGCCGCCGTCGGCGTGACCGTGCTCGACCCCCAGCTGCTCGCGCGCGCGACCCCCCGCGCCGGGTCCGACGTCGCGCGCCTCACCCACCGGCAGTACGAGGTGCTGCGGCTGCTGGCCTCGGGGCTGTCCAACGCCGGCATCGGCGAACAGCTCGGGATCACCGAGAAGTCGGTCCAGAACCACGTCAACGCGCTCTACGCGACGCTCGGCATCGACGCCGACCCCTCGCGCAACCCGCGCGTCAGCGCGGCGCTGCGGCTGCTCGAGGAGACGGGCACGGGCACCTGAGCCCACGCCCGGCCCGGTAGGCTGACCGCCCTCGCCTCCTTAGCTCAGCTGGCCAGAGCAGCTGTCTTGTAAACAGCAGGTCGTCGGTTCGAATCCGACAGGGGGCTCCACACACGAAAGGATCGGCGCGCCGCGCACGCCGTAGCGATCGGACGATGGAGCGACGCTGCGTTGACGCAACCCGACTCCCTGACCAGTCCTTGCCTCTGTCTTGACGTATTCATCGCCTTCTTGCGAAGATCACGCGCGCAAAGTGCGCATGACGCACGTCTCATCCAAGGGGGATTAATGCGGAAGTTCACGCGGGCCGCTCTGGTCGCGACCCTGGTAGTCACCGGCGGGATCGCGGCATCGTCGTCGGCGACTGCACAGACCGCGTCGATCTGGTCGCCGGACGGCGGAGCCAGGTTGACGGTCTCAGCGGTCGCCGGGAAGACGCCCGTCGCGGTCGTCGAGGACATCAAGTGCGACGGACGCGGGCCGATCGGCTACGTCAAGGTGGCCAACATGGGCTACTACCCCGTCCCGGTCCCGGATGGCTGCAACCGCTCCAAGGAGCAGGTCATCAGCGCCATCGCGAAGAAGGGCGACACGATCTCGTACTACATCTGCAACAAGAACGCGACCGCCAAGTCGTGCAGCTCGGTGGCATCGTTCAAGGTGCCGTGACAGGGACGTCCCAACCTCAATGAGCGAGGGGGTGGGCCGGTTGGCCCACCCCCTCGCTCATGAGCAGCGTCAGCCCTTCGCGGCGAGCGCAGCCTCGACCGCGGCGCGCAGCGGGCCCTGCTGGTAGAGACCGCCCTTGTCCTCGCCCTCGCCAGGCCACTCCTGGCCGTCGATGAGCACCGTCGGGGTACCGAACTTGGCACCGCGGTCCGTCTGGGCCTTGTGCGTGGCTGCCGAGACCCACGGGGCGAATGTCCGCCACTCGCCGGTCTTCTCCACGGCGTCCTCGCCGACCTCGAACGTGCCGTCGACCGTGTCCGTGAACGTGTCCGCGACGTCCTGCGGGACGCCGACACCGACCGCGAGGTCCGCGATCTCGTCGTCCGTCAGACCCGTCGTGCCCTCCTTGGGCTGCTTCTCGTACAGCGCCGTGATGAAGTCCTGCACCTGCTCCGGCGACTTGTCGGCGACGACCGCGAGCGCGTTCGCCGCACGCGTCGAGAACGACGTGCCCTTCGACTGGCCGTCGAGGAACGACACCACGCGGTAGTCGATCGTGACGCCGTCGGTGGCCGCGAGCTCCTTGAGGTCCGCCGCGTTCGCCGTGTCGAACATGCCGCAGTACGGGCACATGAAGTCGAAGAACACGGTGACGACGACGTCGTCCTCACCCTGCTCGCCCACGCCCGCCGCACTGACCGGGATGCCGCCCTTGTCGTTCGCCGTCGACGGCGCGGTCACGTCCGCGAGCTTCGGAGCGACGACCTGCGACTCGTTGCCGCCGTAGACCACGTTGCCGTACTTCGCCTCGGTCTCGGCGTTGTTCCTGATCGTGATGCCCACGACCACGGCCACCGCCGCGACCACCACGACGAGCAGGCTCGCCGTGAGGATCTTCGTGCGCCGCGCACGACGCTCCTGCTCCTGACGCATCTGCAGGGCCTTGGCGCGCGCCTCGTCGCGTCGTTGCGCCTTGGTCGGCCTGGGGTCGTTCGTCGGCACGGGTTCTCCTCGGTCGGTGGGACACGCACAGGGTACGGGTCGAACCTTTGCCCGCGGGCGGACCTGCGGTTCCGGGTTCGCCGGTGGCACGGTTCAGCAGGCCCGCACGGACCCGCCGACGGTCACGGGACGGTCGGTGTCGGGGCCGGCGACCACACGATCCCGGCACCGTTCGAGACCAGCGACGCGACGACGACCGCCGCGAGCACGCACGCGACGACGAGCACCGCCGCACCCAGCCGGCCCGGCGCGACGACCGCGAGCACCCGCCGCGCACCCGTGCGCGTCATCCGCGACAACGGCCCCCACCACACCACCACCAGCCACAGCAGCACCGCCGACGCCACGACGAGCGCCGCCGTCCCCCCGTCCACCGGGTCACCCGAGCGCAGGTCCCCGATCGTCCACGTCCCGTTGTCGACGAGCCACGCGACCGCACCGCCCACCAGCACCGTCACGCACGACGCGACGACGAGCGACGGGACCAGCGCGACCACCGCGCGCACCAGGTACCACGGGGTCGCGACGACCGTGCGCGGCACGTCCGACGCGCGCACGCCCCGCTGCTCACGCCGCCCGTACATCGCCTCGACCGCCGTCCCCGCCGTCCGCACCAGGACCAGCAGCACGACGAGCACGCCCACCGTGATCACCGGCGCGAGCGCACCCAGCGCCCCCACGAGCGCGGCCAGCGACAGCAACGACCCCCAGCGCCGCAGCGCCGGCGGACGCTCGTACCCCGAGCCGTCCGGGACGTACTCGGACGCGTCCAGGTCGTCCTCGATCCAGTCGACGCCCTCCTGCGGCTCCCAGCCGTCCGGGTCCCCCGCCTCCGGCTCGCCGCGGCCAAAACCGTCGTCCGCGAGGTGCTGGCCGTACCGCGGGTCCAGCGCGAGGTCGTCCAGCTCACCCAGGTCCGGGTTGGCGAGCGCCGTGTCGTCGTACGCCTTCTCGTCGTACGCCCTCTCGTCGTACGCCCTCTCGTCGTCGGCGCGCTCGTCGTCAACGCTCCCAGGCGCGGTCTCGGCCGGCGTGACGCTCGCGCGCTCGTCGGGGTGCGCCGTCGACGCGGGAGCGCCCGTCGGGAGGACCGTCGTCGGCTCCCCCACCGGCATGACCCGCGTGTCGCCGTCCTGCGCCGGGAGGGCGCGGGTGTCGATCACGACCGTGCCCGGGTCCTTCGTCGGGTTGGCGACCGCACCCGCGAGCGCCGTGGCGGTCAGCGCCACCGTGTGCGCCGAGTCGCGGTCATCCTCGGCGTCGTAGTCAGCGTCGTCGTCAGCGTCGTCGTCAGCGTCAGCGTCGTCGTCAGCGTCAGCGTCGTCATTGGGGTCGCCGGCGCCGTGCTCGTCGTCCGCGGCATCGACCGCGGCCACCTCGTCCGCCTCGGAGCGCTCGTCCGCGCTGTCCGCCTCCTCACGGTCGACGCCGACGTGACCCGGCTCGGCGACGACCTCGGCCTCCCGCGCCTGCTGTGCGTCTCCGTCGTCGGCCGCCTGGTCGTCGGCCGCCTGGTCGTCGGCCGCCTCGTCGTCGGCCGCCTCGTCGTCGGCCGCCTCGTCGTCGGCTGACCGGTCGCCGACCGCCTCGTCGTCGGCTGCGCCGTCGTCGCCAGGCTCGTCGTCGGCCGGCTCGTCGTCGGCCGGCTCGGCGGAACCTGCATCAGCGGCGGTCTCCGTCGGAGTCTCGCCGTCGGCGGGCTCGTCCCCGTCCTCAGACAGGTCCTCACCGTCGCGCGCGTCGGGGTCGTCGTCCTCTGCGGCCTCCGACGCGAGCTCGTCGTCCGCAGGCTCGTCGTCCGCAGGCTCGTCGTCCGCAGGCTCGTCCTCCGCAGGCTCGTCCTCCGCAGGCCCGTCCGGTGCAGGCTCGTCCGGTGCGGGCTCGTCGTCCGCAGGCTCGTCGTCGCCCGTCGAGGCGACGGAGACCGTCGGCGACGCGACGACCGCCGCGACCGCGGAGACAGCCCCAGCTCCCGCGCCGCCGCGCGCGTCGTCGTCCGACACGTCGCCGACCGCGTCTCCGTCGACCTGCTCGCCGCCGACCTGGTCGCCGTCCGCCTGCTCGCCGTCCGCCGGGTCGCCGTCCGCCGGGTCGCCGTCCACCGCCGCGACCGCGAGCGCGACGACGAGCTCGTCGGCACCGAGGCGCGCGGTCGGGTCAGGGTCGAGCGCGCGCCGCAGCGCGTCGCGCGTGAGAGGCCCGAGGCCGTCGAGGTCCGCGTCGCCCGCGCGGGCGCGCGCGAGGACCGCCTCGAGCGGGCGCGTGCCGAACGGGGGCCGGCCGGTCGCGGCGAACGCGAGCACCGCCGCGAGACCCCACAGGTCGGTCTCGGGCGAGGGCTCCGCGCCGTCGAGCAGCTCGGGCGCGATGTAGCCGGGCGTGCCGACGACGAGGCCCGCGGTGGTCACCCGCGCGGAACGGTCGCCCGCGGCCTGCGCGATCCCGAAGTCGATGAGGACGGGCCCGTCCTCGCCGACGACGACGTTCGTCGGCTTGAGGTCGCGGTGCACGACGCCCGCCGTGTGCACCGCGGTGAGCGCGTCGGTGAGGTCGCGCGCGAGGTCGCGCAGGTCGTCGAGCGGGAACGCGCCGTGCTCGCGGACGTGGTCCTCGAGGTTCGCACCCGCGACGAGCTCGGTGACGATGAACGCCTCGGTCGAGTCGGCCTCGGCGTCGAGGACGGACGCGACGGACCGGTGCCGCAGGCGTTGGAGCGCGACGACCTCGCGGCGCAGCCGGTCACGGCCCTCCGCGTCGGCGCCGATCTGCGGGTGGAGGAGCTTGAGCGCGACCGCCGTGCCGCCGTCGTCGACGGCTCGGTACACCGTGCCCATGCCCCCGGAGCCGAGGGGCGCGACGACCGTGTACCCGCCGATCTGCGACCCCGGCGCGAGGCCGATCCGTTCCATGCCAGGTCACGGTAGGCGGAGGTGGGCGCGGGGGCGAACAGGCGCGCTGGCTCCGGTGGGGTGCGCGCGGGCTCCAGGCCCCGCGCGGCCGGCTGCCCGAGGGGTGGACACGTGCTGGTGCGGTACGTCCGGGTTGCGTAGGATCGAACACGTGTTCGAGTCGTCGGTCGCCGTGGTGTCGGGTGGTGCGTTCGCGCGTGCCGCGGCGCCGGGGACGGACGTGCTCGACGAGCTGACCGACGTCGCTGAACGTCTGCGCGCTGTCGTCGAGCGCGCGCGTGGTGCGTCCGGGTGGGGCGGTGCGACGAGCGCACGCGTCGTGCGAGCGCTCGACCAGGTGGCGAGCCTCGTGACCGCTGCGCGAGGTCCTGTCCTCCTCGCGCAGCACACGGCGGCCGCTCGCGCAGGGGGCGAGCGGGCGTTCGTGGACACCCGCGCACGGCTGTCGGGGACGACGAGGTTCGCGGCCGCCCGAGAGGTCGCCGCGGCGCACGCGATGGACCGGATGCCGCTGGTCGGCGCGGCCGTGGCGGAGCACGCGGTGCCGTCGGGGCACCTCGACGTGCTGGGCCAGGCGCTCGCCGGGGCGAGCGACCAGGTCGCGCGCGTGCTCTCCGACGAGCGGACGCAGGAGCAGCTCGTCGAGCTCGCGCAGCAGACGGATGCTCGGCAGTTCTCCCGCCAGGTCGCGGCGCTGGTCGCGGAGCACGACCCGGACCGCGCGGAGGGCGCGCGCGAGGACGCCCGTCGGGCGCGCCACCTCACGCTGAGCCACGGCCCGCGCGGCACGTCGCTCAAGGGCTTCCTCGACCCGCTCGCCGGTCAGGTGCTCGCGCGCGCCCTCGACGCGACGGGCCACCGCGAGGACGAGGACCGCACGCGCGACCAGGCACGCGCCGACGCGCTCACGGCGCTCGCCCAGCACACGCTCACGGGCGGACTCCGCGCGCCCCGGCCCGCACACGCCGGCGTCGAGGTCGGCGACGGAACCCGCCGCAGCGGCAGCGAGGGGATCGTGGACGGAACCCGCCGCACCGGCGGCGACGCGGTCGTGGACGGGCGCCATGGTCACGATGGCGAGGCCGCGCCGGACGGCGCGGTGAGCGCGCCCGCCGCGCACGTGAGCCTCCTCGTGCCGGCCGAGACGTGGGTCGCGGTGCGGGAGGCGCAGGCGCGCCGACGCGGAGGCCGGGCCGAGGACGCGGGGCACCACGTGCCACCGGTAGTCACCGACGACGGGACGGAGGGCGCGGGGCACCGCGTGCCACCGGCGGTCAGCGACGACGGGACCGTACTGACACGCACCGAGCTCGCGGCCGCGCTGTGCGACTGTGCGATGACGCGCGTCGTGATGGACGCGCAGGGTCTGCCGCTCGACGTCGGGCGGGCGCGGCGGATGTTCACGCCCGCGCAGCGGCTCGCGGTCGTCGCGCGGGACCGGCAGTGCGCGTGGAACGGCTGCTCGGTCGCGGCGCGGTACTGCCACGTCCACCACATCCGCTGGTGGCACCGGGACCGCGGGCGTTCCGACCTCGACAACGCGGTGCTGCTGTGCTCGCACCACCACCACCTGGTCCACGCGCTCGACCTGGACGTCGAGCGGGTCGTTCCCCCGCCGCGCGCGAAGGACGGTGCGATGCCGGCCGGCACGAGTCCCGGGCGACCGGGCGAGCGAGGACGAGCGACCCAGGACGACGTCGGTCCGCCGCACGGCGGAGGCGGTGGTGGGACCGGAGAGGATGGGCTCTCGGGCGCCACCGCGCTCGGCGCCAGGTACGTGTTCCGAGGGCGCACGGGCAGGGTGCACAACGGTCCCAGCCGCGAACCACTCGGCTGACCGAGCCGGGCGGCCGAGGCCGACGGATCCGGCGGGCGGGGAGGTGCCGTCCACGACGGCCCGAGCCGGGAGCCGCCCCGCTGACGAGCGGCGCGACTGACGGGAGCCGCCCCGCTGACGAGCGGCGCGACTGACGGGGGACGCGACTGACGAGCGGCGCGACCGACGAGCCGCGCGACTGACGAGGCCGCGCGGGGGTCCGGCGAGGAGCCGTGGCGCGAAGCGGCTCGATTGCGCGTGTGACGTGCGTCGTTCGGCGGGCGGGGTGGCCCGGGCAGCGACTAGGGTCAAGATTCAGTCAACCCAGGAGATGCAGTGCCTGCTGTGCCCGAAGATGGCTACGACCTCGTGGTCGTCGCGAACCGACTGCCCGTCGATGTGTCCCTCGGCGAGGACGGTGAGCCCACCTGGACCCGGTCGCCCGGAGGACTGGTGACCGCCCTCGCGCCCGTCATGGCCCAGGCGGACGGCGCATGGGTCGGCTGGGGCGGCTCGCCCGACCTCACGCTCGACCCGTTCGAGGTGGACGGCACCCAGCTCGTCCCGGTCACGCTGTCGGCGGACGACGTCGAGCGCTACTACGAGGGCTTCTCGAACGACACGCTGTGGCCGCTGTACCACGACGTCATCGCGCCGCCCGCGTTCCACCGGCAGTGGTGGGAGGCCTACCGACGCGTGAACCGGCGGTTCGCCGAGGCCGCCGCCGCACAGGCCGCCCGCGGCGCCACGGTCTGGGTGCACGACTACCAGCTCCAGCTCGTCCCCGCGCTGCTGCGCGAGCTGCGGCCCGACCTGCGCATCGGGTACTTCCACCACATCCCGTTCCCGCCGCTGGAGATCTTCGCGCAGCTGCCGTGGCGCAAGGCCGTCGTCGAGGGGCTGCTCGGCGCGGACCTGGTCGGCTTCCAGCGCGGCGGGGACGCGGCGAACTTCGTGCGCGTCGTGCGGCGGCTCACCGACCTGACGACGCGCGGCCAGGTCATCACCATCTCCGACGAGCACGGACGCACCGCGCGGCACGTGCGCGCCGCCGCCTTCCCGATCTCGATCGACTCGCAGGCGTTCGACGAGCTCGCGCGCACCGACGCGGTCCAGAAGCGCGCCGTCGACATCCGCCACGAGCTCGGGGACCCCAAGATCCTGCTGCTCGGCGTCGACCGGCTCGACTACACCAAGGGCATCCGCCACCGCATCAAGGCGTACGGCGAGCTCCTCGCGGACGGACGCCTGTCACCCAGCGAGACCACGCTCGTGCAGGTCGCCTCCCCCAGCCGGGAGAACGTCGGTGCGTACGCGCAGCTGCGCGACGAGGTCGAGCTGCTCGTCGGACGCATCAACGGCGACTACGGCCAGGTGGGGCACGCGCCCGTGCAGTACCTGCACCAGTCGTTCCCCATGGAGGAGATGGCCGCCCTCTACCTCGCGGCGGACGTCATGCTCGTCACCGCGCTGCGCGACGGCATGAACCTCGTGGCGAAGGAGTACGCCGCGGCCCGGTCCGACGACCGCGGTGCGCTCGTCCTGAGCGAGTTCACGGGCGCGGCCGACGAGCTCTCCGGCGCGATCCTCGTCAACCCGCACGACATCGACGGCATGAAGGACGCGATCACGTACGCCGCGCACCTCGACCCGCGCGAGGCCCGCAAGCGCATGCGCCGCCTGCGGCGCCGCGTGCTGGGGCACGACGTCAACGCCTGGTCACGCGAGTTCCTCGCCGTCCTCACCGCCGTCCCCCATCGAGACAGCCATGTCTGACCCGCGACCCGACATCCCGCCGCAGTCCGACAGCGCCACCTCACCGGCGTCCATCCCGCGCGACCACACCACGTCACCGAGGTCCAGCGAGGCCGTCATGGCGCGGGCCTCGGCTCCCGTGGAGCCGGACCCGGCGCGCGTGGTCGACGCGCTCGTCAGGGTCGCGCGCGACGCCGACGCGAGGCCGCTGCTGGTCGCGCTCGACTTCGACGGCACGCTCGCGCCGCTGCAGGACGATCCGACGATGTCGCGCGTCCTGCCCGAGGGCGTCGAGCCGCTGCGGCGCATCGCGCAGGCCGAGGGCGTCGCGCTCGCGCTCGTGTCCGGGCGCGCGCTGCACGACCTGCACGGGCTCGCCGAGGTCCCGGTCGGGACGTACCTCATCGGCTCGCACGGCGCCGAGCGCGCACGCGTGGCCCGCCACGGGCTCGACCGCGACGTCGTGCAGCTCACCGACGAGCAGGCCGACCGGCTCGCCGCACTCGGCGCGCAGGCGTCCGCGATCGCGCGCGGACGCGACGGGGTCTGGGTCGAGACGAAGCCCACCGCGGTCGTCGTGCACACCCGCCTGGCGGAGCGCGACGACGCGGCCGCCGCCGAGGAGCAGGCGCTCGCGCTCGGCGACGAGCTGGGCTCGGGGGTGCTGCACGGCAAGGACGTCGTCGAGATCTCGGTGCTGCACGCGAGCAAGGGCGAGGCGCTCGGCGCGCTGCGCGACGAGCTCGGGGCGCGCGTCGTCGTCTACGCGGGCGACGACGTGACCGACGAGCACGCCTTCGAGGCCCTCGGTGACGACGACGTCACGGTCAAGGTCGGCGAGGGCGCCACCGTGGCGCGCCTGCGCCTCGCCGACCCGGCCGAGATGACCGCGGCACTCGCGGCGCTCGCCGCCGCCCTCGACGGCTGACGCCACCCCGCACGTCGGCCGACCCGCCCGTCCCGCGGCGGGTCGGGGGCGTGCGAGCGGGCGGACAGCGACCCGACCGGGTCCACCCGGGTGGTGGCGACGAGGGGCGGCGCCGATCCGACGGATCTCCAGGTTCCGCGTGGTTGGCTGAGCCCGGACCGGGGACGCCCGGTCGGGCGCGTCGGGCATGGGGCCCGACACGGACTCCGGGCCAGCGGCTTCGGACGAAGGAGGCGTGGGTGGCCCCGATGCGGCCCGTCGAGCTCGAGGACGACGACCCCGGCACCTCCCAGGGGACGCCGGCTCCAGCAGCGATCACTCCCGGAGCAGCTCCCGGAAGGGCGTCGGCCGGGGCGAACCCGCCACGCACGACCACGACCGAATCGTCCCCCGCGGGGACGACCACGACCGCAACGTCCCCCGCGGAGACGACCACGACCGGGACGACCACGACCGTCGGCGTGCGACGAGCGAGCAGGTGGCGTGGGGGCGCGAAGGGCGGGCGCGGGGCGCGGACGACCCTCGTCGACCTGAGCGACGACCTCGCGCCGGAGGACGTCGCGGCCGGCGACCCGACGGGGGTCGAGGCCGCAGGGCCGGCCCGACGACGCCTGGGGCGCTGGTTCGTCGTCGGTGGTGCCGCGGTGCTCGTCGTCGGTGCCGTGATCGGCCAGCAGGTGCTGGACGCGCGACGCGACGCGCACGACAGGAGGTTCGACGACGTGCCGGGGGTGCTGGTGCCGCTCGACTCCCCGCCGGTCGTGCGCGAGGGCGTGACGTTCCGCTGGGTGTACGACCCGGTGCAGGTCGGCGCGGTGGCGGTCGTGTCGCGCGAGGTCCCCGGCACCGACGCGTCGGTGCGGGTCGAGGCGATCGACCGCGCGACCGGCGACGTGGCGTGGCGCCGCGACATCGACCTCCCGCCCGACCTGCTCGAGCTGGTGCGCACGGACACGGAGCCTGCCGCCGTGACCTGCAAGCCCCTCGGGACCGTGGCGGCCGCGTGCGTGGTGACGACGGGCACGCTGATGTTCGGCGGCGGCGTCAGCGACCTGCTCGTCGTCCTGGACGCCTCGGACGGGACGGTCCTCGACCGCCGCAGCTTCGACGCCGAGGCGTGGACGACGTCCGGGACGTCGATCCTCACCTCGGACGCGGGCCGCGACGAGTCGCGTCCGGGGCGGGAGCACTGGTCGGTCGAGTCGCGCCCGGGCCTGGCGCCCGGTGCCGTGGAGTGGACGTGGACCGCCGACGAGCCGATCGTGCACGAGGACGGGATGGACCACGCGGGCGGGTCGTGGCTCTCCGTGAGCGGCGACCGCGTGCTGGTCACCGCGTCGGACCACTGGTACCTGCTCGACGGGCGGGGCGCGCTCGTGCAGGACGGGCAGCGGGAGGACGACGACTTCGTGAGCCTGGCGCGCGGGGGCGCGCTCTCGGTCACGGACCCGCTGTCGAGCACGTTGGACGACTCGTACCTGCTCGTCGGGGGCGCGCGTGTCGACGCCGGGATGCCGCTGGACCCGACGGTCGACGACGGCTCGGCGCCGGAGGTCGCGTTCACGTTCCGGTTCGAGGACGCGGTCACCGTCCTGGAAGCGTGGGACGCGACCACGGGGACGCGGCTGTGGGACCGTCGTGTGCTGAGCGAGCCGCTCCTGCTCGACGGGCGCGTGTACCTGCTCGGGAGCGGGGAGGTCGCCGCGGTGGACGCACGCACGGGCGACGAGATCTGGACGGCTGGGGCCGGCGACCAGGCGTCCTGGCTCGCGACGGACGGGCGTCGGGTGCTGTGCCTCGGCTCGTCCGCCCACGCACGGGCGCTCGACCTCGACAGCGGCGAGGTGGTCTGGGACAGCAGCGTCGCGGGCGCGACCACCGGCTTGTGGGCGTTCCAGGGCCTGCTCATGGCACCCGAGGGCAACCTGGAGAACCCGCGGCTCGTCGTACCACGCCCCTGACGGCGACACCGGACGGCTCGACGGACGCTGCTCGGGGCGCTCGGTGCAGCCGGGCACCCCGTCGGGTGACGCCGGACGCGTCGGCCGACGGTCGACGGGGCGGCGTGGTTGGCTGACCGCCGGTGGACGGTTCACCGGAGCGACGGGGAGACGGGAGGCGGCATGACGCGGATGCGTCCCGTCGAGCTGCACGAGGGGGACGGGCCGGACGACGAGGACGTGGCGGAGACCCGCGACGAGCCGGGCGTCCTCGCGGTCCCCGACGCGCCGCTCGTTCCCGGCAAGCCCCGTGGCGCGGGTGGGACCGACCGGGCGGGGCGCTCGCGCGGTCGGTGGTTCCTCGTGGGCGGCGCGGTGGTGCTGGTCGTCGGCGCGTTCGTCGTGCAGGACGTCGTGGAGGCCCGCCGCGAGGCGCACGTCGCCCGGTTCGACGACGTGCCGGGCGTGCTCGCGCCGCTCGACGCGTTCCCGGTCCTCCACGACGGCGTCGAGGTGCCCTCGCAGCACGCGCTCGCGCAGGTGGGTGACGTCGTGCTCGTCCAGCGCGAGGGCGATGCGGCGACCGTGCGCGTCGAGGCCCTGGACCGCGCGACGGGTGCCACGGTCTGGACGCAGGACGTCGCGGTCCCGGCGGACCTGCGCGCGCTCGCGGAGGACGACCCGGACCCGTACGACCTTCGCTGCCGCGCGGCGGGCACGGACGTGGCGGTGTGCGCCCTGCGGCCGACGGTCACGGCGCTCGGCTCCGGGGTGCCGGACCTGCTCGTCGCGCTGGACGCGGCCGACGGCGCCGTGCTCGACCGGCAGCCGCTGACGGCCGAGGACTGGGCCGTGCTCGGGGAGTCGGTGCTGACGCTCGGGCCGAGCGAGGTCCGCGTCGCCGTGTCCGACGCGGAGGACGACGAAGCCGCTGGGGCGGACGGCGAGGGTGTGGCGAGGTGGTCGGTCGAGGCACGCTCGCCCGCCGACGGCCTGACCCGCTGGATGTGGACCGCGCGGACGACGGTGCCGCACGACCAGCACCACGTCGGCGGCGCGCTGCTCGAGACGTCGGGCGAGCACGTCCTGGTGCGGGTCCCGGGGCACTGGTGGCTGCTCGCCGCCGCCGACGGAGCGGTCGTGAACGAGGGTGACCAGGCCGAGGACGAGTGGGTGGCGCTCGGCCGGGGCGGAGCGCTCGTGTCCGGCACGTACGAGTCGGAGACGTTCGAGGACGGGTCCGTCGCGTACACGCCGGTGTCGGGCGAGGAGGGCTTCCCGGCCGTGCTCGCGGTGGACGACGGCAGCGCCCCGGAGGTGACGTTCACCCGCATGCCCGACGACGTGCTGCGGGCGCGCGACGTGCGGACCGGCGCGCTGCTGTGGGAGCACCCGACGTCCGGGGCCGAGCCGATCCTGCTCGACGGGACCGTCCACGTGCTCGACCGGGCCAAGGTCCTCGCGCTCGACGCCCGCACGGGCGACGAACGGTGGTCGGCTCCCGCGGGGGACGAGGTGACGTCGCTCGCGACCGACGGGCGGCGGTTGCTGGCCCTGCCCGGGTTCGGCGGACTGCTGCGCGCGTTCGCGCGGGACGACGGCTCGGTCGTCTGGGAGGGCACGTTGCCGGCCGCGTTCCCGCAGGTCGTCGCGGTGCAGGGCGTGCTGCTCGCGACCGACCAGGACGGCGCCGATCCGACGCTCGTCGTACCACGCCCCTGAACGGATGAACCAGGGACCTCCGGATGACCGAGGTCACATCCGGGTGTGGCAGGATGTGCGAAGGCCGGTGCGGGTCCCCCGCGTCGGCCGTGTCAGTGAAGACACTGAACACCCTCCACGACGGATCGTCCGGCACGTACCTGCCGGTGAAGGGATTGGTAGCACCCATGGCTACTGTCACGTTCGACCACGCGACCCGGGTGTACCCGGGCACCGAGCGTCCCGCGGTGGACGCCCTCAACCTCCACATCGAGGACGGCGAGTTCCTCGTCCTCGTCGGCCCCTCCGGCTGTGGCAAGTCGACGTCGCTCCGCATGCTCGCGGGCCTGGAGGACGTCAACGCCGGCCGCATCCTCATCGGCGACCGCGACGTCACGGACGTCCAGCCGAAGGACCGCGACATCGCGATGGTCTTCCAGAACTACGCGCTGTACCCGCACATGACGGTGGCCGACAACATGGGCTTCGCGCTCAAGATCGCCGGCACGCCGAAGGCGGAGATCCGCCAGCGCGTCGAGGAGGCCGCCCAGATCCTCGACCTCACCGAGTACCTGGACCGCAAGCCGAAGGCCCTCTCGGGTGGTCAGCGTCAGCGTGTCGCCATGGGTCGCGCGATCGTGCGTCAGCCCCAGGTGTTCCTCATGGACGAGCCGCTGTCGAACCTCGACGCGAAGCTCCGCGTGCAGACGCGTACGCAGATCGCGTCGCTGCAGCGCCGCCTCGGCGTCACGACGGTCTACGTCACGCACGACCAGACCGAGGCCCTCACCATGGGTGACCGCATCGCGGTCCTCAAGGACGGCATCCTGCAGCAGGTCGGCACGCCGCGCGAGATGTACGACACGCCGGCCAACGTCTTCGTCGCGGGCTTCATCGGCTCGCCGGCCATGAACATCGGCACGTTCCCGGTGCTCGACGGCCACGCGTCGCTCGGCCGCTCGCGCGTGCCGCTGACGCGTGACGTCATCGGCAGCCTCACCGAGGACGACAAGAACCACATCACGCTGGGCTTCCGCCCCGAGGCCGTCGACGTCGTGCCCGCCGGCACGCCGGACGCGGTGCCGGTCATCGTGAACATCGTCGAGGAGCTCGGCTCGGACGCGTTCGTGTACGGCTCGCTCACCAACGAGTTCGGCCAGGCCAGCACGGTCCACTCGGGCGCCGGCGACGCGCAGGTCATCGTGCGCGTCGACCCGCGTCAGGTCCCGGCCAAGGGTGAGACGGTCGCGATCCGCATCCGCCCGGGCGAGCAGCACCTGTTCCACGCGGGCTCGGGCGAGCGCATCAGCGCCTGACCTTCGCACGCACCTCGGCAGGGGCGGTCGTGGCCTTCGGGCCCGGCCGCCCCTGCTGCGTCCGCGGCGTCCGCGAGTCCGACTCCGGGCGACCCGTCCGTTCCGCGCGGGGACCGACGGGGATCTTCACGCCGTCCCCTCGTCTGTTGTGGGGTTCCGACGACCGCGCCGTCGGAGCCCGCTGGCAGGATGGAGCCCATGAGCACCACGCCGCAGCGCCTGCAGATCACGGCGGCCAACCCGGACCCGGCGCTGCTCGACCTGCCGTGGCACATCCCGCTCGAGGAGTGGCCCGCGGAGACGCTCGCGGCGCTGCCGCGCGGCATCTCGCGGCACATCGTGCGGTTCGCGCGCCTGTCGGGCCGGGTCATCGCGATCAAGGAGATCGGTGAGACCGTCGCGTACCGGGAGTACGAGCTGCTGCGTCAGCTGCGCCGCCTGGACGTGCCGTCGGTCGAGCCGGTCGGCGTCATCACGGGCCGGCGGTCGCCCGAGGGCGAGCCGCTCGAGGCGGTGCTCATCACGCAGCACCTGCAGTTCTCGCTGCCGTACCGCTCGCTGTTCAGCCAGTCGCTGCGCCCGGACACCGCGACGCGGCTGATCGACGCGCTCGCGGTGCTGCTCGTCCGCCTGCACCTCGCGGGCTTCTACTGGGGCGACGTGTCGCTGTCGAACACGCTGTTCCGGCGGGACGCGGAGACGTTCGCGGCGTACCTCGTGGACGCGGAGACGGGCGACCTGCACGAGCGCCTCACGGACGGCCAGCGCGCGTACGACCTGGAGGTCGCGCGCGTGAACATCATCGGCGAGCTCATGGACCTGCAGGCGGGCGAGTTCCTCGACGAGGACGTGGACGCGGTCGCGATCGGCGACGCGCTCGCGGTGCGGTACACCGACCTGTGGCGTGCGCTGACCGAGGTCGAGTCGTTCAGCTACGGCGAGCGGTGGCGCGTGCAGGCGCGCATCGACCGGCTCAACGACCTGGGCTTCGACGTGGGCGAGCTGGACATCACGACGGACGTGGACGGCACGACGGTGCGCATCCAGCCGAAGGTCGTGGAGTCGGGCCACTACTCGCGTCGGCTCATGCGCCTCACGGGTCTGGACGTGCAGGAGAACCAAGCGCGCCGCCTGCTGAACGACCTCGACGAGTACCGCGCCGCCACGGACCGTCAGATGGAGGACGAGGCGTTCGTCGCGCACGACTGGTTGACGGAGATCTTCGAGCCCGCGGTGCGCATGGTGCCCAAGGAGATGCGCGGCAAGCTCGAGCCCGCGCAGGTGTTCCACGAGCTGCTCGACCACCGCTGGTTCCTGTCGCAGCAGCAGCACCGTGACGTGCCGCTGCAGGAGGTCGCGCGCAGCTACGTGAAGAACATCCTGCCGAACAGGCCCGACGAGCAGTCGATCCTGGGTGTGCAGCCGGGCGACCTGCGGGACCAGACGGAGTCGATCCCGACGGTCGACGGGGACACGCTGATCGGCTGACGCGCCGGTGCGAACGCGGTCAGGCGCGCTGGCGTGCGACCTCGTACAGCGCGATGCCCGCGGCGACGCCGGCGTTCAGCGACTCGACGTCCGAGGTGATCGGGATCGACGCGATCGCGTCGCACTGCTCGCGCACCAGCCGGGACAGCCCCTTGCCCTCGGAGCCGACGACGAGCACGAGCGGGTCGCCCGCGTACGGCAGGTCGGCGACGGCCACGTCCCCGCCGCCGTCGAGCCCGACGACGAACACGCCGGACTTCTTCCACTCCTGCAGGGTCCGCGCGAGGTTGGTGACGCGCGCGACGGGCACGCGCGCCGCCGCACCGGCGGACACCTTCCACGCGGACGCCGTGACGCCCGCGGCCCGACGCTCGGGCACGATCACGCCGTGCGCGCCGAACGCGCCCGCCGACCGCAGCACGGCGCCGAGGTTGCGGGGGTCGGTGACACCGTCGAGCGCGACCGCGAGCACCGGGGCGCCCTTCGACGCCGCGATGTCGAGCAGGTCCTCGTCGTCCCGGTACGGGTACGGCGGCACCTGGATCGCGACGCCCTGGTGCACGGCGCCGTCGGTGAGGCGGTCGAGCTCGAGCCGCGACGCCTCGAGCAGCGGGTAGCCGGCGTCGGCGACGATCGAGATGATCTCGCGCGTGCGGTCGTCGGACTCGAGCCGCGCCGCGAGGTACACGGTGGTGACAGGCACGCCGGTGCGCAGCGCCTCGAGCACCGAGTTCCGCCCGGAGACGATCTCGTGCGTCGACGACTTGCGCCCGCCCTTGCCGCCCGCGGCGGACCGCGACGCGGAGGCCGCGGGGCGCCCGGACGTGCCGCGCCCGCCCGCGACGCGCTCGGCGGCGACCTTGCGCTTGTGGGCCACGTGGTAGACGCGGTCCTCGGCCTTCGGGGTGGGCCCCTTGCCCTCGAGCGCCTTGCGGCTGTGACCGCCGGTCCCGACGGTCGAGCCCTTCTTGCCGCCCTTGCGCGTCGCGCCGCGACGCGAGGAGTTGCCGGCCATCAGTCCTCCGATCGGGGTGCGAGCGTCCACCGGGCGCCCGCGGGTGAGTCCTCGACGACGACGCCGGCGGCGGTGAGCCGGTCCCGGATCGCGTCGGCGGTGGCGAAGTCGCGTGCGGCACGCGCCGCGGCGCGCGCCTCGAGCTGCGCCTCGACGAGCTCGTCGAGCGCGCGCGCGTACCGCTCGTCGGCGCCGTGCGAGCGCCACTGCGGCGAGCCGGGGTCGAGGCCCAGGACGTCGAGCATGGAGCGCACGGTGACCATGGCGTCGCGCGTGGCGAGCGTGTCGCCCGCGGCGAGCGCGGTGTTGCCGGTGCGCACGGTCTCGTGCACGACGGCGAGCGCGGCGGGCACGTTGAGGTCGTCGTCCATCGCGGCGACGAACTCCTCCGGCAGCGGCGCGGCGGCGACCTCGTCGTCCGTCGCGGTGCCCGTGCGCTCGGCGGCGCGCTCGACGAACCCGGCGACGCGGTCCCACGTGGCCTCGGCCTCGCGCAGCGTGTCGTCGGTCCACTCGAGCATCGAGCGGTACTGGACGGCGGTGAGCGCCCAGCGCAGCACGACGGGCCGCACGGTCTGCAGCACCACGGACACGAGCAGGCCGTTGCCGAGCGACTTGCTCATCTTGGCGCCGCCCTGCGTGACCCAGCCGTTGTGCAGCCAGTACCGCGCGAACCCCTGCCCGGCGGCGCGCGACTGCGCGAGCTCGTTCTCGTGGTGCGGGAAGCGCAGGTCGAGACCGCCGCCGTGGATGTCGAACTCGGGGCCGAGGTAGCGCGCGGCCATCGCGGAGCACTCGAGGTGCCAGCCCGGCCGACCGCGGCCGAACGGCGTGTCCCACGACGCGG
The DNA here is from genome assembly GCF_021590045.1 of Cellulomonas palmilytica. NCBI lineage: Bacteria > Bacillati > Actinomycetota > Actinomycetes > Micrococcales > Cellulomonadaceae > Cellulomonas > Cellulomonas palmilytica. The sequence goes on along the minus strand of NZ_CP062221.1, from coordinate 1,201,252 downwards.
TCTCGGGCTCGCCCGGCTTGGGGGCCTTCCACAGCGCGAAGTCGTGCGGGTCGCGCTTCGCGCCGCCCGTGGGGGCGTCGTCGGGGGCGGGCACCATGTCGTCGACGGGCTGCTTGGTGAGCGCGCCGTACTCGGGGAACGAGCGCACGTCGAAGTACACGTCGCCCGGCGCGGCCTGGTAGGCGTGACCCTTCTCGACGAGCGTGCTCATGAGCTCGACCATCGCGGGCACGTGCCCGGTCGCGCGCGGCTCGTACGTGGGGGGCAGCACGCCGAGCGCGTCGTACGCGGCGGTGAACGCGCGCTCGTTCGTCATGGCCCACGCCCACCACTCGACGCCCGCGTCGGCGGACTTCGCGAGGATCTTGTCGTCGACGTCCGTCACGTTGCGCACGAGGGTCACGCGCGAGCCCTGCCGGCGCAGCCAGCGCACGAGCACGTCGAACGCGACGCCCGAGCGGACGTGCCCGACGTGCGGGGGTGCCTGCACGGTCGCCCCGCACAGGTAGATGCCGACCTCGCCCGTGACCCGGGGGACGAAGTCGCGCACCGTGCGGGTGGCGGTGTCGTACAGGCGAAGGCTCACGTCGGCAAGGCTACCGGCGGCCCGCTCGTCAGCCGAACGATCGGCCCTCGCCGCGGTAGGTGGGCACGGTGCGCTCGACGGCCTCGCCGCGCACGAGGTGCACGTGGGCGAACCGCTCCATGACCTCGCCGGACTTCGCGTGCCGGAACCAGACGCGGTCCCCGATGCGCAGGTCCGCGCGCGCGGGCACCCGCAGCGGGGTCTGCACCTCGCCCGCACCCTCGCGCGGCGTGAGCGCCAGGCCGGCGGGCCACACCGGTCGCGGCTGGCGCGACGCGGTCGGCGGGCCGGACGCGATGTACCCGCCGCCGAACGTCGTCGCGAACCCCGGCGCGGGCACGCGCACCACGTCGAGCCCGAAGAACGCCGCGGGTCGCGGCTCGAACGACCGGTAGTGGTCGAACAGCGTGGGCACGAACAGCCCCGAGCCCGCGGTGACCTCGGTGACGGTCGGGTCGGACACCGACGTCTCGACCGAGCCCGACCCGCCCGAGTTCACGAGCGTCAGCCGCTCGCCCGTGACCTGCGAGACCGCATCGACGACGAGCCCGCGCCGCCGGGCGAGATCCCGCACCGACAGGCGCTTGACCGCGCGGACCGCAGCGCTCGAGTCGGGCATGCCCGCGACCTGCGCCTCGTAGAACATGACGCCGCGCACGGTCAGCCCGTCGCGCTGCACGACGGCGTGCGCGAGCGCCGCGGCCTCGTCGGGCGTGTGCACGGGCGAGCGGCGCACGCCGAGGTGCGCTCGCAGCGGACCGATCCCGACGCGCAGCGACGCGTCGACGTCGAGGCAGACGGCCAGCGCGGAGCCGTGCGCGGCCGCGGCCTTCGCGGCCAGGTCGGCCTGCACGACGTCGTCGACCATCAGCGTGACGGCCGCGGCGGCGACCGGGTCGGCCGCGAGCTCGTCGAGACCCGCGGTGTCGATGCTCGGGTACCCGACGAGCACGTCGGTCACCCCCTGCTGCGCGAGCCACACGGCCTCGCGCACGGAGTACGCCATGACGCCCGCGAACCCGGGGCGCGCGAGCACCGCGTCGAGCACGGCGCGCACGCGCACCGACTTCGACGCGACACGCACGGGCGTCCCCGCCGCGCGGGTCACCAGGTCGGTCGCGTTGGCCTCGAGCGCGTCGAGGTCGACGACCGCGAGCGGCGCGGGCAGGTGACCCGTGGCGGCGTCGAGCCGTTCACCGAGCGTCATGCGACGTCCCTCCGCTGGTCGGGGTGCCGGCGTCGTGCGGATTCGGCCGGGGATGCGGGCCCTGCTGCGGGTGCGGGTCCTGCTGCGGGTGCGGCGGGAGCGTGCGCGCGGCGGCCCGGCGTGCGGCCTCGTGCTCGGGCGAGTCGAACCGGCCGGACAGCGCGACGATGAGGAGCACGACGCCCAGCGGCACCAGGAACGCGTAGCGGAACGTGGAGGTCGAGCCGATCGCGCCGACGAGCACCGCGCCGAGCAGCGTGCCGACGTAGTTGAAGACGTTGAGCCGCGCGACGACCGCGTCGGCGTGGTCGGGCGCGAGCTCGCCGGCCGCGGCGAACGCGAGCGGCGCGACGAGCCCGAGCCCCGCGCCGGTCACGGCGAACCCGACGATCGCGACGGGCGCCCCGGGTGCGACGACGACGAGCAGGATCCCGACCGCCGCGACGGAGCCGGCGACGCGGACGACGAGCACGCGCCCCCACCGGTGCACGGCGCCGTCGCCGAACAGCCGCGACCCGAGGGTCGTCGCGAGGTAGGCGCCGAGCGCGAGCGGGCCGAGCCAGTCGGCGGCGCCGAGCGTGTCGCGCACGTAGAGGCTGCCCCAGGTCTGCGCGGCGTTGTCGGCGACGTAGAACGCGACGAGCGCGACGCCGAGCAGGGAGATCGCACGCCACGGCACGGGCGTCGTCCCGACGATCCGCACGTGGTCGGTGTCGGCGGGGTCGACCGCGTCGTGCACGCGCAGGCCGTCGCGGCGCACGAGCGCGGCCGCGACGAGCCCCACGGGCAGGCCGGGCAGGAACACGAGCATGACGGGGTCGACGGACCAGCGTCCGACGGTCGCGGAGCACACGAGCGTCGCGATGATCGCGCCGACGGACCAGGACGCGTAGAAGCTCGAGATGAGGGGGCGCCCGTAGGCGCGCTGGATCGCGACGGCCTGCATGTTGGTGCCCGCGTCGACCATCCCGAGCGCGAGGCCGTACAGCGCGAACGCGGGCACGGCGAGCGCGTAGGTGGGGGCGAGCGCGACGAGCGCGACGGTCACCCCGATGCCCGCGAGCCCGGTCGCGAGCGCGACGCGGCTGCCGGAGCGTCGGCTCAGGTAGTCGGCGACGCCGGTGCCGATCGCGGCGGCGACGAGCACGCCCAGCACCGCGGCGGTGATCTTGTCGTCGCCGATGCCGTAGCGGTCCTTCACGTCGGGCAGGCTCGCGAGGATCGTGACGAGCACGAACCCCTGGGCGCCGAACGCGACGGACCCGGCGACGCGGGAACGCGTGAGCGCGCCCGTCACTCCTCGACGCCCGCCGGCTCGAGCGGCTCGGTCTGCGTCGCGAGGAACTTCCCGAACCCCTCGATGGTCTGCCGCGCGATCTCCTCGTCGCCGTCGACGAGCCACGCGAGCGACAGCCCGTCGACCATCGCGACGGTCGCGCGCGCGAGCCGCGGGACGGGCGCGACCCACTGGACGCGCGAGATGCGGGCGATCTCCTCGAGCACGGCCTCGGCGGCCGACCACTGCCCGCGGTACTGCTCGATCGCGACCTCGCGCAGCTCGGCGTGCCGCAGCGACGACGTCGTCAGCTCGTAGGAGAGCAGCTGCGGCCCGCGCGCGGCGGAGATCTGCGTCCAGAGCGCCGTGACGACGGCCTCGATCACCGCCTCGGTGGGTGCGCCCTCGGGCACGTCGGACAGGTCGGCCTGCGTGTTCTGCGCGGTGATGGCGTGCGCCATCGCACGCATGAGCTCCGACTTGTCCTGGAAGCAGTAGTGCACGACCCCGAGCGAGACGCCGGCCTCCGCGGCGACCGCCCGAACGGTCGCTGCCTCGATCCCGTCCCTGCTCGCGACCGTCATCGCGGCCTCGATGAGCTGCTCGCGCCGCTCGGCCACCGGCATGCGGTTCATGCGGTCCCCTCCACTGCACCGGCCAGGGCCCGGGCCCCCGCCCGCGACCGGTGTGTCACCGTGCGACAACGATAGCCAAGCATGACCGTCGCGCTTGACTTGGACAAGTGTTCAGTCCACAGTCGCAGTGATGGAGTCGACGACGCGCTGGGTCAACTGGGCGCGCACCGCCTCGTCCACGCCACGGCGCCTCGAGCGTCCGCGGGACGTCGACGAGCTGGTGCGTGCGGTCGCGCGCGCCGCTGACCAGGGACTTCACGTCCGGGCGGTCGGCGCGGGCCACTCCTTCACGCCCGCCGCCGTGACCGACGGCGTGCTGCTCGACCTCGACGCGATCGACCAGGTGGAGCGCGTCGAGCGACGCGCCGACGGCACGTCGCTCGTGACCGTGGGAGCCGGGATCCGGCTCGCGGCGCTCAACGGCGCGCTCGGCGCGCTCGGCCTCGCGATGCGCAACCTCGGCGACATCGACCAGCAGTCGATCGCGGGCGCGATCTCCACGGGCACCCACGGCACCGGCGTGCGGCTCGGCGGGCTCGCCACGCAGGTGGTCGGCGTCCGGCTCGTGACCGCCACGGGCGACGTCGTCGAGACTTCCCCCACGCAGCACCCCGAGCTGTTCGAGCTCGCCCGGCTCGGGCTCGGCTCGGTCGGCGTGCTCGCGGCGGTCACGCTCGAGGTGGTCCCGGCGTTCCTGCTGGAGGCCGTCGAGGAGCCCTGGCCGCTCGACGACGTGCTCGAGCAGCTCGACGGCCCGGACGGGCTGGTGGAGGGCAACGACCACTACGAGTTCTACTGGTTCCCGCACACGCGTCGCGCGCTGACCAAGCGCAACAACCGCGTCGAGGACGGCCCCGGGCTGCACCCCGTGCGCCGGTGGGTCGACGACGAGCTGCTGTCGAACTCCGTGTTCGAGGTGACCAACCGCATCGCCACCGCGGTGCCGGGCGCGACGCGCCGCATCAACCAGATCGCCGCGCGCACGCTCTCGGCGCGCCGCTACGTCGCGCCGTCGCCGCAGGTGTTCGCCTCGCCGCGCCGCGTGCGGTTCCGCGAGATGGAGTACGCCGTGCCGCGCGCCGCGCTGCGGGACGTGCTGGCAGAGATCGACCGCTGGGTCGAGTCGTCGGGCGAGCACCTGCCGTTCCCGGGCGAGGTGCGGTTCGCCGCGGCCGACGACGTGTGGCTCTCGACGGCGCACGGGCGCGAGTCCGCGTACGTGGCCGTGCACCAGTACTGGCGCCTGCCGTACCAGCGCTACTTCTCGGCGGTCGAGCGGATCATGGCCGACCACGAGGGCCGCCCGCACTGGGGCAAGCTCCACTGGCTCGACGCGCACCGCCTCGGTGAGCTGTACCCGCGGTTCGCCGACGCGCAGCGCGTGCGCGCGGCCGCGGACCCGACGGGCGTGTTCGACAACGACTACCTCACGCGCGTCTTCGGTCCACGCTCCTGACGCGTGTCACCCGGACGGGTGGTAAGAGGATTCTGACCCGTTTCGGGCGATCCTGTCTCTGGTACCGCCCCGCCGGGTGGGGCACGCTGCCTCCGTGCACACGACCACTGCCGTCGCCGCGTTCTCCTACGGCGGCCCCGAGTCCCTCCGCCTGATCGACGTCGACGCCGGCGAGCCCGGACCCGGTGAGGTCCTGCTCGACGTGCGCGCCGCGGCGGTCAACCCGATCGACTGGAAGGTCTACTCCGGGCGCATGGGCGCGGACCCGGACCGCCTGCCCCTGCGGCTCGGCGCGGAGGTCGCGGGCGTCGTCGCCGCGGTGGGACCCAACGTGCGCTGGCTCGCGGTCGGCGACGAGGTCATCGCCTGGCCCGTGCGCGGCGGGTACGCGCGCCGGCTCGTCGTCCCCGAGCTCGCGACCGTCCGCAAGCCGCGCGCGCTCGACTGGGCGCCCGCCGCCGCGCTGCTCGTCGCGGGCACCACGGCGGTGCACGCGCTCACCGCGACGCGCACGGGCCACGGCGACGTGGTGCTCGTGCACGGTGGCTCCGGGTCGGTGGGGCGCATGATCGTGCAGCTCGCGGAGCTGCGCGGCGCGCGCGTCGTCGCGACCGCGTCCCCCGCGAGCCACGACGACCTGCGCTCCCTCGGCGCCGTCACCGTCACCTACGGCGCCACCGACGAGGGCTCGCTCGTCGACCGGGTGCGCGCCGCGACCGCCGAGCTCGGTCCGGTGACGGTCGCGATCGACGCGGTCGGGTCCGACGAGGCGCTGGACACGTCGGTCGAGCTCGTCGAGGACCGCACGCGCATCGCGACCATCGCGGGCTTCGCGCGCGCGCCCGAGCTCGGCATCCAGCTGCTCGGCGGTGGGCCGGGCGCGGACCCCGGCACCGAGATCCGCGAGGCGGCGCGCGCCCAGCTCGTCGAGCTCGCGACGGACGGCACGCTGGACGTGCACGTCACCCGCACGTACGCGCTCGAGGACGTCGCGCAGGCGCACGCCGACTCCCGCGCGGGCCACGCGCGCGGCAAGCTCGTCCTCATCCCCTGACGCACCGGGACCCGCCCCGGGTCAGCGCGCTGCGGGGGCCGTGGGACCCGCGGGGGCCGTGAGGCTCGCGGCGAGCGCCTCGAGCTCGGCCAGCACGCGCTGGACGACGAGCCGCTCGGCCCGGTCCGGACGCGCCAGCGCCTCGATGTGCCGCGCCGCGCGCACCCCCGCCAGCGGGACCAGCCGCACGCGCGGGTCGGTGCCGAACGTGTAGCGCGGCAGCAGGCACACACCGTGCCCGGCGCCGACGAGCGCGGCCGCGACGTGGAAGTCGTTGATCCGGTGCCGCACGCGCGGCGTGACGCCCGCCCGGGCACCGACCGCGTCGAGCACGCGCGCGACGGGGAACCCCGCGCGCACCGCGACCCAGTCCTCGTCGGCGAGGTCGTGCGGCTCGAGCGCGGCCCGGCCCGCGAGCGGGTGCGTGGGCGCCAGCGCGACGTCGAGCGGCTCGCGCAGCAGGTGCCGCGCCACCACGCCGGGGCCCCAGCCCGGGGCGTCGTCGCCGCGGTGCGCGAGGACCACGTCGATCTCGTCGGTGAGCGCGACGAACGCGTCCTGCTCGACGTCGCCCTCGGAGCACTCGACGACGACGCCGGGCAGCGCGGCGACGCGCGCGAGGAGCCCGGGCAGCAGCAGCTGCGCGCCGCTCGCGAACGCGCTCACGCGCACGGTCCCGACCGGGTGCGCGCGCAGCCGGTCGACGGCGGCCTCCGCGCGCTCGAGCGCGACGGCGACGTCGACCGCCGCGTCGGCGAGCGCACGCCCCGCGACGGTGAGCCGCACCCCGCGCCCGACGCGCTCGGTGAGCGCGACCCCCATGCTGCGCTCGAGCTGCGCGACCTGCTGCGACACGGCGGACGGCGTCAGGTGCAGGACGCGCGCAGCGGCGGTCACGCCACCCTGGGTGCCCACCGCGCGCAGCGTCAGCAGGGCTCGCACATCCATGCAGCGACGCTACATCGTCCGTTCAGGACTTTTCGCTTGTCCTGAATCATCACGTGCCCGCAGGCTCGTCGTATGCCCACCCGCGACCGCCTGCTCGCCATGCTCGTCGCCGTGACGTGGGGCCTGAACTTCCCGGCCATCCACCTCACGCTCCAGCAGTTCCCGCCGTTCCTCGCGGTCGCGCTGCGCTTCGCCCTCATCGCCGTCCCGACCCTGCTGCTCGTCCCCCGCCCCCGCGTCCCCGTGCGCTGGCTGCTGCTCTACGGCGCCGGGTTCGGCGTCCTGCAGTTCGTGTTCCTGTACGCGGCGATGGACGCCGGCATGCCCACCGGGCTCGCGTCGCTCGTGCTGCAGTCGTCGGCGCCGTTCACGGTCGTGCTGGCCGCCGCGTTCCTGCGCGAGCGCGTCTCCGGGCGGCAGGCGCTGGGCGTGCTCGTCGCGGTCGTCGGGCTCAGCGGCATCGCGCTGCACCGGGCCGGGCTCGAGGGCGGCGCCACGCTCGTCCCCGTGCTGCTCACGCTGTGCGGCGGCCTCGGCTGGGCCGTCGGCAACCTCGGCAACCGGCTCGCGACCCGCGCGGCACCCCGTGAGTCGTTCCGGCTCATGCTGTGGATGTCCGTGGTCCCGCCGCTGCCGATGCTGACGCTGTCGCTCACGGTCGAGGGCCCCGACCGGATCGCCGCGTCGTTCGGCGGGCTGACCACGCCCACGGGCCTCGCCGCGCTCGGCGGGCTCGCGTTCACGTCGCTCGTCGCCACGGTCGGCGGGTCGGGGCTGTGGACCGCGCTCATGTCGCGCCACCCCGCCGGGGTCGTCGCCCCGTTCTCGATGCTCGTGCCCGTCGTCGGCATCGGCTCGTCGTGGCTCCTGCTGCGTGAGGCCACCGAGCCCGCCGAGCTCGCGTGGGGCGCGCTCGTCGTCACGGGAGTCCTGCTGGGCAGCACGACGAGACGGCGCCCGGCCCCCGCGGACGCGACCCCTCAGGCCTCCGGCGCGGGCACGACGAGCGCCGTCGCGATCGCCGCGACCCCCTCCCCCCGACCGGTGAGCCCGAGCCCGTCGGTCGTCGTCGCGGACACCGTGACCGGCGCGCCGACCGCCATCGACAGGACCGCCTGAGCCTCCGCGCGACGCGGCCCGAGCTTCGGCCGGTTACCGATGACCTGCACGGACACGTTGCCGATCAGGTAGCCCGCCGCGCGCACGCGCCGCGACGCCTCGGCGAGCAGCGAGACGCCCGACGCGCCGGCCCACCGCGGGTCGGCCGTGCCGAAGTTCGAGCCCAAATCCCCCTGCGCGGCCGCGGAGAACAGCGCGTCGGCCGCGGCGTGCGCGGCGACGTCCGCGTCGGAGTGACCCGCGAGCGGACGCTCCCCCGGCCACTCGAGCCCCGCGAGGTGCAGCACCGCGTCCGGCGCGGGGTCCTCCTCGTACGCGTGCACGTCCACGCCGATGCCCGTGCGGGGCAGCGGGACCGCACCCGAGCCGGACCCGCCGGACCGTCTCCCGGACCCTGTCGTCATGCGTCCCCCAGCAGCTCGGCGACCCGCAGGTCGCGTGCGGTGGTGATCTTGGCGGCCCGCTCGTCGCCCGGCACGACGACGACCGTCGCCCCCAGGCGCTCGACGAGCCCGGCGTCGTCGGTCGCGGCGAGCGACTCGTCGTGCGCGTGGCGCGCGGCCTCGTCGTGCGCGCGGCGCAGCAGCCCGAGGCGGAACCCCTGCGGTGTCTGGACCGCGCGCAGCTCGGCGCGCTCGACCGTGCCGACCACGGGCGCCGCGCCCGTCGTCTCCGGGCCCACGCGCTTGACCGTGTCCGTCACCGGCAGCCCCGGCACCACCGCGTCGTGGCCCGCCTCGACGGCCGCGACGACACGCGCGACGAGCTCGGGCGGCACGAACGGCCGCGCGGCGTCGTGCACCAGCACCACGGTGTCGTCGGACGAGGTGTCGTCGGACGAGGTGTCGGCGGACGAGGTGTCGTCGGACGAGGTGTCGTCGGACGAGGCGTCCCCGGCGCCCAGCGCCGCGAGCCCGGCGGCGACCGACGCCTGCCGCGTGGCACCACCGACGACGACACGCACGCGCCCTGACCCGGGACCGGCGTCGAGCGGCGCGAGCGCCGCGACGAACGCGTCGAGGTGGTCCGCGGGCGCGGTCACGACGAGCGCGTCGACGAGAGCACCGCGCCCGTCGCGGGCGTCGAGCAGCCGACGCGCGGCGTGCACGACGAGCGGCTCGCCGCGCACCGGCACGAGCGCCTTGGGCAGCACGTGACCGAGCCGCGAGCCGCTGCCGGCAGCGGTGAGGACGGCGGCGACGCTCACGCGCCCGCCGAGCAGATCCGCGCGCACCCGCGCGTGAGAACGCCGCCCTGGACGCCCGACGGCGTCAGGAGGCGAGGACCTCGTCGAGGATGGCCTCGGCCTTCTCCTCCTCGGTGTGCTCCGCGAGCGCGAGCTCCGAGACGAGGATCTGGCGGGCCTTGGCCAGCATGCGCTTCTCGCCCGCGGACAGACCGCGGTCGGCGTCACGACGCGACAGGTCGCGGACGACCTCCGCGACGCGGATGACGTCACCCGACGCGAGCTTCTCGAGGTTCGCCTTGTACCGGCGCGACCAGTTGGTCGGCTCCTCCGTGTACGGAGCGCGCAGGACCTCGAACACGCGGTCCAGGCCCTCCTGGCCGACGACGTCGCGAACACCCACGAGATCGACGTTCTCGGCAGGGACCTCGATGGTCAGGTCGCCCTGGGCGACCTTGAGCTTGAGGTAGATCTTGTCCTCGCCGCGGATGGTCCGGGTCTTGATCTCTTCGATCAACGCTGCACCGTGGTGCGGGTAGACGACAGTCTCCCCAACCGTGAAAGTCATCTGCAGGTGTCCCCTTTCGCAGGCGGCCCATCCTAGCACGGTATATTTCCGCCCCTTGCGGCCCCGACGGCCGCCGGACCATCACCCGGACGCACGTCGTCGCAGGTCAGAGGACTGTCAGATCGCGCAGGGACGTGCGCGTGGGCCCGCGCGCGATGCCGGACGACCGCCCAGGTCGGCGCGGCCGGGACCGTCCTCCGTCGGGCCCGGCCGCCTTCCCCCGTACCGAAGGGCCCAGGCACCCGGCCGACGAGACCTCCGCCCCCGATCGTGTGGCCGGACTCACGCCCGCGCGAGGGCCGAAGGTCCCGTCCGGGGCCTCCTGACGACCTCGCGGGCGGGTCCGCCCGATAGGCTGGGCCCGCCCCACGACCGTCCCGCGAGCGCCGCCGCGACGCCGGGACACGCGGGCGCCCCGCACCGACCGTCCCGTCGCCAGGAGTCACCGTGACCTCGCACCGCCCCCTCCGGTCCCGCCGGACCCGCGCCGCCGTCGCCGCGACCGGCCTCGCCGCCGCGCTCGTGCTGGCGGGCTGCTCCGCGACGAACCCGATCCAGACGCAGGACCAGTACGACGCGTCCGACGGCGTCTCGGTCCGCCTGGGCGACGTGCGCGCCTCGAACCTGCTGATCGTGTCGGCGGGCGAGGGCGAGGAGGGCGTGCTGCTCGGCGGGCTCACCAACACGGGCAAGGAGGACGCCACGGTGACCGTGACGTTCGCCGCCCCGGGCGAGGGTGCCGACGCCGCGCCCGCGGCAGACCCGACGACGATCGACGTCCCGGCGCGCAGCACGGTCCTGCTCACCGGGTCCGCGGGCAGCGAGGCCGACGACACGACCGTCGACGTGCGCGTCGCGCAGACCCCGGCCGCACCGGGCGGCGTCGCGGTCGTGGGCGTCGACGTCGACATCGCGGGCTCGCAGACGGTCCAGGTCCCCGTCCTCGACGGCACCCTCCCGGACTACGCGCCCCTCCTCCCGACGGCCCCCTGACCCGCGCCGTCCCACCCGCGCCGTCCCACCCGCGCCGTCCCACCCGCGCCGTCCCACCCGCGCCGTCCCACCCCGGGTCCGTCTCCCGTACCCACCCCCATCCCCCGAGTGCGGACGGTACGGGTCGAGTGCGCCCGCTCTGCGTCCGCACTCGCGCAGTGACGTCCGCACTCGGCGATGGGGTGGGGTGCCGGAGGGGGTGGGAGGTCCAGGGGCGGGGGGTGTCAGCCGAAGCGGCCCGAGATGTAGTCCTCCGTGGCCTGCTCACGGGGGGTCGAGAAGATCACCGACGTGTCGTCGACCTCCACGAGGCGGCCGGGCTGGCCCTGCCCGGCCAGGTTGAAGAACGCGGTGCGGTCGGACACGCGCGCGGCCTGCTGCATGTTGTGCGTGACGATGACGATCGTGTAGTCCGCCTTGAGCTCGGCGATCAGGTCCTCGATCGCGAGCGTCGAGATGGGGTCGAGCGCGGAGCACGGCTCGTCCATGAGGAGCACCTGCGGCCGGACAGCGATCGCGCGCGCGATGCACAGGCGCTGCTGCTGACCGCCCGAGAGCCCGGAGCCCGGCCGGTCGAGCCTGTCCTTGACCTCGTTCCACAGGTTCGCGCCGCGCAGCGACTCCTCGACCAGGTCCTGCGCGTCGCCCTTGGACAGCCGGCGGTTGTTGAGCCGCACGCCCGCGAGCACGTTCTCGGCGATCGACATCGTCGGGAACGGGTTGGGGCGCTGGAACACCATGCCGACCTGCCGGCGCACCGCGACGGGGTCGACGTCGGGCGCGTACAGGTCCACGCCGTCGATCTCGACGCGGCCCTCGACGCGCGCACCGGGGATCACCTCGTGCATACGGTTCAGGGTCCGCAGGAACGTGGACTTGCCGCAGCCGGACGGGCCGATGAACGCGGTGACCGAGCGCGGCTCGACGCTCATCGCCACGTCGGACACGGCGCGGAAGTCGCCGTAGTAGATGTTCAGGTCCTTGACGTCGATGCGCTGTGCCATGGGGGGTCCTCAGACGGTCTTGGGGGCGAAGAGTCGGGTGACGAGGCGCGCGACGAGGTTGAGCAGCATGACGACGAGGATCAGCGTCAGCGCCGCGGCCCACGCGCGGTCGTAGGTGATGGTCGCGATGCAGGCGGTGTCGTCCGCCGAGCACGGGATGAGGCCCTGCTGGAACTGCCGGTACACGTACACCGGCAGCGTCATCATGCGGCCCTCGAAGAGGTTGAGGTTGATCGAGTCGGCGACGCCGACCGTGATGAGCAGCGGCGCGGTCTCGCCGATCACACGGGCGACCGCGATCATCACGCCCGTGACGATCCCCGCGACGGCGGTGCGCAGCACCACCTTGACGACGACGAGCCAGCGCGGCACCCCGAGCGCGAGCGCGGCCTCGCGCAGCTCGTTGGGCACGAGGCGCAGCATCTCCTCGCTCGACCGCACGACCACGGGGATCATCAGCACCGACAGCGCGACGGACCCGACGACGCCCATCCGCACGCCCGGGCCGAGGATCACCGCGAACAGCGCGTACGCGAACAGGCCCGCGACGATCGACGGGATGCCCGTCATGACGTCGACGAAGAACGTGACCGCCCGCGCCAGGGGTCCGCGCCCGTACTCCACGAGGTAGATCGCGGTGAGCAGGCCGATCGGCACGGAGATGAGCGCCGCGAGCGCGGTGATCTCGACGGTCCCGACGATCGCGTGGTAGATCCCGCCCGCGTCGACGCCGCCGTACACGCCGCGCATGGAGTGCGTGAGGAAGTACGCGTCGAACCGTTCGACGCCGTGGGCGACGACCGTCCACGCGACCGACACGAGCGGGACCATCGCGAGCGCGAACGCGCCCGTGATGACCACCCGCATGAGCAGGTCGGTGCGGCGGCGGCGCGGGTCGACCTGCCGCAGCAGGGTCGCGAGGTCGGAGGTCGACGAGGTGGTCGTGGCCATCAGTTGGCTCCCGAGAAGTCCTTGCGCCGCGCGACGATCGCACGGGCGGACATGTTGACGACGAGCGTGATGACGAACAGCGCGAGCCCCGTGGCGATGAGCACGGACATCCCCAGGTCGCTCGCCTCGGGGAACTGCGCGGCGATGTTCGCCGCGATCGTCTGCTGCTGGCCCGCGGCGAGCAGCAGGAAGCTGTACAGGAACCCCTGCGAGATGATCATGAGCACCGCCATGGTCTCCCCGAGCGCGCGGCCCAGCCCGAGCATGGCGGCGGACACCACGCCCGAGCGTCCGAACGGCAGGACGGTCATGCGGATCATCTCCCAGCGCGTCGCGCCGAGCGCGAGCGCCGCCTCCTCGTGCAGGCGCGGCGTCTGCAGGAAGACCTCGCGGCTCACGGCGGTGATGATCGGCAGGATCATCACCGCGAGCACGACGGCCACGGTCGCGATGACGCGGCCGGTCGGCGAGACGGTCCCGCCGAAGAGCGGCACCCAGCCGAGGTTCTCCCCGAGCCACGCCCAGATCGGCTGCACGGCGGGCGCGAGCACGATCGCGCCCCACAGCCCGTAGACGACGGACGGCACGGCGGCCAGCAAGTCGACGACGTACCCGAGCCCCGCGGCCAGCCGACGCGGCGCGTAGTGCGAGATGAACAGCGCGATCGCGATGGACACCGGCACCGCGAGCAGCAGCGCGAGCAGCGCGGCGAGCACGGTGCCGAACACGAGCGGCCCGACGTGGTCGAGCAGCGACGACGAGCCGCGCATGAAGCTCACGCCGTCGACGAGCTCGTCGGACGAGGCCGTCACCGCCGGCATCGCCTTCACGACGAGGAACACGGCGACCGCCGCGAGGACGAGGAGGATCAGCGCGCCCGCGCTCGTCGCGGTCCACCGGAACACCCGGCTCGCGCCGCGCTCCACGACGCGCGGCGCGCGCCCACGGCGCCGCGGGGGGCGCGGCGCGGCGCCTGCGACGTCGTCCTGATCGATGCCCGGCGGTGCGGGGCTGGTGGTGGCGGTCACGTGAGACTCCTGGTCGCGGGAGGACTGGGTGGGGGGACCGGGAGGCTCGCTCCCGGCGGTCGTCGGTGGCCGGCCCGCGTCCCCCCCGGGACGGGCCGGCCACCGACCGCTTCGTCAGCCGACGCCGATCGCGTCGACCGCGGCCTTCGCCTCGGCGGCGAGCTCGGCGGGCAGCGGCGCGGAGCCCGCGGCGGTCTGCGCGGCCGCCTGGCCCTCGTCGCTCACGACGTACCCGAGCAGACCCTTGACGAGGTCGGCCGTCTCCTGGTCGTCGTAGGTGAGGCACGCGACCGCGTACGACACGAGGATCACGGGGTAGGCGCCCGCGGCGGTCGTCGTGCGGTCGACCTTCACCGCGATGTCGTGCTCACCGCGCTCCTCGTCACGCGGGGAGGCCGCGAGCGCCGCGGCGGCCGACTCGGCGGACGGGGCGACGAACGCGTCGCCGACCTTGACGCTGACCTTGCCGAGCTCGGCCGGCACGGCGGACTCGTCGGCGTAGCCGATCGTGCCCTGCGCGGCCTGGACCGCCTGCACCAGGCCCGACGTGCCCGTGCCGGACTCGCCGCCGGCGACCGGCCAGTCGTCGGCACCTTCGTCGGTCCACACGTCACCGGCCGTCTTGTTGAGGTAGTCGGTGAAGTTCTTGGTGGTGCCGGAGCCGTCCGCGCGGTGCACGGGCGTGACCGCCAGGGCAGGCAGCGCCACGTCGGGGTTGTCGGCCTTGATCGCGGGGTCGTCCCACGACGTGATGTCGCCGCGGAAGAGCTTCGCGACCGTCGCAGGCGTGAGGTCGAGCTCGGTGACGCCCTCGAGGTTGAACGCGATCGCGATCGGCGAGATGTACACGGGGATGTCGATGGCCTCGCAGCGCCCGGCCGCGGCCTCGATCTCCTCGGGCTTGAGCGCCGAGTCCGAGCCCGCCCAGTCCACCCCGCCGTCGATGAACTGCTGACGGCCGCCCGACGATCCCACCGGGTCGTAGTTGACGGTGACGTCCGGGTGCGCGTTCTGGAAGCCGGCGCGCCAGGCGTCCATGGCCTTCTCCTGCGACGACGCACCCGCGCCGTCGAGCTCGCCGGACAGGGTGCTCGTCTCGCCGGACGTCGTCTCGCCGGCGCCCGGCGCGCCCGAGGCGGCGGTGCCGAGCGGGTCGTCCGATCCGCAGGCCGCGAGCGACAGGGCGAGGGCGCCGACGAGGGCGACCGCGCCCACGCGGCCGTGGAGGGAGAGCTTCACTGTGGGTCCGTCCTTCGTTCGGGAGCGCACCGGGGTGTGCGCACGACGGAAGGCTGACCGCTGGACGTGACCGCGCCCCGGGCAGCGGGTGAACCCTGGGTGAACGCTGCTCGACGATCCCTGCTCAGGGCCCGGGCGGGACGTCCTCGAGCTTGTAGCCGAGCCCGCGGACCGTGACGAGCAGGCGCGGGTCGCCCGGGTCCTGCTCGATCTTCGCGCGCACACGCTTGACGTGGACGTCGAGCGTCTTGGTGTCGCCCACGTAGTCCGCGCCCCAGATGCGGTCGATGAGCTGGCCGCGCGTGAGCACCCGTCCCGCGTTGCGCAGGAGCAGCTCGAGCAGCTCGAACTCCTTGAGCGGGAACGCGACGAGCTCGCCGTGCACGTGGACGGTGTGCCGGTCGACGTCGAGCCGCACGGGTCCGGAGACGAGCACGTCGTCGTCGACGTCCGGCCCCGGGGCGGGGGCGGCGGTCGGCGACGAGCGGCGGCGCAGCACCGCGCGGATGCGCGCCACCAGCTCGCGCAGCGAGTACGGCTTCGTCACGTAGTCGTCGGCGCCGAGCTCCAGGCCGACGACCTTGTCGATCTCGTCGTCCTTGGCGGTCAGCATGATGACGGGCACGTCGCTCGTCGTGCGCAGCGCGCGGCAGACCTCGGTGCCGGGCAGGCCGGGGAGCATGAGGTCGAGCAGCACGAGGTCCGCGCCGTGCGCCGCGAACTGCGTGAGCGCGTCGGGCCCCGTCGCGGCCTCGACGACGTCGAAGCCCTCGCGGCGCAGCGCGTACGTCAGGGGGTCGCGGTAGGACTCCTCGTCCTCGACCACGAGGATGCGGGTCATGAGGCGCTCCGGTGCGGCACGTGCTCTCCCTCGTCGGGACGGTCGTGGGGGTCGGTCGGGACGTCGGGCCGGACGTCGGGCCGGACGTCGAGCCGGACGTCGGGCGGGACGTCGGGCGAGGCTGTGGGATCGGGCGCGGCCTCCTCGCCCGGCACGCGCGGCAGGCGCAGCGTGAACGTCGAGCCCCGCCCCGGCTGCGACCACACGGTCACGTCGCCGCCGTGGTCCGCCGCGACGTGCTTGACGATCGACAGCCCCAGCCCCGTGCCGCCGGTGGCCCGCGAGCGCGCCGCGTCCACGCGGTAGAACCGCTCGAACACCCGCTCGGCGTCCTCCGCCGAGATGCCGATGCCCTGGTCGACGACCGCGATCTCGACGAGGTCGCCCGCCTCCCGCACACCGATGCCCACGCGCGACGCCTCGCCCGAGTACGCGACCGCGTTGTCGACGAGGTTGCGCACCGCGGTGACGAGCAGGTCGTGGTTCCCGAACAGCCGCACGCCCGTGTCCCCGCCGACCTCGAGGTGCACGCGCTTCGCGGCGGCCGCGGTGCGTGCCCGGTCCACGGCCTCCGCGACCACCGCGTCCAGGTCGACCGGCGCGAGCGGCCCGAGCGCGCCCGCGACCTGCAGCCGCGACAGCTCGATGATCTCGTGCACGAGCGACGACAGCCGCTGCGCCTCGGACTGCATGCGGCCCGCGAACCGCCGCACGGCCTCGGGGTCGTCCGCCGCGTCCTGCACGGTCTCCGCGAGCAGCGACAGCGCACCGACGGGCGTCTTGAGCTCGTGGGACACGTTCACGACGAAGTCGCGGCGCACCGCCTCGAGCCGGCGGGCCTGCGTGAGGTCCTCCGCGAGCACGACGAGGTGGCGGTCGCTGACCTGCGCGACGCGCACCTGCACCAGCGACGTGCCGCGGCCCACAGGCCGGTCGACCTCGAGCTCCTCGTCGCGGATCACGCCGTCGCGGCGGACCTGCGCGACGAGGTCCCGGATCGCGGGAGGGGCGATGCGGCCCTCGCGCACGAGCCCCAGCGCGTACGCCGGCGCGCTCGCGCGGACCACGTCGTCGGCGGCGTCGAGCACGACCGCCGCGGAGCGCAGCACCGCGAGCGTCCGCACGAGCCCCTCGTCGACCTCGGGCTCGGGCGGCGGCGCGGCCTGCCGCTCGACGCGCTCGCTCCAGCGGAACGCGAGCACGGACGCGAGCCCGACGAGCACGCCGAGCAGCCCGATCACGAGCGGCGTGAGCCCCGTCCCGTCGTCCACACCGTCACCCTAGGCGGCGCCCGGCGCCCGGCACCGCCGTGCGGCACGCTCGTGGCCGGACGCTCGCCCAGCGTTCACCGTGCGTTCACCGCGAGGCTCGCGAGGTGCCGGGTGCGTCACGGACGACGTGGCGCCTCGATCACCGCGGCGACCACCTCGGTCGGGATGCGCTCGGTCGACAGGACCAGCCCACCGGCCCCGCGGATCGACTCGATCAGCCCCTTCGACCACAGGTGCTCGAGCACGATGAGCAGCGCCGAGGTGCCCGGCTGCAGCGACTCGCCGACCTCGTCGATGTCCTCCTGCCCGACGAGGCCCGCACCGATGAGGTCCAGCCCCTCGAGCCCGAGCTGCGTCCCGACGTCCGTCGCCTCCGCGACCTCGAGCTCGCCCTGCACCGGACGCCGGACGTGCACGAGATCGATGAGCCGCACCTGCGGCCGGTGCACCAGGAGCGCCATCTCGTCGCGCACCTGCGGCGGGATGGCGTCGTGCGGGAACTCGAGCACGACCAGCTCGACCGTGCCGTACGACGACGTCGTCATCGGCGCCTCCGGAATCTCCGCCCCCGACCTGCTGGCAAGGCCCATGCTGTACCCGCGGGTGCGTGGACGCTCGTCGACGCGCTGATCTCACCCGCCCGACGCATCGTCTCAGGTCGGGCGCCGCCTCAGCTCACGGCGCGCTCGACCTCCTCGCCGTGCACCGTGAGCGCCCACAGCACGAACGCCCCCAGCACGATCACGGCGAGCGACCACCACGGCGTCACCGGCAGCCACAGGAAGTTCCAGATCAGCGTGAGCACGATCGCGACGATCGCGACCACCCGCGCCCACAGCGCTCCGCCGAACAGTGCGAAGCCCGCCACCGTCAGCACGACCCCGAGGAGCAGGTGCACCCACCCCCACGACGAGATGTCGAGGACGTACGCACCGCTCGCCGGGCTCCACGCGAGCAGCTTCTCGTCCTGGAAGACCGCGATGAAGCCCGCGATCACGTTGAACAGCCCCACGCTCAGCAGCGCGAACGCGCCGAACCACACCCAGCCGACCCAACCGGTCACCTTCTGCGCCATGACGGACCCCCGCTCGCTCGTCGGACACCGCTGTCAGCTCCGAAACTAGCGATCCGGGCGGGACGTGCATCCCCCACGACGGGTGAGCCGCGGCGAACCGCCGTCGCGCGTTCACCGCCGCGGCGCCCGCCGTTCACCTCCACCTGTCACGGTGGGCGCCGACCGGACGGGCCTCGTCGTGCCCGCCGACGCGGGAGGACAGACATGCGGGAGATCTTCGACGCCGAGCTCACGCTGCTCGGCGAGGACCTGGTGGCGATGAGCCGCCGGGTCGAGCGCGCGATCACGGACGCCGGCACGGCGCTGCTGACGGCCGACCTCGCGCTCGCGGAGTCCGTGATCGCCGACGACCTCGGCATCGACGCGATGGAGCGGGACCTCGACGAGCGCTGCGTGCTCCTGCTCGCGCAGCAGCAGCCCGTCGCGACCGACCTGCGGATCGTCGTCTCGGCGCTGCGCATGAGCTCGACGCTCGAGCGCATGGGCGACCTCGCACGGCACGTCGCGCAGGTCGCGCGCGGCCGGTACCCCGCCCGGGCCGTTCCCGACGCGCTCGCGCCGACGTTCGCGCAGCTGCACGACGCGGCGGTGCGCGTCGCGCAGCGCACGACGACGCTGCTGGTCAGCCGTGACATCGCGCTCGCGGGCAGCGTCGAGGCCGACGACGACCTGCTCGACCGGCTGCACGAGGACACGTTCGCCGCGCTGCTGGGCGGCGCGTGGGCCGGGACGCCGCAGGAGACGGTCGACGTGACGCTCCTCGGCCGCTACTACGAGCGCTTCGGCGACCACGCGGTCTCGGTCGCGCGCCGCATCACCTACCTGGTCACGGGCACGACGCACCCCACCGACGACCTCGCCACCCCCGCCTGACGCGTCGCGAGGGCCGCGGCCCGACGAGCCCGGTCAGCCGCGCAGGGCGGCGGTCCAGGCGACCGCGGCGACGCCCGCCGCGGCGAGCGCCACGAGGATCGCGACGCGGACCGCCGTCGGCAGGCGCCGCGCCGCGAGGGTGGCGACCCCCGCACCGAGCACCGCACCGAACGGGACCGCGATCGCGACGATCGTGTCGAGCCCCCGCTCGGGCTCGCAGCCCTCGGGCGGCGGGAAGATCGCCGGGCACGACGGCCCGTTGCCGGCGGCGGTGAGGAACGCGACGTACGCGACGACGGCGAGCACCACGCCCACCGCGAGCGACGCTCCCCGCACCCAGCCGGGGGCCCCGACCCGGTCCGGACGCACCGCGTCCTGCTGCTCGATCGTCGTGCTCATGCGTCGACCTCTCCTCGGGTGCGTCCCACGTGCCGTGCCGTCCCACCTGCCGTGCGTCTCACCCGCCCTGTGTCCCGCGCCGTCCGGTTCTTGCCGACTCGTCCCGGCCCGTCGGCGATGCCCGGGCCCGTCGGCGACGCGCGGCGGGTGCGGGGACGACGAAGGGCCGCCTCCGGCGAGGAGGCGACCCTTCGGGGTGGGTCGGTCAGCGGCCCTGGTTGGCGACCGCGGCGATCGCGGCGGCGGCCGCGTCGGCGTCGAGGTACCGGCCGCCCTTGAGGGTCGGCTTGAAGCTCTCGTCCAGCTCGTACACCAGCGGGATGCCCGTGGGGATGTTGAGGCCGGAGATCGTGTCGTCGTCGATGTCGTCGAGGAACTTCACGAGCGCGCGGATCGAGTTGCCGTGCGCGGCGACCAGGACGGTCTTGCCCTGCTGGAGGTCCGGAACGATGCCCGACTCCCAGTACGGCAGCTCGCGCTCGAGCACGTCCTTGAGGCACTCGGTCAGCACGGTGGGCTCACCGGCGTAGCGCGGGTCGGCGTCCTGCGAGAACTCCGAGCCGACCTCGATGGCGGGCGGCGGGACGTCGTACGAGCGGCGCCAGAGCATGAACTGCTCCTCGCCGAACTCCTCGAGCGTCTGCTTCTTGTCCTTGCCCTGCAGCGCGCCGTAGTGGCGCTCGTTGAGGCGCCACGAGCGCTTGACCGGGATCCAGTGGCGGTCCGCGGCGTCGAGCGCGAGGTTCGCGGTGGTGATGGCCCGGCGCAGGAGCGAGGTGTGGACGACGTCCGGGAGGATGCCGGCGTCCTTGAGGAGCGCACCGCCGCGCTTCGCCTCCTCGACGCCCTTCTCGGAGAGGGCCACGTCGACCCAGCCGGTGAAGAGGTTCTTCGCGTTCCACTCGCTCTCGCCGTGGCGGAGCAGCACCAGGGTGTACGTCATGTGCTCATCCTGCCTCAGCCCGCCGCGGGGGTCGCAGGGACGTCCGTCCCCCGGTCAGCGGACGACCACGGGTACGACGACGAGCGCGGACGACGAGCCGACGAAGCCCGCGACGGACGCTGCTCAGGCCCGGGCGCGGGCGCCGCGGGCCTCGCGCGCGACCGCGTAGACCTTGAGCACCTGGTCCGCGGCGCTCTCCCAGCCGAACCGCTCGGCGGAGCGTCGCGCGGCGACGCCGAACGCCGCGAGCCGCTCACGGTCGGCGAGCGTCTCCGCCAGGACGGTCGCCCAGCGCCGCGGGTCGTGCCCGCGCACCAGCACGCCGGACACGCCGTCGTCGACGATGCTGCGCAGTCCGCCGACCGCCGCGGCGACCACGGGCACGCCCGCGGCCTGCGCCTCGGCGGCGACGAGCCCGAACGACTCCGAGCGCGACGGCATCGCGACGAGGTCCGCCGCGTGGTACCAGGTCGCGAGCTCGTCGCGCGCGGCGGGCGGGCGCACGACGAGCGAGTCGCCGACGCCGGTGATCTCGGCGAGCGCCTCGAGCTCGCGCACCGCGGTGCTGCGGCCCGACGGCCCGCCGAGGACGACGAGCAGGGGCACGGGCCGGCCGGTCTCGCGCAGCACGCCGAGCGCGCGGACCAGCACGTCGGGCGCCTTGAGCGGCTGCACGCGCCCGGCGAACAGCACGACGTCGCGGTCCGCGGGCAGCCCGAGCGCCGCCCGGGCCTGCGCACGCTCGTCGGACGGGACGGGCGCGAAGCGCTCGAGGTCGACCCCGGGCTCGACGACGTGCACGCGCGCCGGGTCGGCGCCGTACAGGTCGACGAGCTCGGCGGCCTCGGCGGGGGTCGACGCGACGAGCGCGTCCGCGTCGACGACGACCTGCTCCTCACCGAGCACGCGCGCGGGCGGCTCGGGCTGGTCCCCGGGCGCGAGCGACGCGTTCTTGACCTTGGCCAGGGTGTGCGCGGTGTGCACGAGCGGCACCTCCCAGCGGTCGGCGGCGATCGCACCGACCTGCCCCGAGAGCCAGTAGTGCGAGTGCACGACGTCGTACCAGCCGGGCCGCCGCGCGGCCTCCCACCGCAGGACGCCCGCGGCCATGCCGCACAGCACGCCCGGCAGGTCGTTCTTGTCGAGCCGCTCGAACGGGCCGGCGGGCACGTGGTGCACGACGACGGGCGGGACGACACCGGCGGGCACCTCGTGCGCGGTGAGGACCTCGCGCACGCGCTCGGGGGCGTCCTCGATCGTGAGCGGCGTGCCGTCGGCCTCGAGGCCGGGCAGCACGACGTTCTCGGGCAGCTCGGAGGAGGTCGCGCGCGTGAAGATCTCGACGCGCGCACCGCGGGCCGCGAGCGCCCGCGACAGCTCGAGCACGTAGACGTTCATGCCGCCCGCGTCCCCGGTGCCCGGCTGCTCCAGCGGCGAGGTGTGCACGGACAGCATCGCGATGCGCGGTGCCCGGTCCACGGGTCCTCCTGCTGGTCGTCCGGCTGGGTGGGTAGCTGAGTGCTCAGTCATTGTCGCCGCTGCGACGGCCCGGTGCGCCGCGCGTGCGGCCCGTCCCGCCTGCTGGACGGGCGGGTCGGCGGGTCACGCGTGCGGCAGCACGCACGTGGGCGACGGCAGCGGCACGCGCCCCCGCACCGGGTCGGGCGCGCCCGACCCGGTCGCGTCCTCGTCGGCGGTCAGCAGCACGCGGTCGAGCACGACGAGCTCGCCGGCCCGCTCGAGCGCGACCACGACCCACCGCCCCACGACCGCGAAGTGCCGCGGCCAGGACCCCCCGAGGTCCACGGACCGCCCGGCACCGAGCAGCCCGTCGGGGCCGACCCGGTACGCCGTGAGCACGTCCGTGCCGCGCACCGCGACGAGCACCGCGCCGGAGTCGACGACGAGGTGCGAGGGCTGCCCGGGCGCACGCTCGTCGTGCCCGCGCTCGTCGTGCCCGTGCTCGTCGGGATCGTGCTCGTCGGGATCGTCGACGACGACCGCCGGGACCGACTGCACCGGCGTCCCCGTCGCCGTGGTCGTGTCCCACGCGAGCACGTGCACCGCCACGTCGAGCTCGCCCGCGACGTACGCGAACCGCCCGTCGGAGGAGAAGTCCAGGTGCCGCGGGCCGGTGCCGGGCGGGAGCGTCGCGGCGATGCCGTCGGGCGTCGCGGTGCGCCCGTCCCACGCGTACCGGCGGATCTCGTCGGTGCCGAGGTCGACGACGAGCACGTGGCGGCCGCCGGGCGCGAGCGCGACGAAGTGCGCGTGCGGCCCCTCCTGCCGGTCCTCGCGCGGGCCGCTGCCCGCGTGGCCGAGCACCGCGGGCTGCTCGCTGCGCAACGCCCCCGACCCGTCGAGCGCGAGCACGCCGAGCGTGCCCGAGCCGTAGTTGGCGACCAGCAGCGCGTCCTCGGTCGCGAGCACGTGGCACGGGTACGCGCCGCCCGAGGGGACGAACGCGTCGGGCGCGAGCGTGCCGTCGTGCGGCAGCAGCCCCGCGACGCGGCCCGCGTCGTCCTCGAGCACCGCGTACACGTGGGACGGGACCGGGCCGACGTCGTCGCCGGCCCCGTCACCGGGTCGGTCGGGAGCCCCCGCGAACGGCGTGCGCAGCGCGAGGAACGACGGCGCGGGCAGCTCGGCGCGCAGCCGCGCACCGGTCAGCGCGCCCGTCTCGTCGTCGAGCACGACCGACCAGACGCCCTCGCCCTGCCCGACGGGTGTGCCGGCCCCCGCTGCGGGGTAGGTCCCGATCCACAGCTCAGTCACGCGGCGAGTCTAGGCAGCGGCGACCCGGACGCGCTGGTCAGGACGCCGGTCAGGACGTGAGCCAGGCGGTCGGGTCGGCGACGACCCGGTCGCGCACCGCGTGCGTCGCGCCCGCGACGGCGGCGTGGTCGCCCGCGCGGGCCACGTCGACGCTCGGCTCGGCCCAGGGCGCGGCGAGCACGTGCGCGCGCAGCGCCGCGAGGACGGGCTCGCTCACGTGGTCCGCGAGCCGCGCGTACGTCCCGCCGAGGACCACGTGCGGGACGTCGACGGTGTTGAGCACGTTGGCGAGCGCGACACCGAGCGCCTCCCCCGCGCTCGCGACGGCCGCGTGCGCGGCGGCGTCGTCGGCGGCGAGGGCCGCGACGAGCGGCTCGACGCCCTCGTCGCGCGGCAGGCCGGCGGCGCGCAGCATCGCGTCCTGGCCCGCGACCTGCTCGAGCTGGCGCGCACCCGCGACGAGCGTGTGGCCCAGCTCGCCGGCCCAGCCGTGCCGGCCGCCGAACACGCGCCCGTCGAGCACGATCGCGGCACCGATGCCGACCTCGCCGGAGACGAGCACGAAGCTCGCGAGCCCCTCGGGGCGGCGCACGCGCGACTCGGCGAGCGCCGCGAGGTCGGCCTCGTTGGCGAGCGTGGGGCGGTGCTCGGCGAACGTGCGGGACGACTCGGCGAGCACGCGCACGACGTCGACCTCGCGCCAGCCGAGGTTGGGCGCGAGCAGCAGGGTCCCGGTGGTGCGGCCGACGAGGCCCGGCAGCGCGACCGCGGTCCCGACGACGCGCGGGGCGGGGCCGGGCGGCTCGTCGTCCCCCGTGGCGGCGCCGGTCCCGGAAGAGGTCCCGGCAGAGGTCCCGGCAGAGGTCCCGGCAGGGGTCCCGGCGCACGTGGCGAGCGCCTCGCCGAGCACCTCGTCGGCCACCGCGCCCAGGACGCGCAGCACGTCGTCGGGGTCGGAGCCGCGGTGGTCGGCGTGCCGGACGCGCTCGGCGAGCACGTGGCCCGC
The DNA here is from genome assembly GCF_021590045.1 of Cellulomonas palmilytica. Taxonomy (NCBI): domain Bacteria; kingdom Bacillati; phylum Actinomycetota; class Actinomycetes; order Micrococcales; family Cellulomonadaceae; genus Cellulomonas; species Cellulomonas palmilytica. The sequence continues at coordinate 1,176,819 of NZ_CP062221.1, read as the reverse complement.
GAGGTCGACCGCACGCACCGCGAGGTAGTCGACGTTGACCTCGGCGCCGATCGCGACGAGCGTGCCGCCCGCGGGGACGAGCGGGACCGCGGGGCGTCCCGCGCGCTGCGTGGGCACGGGGTCGAGCTCGGCGAGCAGGCCGCCCGCGACGAGCCGGTCGACGAGCGCGGAGACGGTCGCGCGCGTGAGCCCGGTGGCCGCGGCGACGTCGGCGCGGGACGGTGGGGTGGTGTGCGTGGCCGCTGCGCCGAGGACCTCGCGCAGCACGAGACCCAGGTTGAGCTCGCGCAGGGTGCCCTGCCGCGCCGCCGGACTCTTCACGGGCTTGACCCTAGCCGTTCTCGCGCATAAGTTCATCCATACAACAAATACCCGCCCACTCGATGACGAGAGGTACCCGTGATGGTGCGCAAGCCCACCCCCGCCGACAAGTTCTCCTTCGGTCTGTGGACCGTCGGATGGAACGCGCAGGACCCGTTCGGCGCGGCCACCCGGCCGTGGCTCGACCCGGTCGAGTCGGTCCACAAGCTCGCCGAGCTCGGCGCGGCCCACGTGACGTTCCACGACGACGACGTCGTGCCGTTCGGCTCGTCGGACGCCGAGCGCGAGAAGATCCTCGACCGCTTCCGCGGCGCGCTGGCCGAGACCGGCATCACCGTCGAGATGGTCACGACGAACACGTTCACGCACCCGATCTTCAAGGACGGCGCGTTCACGTCCAACGACCGCCGCGTGCGCCGCTACGCGCTGCGCAAGATCCTGCGCAACGTCGACCTGGCCGCGTCCCTCGACGCCGACACGTTCGTCATGTGGGGCGGCCGCGAGGGCGCCGAGTACGACTCCGCCAAGGACCTGTACGCCGCGCACCAGGCCTACGCCGACGGCATCGACACCGTCGCCGCCTACATCAAGGAGAAGGGCTACAAGCTCCGCATCGCGCTCGAGCCGAAGCCGAACGAGCCCCGCGGCGACATCCTCCTGCCGACCATCGGCCACGCGCTCGGCCTCATCGCCAAGCTCGAGAACGGCGACATCGTCGGCCTCAACCCGGAGACGGGCCACGAGCAGATGGCCGGCCTGAACTACACCACCGGCCTCGCGCAGGCGCTGTGGGCCGACAAGCTGTTCCACATCGACCTCAACGGCCAGCGCGGCATCAAGTACGACCAGGACCTGGTGTTCGGCCACGGCGACCTGTTCTCCGCGTTCGCCACGGTCGACCTGCTCGAGAACGGCTTCCCGGGCGGCGGCCCGAAGTACACCGGCCCGGTGCACTTCGACTACAAGCCCTCGCGCACCGAGGACTTCGACGGCGTGTGGGAGTCGGCCCGCGCCAACATGGCCACCTACCTCCTGCTCAAGGAGCGCGCGATCGCGTTCCGTGAGGACCCCGAGGTCAAGGAGGCCATCGAGGCCGCCGGCGTGCTCGAGCTCGCCAAGCCCACGCTGAACGAGGGCGAGACGCTCGCGGACTTCCTCGCGGACCGCTCCGCGTTCGAGGACTTCGACGTCGACGCCGTCGCCAAGCACGGCTTCGGCTTCGTCCGCCTCAACCAGCTCGCGCTCGAGCACGCGCTCGGCGCGCGCGGCTGACCCTCACGACAGGACAGGACGGAACAGGCATGGCGCTCGTCGCCGGGGTCGACTCGTCGACCCAGTCCTGCAAGGTCGTGGTCCGGGACGCCGCGACCGGGGCGCTCGTGCGCTCCGGTCGCGCGTCCCACCCCGACGGCACCGAGGTCGCCCCCGCCGCATGGTGGGACGCCCTGCAGACCGCGATCGCGGACGCGGGCGGCCTCGACGACGTCGACGCGATCAGCGTGGGCGGGCAGCAGCACGGCATGGTCACGCTCGACGAGACCGGCGAGGTCGTCCGTGACGCGCTGCTGTGGAACGACACCCGCTCCGCGCAGGCCGCGCTCGACCTGATCGCCGAGGGCGGCGGCCCGCAGGCGTGGGCGGACGCGACCGGCTCCGTGCTGGTCGCCTCGCTCACGGTCACCAAGCTGCGCTGGCTGCGCGACGCCGAGCCCGAGAACGCGAAGCGGGTCGCGGCGGTCGCGCTGCCGCACGACTGGCTGACGTGGCGGCTCGCCGGCCACGGCCCCGGCTCGCCCGCGTTCGAGGACCTCGTCACCGACCGCTCCGACGCGTCCGGCACCGGCTACTGGTCCCCCGCGACCGACGACTACCGGCACGACCTGCTCGAGCTGGGCCTCGGCCACGACGCGGTGCTGCCGCGCGTGCTCGGCCCGCACGAGGCCGGTCCGCGCTCCGTCGTCGGCGCCCGGCGGCCCGTGCTCGGTCCCGGTGCGGGCGACAACGCGGCCGCCGCGCTCGCGCTCGGGCTGCGCCCGGGCGACGTCGCGGTGTCGATCGGCACGTCGGGCGTCGTGTCCGCCGTGACCGGCTCGGCCGCCGCGGACGGCTCCGGCATGGTCAACGGCTTCGCCGACGCGAGCGGGCACTTCCTGCCGCTCGCGTGCACGCTCAACGCGTCGCGTGTCCTCGACGCGACCGCCCGGATGCTCGGCGTCGACCACGCCGGGCTCTCCGAGCTCGCGCTGCAGGCGCCTGCGGGTGCGGACGGCCTCGTGCTCGTCCCCTACCTCGAGGGCGAGCGCACGCCGAACAAGCCCGACGCCACCGGTGCCCTGCACGGGCTGCGCCTGGCCAACACCACGCCCGCGCACCTCGCGCGGGCCGCGGTGGAGGGGATGCTGTGCGCGCTCGCGGACGGCATCGACGCGCTGCGCGCGACGGGCGTCGCGGTCGAGCGGCTGTTCCTCATCGGCGGCGGCGCGAAGTCCGAGGCCGTGCGGCGCATCGCGCCGAGCGTGCTCGGTCTCGACGTGCTGGTCCCCACCCCCGGCGAGTACGTCGCCGACGGTGCGGCCCGGCAGGCGGCGTGGGTGCTCTCGGGCGCCGACGAGCCGCCCGCGTGGAGCGCGGCGGGCACGGCCGAGGTGTACTCGGCGCCGTCCGCACCGCGTGTGCGCGAGCAGTACGCGGCGGTGCGTGAGCTCACCGCCACCCGACCCGTGGACGCCTGAGCGGCCACGAACGACGAAGGCCCGGTCCCGTGGCTGCGGGACCGGGCCTTCGTGCTGCCTGCTGTGCTGCGTGTCGTGCCGTCACCGGGTGGCTGGAGCCGCCGGGACGACGACGAGCGTCAGTGGGCCTTGTCGTACGCCTCACGCACGTCCGCGCTGATGCGGCCGCGCTCCGAGACCTCGAGACCCTGGGCCTTCGCCCACTCGCGGATCGCCTGGGCGTCGTTCGAGCTGCGGCGACGCGAGGAGGGCTTGGCCGCACCGCTCGTCGAGCGGCCGCCGACCTTGCGCGCGTGGCCGACCCACGTCGCGAACGAGTCACGGAGCTCGGCAGCACGCTTCGCGGTGAGGTCGATCTCGTACGTCACACCGTCGAGCGCGAACGTCACGGTCTCGTCGGCGGACGAGCCGTCGACGTCGTCGATGAGCAGGACCTGAACCTTCTGAGCCATCCGATGATCTCCTGGAAGATGTGGCAGGAATATGCGGGGGTGCGCACGCCAGCATCACACCGAATGCATTTCAGGTCAAACGTTCGAGCCGTTTTCCTGTGAATTCTTGGCCGAACGCGCGGCCTGTTGCGCGTTCTCCTCGGCGTCCATGCGCGCGAGGGCCTGACGCTCCGTGCGGTCGGCGTTCATGATGGCGCGCATCGCGAACCAGAACAGCAGACCCACACCGACCGACGGAATGACCGCCGTCAGCACACCGCCGATGCCGTCCATCTCAGGCCTGCGGCTTCGTGAGCGGGAACAGGATCGTGTCGCGGATTCCCTGTCCGGTCATCGCGATGAGCAGGCGGTCGATGCCCATTCCCATTCCGCCCGACGGCGGCATGGCGAACTCCATCGCGGTGAGGAAGTCCTCGTCGATGCGCATGGCCTCCTCGTCGCCGCGCGCCGCGAGCAGCGCCTGCGCCTCGAACCGCTGACGCTGGACCACGGGGTCGACGAGCTCGGAGTACGCGGTGGCGAGCTCGAGCCCGCGCACGTACAGGTCCCACTTCTCGACGAGCCCCGGCTTGCTGCGGTGGTCGCGCGTGAGCGGGGACGTCTCGACCGGGAAGTCCCGCACGAACGTCGGGGCGTGCAGGTGCGCGCCCACGTGGTGCTCCCACAGCTCCTCGACGAGCTTGCCGTGGTTGCGCTGCGCGGGCGCGAGCTCGATCTCCGCCTTCTCCAGCAGCGCCAGGAGCGTCTCGTCGTCCGTGTCGTGCGTGATCTCGACGCCCAGCGCCTCGGACAGCGACTCGTACATCGTCAGGTGCGTCCAGTCGCCCCCGAGCTCGTACTCCGAGCCGTCGGCGAGCGTCATCGTCGTCGTGCCGAGCGCCTCGAGCGCGGCGGTCTGCACGAGGTCCTGCGTGAGCGCCGCCATCGTGTCGTAGTCGCCGTAGGCCTCGTACGCCTCGAGCATCGCGAACTCCGGCGAGTGCGTCGCGTCGACGCCCTCGTTGCGGAAGTTGCGGTTGATCTCGAAGACCTTCTCGACCCCTCCGACGGCGGCACGCTTGAGGAAAAGCTCCGGCGCGATCCGCAGGAACAGCTCGATGTCGAACGCATTCATGTGCGTCTCGAACTGACGCGCGGCCGCGCCCTCCGGACGCACCTGCAGCATCGGGGTCTCGACCTCGAGGAATCCGCGGCGCGCGAAGTTGTCGCGCAGCGAGCGCACCACCGCGGCGCGCGTGCGCACCATGTCGCGCGCCTTCGGGTTCACGATCAGGTCGACGTAACGCTGACGCACACGCGCCTCGTCGGACAGCTCCGCGCCCTCGTACAGGTTCGGCAGCGGACGAATGGCCTTCGCGGCCATCTGCCAGGAGTCCGCGAACACCGACAGCTCGCCGCGCTTCGACATGATCACGCGGCCGTGCACGAACAGGTGGTCACCGAGGTCCACGTCGGTCTTGAACGCCGCGAGCCGGTCCTCGCCGACCTCGGCGAGCGACAGCATCGCCTGCAGGCGCGTGCCGGCGCCGTCCTGCAGCGTGACGAAGCACAGCTTGCCGGTGTTGCGCAGGAACACGACGCGGCCCGCGACGCCGACCTCGTCGTCCGTCTCCTGGCCCGCCTCGAGGTCCGGGTACGCCGCCCGGACCTGCTCGATCGTGTGCGTGCGCGGCACGGACACCGGGTACGCGGGCGTGCCCTCCGCGAGGAGGCGCTCGCGCTTCTCGCGCCGGATGCGGATCTGCTCAGGCGTGTCGTCGGAGACGACCGCGGGCACGTCGGCAGCGGGCGAGGAAGGGGTGTCGGTCACCGGACCATGGTAATCGGGCACCCGCGCGCATCCTCACGTCCGTCCGTCACAGGCTGCGGGAAGATCGACCCCAACGCGCCAGGCCCGCACGAGCGTTGTCGCTACGACATCCCGACGACCGAGGGGGAACCGCCGTGGCACGACCATGGGAACAGCTGCTGGACCAGGTGGCGCGCGAGCGCTGGCCGCGCCTGGTCGCCCACGCCGCGCTCGTCGCCGGCTCGACCAGCGAGGCGCCGGACCTGGTGCAGGAGGCGCTCATCGCGACGTTCCGCGGCCGCGCCCGGTTCACGAGCGTCGAGCAGGCCGAGGCGTACGTGCGCCGCGCGATCGCGTCCCGCGCGGTCGACGAGGCCCGCCGACGCACCCGCGAGCGCCTCGTCGCGTTGCGCGCCGCCGCGCAGCCCGCACCACCGGACACCGTCGAGCCACCGGGCCCGGGACGCGACGTCGTGCGCGCGCTCGCCCTGCTCTCCCCCCGCGAGCGGGCGTGCGTGGTCCTGCGGCAGATGGAGGACCTGTCCGTCTCCGAGACCGCGTCCGTGCTCAACCTCTCCGAGGGCTCCGTCAAGCGGTACACCGCCGACGGCCTCACGAAGCTCGCCGAGATCCTCGGCACGCACCCGCACACCGCGACGGACGACGAGCGCGTCCCCGTCCGCCCCTCCCCCACCCCGCGCATCGCCCCCGGAGGCGCACGATGAACCTCGACCAGATGCTGAACGGCGCCCGCGACGAGATCGCGCAGGCGACCGCCCCGATCGACGACCGCACCCTGACCCGCGTGCGCGGCACCGTGCGCCGGGCCCGCATCCAGCGGCACACGTTCGAGTCCGTGGGTGCCGCCGCGTGCGCCGGCGTGCTCGGCCTGGGCGCGTGGACCCTCGCCTCGTCGGACTCCACGGCCCCTGTGGACCCCGCGACGCGCAGCGCGACGCCCGACCCGTCCCTGGCCCCGACCGCCGAGCCGTCGCCCACCGACGAGCCGACGACCGCCGACGACGGCCCCGTGGAGCGCGCCGACGAGATCGACGACGCGACCGTGATCGCCCGCCTGGCCGCACCGCGCACCGGCGAGCGCTGGCACGACGAGCCGATCGACGCGAGCGACGCGCTCGACGCGCTGTTCACGCCCGACGAGCTCACGAACGGCCCCGAGTACCACCTCACGCTCGTCGGCGACCGGGAGGTGTCCGCGATCTACGCGCTGGAGCTCCCGGCGCTGTTCGAGGACGACGTCGTGACCTGGGGCACGCGCGTCGAGCTGTACGAGATCGACGAGGACGGCCCGCGCGCGATCCTCTGCCCGAGCGCACGCACCGGCGACGCGTGCGCCGAGGAGTTCTCGTCGTCGAAGGCCGTCGCGGACCGCGACACGTTCTACGACACGCTCACCCTGCCCGCGAGCCTCCCGCTCGCCGAGGGCTGGGCGCTGTCCACCGAGGCGACCCGTGCCGACGTCACGAAGGTCGTCGGCGTGCCCGCCCCGACCGGGAGCGCCGCGCAGCCGCTGACGCCCGTCGCCGAGCTCGGCGCACTCACCGTCGTGCAGCGCGGCGTGCGCAGCGAGATCGACGGCGCACGGTCCTTCTCCTACGCGGTCCTCACGCCGCTGCGCACGCTCGTCCCCGTCGCCGACGCCGACGTGCCCGGGCTCGACTACCGCGGCATCACGTGGGACGACGGCGTGGACCGCAGCAAGCAGGTCGCGGACGGCGCCTGGGCGCAGTACGCCATGGCCCCCGCCGTCAGCACGTGCTCCAGCGCGCAGGTCACGGTCGACGCCGGCCACGACCCCGCGCAGTGGCGCACCGCCGGCAGCACCGCGGACGGCCGTGACGTCGTCGTCCCCGCGGCGGGCAACCCGTTCGCCGCCGCCGTGCACCGCTGGCAGCTGGAGCACTCCGGCACGATCGACACGGACACCGGCGAGACCCTCACCGGGACCGACGCCGGCTACCCGTACGCGACCGTCGACGCCTTCCTCGACGCGCAGTCGCTCTACGGCGTCCAGGGCCCCGACGGCGAGTGGAACCTCCACCTGCGCCCCGAGGCGTCGAACGTCGTCTGGGAGTGCGTCTGACGTCGTGAGTCCCACGCCAGGTCGTGCGTTCCTCGGTGAGTCGCGCAGTCGTCCGCGCGACTCACCGAGGAACGCGCGACCTCGCGGTGCGCCTGGCCCGGGCCAGGGCCGGGCCGGCGGTCAGGCGCGCAGGTCGAGGGCCAGGTCGAGGATCGGGGACGAGTGGGTGAGGCCGCCGACCGAGAGGTAGTCGACGCCCGTGGATGCGACCTCCGCGGCACGGTCGAGCGTCAGGTTGCCCGTGGCCTCGAGCTGGGTGGCAGGGGCGACCGCGCGGACCGCCGCGACCACGTCGGCCAGCACCGGCGTGGGCATGTTGTCGAGCAGCAGGAAGTCCGCGCCCGCGGCGACGGCCTCGAGGGCCTGGTCGCGCGTGTCGGCCTCGACCTGGATCGCGACGTCCGGGAACCGGGAGCGCACCGCCTCGATCGCGGCCGTCACCGAGCCCGCCGCGGCGACGTGGTTGTCCTTGACCATCGCGACGTCGTACAGGCCCATGCGCTTGTTGGTGCCACCACCGCAGCGCACCGCGTACTTCTCGAGCGCGCGCAGACCCGGCGTGGTCTTGCGGGTGTCGAGCACGAGCGCACCTGTTCCGGCCAGCGCGTCCGCCCAGCGGCGCGTGTGCGTCGCGACGCCCGACGCGCGCGACGCGATGTTGAGCAGCGTGCGCTCCGCGACGAGCAGGAGCTGCACGGGGCCGGTGAGCTCGGCGAGCACGTCGCCGCGGGTCACGCGCGTCCCGTCCGGCACGCGCACGACGAGCGTCGCGGGCGGCAGCCCCAGCCGCTCGGCCACCTGGCGCAGCACGACGGGGACGACGACGAGCCCCGCGACCACGCCGTCGGCGCGCGCCACCAGGTCGGCGGTGCCGGTCGTCGTCGGCGCGATCGTCGCCTGGGACGTGACGTCCCGCCCGGGCGCGGCGCCGAGGTCCTCGTCGAGCGCGGTCGCGACGAGCCGCTCGACCGCGGCCTCGTCGGGTCCGGCGTCGCCGGGCAGCACGCCGGGCCGCGGGCTCGTCGTCGCTCCGGTCGTGCCCGTCGTGCCCGTCTCCTCGCCCGCCGTCGGGGTGCTCGTCGGGTCCGTGGTCGTGTCGGTCATCGTCGTCCTCGTGCGTGGGTCGTCAGTCGAGGGGCGCGCGCTGCACGACGAGCTGCCCGTCCGGGTCGAGGCTCGCCTCCAGGCGCACGCGCCAGTGCTCGTCGTCGCGGTCCGGGAAGTCGCTGCGCGCGTGCCCGCCGCGGCTCTCCTCACGCGCGAGCGCGGCCGCCGTGAGCACGGACGCGACCTGGTGCACGTTCGTCGTCTCCCACTCCGCGGTCTGCGGCGCGGCGAGCGCGCGGCCGTCGTCGTGCCGCAGGTGCGCGTCGGTCGGCACGGCGGCCAGCCCGGTCGCGGCCATGCGCAGGCAGTCGGCGGAGCGCAGCACGCCCGGACCGTCGGTCGCGAGGCGCTGGACGCGTGCGCGGGACGCGGCCGCGACGAGCGCCTCGGCGCCCTCGCGGACCGTGGGCTCCTGGCGGTCCAGCGCACCCGCGGCGACCTTGTCGGTGATGTGCCGCGCGGCGCGGTGCGCGAACACCAGGCCCTCGAGCAGCGAGTTCGACGCGAGCCGGTTCGCCCCGTGAACGCCCGTGCACGCCGCCTCGCCGACCGCGTACAGCCCGGGCAGGGACGTGCGCCCGACGAGGTCCGTGACGACCCCTCCCGAGTGGTAGTGCTGCGCGGGCGCGACGGGCACCAGGTCGGTCGTCAGGTCGATGCCGTGCTCGAGCAGCCGCTCGTGGATCGTCGGGAAGCGGGCCCGCAGGAAGTCCTCGCCGAGGTGCCGCGCGTCGAGCCACACGTGGTCCGAGCCGGTGTCCGCCATGCGGCGCACGATCGCGTGCGCCACGACGTCTCGCGGCGCGAGCTCGGCCATCGGGTGCACGTCCGGCATGAACCGCACGCCGTCCGTGTCGAGCAGCAGCGCACCCTCGCCGCGCACGGCCTCCGAGACGAGCGTGAGCTGGCCCTTCACGCCCGAGCCGAGCCACAGCACCGTCGGGTGGAACTGCACGAACTCGACGTCGCCGACCACGGCGCCCGCGCGCAACGCCGCGGCGATGCCGTCACCGGTGGCCTGCGGCGGGTTGGTCGAGGAGCGGAACACCTGCCCGATGCCGCCCGTCGCGAGCACCACGGCCTTGCCGAGCGCCGCACCCACGCCGTCGCGCTGGCCCTCGCCGATCACGTGCAGCGTCACGCCGCACGCCGCACCCGGTCGCCCGTCCGGCCCCGGCGGACCCGTCAGCACGTCGAGCACCAACGCGTGCTCGATCACCTCGATGCCCGGGTCGTCGCGCACCGCCTCGATCTGCGCGACGAGCGCGCGGGAGATCTCCGCGCCCGTCGCGTCGCCGCCCGCGTGCGCGATGCGGTCCGCGTGGTGCCCGCCCTCACGCGTCAGCGAGATCTGCCCGTCGGGCGCACGGTCGAACACCGCACCCCGCGCGACGAGCTCGCGCACGCGCGCCGGACCCTCGGTCACCAGCACCTCGACCGCGCGCGGGTCGCACAGGCCCACACCCGCCACGAGCGTGTCCTGCAGGTGCGCGGCCGGCGAGTCCTCCGGGTCGAGAGCCGCGGCGATCCCGCCCTGCGCCCACACCGTCGAGCCCGAGCCCAGCCGGTCCTTCGTGACCAGCAGCACGCGTGGCACCCGGGTGCGCAGCTCGAGCGCTGCCGTGAGGCCCGCGATGCCCGAGCCGACGACGATCGCGTCGACCTCGACCGTCCAGCCCGCCGCGGGCGCGGCCAGCCGCGTCGCGAGGCGGGGCGTCGTCCCCTGCACACTGGGCGCCGACGCGCGCGTGACGTCCGGGGTCGGGTGCGGGGCCACGCCCGCCAGGCTCGTCACCGGCCGGCGCCGTGCGGCACGGAGTCGCCCGCCTGCTCGTCGGACCTGGTCTCGTCGGACCTGGCCGGCTCCGGGACCGCGATCTGGCCGTGCGGACCGTGCGTGTGCGGCTCGCGCACCCCGCAGCCCGCGTGCGTGTGCGCGGCGTCCCGGTCCACCGGGTGCGGGTGGTCGACGAGGTCGCGCCCCTGCGCGAACGGCACCCCGCTCGGCTGCAGGCCCGCCGCCGCCGTCCACTCCTCGGGCACCTGACCCGGGTCGTCGGACAGGTCGACGATCCGGTTGTCCGAGTCGACGAGCACCACGTGCGGCTCGTACGTGCGGGCCTCCGCGTCCGACATCAGGCCGTACGCGATGAGGATCACGACGTCGCCCGGGTGCACCAGGTGCGCCGCGGCGCCGTTGATGCAGATCTGCCCCGAGCCCGCCTCGCCCGCGATCGCGTACGTCGTCAGGCGTGACCCGTTCGTCACGTCGACGATGTCGACCTGCTGGCCCGGCAGCAGGTCCGCCGCCGCGAGCAGGTCCGCGTCCACCGTCACCGACCCGACGTAGTGCAGGTCCGCCTGCGTCACCGTCGCGCGGTGGATCTTGCCCGTCATCATCGTGCGCATCAGCGAGCTCATGCCTCGCCTCCCGTCCGGCCGAGCACCACGACCGTGTTGTCGATGAGCCGCGTGGTCCCGACCCGCGCCGCGAGCGCGAGGACCGCCTCGCCCGCGGCACCGTCCGCCACCGGTGTGAAGTCGTCCGGGTCGACGAGCACCACGTAGTCGACCGCGTCGAGCCCTGCGTCCGTGAGTACGTCGCGCGTCGCCGCGAGCACCTCGCCCGGCGCCGCACCGCCCGCCGCGGCCTGCTCGCCCGCGCGCAGGGCGCGCGACAGCGCCAGGGCCTGCGCACGCTCGTCGGACGACAGGTACGCGTTGCGGCTCGACAGCGCCAGGCCGTCCTCGTCGCGCACGAGCGGCACGCCGACGACCTCGACCGGCACGTCCAGGTCCCGCACCATGCGCCGCACCGCCGCGAGCTGCTGCGCGTCCTTGCGGCCGAACAGCGCCGCGTCCGGGCGCGTGAGGTGCAGCAGCTTGAGCACGACCGTGAGCACCCCGTCGAAGTGGCCCGGCCGCACCGCACCCTCGAGCGTCTCCCCCAGGGCACCCGCGCTCACCCGGACGAGCGGGTCGCCGTCCGGGTAGACCACGTCGGGCGTCGGCGCGAACACCACGTCGCCCGGGCCCAGCAGACCCTCGCCCGTGAGCAGCGCGAGGTCACCCTCCAGGTCCCGCGGGTAGCGCGACAGGTCCTCGCCCGCACCGAACTGCAGCGGGTTGACGAAGATCGTGACGACCACGCGGTCCGCGAGCGTGCGCGCGTGCCGCACGAGCGACAGGTGACCCGCGTGCAGCGCGCCCATCGTCATGACGACCGCGCGCGCGTGCGTCCGGGTGCGCGCGACGGTCGGGGCGGCCAGGGCGGCGTCGAGCTCGGCGCGCGTGCGCGCGAGCGTCGGGCCGACGGCGGTGGTCATGGGTCCTCCTGCGGTCCCCGCGTCACGGGGCGGCGTGTCAGTCGTCGTGCTGGTCGGGGCGCTCGTCGCCCTGGTCCTGCGGCGGGCGCTCTGAGTGCAACGATCCCGCATCGGGTTCGATGCCCGCGACCGCGGGACCGTGTGACGTGCGAGACGCCCCGCGGTCGTCGTCGCCGCCGTCGGGCCCGTCCGACGAGGCCGGCGCGAGCGCGTCGAGCACGCGGGCCGCCGCGTCCTGCGACAGCAGCCCCGCCGAGAGCGCGCGAGCGTCCGCCGCGCGCGCGAGCGCCCGGTACGCGGCCGGGACGTCGGGCGCACCCACCCGCGCCGCGAACGCGTCGAGCACCGCGAGGTGCTCCGCGACCGTGCCCGCGTCGCCCCGGCGCACCGGACCCGTCAGCGCGGTGATCGCCCCGGCTCGCGCGTCCGACGCGCCGCCCAGCGCCGCGAGCTCGCCCGGTGACTCGGCGCGCAGCGCACCGTCGAGGGCCGCCTCGAGCAGCGGCGCGAGCATGCGGCCCGGGTCGGCGACCCCCGCCGCCGCGAGCGCCTGCGCGGCCTGCGCGACGAGCACGACGAGGTGGTTCGCGCCGTGCGCGAGGGCCGCGTGGTACAGCGCGCGGGCGTCCTCGTCGAGCACCGTCGGCTCGCCGCCGATCTCCATGACGAGCGCCTGCCCGATCGGCAGGACCGCCGCGGGTGCGGTCACCGCGAACGGGCAGCCGACCAGGCGGGCCAGGTCGAGCGACGTGCCCGTGAACGTCATCGCGGGGTGCAGCGCGAGCGGGATCGCGCCCGCCGCGCGCGCGGGCGTCAGCACCTGCGCGCCGTACCGCCCCGAGGTGTGCACGACGATCTGCCCGAGCTGCCACGCACCCGTCTCCGCGAGGCCCGCGACCAGGTCGGCCAGCGCGTCGTCGGGCACCGCGAGCAGCACGAGCTCCGCGCGGCGCACCACCTCCGGCACGTCCAGCACGGGCACACCCGGCAGGAGCGCCTCGGCCCGGTCGCGCGACTCCTGCGAGACCGCGCTGACCCCGACGACGGGGTGCCCCGCGGCCCGCAGCGCGTTGCCGAGCACCGCACCCACGCGGCCCGCGCCGACCACGCCGACGCCGAGCCGACCCGGACGCTGGTCGCTCACGCCTGCTCCCGCATCCACTGCTCGGGCCGGGCCGCCGCACGCGCCGTACGCGCCCGCTCCGCCTGCTCGTCGAGCAGCGCCGCGGCCACGCGGCCGTCCAGGTGGCTCACGCGCGGCGAGACCGGGCCGGGCGTCGAGTGCACGACGAAGCTCGCGAGCCCCAGGCGACGCTGCAGCGGCCCCTGCTCGAGCCCGAGCGACTGCGTGCGCTCGTGCGGCACGACCGCGACCTGCCGGAACACGCGCCCCGAGCGCGCGAGCAGCGCGGTGCGCGTCACGCGCACACCGTGCCGGCGCCACGCGACCGGGTCCACCCAGCGGGCCGCGCGCGGCGCCGGGGTGAAGCCGCCGTCGTCGTCGCGGCCCGACATCGCGGCCTCGACGAGCGCACGCGGGTCCTCGACGCCCAGGTCGGGCAGCACCATCCACAGCGCGGTCGCGGCCTCGTCGCGCGTCGCGACCGGGTGCAGCACCGTCGCGCGGCTCGCCTCCTGGCCGACCGAGTAGCCCGCGACGTTGATCTCGACACGCCACCAGTCCGGCCCGCGCCACAGCGGCGGCTGCAGGAGCCGCACGGCCTGCACGCGGCCCGGCGGGACCGTCTGCGCGCGCTGCTCCGTGAGCCCGTGACGCAGCCGGATGCCGTCGGGAGACAGCGCGGCGCGGAAGCTCGCACCCGCGTTGACCCGGCCCCACAGCGCGCCGCCGAACCCCAGGAACGCGGGCAGCAGCACCGCGAGCAGGCTCACGTCACGCGCCACGAGCGCCGCGACCACACCACCGATCACCAGGACGACGAGCCCGACGACCGTGCCCGAGCGCACCGACGCGGCGATCAGCCGCGGCATGGGCAGCGAGTACACCTCCTGCTCGGGGGCCTCCTCGAACGGCAGCGGGAGCGCGTCGGCCGCGGCCGGACCGGGCTGCGCGCCGACGGCGCCCGCGTCCGCGTCCGGGCCGATGGCGGCGTCCGCCGGCGCGGCGGGGAGCGTCACGGCTGCGACGCCCGCGCCCGGCGCCGCGGCCGCCGACGGCCGGCGCAGACCCGCCGCGAGCGCCAGCAGCTCCGAGCGCAGGCGCTGCGCGTCCGGCTCCCGCAGGTACGCGAGCTGCACGGCCGAGCCGGTCCCGCCCGCGACCTCGAGCCGCAGCTCCGCCAGGCCCAGCAGCCGCGCCAGTAGCGGCTGCACCACGTCCACCGCCTGCAGACGGTCCAGGCGCGCCTGCCGCTGCGTACGGAACAGGACGCCCGAGTGCAGGTGCACCGCCTCGTCCGTCACCGCGAACCGCATGTGCCGCCACGCGATCGTCGCGTAGCCCCAGCCGATCAGCGCGACGACCAGCACGATCCCCAGCGCGAGCATCCAGCCGCGCCCGCCCAGCAGGTCCGCGGCCGAGCGCACGTCGTCCGCCGCCTGGTACCCGACGATCGCGACGACCGCCACGAGCGTCTTCCAGCCCTTGAGCGCGGGCGTCACCGGGTGCACGCGACGCCACGCGTCGGCCGGGACGCGGTCGTCCGGCTCCCGGCCCGTACCTGCGCCGAGGCCTGCGCTCGGGCCGGCCGCAGGGCTCACGTCGCTGCCGCCGGCGACCTGCGCCGGCTCGTCGTGCCGCGCGTCGCTCACAGGCCCGCCAGCCGTGCCTCACCGCGCGACGCCAACCGGTCACGCAGACGCGCGGCCTCGGCGGGCGGCAGACCGTCGATCGACGCGGTCGTCGCGGGCGACGCCGTGTGCAGCTGCACCGACGCGATCCCGAACCGGCGCGCGAACGGCCCCGCGCTCACGTCCACGTACTGCATGCGGCCGTACGGCACGACGACGAGCTGGCGGAACATGATGCCGCGCCGCACCAGCAGGTCGTCGGCGCGCTCGGCGTACCCCATCGCCCGCACCTGGCGCGGCACCAGCAGCGCACCCCACAGCCCGAGCGCCGCGAGGACGCCGGTGGGGACCCACAGCCACGACGCCCCCGTGGTGAGCGCCAGCACGACGAGCACCGCGAGCAACGGACCCAGCCACAGCGCGAGCGCCGTCAGACGCGCCGAGGCGAGCCGACGCGACACCGGGGTCCAGGTCACGCCCTCGGGCTCGAACGGCAGGCTCGTGCTCGTCGGGTGCTCGGTCGGTTCCGTGGTCACGTCGTCATCCTCCCATCGTCGTGCGCGCGCCCTTCCCACCCTCGGCGACGTCCGGGCCCGCGTCCGGCCGCGTCCGCCGGTCAGCTCGCGGAGGGGTGGGGCGCCTCGACCTTCTCGTCGTCCTCCGGCGGCGGGACGCGGCAGAACCACTCGACGACCAGCCCGACCGCCGCGAGGACGAGCGCACCGAGCGTCGCAACCCCCGCCGCGACCGCGCGCCCGCCGTTGCCGTGCGTCGCGAGGTCCGTGACCAGCACGATCGTCTGCCCGCCGTACCAGCCGCTCAGCAACGCACCCGTGTAGCAGGACGCCTTCGCGAGCACCGCGGTGCGCGCCGCGCGGATCGGGTCGAGCCCCGGCCGCTTGCCGCGCAGGAACTGCCGCACCGCCCAGCCCATCGAGAACACCACGCCCGCGATGAGCACCTCGACCGCCGCGACCAGCCACGGCACCTGCGGCGGCAGCCCGCCCCGGTCCGCGACGAGCCGCCAGCCCAGCCACGTCAGGGCCGCGACAGCGGCCGCGACGACGACGAGCGTCTGCCAGCGCGTGCGGCGCATCAGGTGCCCGGCCCGGGCCGGCCGTCCTCGTCGACGTCCCACTGCGCCGCGGGCACGGGCGCGGTCAGCCAGTCGAGCGCGAGCCAGCGCACGCCCTCACGGTCCGGCGCGGTCGCCGCGAGCGCCGCGACCGGGCCGCCGCCCAGCCCCGGGAGCACCGCGTCCGGGTCGACCTGCGCCCACGGCTGCAGCACGAACGCCCGCTCGTGCGCACGCGGGTGCGGCAGCTCGAGGTCGTCGGTCACCGCGAGCACCGAGCCATAGACGATCACGTCCACGTCGAGCGTGCGCGGACCCCAGTGCTCGAGCCGCTCGCGCCCGTGCGTCTGCTCGACCGCCTGCACCGCGTGCAGCAGGTCGCGCGGCGAGAGCAGCGTGCGCACGAGCACCACCGCGTTGAGGAAGTCCGGCTGGTCCGCCGGCCCGCCGACCGCCGCGGTACGGGCGAGCGGCGACACGTCGACCACGTCGATGCCCGGCGTCCGGTCGAGGTCCCCGACCGCCTGCCGCAGCGTCTCCTGCGCGTTGCCGAGGTTCGCGCCCAGCGCCAGGACCGCCTCGACCGGCGTGCTCGGCGTCTCGTCCAGCCGGTCCGTCAGGACCTCGCCCTGCACGACCTCGTCGTCACGCACCGCCACGTCACGTCCGGGACCGTCGTCCGGACGCCCGACCGGGACAGGCTCGCGGTACGTGTCGCCGTACGCGGCCTCGTCGCGCTGGGCGGCCTCGTCGAGCTCGGCGAGCGAGAGCGGCGGCATGATCTGGGTCGCGTCGGCCGGGGGGACGGGCGCCTGGGCGGGACCCGGGGCCGCGGTCACCGCGGGCGTCGAGGTGGTCGGCGGGCCCGACGCCACGATCGGGGTCTCGTCGGCCGGGTGCAGCATCGCACCACCGCCGAGCGGACCGCCCACGACGAGGTCGCCCGGCTTGGGCAGCGGGACCAGCGGCGGCGCGACCGCGGCACCGCCGAGCGGACCCGCGAGCGCACCGATCGCGGGCTCGACCGCGGCCGACGCGAGCGGTGCCGTCGGCACGGTGACCGGTGAGCTCGGCGGACCCGTCACGGGTCCTTGCGGAGCGGCCTGGGGGCTCGGGGCGGGCGCTTGCGGGGCAGGCGCTTGCGGGCCGGTCACCGGGAGCGCCGCGGTGTGCGTGAGCGGGCGCGTCGCGGCCTGCGGCGTCGGGCCCGAGGCCGACGACGGCGCGGGTGCCGCCTGCGGGCGGATCTCCCCGCGGTGCGGCTCCGCCGCGGGCAGCTTGCCGCGGTCCCGGCGGATCGCGACGACCACGTCCCCGAACGGCACCGGGATCGGCGCCTGCGGCTTGTGCACCGCGACGTCGACCGCCGCGACCGACCCGTCCGCGAGCACCGTCGCGGCGATGCGCTCCGCGACCGTCTCGATGAGGTCCGCAGGCGGCCCCTCGATCACCGCGACCACCTGCTGCGCGAGCGCGCCGTAGTCGAGCGTGTGCTCCAGGTCGTCCCGCGCCGCGGCCCGCCGCGTGTCCAGGTGGACGACGACGTCGACGACGAACGTCTGCCCCTCGCGGCGCTCGTGCTCGAACACCCCGTGGTAGCCCGTCGCGGTCACCCCGACGAGGCGGATCTGGTCAAGGCGGTGACCCTGACCGTCGGTCACGTCGCTCACGCGTCCTCCTGTCGCTCGTCGTCGTGGTGCTCGTCGTCGTGCTGCTCGTCGTCGTGGTGCTCGTCGTCGTGCTGCTCGTCGCTCGCCACACCCTGCCATGCCGCGGCCACGCGCACGGCGTCAGCGGACGCCGGGACCTCGTGCACCCGCACGCACCACGCCCCCGCGGCCGCGGCCAGCGCGGAGATCGCCGCGGTCGCGTGGTCGCGACGCAGCGGCGGCGCCGGGGTCCCGTCCGGCGCGGCCAGCAGGTGCCCCAGGAACCGCTTGCGACTCGCGCCGACGAGCACCGGGAACCCGTCCGCGACGAGCTCCGGCAGCCGCGACAGCAGCGGCCAGTTGCTCGCCCCCGACTTCGCGAACCCGAGCCCCGGGTCCAGCACCACCTGCTCGTCGCGCACGCCCGCGGCCCGCAGCGCGTCGACCCGCTGCGCGAGCTCGCGCCGGACGTCGGCGACCACGTCGTCGTACCGGTCCAGGTCGTCCATCACGTCCGCGTGCCCGCGCCAGTGCATCGCGACGTACACCGCGCCCGTCGCGGCGACCGCCTCGTACATCGCGTCGTCGGCCAGCCCGCCGGACACGTCGTTCACGACGAGCGCGCCCGCCTCGACCGCCTCGCGCGCGACCTGCGCCCGCGTCGTGTCGACGCTGACCGCCGCGCCGCGACGCACGAGCTCGCGGATCACCGGCAGCACGCGCTCGCGCTCCTCGTCGACGGGCACGCGGCGCGCCCCCGGGCGGGTGGACTCCCCGCCCACGTCGAGCAGGTCCGCGCCCTGCTCGAGCAGCGTGAGCCCGTGCGCGACCGCGGCGGCGGGCGTGAACCAGCGGCCGCCGTCGGAGAACGAGTCCGGCGTCACGTTGACCACGCCCATGACCAGGCAGCGGCCCGCGCGGCGCAGCTCCGCGGGCAGTCCGGCGGGTCCCCTGACAGTCACGCCCCGAGCCTAGGACCCCGACCCCACCCGCCGACCCCGCCATCTCACGCTCACAGCGGACACACCTCCCCGCCCACCGCCACCCCGCCTCCAGCCACCCCACCCATACCCATCCCTCCCGCCACGGCCCCTCTCCCTCCCGACCCGCCGATCCCGCGGTTCCTCCGGCTCCCCGCGCCCAGAGCCGGAGCAACGACGGGATGACGGCCCCGCCCTCCGACGACCCCGCGGTCGTTCCGGCTCCGCGGGTCCGCACCCGGAGCGACGACGGGGTCACGACCCAGCCGCCGACCCCGCGGTTCCTCCGGCTCAGCGGGTCCGGAGCCGGAGGAGCCGCGGGGTCGCGGGTCGACTCGACGACGAGGCCGCGGTTGCTCCGGCTCAGCGGGTCCGGAGCCGGAGGAAGCGCGGGGTCGCGGGTCGACTCGACGACGAGGCCGCGGTTGGTCCGGCTCAGCGGGTCCGGAGCCGGAGGAACCGCGGGGTCGCGGGGGCGATGAGCCGGCGGCGTCGGGGGGTGGGGTGGGGAGGGACGAGTCGTCGGGTGGGGCGTGTCGGCGGTGAGGCCTACCGTGACCAGGGTCCGTATTGGTGCGGTTCGGGGGGTCTCCCCCGGCCGGAGGGAGGAGCGACATGCCGCACGGAGACATCACGCACATCGACATCCCGGTGAGCGACCTCGCCGCCGGGGCGACGTTCTACTCGCAGCTGTTCGGCTGGCAGATCGCGGAGGTACCCGGCTACGAGGGGTACCCGATGTGGCAGGCGCCCAACAAGATCAGCGGCGGCGGCCTCGCACCGCGCGACGAGAGCTTCACGCAGCCGCGCAGCTACGTCGAGGTCGACTCGATCGACGAGGCGCTCGCCAAGGCCGTCGAGCTCGGCGGGACGGTGCTGCAGGGGAAGCAGCCGATCTCGGAGACGAGCTGGTGGGCGTTCTTCCAGGACCCGGACGGCAACGTCATCGGGCTCTACGAAGGCACCACCGAGACCTGAGCGCCCTGGACGCGGCGAGCGAGGACACGCGAGCGAGGACGACGCGAGCCGAGCACGGCGCACGCTGCGCACGGCGACGGCGGGCGGTCACGCCTCTGCGACGGGCACCGGGCCCGACGACGGGCGGCCGGGGCCTCGACCAATCCGGTGTGAGGCGGGACGGACGGCCGTGGCCGTCGGTCCCGCCTCACACCTGCGCGCCTCGTCCCGTCCGCGACACGGCACGGCACGGCACGGCACGGCACGGCACGGCACCAGCGTCACCGCGCTGTGCGGCGCCCGCTTCGCAGCACCGGCTCACCGCTCCGGGAGTCCCGGACGCCGCCGGGCGCGGATCGGTCAGTAGTAGCTCTTGGGGAGCAGGACGAGCTCCTTCTCCCAGGCGAGCCCGGCGAGGATCCGGTGCGGCGGGATCGCGCGGTTGGGCAGGTTGTCGGGATCGACGAACGTGGTGCAGATCTTCGCCGTGACGCCACCCGTGAGGGTCGGCGGGACCTCGATGTCGAAGTTGCTCTCCTCCTCGTTCAGGAGGAAGCCGAGGCCGTCCTCGCGGCGGTCGCCGGTGCGCCGCTCGCGCAGCGCGGCGCAGCGGTCCGCGACCTGGCGCAGCCACTCACCGTCACGGCTGCGCGCGGGGTCGGTCGTGTAGAGCAGGACGGCCGGCGCCCACGTCGACTCCTTCGGGTCGAACAGCGCGCTGTTCGCCTGCACGACGGCGGCGAAGACGAGCGGCGCGTTCGCCATCTCGTGCTCCCACTTCTTGACCGCCTTGCGCAGGAAGCCGAACGGCTTGCCCTTGATCGTCGTGAGCTCGTCGGTGAGCGGGCGCGGCGTGGCGACCAGCTTCTCCCAGGTTCCCGTAGTCAGCATGCGCAAGAGGTATCAGCGCTGCTCAGAGCGCTGCAAAGTTTGTCCAGATGTGAACCGCTTCGATGCGATTCGCGTCATCACTTCGAGCGATTACCCGCCGGTACCGGTTCCGGCGCATGCGGACGTGCCCCAGGATGGACGGCTCGTCCGGGCACGACGAAGCCTCGGGCGGTCGGCATCGCGACCTTGCCCGCGAGTTCAGGGGTCAGCGGGTCAGACGAGCAGGCCGATGGCCAGCGTGCCGACCAACGCCACCGCGGCGACGATCGAGACCGCCATCAGCATGGCTCGGGAGCGCATGAACCTCATCGCATGAACCTCATCGCACGGACCTCGTCGTCTGCCTCACGCCGACTCCTGCTCGTCCTCCGCGCGCAGGCGCGGCTCGGTGCGCCGCCCGGGCCGGAACCCGGACTTGTCGGCGTAGAACGCGCGGACGACGTCCATGTCGGCACGCACGTCGCCCGTGAGCCGGATGGTCGGCCCCAGACCGGTGGTCCGGGTGCGGCGGTCGACGTACCCGAGCGTCACCGGCCAGTCGGCGTCGCGGGCGATGCGGTAGAAGCCCGACTTCCAGCCGGACCCCCGACGGGTGCCCTCGGGGGTCACGACGAGGTAGAACCGCTCGCCGGCGCGCACACGTGCGAGCAGCTCGTCGACGAGGCCCGCCGGGTCGCGCCGGTCGACGGGGATCCCGCCGAGCCCACGCATGACCGGCCCGGCGATCCCGCGGAACAGCGTGTGCTTGCCGAGCCAGCGGAAGGTGAGCCCCTGCTCCCACGCGATCGCGAGCATGAGCACGAAGTCCCAGTTCGAGGTGTGCGGGGCACCGATGAGGATGCCCGCACCGTCGCGCGGGAGGCGCTCGGTGGACAGCCGCCACCGGCTGAGCGACCAGTAGAGCCGCGCGAGGGCGCGCCGGGCACGCATCAGCGCGCGTGGATGAGGCTCATCGCCTCGGCTCGCGTGGCGGCGTCGCGCATCTGCCCGCGCACGGCGGACGTGACGGTCCGCGAGCCGGGCTTGCGCACGCCGCGCATCGACATGCACAGGTGCTCGCACTCGATGACGACGATCACGCCGCGCGGCTTGAGCTGCTCCACGAGCGCGTCGGCGACCTGCGACGTGAGGCGCTCCTGCACCTGCGGTCGCCGGGCGTACACGTCGACGAGGCGCGCGAGCTTCGACAGGCCGGTGATGCGCCCGTCCTCGCCGGGGATGTAGCCGACGTGCGCGACGCCGTGGAACGGCACGAGGTGGTGCTCGCAGGTGGAGTACACCTCGATGTCCTTGACCAGCACCATCTCCTCGTGGCCGAGGTCGAAGGTCGTGGTCAGTACGTCCTCGGGAGCCATGCGCAGCCCGGCGAAGATCTCGCGGTACGCCCGCGCGACGCGCGCGGGGGTCTCACGCAGGCCCTCACGGTCGGGGTCCTCGCCGACCGCGAGCAGCAGCTCGCGGATGGCGGCCTCGGCGCGGTCCTGGTCGTACTCGCCCACGGGCTGCTCGGGCGCGGTGATCGGGTCGACCATCAGGACAGCTCGGGCGTCTGCGACGGCGGGACCTCGATGGTCTCGGTCGGCGGGCGCTCGGGGTTGGCTGCGGCGGCCTCGTCCTCGGGGACGACGGCGTGGCCGTTCTGCGAGGCGACCTCGGCGGGCGTCTGCACGGGCGGGCGGTCCGAGACGGCGCGCTGGTCGCTGGACAGCCACACCTGACGCGGTGCGCGCTTCTCGACCGGCTTGAAGATCTCCGCGAGCTGGTGCGCGTTGAGCGTCTCCTTCTCGAGCAGCTCGAGCACGAGCGCGTCGAGCACGTCGCGGTACTGGACGAGGATCTCCCACGCCTCGTCGTGCGCGTGCTCGATGAGTGCCCGCACCTCGGCGTCGATCCGGCCGGCGACCTCCTCGGAGTAGTCGCGCTGGTGGCCCATGTCGCGGCCGAGGAAGACCTCGCCGGAGTCCTGGCCGAGGCGGATCGCACCGAGCGAGCTCGACATGCCGAACTGCGTGACCATGCGGCGTGCGGTCGCGGTGGCCTTCTCGATGTCGTTGCCCGCGCCCGTGGTGGGGTCGTGGAACACGAGCTCCTCGGCGACGCGGCCGCCCATCGCGTACGCGAGCTGGTCGAGCAGCTCGTTGCGCGTGACGGAGTACTTGTCCTCCACGGGCATGACCATCGTGTACCCGAGGGCGCGGCCGCGCGGCAGGATCGTCACCTTCGTGACCGGGTCGGTGTAGCGCAGCGCCGCGGCGACGAGCGCGTGACCGCCCTCGTGGTACGCGGTGAGCTTCTGCTCCTTGACGTTCATGACGCGCGTGCGCTTCTGCGGGCCGGCGACGACACGGTCGATCGCCTCGTCGAGCGCGTGGTCGTCGATGATCTGCGCGTTCTTGCGTGCGGTGAGCAGCGCGGCCTCGTTGAGCACGTTCGCCAGGTCGGCACCCGTGAACCCGGGGGTCCGGCGCGCCACCGCCGTGAGGTCCACCGCGGGCGCCATCGGCTTGCCCTGCGCGTGCACCTGAAGGATCCGCTCGCGGCCCTTGAGGTCCGGCGGCTCGACCGCGACCTGGCGGTCGAAGCGCCCGGGGCGCAGCAGGGCCGGGTCGAGGATGTCGGGCCGGTTCGTCGCGGCGATGAGGATGACGTTCGTCTTGACGTCGAAGCCGTCCATCTCGACGAGCATCTGGTTGAGCGTCTGCTCACGCTCGTCGTGCCCGCCGCCGAGGCCCGCGCCGCGGTGGCGGCCGACCGCGTCGATCTCGTCGACGAAGATGATCGCCGGCGAGTTCTCCTTGGCCTGCTGGAACAGGTCGCGCACGCGGCTCGCGCCGACGCCGACGAACATCTCGACGAAGTCCGAGCCGGAGATCGAGTAGAACGGCACGCCGGCCTCGCCCGCGACGGCGCGAGCGAGCAGCGTCTTGCCCGTCCCGGGCGGGCCGTACAGCAGCACGCCCTTGGGGATCTTGGCGCCCACGGCCTGGAACTTCGCGGGCTCGGAGAGGAACTCCTTGATCTCCGTGAGCTCCTCGACGGCCTCGTCGACGCCCGCGACGTCCGCGAACGTGACCTGCGGCGACTCCTTGGAGACGAGCTTGGCGCGCGACTTGCCGAAGCTCATGACGCGCGAGCCGCCGCCCTGCATGTTCGCCATGAGGAACCAGAAGATCGCCAGGATGATGATGAACGGCAGCACCAGCGACAGCAGGCTGCTCCACCACGACGTCTGCGGGTTCTCGGACGTGAAGCCCTTGTCCAGGTCGGCGGCCTGCACGGCCTCGACGACGGTCTCGCCCTGCGGCGCGACGTACTGGAACTGCACGAGCTTGCCGAAGTCGTCGTCGCCCTCGACGAAGTTCTTCTTCAGCGTCAGCTGCACGCGCTGCACGCCGTCGGTGATCTTGGCCGACTCGACCGTGTCACCGCGCAGCAGCTCGAGGCCGTCGGAGGTGTCGATGGACTTGACGCTGGGCTGGGCCAGCGTGCTCACGCCGATCCAGAGCAGCACGACGGCCAGCACGATCCACAGCAAGGGACCACGGGCGAGGCGCTTGACGTTCATAGGCGTTCGGGGCCGAGCCCCACATCCTCCTGCTCGAGCGGGCTTGTCGGTCGAACGTACACGGTGATCCTGACGTTCCCGGCCGGTGTTCGCGCAGGGCACACCCCACCGGTCACCGCCCGAGCCGCCGCGACGAGGCCGGGCCGCCCGGCCGGGGCGCCGCGGTCAGGAGTTGTAGACGTGCGGGGCGAGCGTGCCGACGAACGGCAGGTTGCGGTACTTCTCGGCGTAGTCGAGCCCGTACCCGACGACGAACTCCGACGGGATGTCGAAGCCCACGTAGCGCACGTCGACCTCGACCTTCGCGGCGTCGGGCTTGCGCAGCATCGTCGCGATCTCGACGCTCGCCGGGCCGCGGCTGCGCAGGTTCGACACGAGCCACGACAGCGTCAGGCCGGAGTCGATGATGTCCTCGACGATCAGCACGTGCTTGCCCGTGAGGTCGGTGTCGAGGTCCTTGAGGATCCGTACGACGCCCGAGGACTTGGTGCCCGAGCCGTACGACGAGACCGCCATCCAGTCCATCGCGATCGGCGTGTGCAGCCGGCGCGCGAGGTCGGCCATGACCATGACGGCGCCCTTGAGGACGCCGACGAGCAGCAGGTCCTTGTCCGCGTAGTCCGCGTCGACCTGGGCCGCGATCTCGTCGAGGCGGCTGTGCAGCTGCTCCTGCGTGAGCAGGACCTTCTCCAGGTCGTCTCCCATGTCCGCAGGGTCCACAGCTGCTCCTGTTCAGGTGCTCTCGGCCTCGCCCGGGCGGTTCGTCCCGGGTCGCGCCACGCGGGTGGCGCCTGTGACCACAAGCCTGCCACAGCGGCGGACCGCGACCACCCGCCCGGGCAGCGTGAGGGGCCCCTGGCCGTGCCAGTCGGTGAGCAGCGCGTCGAGCTCGAGCACGTGCACGCGGTGCACCGAGCCGGCCGGGGCACCGGCGGCGACGAGCGCGGCGCGCAGGGCCCGGCGGCGCACGGCTGGGGCGGCGTCGACGAGCGTCGCGACGTCCAGCACGACGACGTCCGTGGCGTCGCCCCCGGGGCCCGCATCGTCGTCGCCCCGGGCGTCGTCGCCTTCGGCGGGGTCCCGACGAGCAGCGTCCCGACGCGCGTGCTCGCGCGCGTCGTGCAGCAGGGCGGCCGCCTGCTCGTCGAGCGCCGACCCGTCCTCGCGCAGGTGCGACGCGGTGCGCGCGAGGGCCGTCGCGACGCCGGGCCCGAGCTCGCGCTCGAGCACGGGCAGCACGTGCGCGCGCACGCGGCTGCGCAGCGGGTCGCCGGGCTGGCCCGCGTTGGTCGGGTCGTGCCACGGGTCGAGGCCCAGGACCTCGCAGATGCCGAGCGTGTCCGTCCGGCGCAGGTCGAGGAACGGGCGGCGCAGCCGTCCGCGCACGGCGGGCATGCCCGCGAGGGACCGGGCGCCGGACCCGCGCGCGAGGCCGAGCAGCACGGTCTCGGCCTGGTCGTCGAGCGTGTGCCCGAGCAGCACCGCGGCGGCGCCCGTCTCGTCGGCGGCGCGGTCGAGGGCCGCGTACCGCGCGGCACGCGCGGCGGCCTCGGGACCGCCGGGTCCCTCGACGGCCACGCGCACGACGAGCACGGGGTCGAGCCCGAGCGCGCGGCACTGCTGCGCGGCGCGTACGGCGACGTCGGCCGAGCCCGGTACCAGACCGTGGTCGACGACGACCGCTCCGGCCCGCCGCCGCACGTCGTCGGACGACGCCCGCTGCACACCGCGACCCGAGCCCGCCGGCCCTCCCGACCCCCCGACGCCGGCCGCACCCCCTGCCGACCTCGCCGAGCGCGGCACGGCGAATGCCGCGGCCGCCGCGAGCGCGAGCGAGTCGGGCCCGCCCGAGCATGCGACGAGCACGAGCGCGTCGTCGGGCAGGTCGGCGACGGCGGCGGCGACCGCACGCCGGGCCGCCGCGACGCGCGGGTCGGGCCCGACCACGGTCAGCGTCCGCCCGGGAGGGCGTGGGTGCGGCCACGAGCGCACCGCCGGGCGCACCGTCGGGCGCACCGCCGGTCGCACGCAGCAGCGACGGGCGCGCGCATCAGCCGTGCACGCGGCGCACCCAGGCGCCGGGGTCGGCGATCTCGGCGGCGGTGGGCAGGTGCGCGCGGTCGGCGAACACCGCGTTGAACCCGTTCACGCCCACGCGCGAGCGCACGGCCCGCACGAACACCGCGCCGTCGCGGTACTGCGCGAGCTTCGCGTCCATCCCGAGCAGCCGGCGCAGCACGGACTCGAGCCCGCGCACGCGGGACTGCGCGTCGCGGCGCGCCTCGAACTTGCGCCGGATGTCGCGCACCGACGGAACGACGGTGCGCCCGACGGCGTCCATCGCGACGTCGGCGTGCCCCTCGAGCAGCGACATGACGGCGCCGACCTCGTCGACGACCTGCCGCTGCTCGGGCGTCAGGACGTCGAGGATGCTGGCCTCGTCGTCGGTCAGGACGCGGCCGAGCGCCGAGACCAGGCGGCTGAGCGTCTCCTCGGCACGGCCGTCGCCCCGCCCCGCGACGTCGCCGAGCAGCGCGGCGGACCGCTCCCGCAGGTGGTCGGCGAGCCACGGCGCGGCGGCGAACTGCAACGCGTGGGTCTGCTCGTGCAGCGCGACCCACAGCCGGAAGTCGGCGGGGTCGACGCGCAGCGTGCGCTCGAGGTGCAGCACGTTGGGCGCGACGAGCAGCAGGCGCCCCTCGCCGCGTGCGCCGGCCGGGGCGCCCGCGGGGGGCGTGTACGGGTCGAACTGCCCGAGCACCTTGCCCGACAGGACGCCGAGCACGGCGCCGACCTGCGCGGCCCCGGCGAGCCGGCTCGCGGCGGACGAGCCGCGCGGCGGGGACCCGTCGGGTCGGGGCTGCGCGAGCGCGTCGACGAGCGGCGTGGCCATGACCTCGAACACCCGCACGTTCGCGCGCGCCCAGCCCGGCCTGTCGACGACGAGCACGCGCGAGACGTCGGCGGCGGCGCGACCGTCGGCGGCCTCGAGCCGCGTGACGCGCGCGGCGTGCTCGGCGGCGGGCCCGGCCGCCGCGCGCAGGCCCGCGACGAGGTCCTCGAGCTCGGCGCGCGGCGCGCTCGGCCCGGGGCGCACGGCGCGTGCGGCGAGGCGTGCGGCGGCGTCCCAGTCGACGGGACCGGGGGCGCTCGTCGTCGTGCGCGTGGCGCTCATGCGGCTCACCGTAACCCGCGCGGAACCCCCGCGACCTGCGCGGTCAGCCCCGGCAGCCGCAGGCGTGCAGCTCGGTGACGAACTCGTCGATCGCCTGGCGCGGGCCCCACGGGCCGGTCTCCTTGGCGTGCTTGACGAGCACGACGAACGTGAGCTGCCGGCCCTGGGAGTCGAGCACGCTGCCCGCGAGGCCCTTGACCCCGGACAGGCTGCCGGTCTTGGCGCGCACGAGCCCGCGCGCGTCGGACGTGAGGTAGCGGTCGGACAGCGTGCCCGTGAGCCCGCCGATCGGCATGCCCGCGGCGATGGAGCGCAGCTCGGGGTGCGCGGGGTCGGACACGAGCTGGACCAGGTCCAGGAGCGTGGTCGGCGTCAGGAGGGAGCCCTCGGCGAGCCCGGACGCGTCGGCCAGGGTCGCGCCCGTGGTGTCGGCGCCGAGCCGCGTGACGGCGCGCAGCACGGCCTGCGTGCCGCCGTCGAAGCTCGCGGGCAGGCCCTGGTCGAGCGCGACGGCACGCGAGACGACCTCGGTGATGGTGTTGTCCGACGACTCGAGGAAGTAGTGCACGACGTCCTGCAGCGGCGCCGAGCTGACGCTCGCGAGAACGGTCGCGCCGGACGGCGCCTGCCCCCGCGTCGCGTGCCCGGTCACCTTCACGCCCGCCTCGGTCAGCCGGGTCGCGAAGACCTCCGCGGCGGCCATCGACGGGTCCGGCGAGCGCGGCGGGTACTCCACGCCCTCCTTCGTCGCCGCGATCTTCACCGCGAGCGGCGTCACGGGCGCGGCGTAACCGAGGTTCAGGTCGCCCTCGTCCCAGCCGGGGCTCGTGCGCGGACCGGTGAAGAGCGTGTCGTCGACGCGCAGCGTGACCTCGGTCAGCCCGACGAGCTTGAGCTGCTTGGCCGCGGCTCGCGCGAGGTCGCCCAGGCCCGCTCGCCCGTTGACGACGGTCGCGTCGCCCTCGTCGGCCGCGAGCATCATGTCGCCGCCGCCGACGAGCACGACCTGGTTCCCCGGGCCGCGCACGACGCTCGTCGTGAACGTGCTGGCCGGGTCGAGCGTGCCGAGCGCCGCGACGGCCGTGACGAGCTTCGCGGTGGACGCGGGCTCGCGCGGCACGTCGGCGGCGTGCTGCGCGACGACCTCGCCCGTGAGCTGGTCCGCGACGACCACGCCGACCGCGCCGCCCTCGCCCAGCCGCTCGTCGGCGACCAGGTCCTCGACGAGAGCGTCGACCGGCGCGGAGGCCGGCACGGGCGCGTCGTCGGGCACGGGTCCCAGCGCGGGGACCACGTCGGGCGGCTCGACCGCGGCGGGCGCCGTCGGGAACGGCGCGGGGTCCGGCGGGACCGGGTCGAGCGTCACGAACCCGGGCGCGAGGTCGTACGCGTCGGCCGCCACGTAGCCACCGACGCCGAGCACCAGGACGAGCATCGTCGTGCCGACGACTCGCGCGCCTGTGGCCATCGTCACGCTCCGCTCGGGGGCCTCGGGGAAGTCCGATGGGACGGTCGGCCCACCGGTGCGTCAGACTATGACGGAACAGTCGGTGCGCCTGTACCTCCGGCGCGCCGGGTCACCGAACCACGCCGCGAGCGCGCACCCCCTCCCACCGGTGGGCCGTGCGCCGGCGAGCCGACAGGAGTGCTGTGGAGTTCGACGTCACGATCGAGATCCCGAAGGGTCAGCGGAACAAGTACGAGGTGGATCACGCGACGGGGCGGATCCGGCTCGACCGCATGCTCTTCACCTCGACCCGCTACCCGGACGACTACGGGTTCATCGAGGGCACGCTGGGCGAGGACGGCGACCCGCTGGACGCGCTCGTCCTGCTGGAGGAGCCCACCTTCCCGGGCTGCCTCATCCGCTGCCGCGCGCTCGGCATGTTCCGCATGCGCGACGAGGCCGGCGGCGACGACAAGGTCCTGTGCGTGCCGACGGGCGACCAGCGCGCCGCGTGGCGTCAGGACATCGACGACGTCTCCGACTTCCACCGCCTCGAGATCCAGCACTTCTTCGAGGTCTACAAGGACCTCGAGCCCGGCAAGTCCGTCGAGGGCGCGCACTGGGTGGGCCGCGCGGAGGCCGAGGCGGAGATCCAGCGCTCGCGCCAGCGCGCGATCGACTCCGGCTACGACCAGCACTGAGCCTCACCCGGGCTCCCAGCCCGGGTACGACGAAGGCCCGGTACCCCGCGAGGGGCCGGGCCTTCGTCGCGCACCGGTCCGTGGACCGCCGTCAGGTCACGGCCGGCCGGCGAACGGCATGGAGCCCGAGTAGCGCATCGACGTGATGCGCACCGTCAGGCCCGGCCGCGGGGCCTCGATGATCTGCCCGCCGCCGATGTACATCGCGACGTGGTAGATCGAGTCCGGGTTGTTCGGGTTGGTGCCCCAGAACACCAGGTCACCGGGGCGCATGTCGGCGTAGCGGATCTTGAGCACCTGCTTGTACTGGTCCCGCGAGGTCCGGTACAGCGAGACGCCCGCGGCGCTCCACGACGTCATGGTGAGCCCCGAGCAGTCGTAGCCCGGGCCCGTGCCGCCCCACACGTAGGGCGCGCCCAGTCGGGTCTTCGCGACCGCGACCGCCTTCTGCCCCTGCGACGCCGAGCCGCGCGAGACCCCGGTGCCGAGGCCGTACCGGTCGGTCGGCGTGGGCGCCGGCGCGGGCGTCGTGGGCCGCGGGGCGGGGGTCGTCGGGTTCGGGGCCGGCGTGGTCGGGTTCGGCGCCGGGGTCGTCGGGTTCGGGGCCGGGGTCGTCGGACGCGGCGCGGGCGTCGTGGGGTTCGGCGCGGGAGTCGTCGGGTCGGGCTCCGGGTCGCGTGTCGGCTCCGGGTCCGGCGTGCGGACCGGCTCCGGGTCGGGGGTCTCGACGGGCGTCGGGTCCTGCTGCTCCTCGCGGCGGCGACGAGCCTCCTCCTCCTCGCGTGCGCGACGCTCGGCCTCGATGGCCGCCTGCCGCTCGCGCTCGACCTCGATGCTCGTGCTGCGCGCGGCGGCGAGCTGCTGCAGGAGCGCCTCGCGCTCGGTCTGCGCGGCGGCCTGCGCGGCGTCCGCCTGGTCGGCGAGCTCCTGCGCGTGGTCGAGCGCGGACTGCGCGTCGTCCTGCGCGCGGGACGCGGTCGCGGCGGCGTCGCTCGCCGTGCCGGCCAGCGTGCTCGAGACGAGCCGGGCGGCCTGGTAGCCCTGCACGGCCGAGTCGGCCTTGCGGGTGATCTGGTCCATCGCGGAGGTCCGACGAGCGACGTCGGCGAAGCCCTCGGCGGACAGCAGGGACTCGACGAGGTCGGCCGACCCGCCGGACCGTGCGACCTGCCGGGCGATCGCGACGAGCTCGCGGCGCGCCCGCTCGGCGTCCTCGGCGGCCTGGTCGGCGCGCTCCTGGGCGTCGTCGGCGGTCTGCTGCGCGGCCTGCGCGTCGCTCATGGCCTGCGTGTACGCCTCGCCGGCCTGCTGGACCTGGAGGGTCGCCGTGTCGGACTCGGCGGACAGCTGCGCGAGGCGGATCTCCATCTCGGCGACGGACCGCTCGGCGCGGCCGACGGCGGCGCGTGCGTCGCGCACGTCCTGGTCGCTGGGGCCCGTGGGGTCGGCGACGGCGCCGGGCGCGCTGACGAGCAGCGCCGCGATCGTCGCGACCGTGAGCGCGCCTGCGCCGCGCGCTCGTCGTCCTCGTCGCTCCACCTGGTGCGTGCCCTTCGTCGTGCCGATGTCTCGCCGTTCCCGCCCGGGTGCCGGTGATGTCCGGTCCGGCGCGTTCGTACCGATGTCATCGGCACGTCCGCCCACGGCCGTGACCTCGACGGTGAGGTCCGTGTTCTCGGACGGTACCCACGCGTGCCACAGAAGTGAACTCCAGTCACAAGAGTCACTCCTTTCACAGCAGTCACATCCGGGACGAACCCGACAGATGCGACGGGATGCGTCCACCATCTGAGACGTAGGTCCCGACCAGCACCGCGACGGACGGAGATGAGACGGCCATCCCACATGGCAAGACGGCCGTTTTGCGGCGCGGACGCAGCCCGTAGCCTCGGCCCATGCTTCGTCGAATGTGTCGCTGACCAGCGCACGTTCGGCATGCCTGCGGGCAGGTCGCCGCCCGGACCTCGCTCCGGCCCGACGACGCCCCGCACCAGCCCGTCTCGACCGTGCGCCACTCCCCCCTCCGCGGGTCGGACGTCGGCTGCCCGAGCTCCCCGCGGACCCACCCCGCCACAAGGAGCCAGCAGTGAGCAACGAGAACTGGAACTTCGAGACCCGCCAGATCCACGCCGGCCAGACCCCCGACGCGGCCACCGGCGCCCGCGCCCTGCCGATCTACCAGACCACGTCCTACGTGTTCCCGGACGCCGGGACCGCCGCCGCGCGCTTCGCCCTCCAGGACCTCGGCCCGATCTACACGCGCATCGGCAACCCCACGCAGGAGGTCGTCGAGAACCGCATCGCGTCCCTCGAGGGCGGCGTCGGCGCGCTCCTCGTCGCGTCCGGCCAGGCCGCCGAGACGTTCGCGATCCTCAACGTCGCCGAGGCCGGCGACCACGTCGTCGCGAGCCCCTCGCTCTACGGCGGCACGTACAACCTGCTGCACTACACGCTGCCCAAGCTGGGCGTCGAGACGACGTTCGTCGACGACCCGCACGACGCCGAGGCCTGGCGCGCCGCGATCCGCCCCAACACCAAGGCGTTCTTCGCCGAGACGATCCCCAACCCGAAGTCCGACGTGCTCGACATCGAGCTCGTCGCCGGCGTCGCGCACGAGTACGGCGTGCCGCTCATCGTCGACAACACCGTCGCGACGCCCTACCTGATCAACCCGCTGAAGTGGGGCGCCGACGTCGTCGTGCACTCCGCCACCAAGTACCTCGGCGGGCACGGCTCCGCGATCGGCGGCGTGATCGTCGACGGCGGCACGTTCGACTACGCGCAGTACCCGGACCGCTTCCCCGGCTTCAACCTGCCCGACCCGTCGTACCACGGCCTCAAGATCGCCGAGGCGCTCGGCGTCGGCTCCGCGTTCGGCGCCAACCTGTCCTACATCCTCAAGGCGCGCATCCAGCTCCTGCGCGACCTCGGCTCGGCGATCTCGCCGTTCAACGCGTTCCTCATCTCGCAGGGCATCGAGACCCTGTCGCTGCGCCTCGAGCGCCACGTCGAGAACGCCACCAAGGTCGCGCAGTGGCTCGAGGCGCGCGACGACGTGCTCGGCGTGCACTACTCGGGCCTCGAGTCGAGCCCGTGGCACGCCAACCAGGTCAAGTACGCGCCCCGCGGCGGCGGCGCCGTCCTCGCGTTCGAGATCGAGGGCGGCTCCGCGGCCGGCCAGGCGTTCGTCTCGGCGCTCGAGCTGCACTCGAACGTCGCGAACATCGGTGACGTGCGCTCGCTCGTCATCCACCCCGCCTCGACCACGCACAGCCAGCTCACCGAGGAGGAGCAGGCGCTGTCCGGCGTCACGCCCGGCCTCGTGCGGCTCGCGGTCGGCATCGAGCACGTCGACGACATCCTGGCCGACCTCGAGGCCGGCTTCCGCGCCGCCAAGGGCGCCTGAGCACCCGGGCCGGGCGGGCGTCACCCCGGACACCCGCCCGGTCCGCACCCCGCACGGCCCGCCGTGCGACCACCCCGCCCGACGCCACCGCCGTCCCGGTGGACGGGACGCCGGGCGAGGTTCCTCCCCCTTCCGTAGATTGGCTGACCGTGTCCGACGAGAACGTGACGGCCGCTGCCGTGAGCCACCCGGCCGGCAGCGCGCACGCCCGTACCCGGACCAGCCGCGTGCCGGTCGCGGAGCGCCCCCCGGTGCCCGCCTCGGCCGCGTGGCAGGACGGCGACCCGCTCGGGCGCCGGCAGCTCGCCGACCTCGGACCGTTCGCCCTGGAGTCCGGCGGCCGCCTGCCCGCCGTGCGCCTCGCCTACGAGACGTGGGGCACGCTCGCCGAGGACGGCTCCAACGCGGTCCTCGTGCTGCACGCCCTCACCGGCGACTCGCACGTCACCGGCGACGCGGGCGACGGCCACCCCACGCCGGGGTGGTGGCAGTCGATGGTCGGGCCCGGCGCGCCCATCGACACCGACCGCTGGTTCGTCGTCGCCCCCAACGTGCTCGGCGGCTGCCAGGGGTCCACCGGCCCCGCCTCCCCCGCGCCCGACGGACGCCCCTGGGGCTCGCGGTTCCCCGTGCTGTCCGTGCGCGACCAGGTCGCGGCCGAGGTCCGGCTCGCCGACCTGCTCGGCATCCGCCGCTGGGCGCTCGTCATCGGGGCCTCCATGGGCGGGCAGCGCGTGCTCGAGTGGGCCGCGTCCGAGCCCGAGCGCGTCGAGGCGTTCGTCGCGATCGCGACGACCGCGGCGAGCTCCGGCGACCAGATCGCCAACTTCCACACGCAGCTCGTCGCGATCCAGCAGGACCCGGCGTTCCGCGGCGGCGACTACTACGACGCCGCGCCCGGCGAGGGCCCGCACCGCGGGCTCGGGCTCGCCCGGCAGATCGCGCACCAGAGCTACCGGTCCGCGTACGAGCTCGACGAGCGGTTCGGCCGCATCCCGCAGGGCGCCGAGGACCCCCTCGAGGGCGGCCGGTTCGCCGTGCAGTCCTACCTCGAGCACCACGGCGACAAGCTCGCGCGGCGGTTCGACGCGAACACGTACGTCACCCTGACCCGCACCATGCTCACGCACGACCTGGGCCGCGACCGCGGCGGCGTGGACAACGCGCTGTCGCAGATCACCGCGCGCGCGCTCGTCGTCGCCGTCGACACCGACCGGCTGTTCCCCGTCGCGCAGTCCGAGCGGATCGCCGCGCACGTCCCCGGTGCGGGGCCCGTGCGCGTCGTGCACTCCGACTTCGGGCACGACGGGTTCCTCATCGAGGAGGACCAGGTCGGCGCACTCGTCGCGGACTTCCTCGCCGAGCACGTCCGCAGCCGGCCCTGAACCAGCCGCGTCGTCGCCCCGCGCACGGCAGGATGACGGCATGACCGCGACGCTCGCCGAGGCCACGACCGCGCTGCACGACCAGTGGGAGCGCCTGCGTGCGTGGGTCGTCGACGTGGTCGACGACGCCGCCGGCTCCGGAGTCGGGGACGCCCCGTCCGTCCTCGAGGGCTGGACCGTCACCGAGCTCGTCGCGCACGTCGGGCGCGCCATGGACGCCCTCGCCGCCTGCACGCCGCTGCCCGCCGGGACCGTGCCGCTCACGCTCGCCGAGTACCTCGGCACGTACGCGGGCCGCGCCGCCGACATCGCCGACACCACGCGCGAGCTCGCCGCGCAGGTCGCCGACGACCCCGTCGCGTGGATCGACGCGCGCGCCGCCGCCGCGTTCGCGACCCTCTCCTCGCACGGGGGGACGGACGGCGTCGTCCAGGCCCGACGCGGACCCGTCCGGCTGTCCACCATGACCGTCTCGCGCGTCGTCGAGCTCGTCGTGCACGCCGACGACCTGTTCGCGTCCGTGCACCGCGTGCCCGGCGCCGGGGCCGGACCCGACCCCGTCGAGCCCGGGGCGCTGCGCCTCGTCGCCGACGAGCTGCTCGCGATCGTCGTCGCGCGCGGCGGGTGGGACCTCGAGGTCACCGACCCGCGCCGGTGGGTGCGGCTCGCCGCCGGGCGGGAGCCGTACGACGTGGACGCGCTCGCCGTCGCGCTCGCGCCGCGGTGGACCGGGGACTCGCTGCCCGACCTCGGGCGCATGCTGCCGCTGCTCTGACACGCTCGTCGTCCCGCGCTCGTCGTCCCGCGCTCGTCGCCTGCGCCCTTCGCCTGCTCGTCACCTCGCTCTTCATCCTGGGCACGGGGCGCGGGCTCGGCCACAGTGGTCGCATGGGGCAGGTCGTGGGGTCGGTCGCACTGGGGCGCGTGGTCGCCGCGATGGACGCCGAGCGCGAGCAGTGGCCGCACGCGGACGGGCTCGGCGTGTTCAGCGACGTGTACCGGCAGGTCACCGTGCTCGTCGCTCGTCGCGTCGTCGACGGCACGTTCGCGGACCCCGCGTTCGTCGAGGACCTCGACGTCCGGTTCGCCGACCTGTACCTCGACGTACCGCGGGACCTCGCCGCGCGACGGACCGTCAACCGGGCGTGGGCGCCGCTCGTCGAGCGTCGTGCGCACCCGCGGATCTGGCCCGTCCAGTTCGCGCTCGCCGGGATGAACGCGCACATCAACCACGACCTGGCGCTCGCCGTGGTCGCGACGTGCGAGGCGCGCGGGATCTCGCCCACCACGCGCGGCGTGCACGCCGACTTCGAGCGGGTCAACGACGTGCTCGCCGAGGTCGTGCGGCCCATCCGGCAGTCGTTCCTCGACCAGCGGATCGTCGCCGCGGGCGGTGAGCTGTCGCCCGTCGCGGACCTCGTGTCGAGCTTCTCGATCGACAAGGCGCGCGACGCCGCGTGGGCGAGCGCACTCACGCTGTGGCACCTGCGGGACATCGGGTTCGTCGCCGCCGCCGCGCGCGACGCGCTCGCGCGGACCGTGGGGCTCGTGAGCCGGCAGCTGCTCACCGTGTTCCCCGACCCGCTGGACCGGCCGGGCGGATGAGCCTGACGTCGTCGCGCGCGAACCGCGGGTCTCGGCGGCTACCCGTCGGTAACGTGACCGTGTGATCGCGGCCTACGCACGTGCCTTCTCGCCCGACGACCCCGTCTCCGGCCTCGAGGTCGGCGACCGACCCGAGCCCAGGACGCGCGAGCACTGGTCAGTGGTGGACGTGCGCGCCGCCGCGCTCAACCACCACGACCTGTGGTCGCTGCGCGGCGTCGGGCTGCTCGCCGAGCAGCTGCCCATGGTCCTCGGCACCGACGCGGCGGGCGTCGTCGACGGGCGCGAGGTCGTCGTCCACGGCGTCATCGGCGGTGCGTCCGGGCACGGCGTCGGACCCGACGAACCGCGGTCCCTGCTGTCCGAGCGGTACCCCGGCACCCTCGCCGAACGCGTCGCCGTGCCCACCTGGAACCTCGTCGACAAGCCCGCCGAGCTCTCGTTCGTCGAGGCCGCGTGCCTGCCCACCGCGTGGCTCACCGCCTACCGGATGCTGTTCACCACCGGCCGCGCCACCCCCGGGCAGCGCGTGCTCGTGCAGGGCGCCGGCGGCGGCGTCGCGACCGCCGCGATCCTGCTCGGCGCCGCGGCCGGGCTCGAGGTGCTCGTCACCAGCCGTTCCGACGAGCGCCGGGCGCGCGCCCTCGAGCTCGGTGCGGCCGCCGCCGTCGAGACCGGCGCCCGCGTGCCGCGCGTCGACCTCGTGCTCGAGACCGTCGGCCGCGCCACCTGGTCGCACACCATGCGCTCCGTCCGACCCGGCGGGACCGTCGTCGTCGCCGGCGCCACCTCGGGCGACCCGACCGCCGCCGAGCTCACGCGCCTCTTCTTCTCCGAGATCACCGTCGCCGGCGTCACCATGGGCTCACGCGACGACCTGCAGCACCTGCTCGCGTTCCTCGCCCGGACGGGCGTGCGCCCGCTCGTCGACACGACGTTCCCGCTCGCGCGGGCCCACGACGCGCTGCGGCGGCTCGACGCCGGTGAGCAGTTCGGCAAGATCGTCCTGACGGTCTGACGCGGTCGGGCACGAGGGGGTGGCGCGGTGGGCGACGTGACG
The DNA here is from genome assembly GCF_021590045.1 of Cellulomonas palmilytica. NCBI lineage: Bacteria > Bacillati > Actinomycetota > Actinomycetes > Micrococcales > Cellulomonadaceae > Cellulomonas > Cellulomonas palmilytica. The sequence goes on along the minus strand of NZ_CP062221.1, from coordinate 1,140,341 downwards.
ACCGGCGGGACGGACCGCTCGTCGGCCTCCCCCGACGCCCCGCTCCCTCCCGGGCCCGACGAGCGCGCCGCGGACGTGCCCGACCAGGACGTGCCCGACCAGGACGTGCCCGACGAGGACGTCCCCACCGTCCAGTCCCCGCCCGGCACCTGGGTGCCCGACGTGCTCGGCCCCGGCTACGAGGCGCAGACCCTGTACCTCACCCCCGACGACGAGGGCGCGGTCGTCGCGACCCTCGTCCGGCACCGGCCCCCGACCGACGAGGCGCTGCGCCCCGCACGCGCCGTGCTGTACCTGCACGGCTGGTCCGACTACTTCTTCCAGACCGGGCTCGCCGAGCACTGGACCGCGCGCGGCGTCGCGTTCTACGCGCTCGACCTGCGCAAGTACGGCCGCAGCCTGCGCGCGCACCAGACCCCCGGCTACGTCGACGACCTCGAGACGTACGACGAGGAGCTCGCCGCCGCCCTCGCCGTCGTCCGCGACGAGCTCGGCGCGCACGCGCGCGTCGTGCTCATGGGGCACTCCACCGGCGGGCTCGTCGCCGCCCTCTGGGCGCACCGCAACCCCGGACGCGTCGCCGGGCTCGTCCTCAACTCCCCCTGGCTCGAGCTCCAGGGCTCCGGCCTGCTGCGACACCTGTCCAGCCCCGCCGTCGCGCAGCTCGCCCGGTTCCAGCCCAAGGCGCCCCTGCCGAACATCGACCCCGGCTACTACAACCGCACCCTGTCCGCCGCGACCGGCGGCGAGTGGACGTTCGACGAGCGCTGGCGCCCCACGCCCGCGTTCCCCGTCCGCGCCGGGTGGCTGTCCGCGATCATGACCGGGCACACGCTCGTCGCGCGCGGGCTCACCGTCGACGTGCCGATCCTCATGATGGCGTCCACCCGCACCCTCATCACGCCGCGCTGGCACGAGGACATGCGGTCCGCCGACATCGTGCTCGACGTCGAGCTCCTCGCCCGCCGCGCCGTGCAGCTCGGGCCGTGCGTCACCGTCGTGCGGATCGCCGGCGGGATGCACGACCTCGTGCTGTCCGCACCATCCGTCCGGGCGCGCGTGTACGCCGAGCTCGACCGGTGGTCCGCCGGGTACGGCTGGACCTGACCGTCCCGCGCCGGCCGCCGCCGTCAGACGTCGTCGCGGCCCGTGGCCTCCGCGAGCGTCGGACCGCCGTCGCCCAGCCGCCACGCGCGCCAGCCGTCGACCTCGACCGTCGACCCCGACGCGTACGCCGCCGCGTCCCCCGGGTCGACGAACAGCGCGCCGTCCGGCAGCAGGATCGTGCCGTCCGACTGCAGCTCCGCGACGAGCCGCTGCCCCCGCCGCTCCCGCAGCCACACCAGCGTCGCCAGCGCACGGCGACGCTTGGCCAGCATCGCGAGCTCCGGGTACGGCAGGTTCGGGTCACGCGGCTCGGGCTCGGGCGCCGCGGGAGGTGCGGGCGGGGCCGGGAGCGCCGCGGGCGCGGTCGACGTCGCCGGAGCCGGGGGCAGGGACTGCGGCCAGGCCTCCGCGGCCGCGCTCAGACCGTGCGGGTGCGGCGCCACGGGACCGACCTGGGACGCGTTCGCCGACTCGGACCCCGCGAGCGCGTCGTCGCGCCACGGCCTCGCGGGTGCGCCCGCGCCCGCGCGGTCGGTCGGTGCGACCGGGCCCGACAGCACGTCCGCGAGCGCCTCGAACAGCGGCGACACCCCGTCGCCGCGCCCGCCGTCCGGGCGGGCCGTCGCGGGCGTCGGAGCCGTGCTCGTCCCACGCGACCCCGTCGTCGAGCGCGGCGTCACCGGGATGGACGGCATCGCACCCGTCCCGACGACCGCGCCGAACGCCGTCGCGGGCTTCGCGAGGTCAGGGTTCGACGGCACGTCGCTCGTCGGCGCGTGGTTCGCCGGCGGCACGTACGGGGACGTCGTGCGGTTCGCCGGCGGCGAGTACGAGCGGGGCGCGAACGACGCCGGCGCACCCCCGCGCGGTGCCGCCGGGCCGTGCACCGACGACGACGACGAACGCGGCGCCGAGGGCGGGACGACCGCCGGGACCGCGCGGGTCTGCGCACCGACCTGCGCGCTCGGGGTGCCCGCGACCGGCAGCGCCGTCGACGAGACCGTCTCCGACGCCGGGCGGGCGTCCTTGGCCCTCGTGCTCGACCTGGTCGGGCCGGGCGTGCTCGTCATGCTCGTCGTCGGTCCGCTCGTCGTCGGTCCGCTCGTCGTCGGTCCGCTCGTCGTCGGTCCGCTGGCCGTGGGTCCGCTCGTCGTGGGTCCGCTCGTCGTGGGTCCGCTCGTCATGCTCGCCGCGACGCCGGACGCGGGCGTCGGGGCGCTCGACCGGGCGGCTCCCCGCGCGCTCGTCGTACCCGGCACGCTCGTCGGACGAGGCGGGGGCGGGACCGCAGGGATCGCCGGGACGGACGCGGACGCCGGGCGACCCCCACCGTCGCCGGCCGAAGGACCACCACCCGGGAACGCCGACGTCGAAGGCAGACCCGGCGCACCCGCACGCGGTGAGCCCACCGGCGACGGCGGACGACGCCGACCGTCCTCGTACGCCATCGCCGTCGCGAACGACGCCTCGCTCGACCGCACCAACCGCAACGCGGTCGGCTCCACCGGACGGCGCACCGTCTCGTGCCGCGCGAGCGGCGACACGTCCAGGAACCGGCGGTCGTCGACCCCGCGCACCACGCCGAGCTGCAGCACGTCCACGTGCCGGCCCGGACCACGCAGGTAACCCAGCGTGTCCGCCGCCTCCGGCGCGACCTCCGAGCACACCACCACCAGCCGCACACCCTCGCGGCGGCTCGACGTCATCCCGAACGCCACCTGCTCACGGAACGCCGCGAAGTCCACCGCGAACCGCTCCGGGTCCGCGTGGTACGCCCGCGCCAGGTCCGTCGACGTCATGCGCGACGCCGCGCCCGCGTGCCGCAGCGCCGCGACCACCGCGTCGTCGTCGAGCACCTGGACCGCCTCCAGGACCACCGCACGACCCGTCGAGTCCAGCGCCAGCAGCTCCGGCAGGTCCGCGTGGTCCGGCGCGCTCGCCCGGTACCGCACCGGGAACAGCGGCTCCCCCGCGATCGCCGCGAGATGGTGCTGCACCAGCAGCGCCAGGTCCTGCGAGAACGACGCCGGGAGCGGCTGCATCGGCTGGACGAGGCGCGGCCGGCCGTCGTCGAGCTCGAACAGAGGCATCCGTCTCGCCGGCCTTCCTGGGTCGCGCTGCGTCGTGCGTGCGGGTCGTGCTGTCGTTCGTGGTGCTGTCGTGCGTGTGGTGCTGTCGCGCGTGGTCGTGCTGGTGCGGGTAGCGGGCGGCGCGGACCGCGGCGGCCCTGCTCCCGAGCCGGACCGTCCGTCCGACCGACCGCGTGGCGGTCGTCGCGTGCATACTCTCGCATGGCCGCGAATGTCCGGTCTGTCCGCCGGACGGGTCAGGTTCCGCCGCAGGACAGGGCCGTGCGGGTGACGGCGACGACGAGGTCGGACGACGAGGCCGTGACCGCTCCCGGGCGCCATCCTGGCCCGGTCGGGCGCGGGTGTCACGTGCCGTCCACCGCGGCCCGCACCGTGTCGCGCGACACGCGCGCGGCACGCCGACGACGACGCCTGGGACACCCCGTCCGGCGCCTTGCTCGACGGCCTGCGGGACGTAGCCTCGACGACCCTCCAGTGCCCGCTCGACCATGAGCCGCGGGTGCAGCCGCGGGTGAGGCCGCGGGCGAACCGGTCAGCCGCGCGGGTCGGCGCTCTCGTCGTCGGGCCGCCCGAGAGCGGCCTCCAGCCGCTCGACCTTGCCCGAGAGCTCACCGGTGTGCCCGGGCCGGATGTCGGCCTTCAGGACCAGGCTGACGCGGTTCCCGTGCCGACCGACGGCCTCGGTGGCACGGCGGACCACGTCCATCACCTCGTCCCACTCGCCCTCGATCGTGGTGAACATGGCGTCGGTGCTGTTCGGGAGACCGGACTCACGCACCACGCGGACCGCGTCCGCGACGGCGCCCGAGACCGACTCGCCCGCGCCGAGCGGTGAGACGGAGAACGCGACCAGCATGCGTCCGACCCTGCACCCGAGCGCCGGCCCACCGCAACGCCGACCGACCGCAACGCCGACCCACCACGACGCCGGCCCACCACAACGCCGACCCACCACGACGCCGGCCCACCACGACGCCGACCCACCACGACGCCGACCGAACGCGACGCCCCCGCTCGTCGCACTCCTGGACGCGAACCCGGTGCGGCTACTCGCGCTCGACGCGCGTGACGCCACGGCCCGGGTGCCAGGCCGTGACGACGAGCCTCGTCGCCGCCTCGTCGAGGCCCGTGTGCACCACCTCGGTGACGTCGAGCGCGAAGTACGCGCCGGGCAGCGCACCGGGCGGCAGCGGGATCTCGACGAGCCGGCCGGCGAGCTTCGCGTCGCCGACCCACTGCTTCTGGTCCTGCGGCGGCTCGAGCGTCGGCGAGTGGATCGCGACGCGCGGGTCCCGCAGCACGTCCTGCAGCTTGCGCGACGCCGGCATCATGCCGAGCGTCACGTCGTCGCCGATCTCCAGCTCCGTGCCGGAGATGCGCGGCGAGCCGTCCGCGCGCAGCGTCGCGAGCGTCTTGTTGGTCCCCGAGCCGAACACCCTCTCGACCACCTCGGCCAGCTCCGGCGCCTCGCGCCGCACGTCCACCCATCGCACTCGTGCACCCATCCCGCCATCACACCGCCGACCACTGACATGCGCGACGACGACGAGCCACCACGCGGCGCGAGTGACGCCTGACGCCTGCTCGTCCACAGATCTCGACAGACGCTCCACCGGGCTTGCATGGTCGCTAGTGTCGTACACGTGTTCGATTCGCCGGGAGTGTCCGAATCGGGTGACGGAGCGGGACGCGCCGTCACCCCCTCGGCGCTGCCGGCACGCAGCCGCGGCGAAGGCCTCGCGCCCGACCAGCTGCTCGTCGAGCTCGAGCGGGTGCGCGCCCGGCTCGCGACCCTCGCGGCGGCCGCCGGGCGAGCCGACGACTGGTCCGGCCCCCAGCGCGCACGGGCACTGGGGACGCTCGACCGCATCGCGGCGCTCGTGACAGTCGTCCGCTCACCCGTGCTCGCGGCGCAGCAGTCCGCCGCCGCCGCGGTCGGCGCCCAGCGCGAGTTCGCGGACACCCGCGCGCGGCTCACCGGCTCGACGCGGTGGCAGGTCGCCGGGCAGGTGCGGTCCGCCGAGGCACTGACCCGCCTGCCCGCGGTGCGCGACGCGATGACCGAGGGCGTCGTGCGCGACGGGCACGTCGACGTCCTCGCGCGCACGCTGGAGCAGGCACCGGCGGCGGTCGCCGAGGCGTTGCGCGCCCCGCAGGGCCAGGCGGCGGTCATCGAGCTCGCCCGCGGGGTCGACGCACGCGAGTTCGGCCGCACCCTCACCGCCTGGGTCGCGGAGCAGGACGACGACCACCTCGAGGACCAGCGGGCCGCCCAGCACCGCGCGCGCTTCCTCGTCCTGACCCACGCGCCGGACGGCACCCACCTGCGCGGTCGCCTCGACCCCGTCGCGGGTCGCCTTCTGCAGCGTGCCCTCGACGCCACCGGCCACCGTCCGGACGAGGACCGCACTCCCGAGCAGGCGCGCGCCGACGCCCTGACCGCCCTCGCCGCCCACCCCTCCACGGCCGCACCCCTGGCCGTCGCACCTCGAGCGACGACGCCGGGCGCCGTTGCACGCGGGCCGCAGACGCCGGACGCCGTCCGGCTCGGAGCGCCGACCCCGGGCACCTCCGTCTGTACGGCGCAGGACACTGCGCCGGCGCGCGCGACGTCCGGGGTCGCAATCGCCGGCATCGCGTCCACGAGCGAACCGAGCACCGGCGCGCCCGCCGGGGTTCCGGGGGCGCCCACCTCCACCGCAGCGAGCGACGCTTCGGCAGCCGGCACGGCGCGCGACGCCTCGTCGTCGTCCTCGATACGGCAGGTCCAGACCGTCGCCGATTCTCTCGACGAGGTCCGCGGTGACGGCGAGCGTCCGCAGTCCGCCGACGGGTCGCACGGTGCCGGGCGAGCCGTCCCCCACGTGTCGCTGCTCGTGCCGGCCGAGACGTGGGTCGAGCTCCGACGGCGCGCGGCGCGGAGACACCGACCTTCCGGCTCCGTGTCGGAGGAGCCACCGTCTCGCCCTTCGGCCACCCTCACCTTGCCACCCGCAGTGACGGACGACGGTGCGGTGCTGTCGTCGACCCAGCTGGCGACCGCGTTGTGCGACTGCGCGATGACGCGTGTGGTGATGGACGCGGCCGGCAGGCCGCTCGACGTCGGACGGACCCGACGCTCGTTCACACCAGCGCAGCGGCTCGCCGTGGTCGCGCGCGACCGCGCATGCGCCTGGAACGGGTGCTCGGTGCCACCTGCCTACTGCGAGGTCCACCACATCGCGTGGTGGCACCGCGACGGTGGCACATCAGACCTCGTCAACGCCGTCCTCCTGTGCTCGTTCCACCACCACGAGGTCCACCGGCTCGACCTCGCGGTCGAACGCCACGCCCCCACCCAGCGCGTGCTGGCCGGGCCCCGACAGCCGGATCGTGCGGTGCCCGGCCGTCCGGCCGCGCCCGAGCCCGACGCGGGTAGCCACGCGCCGAGCACCACGGGCACCACGGGCACCACGGGCACCACGGGGACCACGGGCACGACGGGGACCAGGGGGACCACGGCGACCACGGGGACCACGGGGACCACGGGGACCACGGGGACCAGCGTTGTCGTCCTCACGCCATCCGGGGTCGGGTCAGCAGGGGCGCGCTACACGTTCCGGACCCGGTCGGGTCGCGCGTACAACGCTCCCGCCCCACCGGGTGCTGCCGGCGCGGTCGCCCGGGGCCACACGGGCAACGCGGCACTGCTCGCGGACACGGAAGCGACGCGTCAGAGCGCGGCAGTCCCCTGAGAGAACGGCTGGCCCGGGTCGGAGCGACATCGCCCGCCTCCCGCCGACAGCATCCTGGCCGCCACCGCGGGTCACGACATCCCGACGTGACGAACAGCGCGCCGGCCCACCCGGGCCCGACAGACGCGGCACCGCGGTCAGCTCAGGCCGGAGCGGGGTCGGCGGAGTCGTGGGTCACCGTGGTGGCGCGTGAGCCGAGGCGGGAGGCCAGGAGCTCCGCGAGGTGCAGGCCCTCGACGCCGGCGAGCTGGTCGGCCTGCGTGCGGCACGAGTAGCCGTCGGCGAGGTAGATGTCGCCGGGGGCGGCGGCACGGAGGGCCGGCAGCAGCGAGTTCTCCGCGACCGCGACCGAGACGTCGTAGTGGCCCTTCTCCATGCCGAAGTTCCCCGCGAGCCCGCAGCAGCCGGCCATCGCGGAGAACGTCGCCCCCGCGTCGGTCAGGAGTCGGCGGTCGGGGGTCCAGGTCATCACCGAGTAGTGGTGGCAGTGCGGCTGGACGACGGCGGTGACGTCGGACAGGTCGGGCACCTGCCAGCGGTCGCCCGGGCCGATCGGTGCGGGCGCCGTGAGCAGCTCGGCGAGCGTGCGGGTCTCGCGGGCGACGGCGACGGCGCGCGGGTCGTCGGGCAGGAGGTCACGCAGGTCGGAACGCAGCACGGCGGTGCAGGACGGCTCGAGCCCCACGATCGGGATGCCGTTCACGGCGAACGGCCCGAGCACCTCGAGCAGGTGCTCGAGCTGGTGCCGGGCACCCTCGAGCTGGCCCGTGCTGATCCACGTCAGACCGCAGCACGCCTGGTGGTCCGGCACGAGGACCTCATACCCGGCGTCCCGGAGCACGGCGACGGCGGCCCGAGCCACCTTCGGTGCGAGCGCGTCGCTGAACGAGTCGGTCCACAGGAGCACACGCGGCCGCGCACCGCCGTCGGCGCCGACACCCGACGAGGCGGGCGGCGCGGTCGACGCGGCGGCAGGCGTCGACGTCGAAGCGCGCTGCGGGGTCGAGGACGTGGGCGTCGTCGAGGCGGTTGGCGTGCTCGGCGCGGCAGCCGGCGCGCTCGACGAGCCAGCCGGCGTGCTCGACGAACCAGCCGGCGTGCTCGACGAGCCGGCTTGCGTGCTCGTCGAGTCGGAGTGCGGGGTCGACGACGCAGCCTGCGTCGTCGGGGCAGGCGCCAGCGCGGCCGCGGAGGACGAGGGGGTGCGGGTGACCTGGGCGGCGCCCTCGCGGCGCACCCAGCGGCGGAAGGGCTCGTCGGCGAACGCGACCATCCTCCGGCGGGTGTCCATGCCACCGGCGGCGAGGACGATCTTGGCGATCGGGCGGACGCCGAGGACGGCGTTGACCAGGGGCGCGATGCCGGGCAGACCGGTGATCAGGCGCGCCCACCGCGGGAGCCAGCCGAGCGCGTAGTGGTTCACCGGACGCAGCCTGCGGCGGTATGTACGGTGCAGCACCTCGGACTTGTACTGCGCCATGTCGACGCCCGCAGGGCAGTCCGACGAGCACGCCTTGCAGCTCAGGCACAGGTCGAGGGCCTCGTGCACCTCGGGCGACGACCAGCCGCGCGACACGAGCGAGCCGTTCGCCATCTCCTGGAGCACGCGGGCGCGACCGCGCGTCGAGTCCTTCTCGTCCTTCGTCGCGAGGTACGAGGGGCACATGAACCCGCCCGCGGCGGTGGAGTCGGCGCGGCACTTGCCGACGCCGACGCAACGGTGGACGGCCGTGGTCATGTCGCCGGCGTCGTGCGCGAAGGAGAAGCCGCTGGTCGCGGGCAGCGGGCGCGCGGCGGGGCGGCGCAGGTCGGCGTCGACCGCCGCGGGGCGGACGAGCACGCCGGGGTTGAGCAGGCCCTTCGGGTCGAGCAGCGCCTTGAACTGCCCGAACACCCCGATGGCGCGCGGCGAGTACATGACGGGCAGCAGCTCGGAGCGGGCGCGGCCGTCGCCGTGCTCACCGGACAGCGAACCGCCGTGGGAGGCGACGAGCTCGGCGGCGTCCTGCATGAACGCGCGCAGCGGGTCGCCCGAGCGCTCGAGCGGGATGTCGATGCGCAGATGGACGCACCCGTCGCCGAAGTGCCCGTACGCGAGGCCGTCGACCCGGTGCCGGGCCATGAGCGCGTCGAGGTCGCGCAGGTACCCGCCGAGCTTCTCGGGCGGGACGGCAGAGTCCTCGAACCCGGGCCACGCCTGCTCGCCCGACGGCGTGCGACCGCCGAGACCGGCGCCGTCCTCGCGGATGCGCCACATCGCGGTCGCCTCGGGCCCGGGCGGGAACAGGCCGACGGCCGGGGTGCCGGCGTCGGCGGCCAGGGCGCGGGCGCGGTCGAGAGCCTCGTCGAGCGTGTCACCGCCGACCTCCACCATGAGCCACCCCGCGCCGGGCGGCAGGTCGGGGACGGCTGAGGCGCCGCGGACGCGTCGGACCACGTCCACGAGCCGCGCGTCCATGCCCTCGATCGCGATCGGCCGGTGCGCCAGGAGCGCGGGCACGGCGTCGGCGGCAGCGGGCATGTCCGGGTAGCCGAGCACGACGAGCACGGGCGCGGCCGCGACCGGGACGAGCCGGAGCTTGGCCTCGAGCAGTGTGCCGACGGTGCCCTCGGTGCCGACGAGCGCTTTCGCGAGGTCGGTGCCCCTCTCGGGCAGCAGGTGCTCGAGCGAGTAGCCGGACACCTGGCGGCCGAACCGGCCGAGCTCGGTGCGCAGGAGGTCGAGGTTGCCGCGCACCAGCTCGGGCAGACCGGGGACGACGTCGAGCGCGCCCTCGCCGGAGCGCGCCCCGATGCGTCGACCCGTGCCGTCGACGAGGTCGAGAGCGAGGACGTTGTCGGCGGTCCGGCCGTAGGCGACGGCGCGGGGTCCGCACGCGTTGTTGCCGATCATCCCGCCGAGGGTCGCGCGGGTCCACGTCGACGGGTCCGGGCCGAACCGCAGCCCGTGCGGCGCGGCGGCCTTCTGGAGCGCGGCCATGATGACGCCCGGCTGGACGCGCGCCGTGCGCTCCTCGGGGTCGACCTCGAGGATGCGGTTGACGTGCCGCGAGAAGTCGAGGACCACCCCGGGTCCGACGGAGTTGCCCGCCACCGACGTGCCCGCGCCGCGCGCGGTGATCGGCGCACCCGCCGCGCGGGCGACCGCGAGGGCCGCCTCCACGTCGTCGGTGTCCTGCGGGAACACGACGACCTGCGGGACCACCCGGTAGTTCGACGCGTCGGTCGAGTACTCGGCGCGGCGGCGGGACGAGTCGTCGACCGCGCCGCGCACCGCGGACCGGAGCTCGGAGACGAGCGCTCGGACGTCGTCGGTCCCCGCACGCGTGTCGTCGGCCACAGCAGTCACGGGGGGCATCTTCGCACCACCGCGTCCGGGCGTCCCGGGACCACCCGAGGACCGGACGCCAACCCCGGCACACCACGACGACGAGCTCGAGATCGACCCCGGAGCAACGACGAGCTCGAGGTCGACCTCACCGACCGACCAGGAAGCGACGACGAACGCGGCGCCGAGTCCCGAGCGACGACGCGTGGCACACGGGTCCGGGGTCGACCGGCCCGAGACCAGCGGGCCCAGGGCAGGGCCCGGCAGGACGGGCGGGACCAGGCAGGCGGGCGGGGCCAGGCAGGCGGGGCCAGGCAAGACGGGCGTGGCCAGGCGGGACGGGGCGGGGGCGGGCGGGACGGGCGGGCCCCGCAAGGCGGACGGGGCCAGGCGGGCCGAGCGGCACTGGCCAAGACGGGCGGGGCTGGGCAGGACGGGCGGGCCGGCGGGTCAGGCCGGGTCGAGGCCCTGGACCGGGGAGACGTAGCGGCGGACGCAGGCCCAGGAGTCGAGGGCGAAGCGATCCGTGCCGAGGCCGACCTCGCGACCGCCGAGGCCGCCGCGGTGGGTCACGTGCGTGACCGAGCCGGGGGCAAGCCCGAGGCCCCGGCACCGGCGACGCATCGCGGTGTCGAGGTCGATGCGGACAGCCCTGGCAGCGTCGCCCGGTGTCCCCTCGGCGAGGTCCACGCCCGCGACGGTACGGGGCGGACGAGTCGCCGGTCTGGGCCGGAGGTCCTCCGAGGAACCCGGCCCAGACCGGCGAAACCGCAGGTCAACGCGCGCAAGGCCAGACGGACAGCACCTCACACGGGCGGACCACCCGACACACGCATCCGAACCGACGGCAACCCCAGCCGACGGCAACCCGAACCGACGCCAACCCGAACCGACGGCAACCCGAGCGCACGGCAACCCGAGCGCACGGCAGACCGCGCCGAGTCCGGCCAGGGCGAGTTGCTACCCCTGCGACCGGCGCAGCCAGGCGACCGGCGCAGCCAGGCGACCGGCGCAGCCAGGCGACCGACAAACCCAGGCAGCCGGCACAGCCAGACGACCGGCGCGGGGTGGCAGGGCGGGCCAGGACGGGCGACATGGCCGAGCCGTAGGCAGGACCGGACAGTCAGCGGCCCGCCGAGCGCGGCGGCACGGTGCCGCAGGTGCGGCTGGGCCAGCGCAGGGCGAAGCCGTCGACAGGGTCCGTCAGGCGAGGGCGGCGTCGAGGGTGATCTCGGTGCCGGTGAGGGCCTTGCTCACGGGGCAGGTGGCCTTGGCGCTCTCGGCGGCGGCGCGGAAGCCGTCGGCGTCGAGGCCCTCGACCTGGCCGCGCACGGTGAGCGCGATGCCGGAGATGCGGAAGCCGCCCGCGGGGTCGGGACGCAGGGTGACGTCGGCCTTCACGTCGAGTGCGACGGGAGTGCCGCCGGCCTCGCCGATGAGTGCGGACAGCTGCATCGCGTAGCAGGACGAGTGCGCCGCGGCGATGAGCTCCTCGGGGCTGGTGACTCCACCGGCCTCGTCGGCCGCGCGGCGCGGGAACGAGACGTCGTAGGCACCGGCGCCGGAGCTCGTGAGCTCGACGCGGCCGCCGCCGTCGGCGAGGGTCCCCTGCCAGGAGGTGTGGGCGCTGCGCGTGGGCATGGAGTGCTCCTTCGTCGTGGACGTGGACGTGCACCGGCGGCCGCGGTCGGGTGCGGTCGGCGGGTGTGCCGGGTTCGCGACGCCGCGCATCGGGCGACGTCCTGGGCCCGGCTCGTCCACGCTAGGCGCGGCGACGGCCGGCCGCAGCCGGGCGGCCACGCCTCGGACGCCGCGGGGCGCCGTGAGCGGCCCATGGCGGCTGGCCGCTCAGGGACCGACGAGCTCGTGGCCTCGGGGACGACGAGCTCGTGCCCGCCTCAGGGACCGACGAGCGCTCACGACCTCCTCAGGGACCGACGAGCTCGTGGCCTCGGGGACGACGAGCTCGTGCCCGCCTCGGAACGGACGGAGTCGGGCCGCGGCAGCCCGGCGGGAACGGCTTCGGGCGGCGCGGGCAGGCGTCCGGCGACGGCGCGCCCGGACCTGCGGGGAGCCACGGCTCGAGGCGCCGGCGACGAGGTCAGCGGGCGCGTTCGAGGTGCGCGCTCACCACGGCTCGCGGCGCGCCCGCCTCGCGCAGCGTCCAGGCGGCCCGCTCGTGCAGCCGGCGCCGCTCGTCGTCGGGAATGCCGCCGTACAGCGCGGCGCGCACGACGTCGTGCCGGAACACGAGCCGGTCCCCGCGCGCCTGCACGACGCCCGCCGCGAGCGCGTGCCGCAGGGTGCGCCACACGTCCTCGACGTTCTGGTCCGCGAGCGCGGCGAGGTCGACGACGACGAACGAGACCCCGAGCACGGACGCGGTGGAGAGCAGCCCGAGCACGTCGCGCCCCAGGTACGCGAGGCGTTCCCGCACGGTCTGCTCGACCTCGCCCCGCCACCCGGGCACGACGGCGTCCACACCGCCTTCGACGGCGCCGAGCGTTCCGGTGTCGTGCGCGGTGGTGACGATGTCGACGACGAACCGCGGGTTGCCGCCCGCGGTCGAGACCGCGCCGCGCAGTGCGGGGCCGAGGCTCGCGCCGACGATCGCCTCGGCGAGCTCCACGGCGGACGGCGACGGCAGCGGCCGCAGCTCCAGGTAGCGCGCGCCGGCGCGGGTCCACCGGGACACGACGTGCGTGACGGCGGCACGGTGCGGCACGGGGCGCAGGGTCAGCACGACGAGCGTGCGTGCGGGGAAGCCGTCGGCGGACGCCTCGGCGAGGACGGCGAGCTCGCCGTCGTCCCACGCGTGGACGTCCTCGAGCACGACGAGCCGCGCGTGCCCGTCGTCGACGGAGCGGCCGAGCTCACCGAGCGCGGTCCGCCCGGAGCGCACGCGGATGCCGAGCAGCCGCGCGCACGACTCGAGCTCGTCGACGAGGCTCGTGCGCCCGACCCCGGCCTCGCCCTCGAGCAGCACGGCGCCGCCGGGGCCGTCCGTCGCCTCGGTGAGCTGGACCTCGAGGTCATCGAGCTCGGCGGCGCGGCCGACCAGCGGCCAGGCACGACCCGGGGCAGGCATGTCACCGATGCTAGGGGCGCGGCGACCGGGCGCGACAGCGCCGCACGGGTCACGCGCGCAGACGACCGCGCCGTCGGTCCACGCCGTCAGTCCGCACCGTCAGCCCGCACCGTCAGTCCGCGCGGACGAGCACCCCCGCCGTTCCGCACCCACGAGCACCCCACCGTCGGTCCGCGCGGACGAGCACCCCCGCCGTTCCGCACCCACGAGCACCCCACCGTTCGGGTCCGCACCGACAAGCACCGTCGGTCCGCACCCGCCACGCACGCCTGCACACAGCGCGGCCGACCCATACCCCGGCACACGCGCGGCCGACCCACGCACACCCCCGGCACAAGCGAGCTCGGCCCTGGCACGGCCTCGACTCGCCGGGGCGGCTCGGGGCGGGCGTCAGCGCACGTACTCCCAGTGCCAGGCCTCGGGCTTGCTGCCGCCCGCGCGCGCCCACGCGGGGTGTGCCCAGCCGAACTCGTCGGCGTGCTCCTTCATCCACAGGTGCTGCGACGCGCCGAACGACTGGATGCCGCCGCCCAGGTCGACCGCGATGCCGGTGCCGTGGTTGGACGTGCCGGGCGTCGCGCACAGCCAGCCCTTGGTCGCGCGGCAGGTGACCTGCGCGCCGTAGGAGCGGTAGGAGTCGGTGATGGACAGGTGCGAGCCGAAGGCGGCGTGGTAGGCGACGTCGAGCGCCTCCAGGTCCTCGGCGGCGTCGCAGCGCAGCATGTGGCCCGCGTCGAACGACAGCGCGCACAGCGCCGAGGACGGGATCCGGCCGTTCGCGTACCCGACGAGCGACTGCTTCCATGCGGCACGCTCGGCGGCTGCGGCCTCGGCGGCGGCCTTCGCGGCGGCTTCGTCCTCCGCCTTCTTCTTCGCGGCGGCCGCGGCCTCGGCGGCGGCCTTATCCTGCTCGGCCTTGAGCCGCGCGGCCTCCTGCTCGGCGGCGATGCGCACGCGCTCCTCCTCGGCGGTCTCGAGGACCTCGCCGCTGAGCTCGACGACGCGCTCGAGGGCCAGGCGGATCTTGCGGGTCGTGGCGTCCTCGGGGCCCTCGACCGGCGGGATCTCGATCGCGTCCACGCCCTGCGGCGCTTCGGCCTCCGGGCTGTTCGCCTTGCCGGTCGCCTTGCCGGTCGCCTTGCCGGTCGCCTTGCCGGTCGCCTTGTCGACCTCGTCGGCGGCCGCGTCGGCCGCGGGGGCTCCCGACGACGACGGCTCGGGCTCGGTCGCAGCGGACGCCTCGGAGCCGGCCACGGGCGGCGCCGACGACGAGCCGGCGTCGGCCGATCCGGCCCCGGCGGGGCCGAGCAGGTCCTGCGAGGCGCTCAGCAGCGGGCCGCTGGACGCGGGGGTCTCGCTCGCGGCGGCACCCGCACCGGCATCGGCACCGGCACCGGCGTCAGCAGCGCCGGCAGAAGCACCGGCGTCAGAGCCGCCAGCGTCAGCGGCACCCGCGCCAGCAGCACCAGCGCCAGCAGCACCAGCACCAGCACCAGCACCAGCAGCACCAGCACCAGCAGCGCCCGCGCCGGCAGCACCGGGAGCGCTCGTCGCGGCGTCCCTGGCACCGGACCGCGCGCTCGCCGTGCCGTCGGCGGACGTGCGCGACCCGCTGCGCGATGCGGCCTGGGCGCGACGCAGGTCCGCGACGCCGGCCTCGTCGAGGAGGTCCTCGAGCTCGGCGGTCGCGGCCTCGAGCGCGGCGAGGGACTCGTCGTCGAGCGTCACGTCCTCGGCGGCGAGGCTGGCCTCGTGCGCGGTCTGCATGGCCTCGAACGCGGCGCCCGCGACGGCCGCACGGGCCTCGAGCATGGCGGTGCGCTCGGAGCTCGCCGCCGCGGTGCTCTGCGCGACGAACGCACCGAGCGAACCCGTCAGGGCGACGACGACGAACCCCTTGGCCACTCGGCCAGGGGTGATCCGGAAGGGGCGCGGGCGGGCCGGGGCAGCCGCGTGGCGGCCGCTGCCGGACGTGCGCCGGCGCTGCGGCTCGTCACTCATCGCCTCCACGCTAAGAACCGTCGGACGGTGAACCTCGTGACGTGAGGTCAAGGTTGTGCGAAGGGTTTCGAACCCGGATCGCACATGTCGGACACGCCCGGCGCCGCGGGCCGCGACGGGCCACGCAAGGGCTTCGGCGGCCCGCGTGGCCGTCGCGGCAGGTCAGCGGTCAGTTCCGCCGACGAGCGCCTCGGGAACGATTCTCTCGATTCGGACATGTGACCAGTCCGGCCTCACCCGGTCTCGTCATCACACCTCCGCCACACTTTTCACCCGGCCGAGGCGGCGTGTCGTCTGGGTCACAGGAACGTCTTCACCCGCTCGTCGGACCGTCCCGACCTGCACAAACGCACCAACCCGCCCGAACTGGACACAGGCCCCCCGATGCCCGCGGCCGCGGCTGTGCCGTGGTGGCCGTCACATCTCCCCCACGTCGCCGCCCGAGCCCCCGGCGGGACCCGGGGGCCCGGGAGGCCGCACGGGCGTGAGGCGCAGGGCGGCCGGCGCGTGGGCCGGCACGACGGGACGCGCCGGTGCCACGGGTGCGACGCGCGCGTAGGGGCGGCCGGGCGCCGGGCGCGGGTCGGGCTCGCCCCGGTTGGGCCACAGCGCGCACGCCCGCTCGGCCTGCGCGGTGATGGTGAGCGACGGGTTCACGCCGAGGTTCGCCGAGATCGTCGAGCCGTCGAGCACGTGGAGCCCGGGGTAGCCGTGCACGCGGTGGTAGGGGTCGACCACGCCGTCGTCGCGGGTCCGCCCGATCGTGCAGCCACCGATGAAGTGGGCCGTCATGGGCACGTCGACGACCTCCGCGAGGCTCGACGCCGCGAACCCGCCGAGCCGCCGCGCCATCGCCCGGTACGCGGCGTGCGCCTGCGGGATCCAGGTGGGGTTGGGCTCGCCCTCCCCCGGCGTGGACGTCAGCCGGACCGTGCCGCGCCACGTGCGGCGGGGGCGCACGACGATCGACGCGCCACCGGTCTGCATGACGAGCCCGATCACGGTGCGCTGCGACCAGGACCCGATGCCCAGCAGCAGCGACGCGACCTGTCCCGGGTGCCGTGCGACGGTCCCGACCCACCGCAACGCCCGCTCGACCCGCGCCCCACCGGCACCCGACCCTCCCGCGGGACGGGCCCCACCAGCACCGGACCCGCCGGCACCGGACCCGCCAGCACCCGGCCCGCCGGCACCGGAGTCCCCAGCACCGGAGTCCCCAGCGCGGGTCCTGCCCGAGGTGAGGACCGTGGACAGCAGCCCCATGAGGTTCGACCCGCGCCCGTACCGCACGGGCTCGAGGTGCGTGCGCTCGTCGAGCCACACCGACGACGTGATCGCCACCCCCTGCGTCAGGTCGGGCGCGGTGCGCCGGTCCCGCCACCGCGCGACCGCGCCGCCGAGCGCCTCGGAGTTCGTGCGCGTGAGGTGGCCGAGCCGGTCGGACAGCTCGGGCAGCACACCGTCGGCCTTGAGCCCGTGCAGCAGCGCCTGCGTGCCCCACGCCCCGGCGGCGAGCACGACCTGCCCGGTGCGCAGCGTCCGCCGGCCGCGCCGCGGGTGCCCGGTCGCGGCGACGTCGACCTGCCACGTCCCGTCGGCCGCGGGCCGCACCGACGTGACGGTCGTGAGGGGCACGACGCGCGCCCCCGCGCGCTCGGCGAGCGCGAGGTAGTTCGTCGTGAGCGTGTTCTTGGCGCCGAACCGGCAGCCCGTCATGCACGCCCCGCACTGCGTGCACCCGCGCCGGTCCGGGCCGACGCCGCCGAAGAACGGGTCGGGCACGGCCTGCCCGGGCTCGAGCCGGCCGTCGCGCCCGAACACGACGCCGACGGGCGCGAGCCGGAACGACGCACCGACGCCGAGGTCCCGCGCGGCGGCGCGGACGACCTCGTCGGCGGGCGTCACGGTCGGGTTGTCGACGACGCCGAGCATGCGGCGCGCCTGGTCGTAGTGCGGCGCGAGCTCGTCGCGCCAGTCGGTGATGCCCGCCCACTGCGGGTCGTCCCAGAACTCGTCGCGCTCGGGCTCGTACAGCGTGTTCGCGTAGACGAGCGAGCCGCCGCCGACGCCCGCCCCCGCGAGCACGACGACGTCCGGGAGCACGTGGATGCGCTGGATACCGGTGCAGCCGAGCCGCGGCGCCCACAGGAACCGCCGCACGTCCCACGAGGTGCGCGGCAGGGTCTCGTCGGTGAAGCGGCGGCCCGCCTCGACGACGAGCACGCGGTAGCCCTTCTCGGTGAGCCGCAGCGCGGCGACGCTGCCGCCGAAGCCGGACCCGACGACGACCACGTCGGCGTCGAGCATGCCGCCGCTCGGGGCGTCGGTCGCGGGCGGGGTGGACGACGTCGTCGTGGTCCGGGGGGCGGTCACCCGCCTAGTGTCGGTGGTGAGCACGGCGTGCGCCGCCACCGCCACGTGCGGCGCGCGTCGTCGACCCGACGAACCGGGCGGACCCCACCTCGCCCGAGGCGACGGAGGCGCCATGCACGACGAGCACGAGCATGACGAGCACGAGCACGACGAGCACGAGCACGACGAGCACGAGCTCGAGCCCGGCGCGCCCTCGACGAGCGACCGGGTGGCCGCCGCGATGCGGGCAGTGCCGCGCGTGGAGTTCCTGCCGCCCGCGCAGCGCGCGCACGCGGCGGAGGACCGGGCGCTGCCGCTGTGGCGCGGCTCGACGGGCTCGCAGCCGAGCACGGTCGCCGCGATGCTGCGCCTGCTCGACGTGCCGCGCGGCGCGACGGTGCTCGACGTGGGCGCGGGGTCGGGGTGGACGACGGCGCTGCTCGCGTGGCTCGTCGGACCGGACGGCGAGGTGCTGGGCCTCGAGCTGGACGACGAGATCGCGGCGTGGGGCGCGCAGAACCTCGCGCGGTTCGTCGCGCAGCCCCCGGGGCGGGTGGGTCGTGCGCGGCTCGAGCGGGCCGGTCCGGGCACGCTCGGGCGGCCGCGCGAGGGCGGCTGGGACCGGGTCCTGGTCTCGGCGGCCGCGCGGGAGCTGCCGGACGTGCTCGTCGGGATGCTCGCGGACCCGGGGCGGTTGGTGCTGCCCGTGCGGTCGACCATGCACCTCGTCGTGCGGGCGGACGGGCAGGTCGACGACTCGACGCACGGCTCGTACGCGTTCGTGCCGCTGCGCTGAGCCGCCTGGGACCGGCTCCGGGGGCGTCGGCCGCCGCCGGCTCACGCCGACCCAATTCGGGTCTATCGGATGACGCAGGACGTACCGGTAAGTAACGTGCGTCGGGCGTGCTGCATGACCGCCGAAGGGGGACGAGGACGATCGCCGGTCCGACGATCACGCGGGACGCTCCGTGAGAACCCACGACTCCAGGGGTGCACATGTCACGTCCACCAGCACGTCGTTCCACGCTCGCCGCAGCCACCGCGCTGTCGGTCGCGCTCACCACCGGGGTCCTGGCGACCTCCGCGACCGCCGCCCCACCAGGGCCACCGTCCCCCGCCGACCACCGCATCGACCCGTCACGGGTCGACAGGACGCTCGCCGAGGCCCGCAAGGCTGTCGGCATCACGGGCGCGACGGGTCAGATCACCGCGCTCGTCACCCTCGACACCCCCGCCGGGGTCGACGTCGCCGCGCAGGGCAAGGACGCCGTGCAGGACGCCGCCGCGCAGACGGAGGCGGTCGCGGAGGCCGTCGTCCCCACCGAGCTGACGACCAAGAACGCGCGGTCGGCGACCCCCAAGCGCGTCGGCACGCTCACCAACCTCGTCGCGGGCACGCTCGTCAGCGGTGACGCCGCGAAGATCCGCGCGCTGGCGTCGAAGGACGAGGTCACGGCCATCTACCGAGTCATGGAGAAGCGGCCGACGAACTCGTCGACCGTCGCGTTCACGAAGGCGCTGCAGGCGTGGCAGGACACGGGCCAGACCGGTGCGGGCATCAGCCTCGCGGTCATCGACACGGGCCTGGACTACACGCACGCGTCGTTCGGCGGCGCGGGGACGGTCGAGGCGTACGAGGAGGCGTACGGCGAGGACGGCACCCAGCCCGTCGACCCGGCCTGGTTCGACGCCGCGAAGTTCGCCGGCGGTTACGACTTCGCCGGCCCCCTGTACGACGCGAGCCTCGACGAGCCGGGCTCCACGGACGTCCCGACGCCCGACGAGAACCCGATCGACGCGCTGTCCACGTCCTCGAACTCCGGTCACGGCACGCACGTCGCGGGCACCGCGGCGGGCTACGGCGTCGACGCCACGGGCGCCACGTTCCGCGGCGACTACACGTCGCTGACCGACGTGTCCGACTGGGAGGTCGGCCCCGGCTCGGCGCCCGGCGCGCTGCTGTGGTCGTTCAAGGTGTTCGGTGACATCGGCGGGTCCACGGACCTCACGAGCCTCGCGCTCGACCGCGCCGCCGACCCGAACGGCGACGGTGACCTGTCCGACCGCGTCGACGTGGTCAACATGTCGCTCGGCGGCGACGGCGCCCCGGCCGACGACCCCGACAGCCTCCTGGTCACCGAGCTGACGAAGCTCGGCGTGCTCGTCACGAACTCGGCGGGCAACGCGGGCGACATCACCGACATCGGCGGTGCGCCCGGCAACTCCCCGAGCGCCCTGACGGTCGCGAACTCCGTGGCCACCCCCGCGCTGGACGCCGTGAAGGTCACGGCCGCATCCGACGACGCGCTCGAGGGCGACCTGCTGCCCGCGCAGAACTCGGTCGCGTACGGCGGGCCGGACGTCGAGGCGCCCGTGGCGTACGTCGGTGCGACGTTCGACGGCTGCACGGCGTTCACCGCGGCGCAGGCCGCCGCGGTCGCGGGCAAGATCGCGTACCTGTGGTGGGACGACGACGACACGTCGCGCCGCTGCGGCTCGGCGGCCCGCTTCAACAACGCGACGGCCGCGGGCGCGGTCGGCGTGGTGCTGCCCACGGAGCTCACGGTGTTCTCCGCGGGCATCGCGGGCAACGCGACGATCCCCGGCGCGCAGCTCACGAAGCAGTCGACCGACACGCTGCTGCCGGAGATCCAGGCCGGGACGCTCACGCTCGAGATCGGCCCGGGCCTCGCCCTGAGCAGCCGGCTCGACGGTGCGCAGGACCTGCTGAACGACGGCTCGTCGCGCGGTGTGCACGGCTCGCTCGGCGTCGTGAAGCCCGACGTCGCGGCGCCCGGCACGGGCATCCTGTCCGCCGCGTCCGGCGGCGGCACCGCGGGGCACGTCCTGTCCGGCACGTCGATGGCCGCACCGCACGTCGCGGGCATCGCCGCCCTGGTGCGGGCCGCGCACCCGCGCTGGTCGCCGACCGAGGTCAAGGCCGCGATCGTCAACACCGCGACGCACGACGTCACGACCGAACCCGACGGCGGCGGCCTGGCCTACGGGCCGGAGCGCGTCGGTGCCGGCCGGGTCGACGCGCTCGCCGCGGTCGAGACGGACGTCGTCGCGTACAACGCGAAGAACCCGGCGCTCACCTCGGTGACGTTCGGGGTCGTCGATGTCGGCCCGACGAAGGTCACGCGCACGGCCACGGTCACGGTCCGCAACTTCGGCCGCACGACCCAGAGCTACGACGCGTCGTTCGCCGCCGCGTCCACCACGGGCGGCGCGACGGTCTCCGTCTCGCCGAAGCGCGTCACCGTCCCGCGCGGCGGCAAGGCCACGGTCACGCTCACGCTGTCCGTGGACCCGGCGACGCTCGAGCGGGACATCGACCCGACGTCGTCGCTCGAGCAGGGCGGTCTGCCGCGCGAGTACGTCGCGGCGCTGACCGGCCGGCTCGTGCTCGACTCGCGGTCCGGCGACGACGAGCTGCGCGTCCCGGTCCAGGCCGCGCCGCGGATCGTGAGCGACCTCAAGGCCAAGGACGTCACGTTCACGGGGTCCGCGGACACCGCCGGGCTGGCGCTCCGGGGCCGGGGCGTCGCGTCCGGTGGCTGGCAGTCGCTCACCACGCCGCTGATCCTCGGGGCCACGAGCCCGCGCCTGCCGAACGAGGCGACGCTCGGGACGTCGCGGTCGGCGGTGCGCTCCGGTGACCTCCGGTACGTCGGCTGGTCGTCGACCGCGCCGTACGTCGAGGCGCTCGGCGCCGACCCGCAGGACGACGGCCTGCTCAACGTCGGCATCGCGACCGAGGGGAACTGGGCCTCGCTCGGCCTCGCGGTCTACCCGGTGATCGACATCGACGTCGACGGCGACGGCACGTTCGACCTCGAGTCGATCGTGTGGAAGCTCGACGAGGCGATCGACCTCACGGTCGTCACGACGTACGACCTGAACGCGCCCGCGAGCGCACCGGCGGTCGACATCGAGCCGATCAACTACGAGTTCGGCGACGTCGACACCGGCGTCTTCGACTCGAACGTGCTGGTCGCGCCCATCTCGCTCGGCGCCACGGGCATCGCGCCCGGGGACACGCCGACCATCTCCGTGTGGACGTACTCGCCGTACGGCGGTGACGACTCGGTGGTCGACGAGGCCGACGTGTTCACGACCGACCCGTACGACCCGCCGTTCTGGTTCGAGAACGACCGCGCGTCGCTCGTCTCGACCGACGGCGCGGACGGCGTGAGCATCCCCGTGCACCGGTCGGCCGACGCGACGAGCGGCGACCTGCTGGTGTTCCAGCACCACAACCGCGACGGCAAGCGCGTGCAGGTCGTCGACGTCACCGTCCCGACGAGCACGACGACGACCCTCGCGGTCAGCGGCGGCACGTCGTACGGCTCGAAGGCGAGGCTGACCGCGACCGTCGCACCGGCCACTGCGAGGGGGTCGGTCGCGTTCCGCGACGGCACCAAGCTGCTCGCGGTGCAGAAGGTGCACCGCGGGAAGGCCACCGCGTCGGTCGCGCTCGGCATCGGGGAGCACTCGCTCACGGCGTCGTTCGTGCCCGACCGCGGCTCGTCGTACCTCGCGTCGACGTCCGCACCCGTCAGCCTGACGGTCGGGAAGTCGGCGACGACGACCTCGGTGAAGGTCGACGGGTTCGGCGGTGCGTCCCGCTCGGCGACCCTCCCCTCCGGGGGCAAGGGCGGGCCGAGCGGTCCGGGCGGTCCGCTCACCGCGGTCGTCACCGTGGTCGGTGCGACGGCCGCACCGTCCGGCACGGTGACGCTGTCCGAGGGCGGCACGAAGCTGGGGACCGCGAAGCTGTCGGCACGTGGGCTCACCGGGACGGCCAAGGTCACCGTGCGTGACCTGGCCCCCGGCAAGCACACGCTGACGGCGACCTACCCCGGCAGCGCGACGACCGAGGCCTCCACGGGCGCGGTCACGGTCACGGTCCGCCGCTGACCACCCGGCGCCCTCGACCCACCTGACCTGAGGACGCCGCTCACGCCGACCCCGCGGTCGCTCCGGCCCAGCACGACGAGCCGGAGCACCGCGGGGTCGCGCACGTCCCCCTCGCGCAGGACCGGGTCGCGTGCCCCGCCGACCACACCCCGCCCACCCCGCATCCGACCGCGCCGCAGCCCGACCGCGCCGCAGCCCGACCGGTCCCGCCGAGACCGCCGTCGCTCCGGCTCTCGACGCTCCTACCCGGAGCGACCACGGGGTCGACGGTGACTGTTCCGACGAGACCGGGGTTGCTCCGGGTCCCATCGCCCACAGCCGGAGCAACCACGGGGTCAACGGTGGGCGTGGCCGTCCCGCCGAGCCCGGGGTCGCTCCGGACCCCGCCGCACACAGCCGGAGCGACCACGGGGTCGAAGGAGGGGGCCGACGAGGTCTCGGAGCGACCGGTCGGCGCGCTCAGCGGGGGTCAGTGCCGGATCGGCGAGCCGTCCGGATAGGTGACGGCCGGATCGGTGAGGGCCAGATCGGTGATGGCCCGATCCGTGAGGGCCGGATCGGTGACGGCCGGATCGGAGGCGGCCGGATCGGAGGCGGCAGATCGGCGATGGCCAGGGAGGGTCAGAACAGCGGGTCCATGTCGAGACCGGGGTTGCTCCGGGTATCGGCGCGCACAGCCGGAGCAACAACGGGGTCGGCGGCGGTCGTCCTGGCGAGACCGGGGTTGCTCAGGGTCTCGGTGGTCACAGCCGGAGCAACCGCGGGGTCGAGGACTGGAGGGCTCGGCGCGCGGGTGGGGGCCGGGGGGAGGGTAGTGGCCGGGGAGGGGGTGGGGGTCGGGAGGGTGCCGGAGCGGGCGGCGCGGGCGGCGATGCCCGCGAGCTCGTCGGCGCGCTCGTTGAAGCGGTCGCCGCGGTGACCGCGCACCCAGGAGAACGTCACCGGTCCGGTGCGCTCGCTGATCGCGCGGTCGATCGCCTGGACGAGCGCGAGGTTCTGCACGGGCCCCCCGCTCGCGGTGCGCCAGCCGCGCCGGCGCCAGTTGTGCACCCACTCCGACGAGCACTTGATCGCGTACTGCGAGTCCGCCTCGATGCGCAGCGGCTCGGGTCCGGGGTGCGCGCGGATCGCCTCGAGCACGGCGGTGAGCTCGGCGATCTGGTTGGTTCCGGAGGTGGCGCCCCCGCTCGCGCTCGTGCCGTCGTGGTTGGCCCACGCCCAGCCGATCGCGCCGCCGGGGTTGCGCAGGCAGGAGCCGTCGGTGCTCACGGTGATCATCGCGCCCATTGTCGGCCACCTCGCCGCCCACCCGCGCCGGGCGTCCACCACCACGGCAGCTCCACCGCGCTCTCCCCGACCACCGCCGCGCGCGGCACCACGTGCAGCCCCGTCCAGCACCGCGTCCAACCCGACTCCCTCCGACATCCCGGCCACCGGACCGCCCGTCCCCTCCGACACCGCGGCCACCGTCGCCTCTCGCCACCCGTTCCGGTCGCGTCCCGCGAGTCCGTCCACCGTCCCGTCCGGTACCGGGTCCGGGACCGGGGCCGCCGCCGGACGCCGCGACCGGCGCGCAGACGTCGCCGTCCGCGATCTTCCTGGTCGATCCGGACATGTGCCTCAGGCAAGACACGAGTGTTTCGATCTGGTTAAGAACCGCACGAACCGGTCTACCGATCAGTAACGTGCGCCGCACGTCTGCTTCGTGCCGCCCACGACGGTCGGCACGGCACCGCGGACGTCCCGAGAGATCCACGAAGGGACACGCATGTCACGACCAGTCCGGCGATCAGTCCTCGCCTCAGCCACAGCGGTGTCCGTCGCGCTCTCCAGCGCGCTGCTCGCCACGTCCGCCACCGCCGCGCCGTCCGGGCCGGACCTCTCCGACCGTCCCGACCGTTCGCGCGTCACCACGTCGCTCGCCGAGGCCCGCAAGGCCATCGGGTTCTCCGAGGACGACGGCCAGATCACGGCGCTCGTCGCGCTCGACACGGCCGCCGGCGTCGACGTCGCGGCGAAGGGCGCCGACGCGGTGCTCGACGCCGCCGAGACGACCCAGGAGCTCGCGGAGGACGTCGTCCCCGCGGAGCTCACCGCGAAGAACGCGGGCACGGCCACGCCGAAGCGTCTCGGCACGGTCACCAACCTCATGGCGGGCACGCTCGTCACGGGTGACGCGAAGAAGATCGCGGCCCTCGCCTCGTCGGACGAGGTCACCGCGATCTACCGCGTCGCGACCAAGAAGCCGATGAACTCGAACACGGACGCGTTCACGCGTGCGCTGCAGACCTGGCAGGACACCGGCAACACCGGTGAGGGCGTCACCATCGCCGTCATCGACACGGGCCTGGACTACACGCACGCCGCGTTCGGCGGGCTGGGCACGCAGGAGGCGTACGACGAGGCGTACGGCGAGGACGGCACGCAGCCGGTCGACCCGGCCTGGTTCGACGCCGCCAAGTACCTCGGCGGCTACGACTTCGCGGGTCCGCTGTACGACGCGAGCCTCGAGGAGCCGGGCTCGACGGACGTCCCGACGCCCGACGAGAACCCGATCGACTCGCTGTCGACCTCGCCGAACTCGGGCCACGGCACGCACGTGGCCGGCACGGCCGCGGGCTACGGCGTGACGCCGGACGGCGACACGTTCGACGGCGACTACGCCGAGCTCACGGACCTGTCCGGCTGGAAGGTCGGCCCCGGCTCCGCGCCGCGCGCGTCGATCTGGGCCTTCAAGGTCTTCGGCGACATCGGCGGCTCGACGGACGTCACGGCCCTCGCGCTCGACCGCGCGGCGGACCCGAACGGCGACGGTGACTTCTCCGACCACGTCGACGTCGTGAACATGTCGCTCGGCTCGGACGGCTCGCCGGCCGACGACCCGGACAACGTGCTCGTCGACAAGCTGACGAACCTCGGCGTCGTCGTCGCGGTCGCGTCCGGCAACGCGGGCGACATCACGGACGTCGGTGGCGCGCCGGGCAACGCGGCGAGCTCGCTGACGGTCGCCAACTCGGTCGGTGCGCCGGTGCTCGACGCCGCGCGCGTCGAGGAGGCGGACGACGCCGACCTGATCGGCACGACGGTGTCGGGCCAGAACTCGGTCGCGTACGCGGGTGACGACGTCACGGCTCCCGTCGTGTTCCTCGGCGAGGACTTCGACGGCTGCGCGACGTTCACGCCGGAGCAGGCCGACGCGGTCGAGGGCAAGATCGCGTACCTGTGGTGGGACGAGACCCCGAACCGGGTCTGCGGCTCGGCGGTGCGCTTCAACAACGCGTCGAACGCGGGCGCCGCGGGCGTGCTGCTGCCCACGGACGTCGCCGTGTTCTCCGCGGGCATCGCGGGCAACGCCGCTATCCCCGGCTTCCAGATGACGAAGACCGCGACGGAGGCGCTCATGGCCGAGGTCGAGGCCGGCACGCTGACCCTCACGATCGGCCCGGGTCTCGCGATGGCGGGCTCGCAGGACGGCGCGGGTGACCTGCTCAACTCGGGCTCGTCGCGCGGTGTGCACGGCTCGCTCGGCATCGTGAAGCCTGACGTCGCGGCCCCCGGCACGAGCATCCTGTCCGCCGCGTCCGGTGGTGGCGCCGCGGGCCACGTGCTCTCGGGCACGTCGATGGCGACCCCGCACGTCGCGGGCATCGCCGCGCTGGTCCGCGCGGAGCACCCGGCCTGGACGGCCGCGCAGGTCAAGGCGGCCGTCATGAACACGGCGACGCACGACGTGACGACGGAGGCCGGCGGCGCCGGTCTCGCGTACGGCCCCGAGCGCGTCGGCTCCGGCCGCGTGGACGCGCGCGCCGCGGTCGACACCGACGTCATCGCGTACAGCTCGGACGACCGGAACCTCGTGTCCGTGGCGTTCGGCGTGGTCGACGTGGCGGACGAGGTCGTGACCCGCAAGGCCACGGTCAAGGTCGCCAACTTCGGCTCGGCGGACCGCACGTACGACACCGCGTTCGTCGCGGCGTCCACGGCGGGCGGCGCGGACATCACCGTCACGCCCGCGCAGGTCACGGTGCCCGCGGGCGGCAAGGAGGCGACGCTCACGCTGACCCTCACGCTCGACCCGAGCACGCTCGAGCGCGAGATCGACCCGACGCAGGAGCTCGACCAGTACGGCTTCGAGCGCGAGTACGTCACGACGCTCTCCGGCCGGGTCGTGCTGACGTCCACGGACGACGACCAGGAGCTGCGCGTGCCCGTCCAGGCCGCGCCGCGCCTCGTGTCCGACCTGTCGGCGTCGAAGGTCACGTTCAGCGGCTCGTCGCTCGACTCGGAGCTCGCGCTCTCGGGCCGTGGCGTCGACGCGGGCGGCTGGACGTCGCTCACGTCGCCGCTGATCCTGGCGCGCACGAGCCCCCGCCTCGAGAAGGACGCGTCGCTCACGACCTCCGCGTCGGCGATCGCCTCGGGCGACCTGCGTTACGTCGGCTGGTCCTCGAACGCGCAGTACTTCGAGGAGCTGGGCCTGCCGTCGGACTACGCGACGCTGAACATCGGCATCGCGGTGGACGGCGACTGGGCGTCGATCGGCAACGCCGTGATCCCGGTGATCGACATCGACACCGACGGTGACGGCGAGGCGGACCTGCAGTCGATCGTCACGAAGCTCGACCCGGAGGTCGACGTCACGGTCGTCCTGACGTACGACCTGAACGGCGACCCGGAGGACGGGCCCGTCGACTGGCAGTACGTCAACGGCGTCATCGGCGCCGACACGGGCCTGTTCGACAGCAACGTGCTCGTCGCGCCGATCGGTCTGGAGTACGCCGGCATCGAGTCCGGCACCTCGCCGACCGTCCAGGTGTGGACGTACTCGCCGTACGCCCGCGACGAGGTCGTCGACGCGGTCGCGCCGTTCACGGTGTCGCCGTTCGACGCCCCGTTCTGGTTCGAGACGGACGACTTCGTCCTGTCCGTCGGTGACGACGGCGTCTCGATCCCGGTGCACCGCTCCGGCACGGCCACGTCCGGCAAGCTGCTCGTCCTGCAGCACCACAACGCCGGCTCGTCGCGCGCGCAGGTCGTGGACGTCTCCGTCCCGGCCCGCACGACGACGAAGCTGACGTTCACGCCGGGCGCGAAGCCGACCGACAAGGCCACCCTCACCGCGACGGTCTCGCCGACCGCGGCGGCGGGCAAGGTCGAGTTCTTCGACGGCAAGAAGTCGCTCGGCAAGGTGTCCGTCTCGAAGGGCAAGGCCACGACGAAGGTCGCGGTCACCCTCGGGTCGCACTCCTACAAGGCGGTCTTCACGCCGACGAGCGCGACGGCGTACCAGTCGTCGACCTCGGCGCTGGTCAAGGTCACGAAGTCCAAGACCACGACCTCGCTGACGCTGTCCCCGACGACCGTGAAGAAGGGCACGGCCGCCAAGGCGGTCGTCACGGTCAAGGGCGCGTCGAAGGCGCCGACGGGCAAGGTCGAGATCAAGGAGAACGGCAAGGTGATCGCGACGGGCACCCTCAAGGTGACCGGCACGACCGGCAAGGTCACGATCACGCTGCCGAAGACCCTGGCGGTCGGCAAGCACTCGCTGACGGCGTCCTACGCGGGCTCGGCCTACACGGGCAGCTCGTGGAAGACGGCGACCCTCACGGTGACGCGCTGATCGCGCTGACCCTCACCCGCGCGTCGGTCTGACCGGCGCCGCGGACTCGCGACGGGGTGTCGCGGCAGGCTCCGGCCCGCTGCGGCACCCCGTCCGCACGTCCGGCGTCGGACGACGAGGTCTGTGTCGCCAGGGTGGAGCAATTCGACACATGTGGCTCATGTCACGTCGGGGCCGTGCCGATGACCCGGCATGACCACGTTCGAGGACCTCGACCTCGGCGAGGCGTTCGGCGACTTCGGCGACGCGGCCGCTGAGCCCCGCCGACGCTCGCGCGCCTGGGGAGCCGCCGCCTTCCTGCTCGCGATCGCCCTGCTCGTCGCCGGGCTCGTCTGGGTGAACGCCGCGAGGCAGTCACCCCTCGACGTGAGCGCGACGCCCACCGCCGTCGTGCCCGCGCTCGCCGCGGAGCAGACCGCCGCGGACCGGATCACGGACGCCGACCTCGGCGCGATCGACGTCGTGGCGACGACGACGCGCCGGCTCGGCACGTCCGCGTGGGGCGAGCACTACGTGGGCCTCACCGCGAGCGGCTCGGTGTGCCTGCTCACCGTGGTCGAGGGCGACCTGCCGGGGCAGTCGTGCGCGCGGCCCACCACGCACCTCGCGCTCACCACGTCGGACGTGGACGGTCGTGACGTCGTCTGGCTGGCCGCGCAGGGCGCCGAGCCGTCCGACGAGGGCTGGCAGCTCCTCGCGCCGAACCTCTGGGTCCGCGACTGACCCCAGCGCCGCCCGACGTCGACACAGACCGCCGCCGACACTGACCGACGCCGACACTGACCGACGCCAGCACTCACCGGCGCCAGCACTGACCGACGCCAGCACTGACCGACGACACTGACGACGCCGGCACCGACCGATCTCAACGCGCGAGCGCCGTCACCACGCGCGTGATCGACGACGCGATCCCCCACCGCTCCGCGAGCGCGACGAGCGCGTCGGGGTCCGCCGGGGTCGCGGGCAGACGGTCGTCGACGTCGGCCACGGGCGCGTCGTGCGCGACCCGCACGACCTTCGGCGCGACGGCCAGGTAGTCCGCCGCCTCGGTGAGCCGGCGCAGCTGCATCGCGGTCAGCCCGCGGTCGCCCGCGTCGCGGGCCGCGAGCACGCCGTCGAGCGACCCGTACCGCCGCACGAGCGCCGCGGCGGTCTTCTCCCCGATCCCCGGCACGCCGGGCAGCCCGTCCGAGGGGTCGCCGCGCAGCGCGGCCATGTCGGCGTACGCGGCGCCGGACTCCACGTCGTACCGCTCGCGCAGCCGCGCGAGGTCGACGACCTCGAGGTCCTTGATGCCCTTGACCGTGTAGAGGACCCGCACGTGCGTCTCGTCGTCGACGAGCTGGAACAGGTCCCGGTCGCCGGTCACGACGTCGACGGGGTCCCGCTCGTCGGCGGGCTTGGCGCGTTCGCGCGCGACGAGCGTGCCGATCACGTCGTCGGCCTCGAAGCCGGGCGCGCCGAGCCGCGGGATGCCGAGCGCCGCGAGCACCTCCGCGATCACCGGGACCTGCGGCGCGAGCGTGTCGGGGACCTCCTCGATGCTCGTCGGGCCGCCGTCGGCCGCGGACCCGTCGGCGGACACCTTGGCGGACACCTCGGTGGACACCTCGGCGGGGACCTCTGCGGCGACACGGTGCGCCTTGTACGACGGGATCGCCTCGACCCGGAACGCGGGACGCCAGTCGTCGTCCCAGCACGCCACGAGCCGCGTGGGCCGCCGGTCGACGACGAGCCGCGCGATCATGTCGAGCAGCCCGCGCACCGCGTTCACGGGCGAGCCGTCGGGCGCACGTCCCACGGACTCCGGCACCCCGAAGTACGCGCGGAAGTACAGCGACGCGGTGTCCAGCAGCAGCAGCCGACCGTGGGTCATGGGCCCACCGTAGAGCAGGCCCCCGACGCTCTCGTCGGCGGGCACCGCGGGTCAGCCGGCGGGCTGCGGGGGTGCCGTGGCCGGCTGCTTGGGCGGCAGCCCGAGCCGCTCGCGGAACAGCTGACGCTGCACGTACCAGCCGGTTCCGGCGACCGCGAGCCACACGACGAGCATGACGGTCTGCTCCCACCCCTCGTCGGGGTGCGCGAGGAACCCGAGCCCCTCGGGCCACAGCGCGGCGGCGCCGGACAGGATGATGCTCGCGCCGCCGAGCGCGGTGCACCACAGCAGCGCGCGGCGCGCGTACTTCTCGGCGAGCAGCGCGCTCGCGAACGCCGTGACGACGACGAGCAGGATGCCGAGCAGCGCGCTCGTGCCGGGGTCGGCGAGCGCGGACCACAGCTTCGCCCCGATCACGGCGCCCGCGACGAGCCCGACGACGAACGTCGCGAACCGGAAGACCAACGAGACCGTGAGCCACACCAGCAGCGCGGTGCCGAGCCCGACCCACAGCTCGGTCCACGGGTCGGCGTCGAACGCGTCCGCGATCAGGTAGCCGATCGCGAAGCCCGCCGCGACGAGCGCGAGGTTGACCGAGCGGATGCCGTAGAAGCACAGCAGCACGCCGACGAGCAGCACCACCAGGGCCGTGGTCACGCCGCCCACGCTAGACCCGCAGGTCACACCCGGCACGGCGAGGCGCCCGCACGACGAGCACCGCGCACCACGAGCACCACGCCCCACGTGCACCGCGCCCCACGAGCACCGCGCACGACGAGCACCGCGGACGGCCCGCACGACGGAAGGCCGGCCGGTGCCCCTCCGCACCGACCGGCCTCACGTCCTTGCCCGTCCCGGGGGACGTCCTCACCCGGTCCGGACGACGACCTCAGCGTGTGAGGTCGAGCTGGTCGTCCTCGACCGCGATGACGCTCCACGTCGCACCCGAGTCGTCGGACAGCTCGTACGCGGGCACGAGCACCGACGCTCCGTCGTCGAGCACCTGCAGCGCGACGCCGAGCCGAGCGCTCGTGATCGCGACCTGCGTGACGGGCCACGCGATCGGGTCGCCCGCGCGCGGCGTGGCCGGCACGCCCGGCTCGTCGGCGGACGCCGCCTTGCCCGCGAGCGCCGCTTCCTCGCGGGCGCCGGCCGCGAGCGGCCACACGCCGCCCCAGCCGCCCGAGAAGCGCGGGTCGTTGAGCCGCTCGACCGCGTCGGCCGCGCTGATCACGTCGTAGTCGCCGAGCTCGACGACCGGCGCGATCGGCCCGTACGCGGACTGCACGCCGTCGCTCATGACGAGGAAGCTCCACACGGCCTGCGTCGCCTGGCCGTCGACGACGAGCGTCGCGAGCACGTTGGTGCCGGCGCCCGAGTCGGTCGTGACCTCGAACGTGTAGTCGCCCGCGTCGAGCCCGAGGTCCTCGAGCGTCTTCTTCGCGGTCGCGGTCGCGGACTTCTGAGACGGTGCGTCGCCCGTGCAGTCCGCCGCGGGCTCGGGCGCCTCGACACCGTCCACGCCCTGCGACGTGCCGGCGACGTCGCTGTTCGGCTTGTCGGGCATGGAGATCTGCTCGCAGCCCCACGGGTCACGCGTCGGGTCGTAGTACGCGACGCTCGCCATCCCGTCGGGGCTCAGGCTCACGTTGGCCGCGGACCCGTCGACCGGGCCGAGCGTCAGGCCGTACTCGTCGGACACGTCGCCCGTGACGCCGAAGACCTCCGCGACCGCGCGCAGCGTCGCCTCGGAGTAGACGGACGCGGCGTCGAACGCCCACGCGGCGTGCTCGCCGGTCTCGTCGGACAGGCCCTCGCCGTGGAACACCTGGCGTCCGCCGTAGCCCCATCCGGGCATGAGCCGGTCGGCGGCGCGCTGTCCCGCCTCGGTCGCGAAGCCGCCCGCGGGGGCCGTGCCGCCCATGGTCATCACCCCGCTGTCCTCGGCCGCCTCCTCGGCCGCGCCGGCGCCCGCGCCCGCGTCGAGCGAGATCGCGGCGGCCACCTCCGGCGAGCCGCCCTGCGCGCCGATCGCGTAGCCGCCGCCACCGACGGCCGCGAACGCGGCGACCGCCGCGGCGGCGCCGATCCAGCGTGTGCGGCGCAGCCGCCGGGCACGCGCCGCGGCGAGCTCGTCGAGCTGCGCGGGCTGCTCGGACCCGGGGGCGGCTGCGTCGCCGACGGTCTCGGGGGCGTCGGCGGCCGCGCCGGTCGCGATGCTCACGCCCGTGCTCGCGGCCAGCGTGGCGTGCAGGCGCCCGGTGTCGAGCGTCGCCCCCGCCGCGGGGTCCGCCTCCGCGACGCGGCGCAGCGCCTCGTCGACGAGCGCGGGGTCGACCGGACGGTCGTCGTCGTGCGTGCTCACGGGTCCTCCAGGGGGTCCTGCGCGTCGTGCCGGACGCGCTTCCTGTCTCCTCTGTGTGCGCGGTGCGTCGCGTCTTGCACGACGAGCGCGGCGCGTCGCGTCCTGCACGACGAGCGCGTCGCGTCCTGCACGACGAGCGCGGCCGGCGCGTGCCGTCCGACGAGCCCGCGGCTCACGGACGGGGCGCCGAGGGTCAGTCGGACGTGTCCGACGACTGCGCCCACGCCGCGGCGAGGCGCGCGCGGGCCCGGCTCAGCGCGGCGTCCGCGCCGCCCCGGCCGATGCCCAGCACGTCCGCGAGCGCCTGACCCGTCAGGCCCTCCCACGCGTTGAGCAGGACGATCTTGCGGTCGCGCGGGCTGAGCGCGGCCAACGCGGTGCGCACCTGGTCGTCGTGCACGGCGCGCAGCGCGGGGTCGTCCTGGTCGACGATCTCCGGCAGGTGCTCGACCGGGACGGGCCGGCCCTTGCGGCGGTGGTTCGCGAGCACGTAGCCCGCGGTCCGGTAGAGCCACGGCAGCTCGGCGCCCTCGGGGACGTCGTCGCGGCGGCGCCACGCGATCGTCAGGACGTCGGCGGTGAGGTCCTCGGCGTCCTGGCCCGCGCGGCGCACGAGGAACCGGTGCACGTCGTGCTGGTGCGCGCGCACGAGCGCGGTGTACCAGTCGGCACCGCGGGTCAGGCCGATCGCCCGGTCGGGCGCACCGGTCACGAGCTCGTCGTCGGACACGCCGTCACGGTAGTCGTGCGGGCTGTCGGGCACGCGGTGGGGCACGCGGTCGGGCACGCCGTCCTGCTCGTCGTCGAGCCCGTCGAGCGCGTCGCGGCCGGTGTCGTCGGGCACCTCGTCGGGCGCGGCGCCACGCTCGTCGTCCTCACCGTCGGACTCGTCGGCGGCCTCGTCGTCGAGCTCGGCGTCCACCTCGGCGTCGACCTCGGGGTCGTCGTCGAGGGGCGGCAGGAGGCGCAGTGCGAGGGCGCCCGTCGTCGGGGGCACCTCGACCTCGGCGGGCGGCTCGTCGCGTGACACGTGCACCTCGTCTCGTCAGTCATCGACCGGCTGGTGCGGGGCGCGCGACGGCGCACCCTGCACCCCTCCATGTCGCGGGACCGGGCGGTCTTGCACGTCAGGAGCACGTTCCCCGGAACAGCTTCCGAGCAGCCGCTCGACCGGCTCTCGGCGCGCACGCGCGCGTCAGAGACCGTCGGCGACGATCGCGGTCGCCCGCAGCCACGCGTCGCGCGTCGCGGGACGCAGCGACTCGTACGCGATCGGCCCGCCCGAGACGAGCGACGGGTCGTACGGGACCTCGACGACCGCACGCGTGAGCGCGCCGAAGTGGCTGCGCAGCCGCTTGCGCAGGTCCTTGTCGATCTTGCGGTCCGGGGCGGACAGGATCGTCACGGCGCGACGCACCGCGTCGTCGTTGCCCGTGGCGCGCAGCGCGTCGAGCGCCCACGCCGCGGACTGCGCGGTGTCCTCGCGGATCGTCGAGACGACGACCACCTGGTCGGCCGCGTCGATCGCGGCCTGCCAGTTGGAGGCGCGCATGTTGTTGCCGGTGTCGATCACGAGCACGCGGTAGAACCGCGACAGCACGCGGTGCAGCGCCGCGAACGACGCCGCGTCCATCGACGACGCGGACGCCGCGCTCTCGTCGGACGCGAGCACGTCGAACTGCTCGTCGGTCTGCGTGCGCACGAACCCGTCGAGGTCGCCCACGCGGACCGTGGCCGCACCGCCGAGCGACGGCAGCGCCTGCAGCAGGTCGACCGCTGTGTGCTGGTGGTCGGTGTGCGCCGAGCGCCAGCCGAGCGTCCCGCGCGTCTCGTTGTTGTCCCACGCGAGCGTGTACCCGCCGCGCTGCAGGCCGAACGTCGCGGCGAGCAGCATGGTCGCGGTCGTCTTGTGCGCGCCGCCCTTGGGGTTGAGCACGACGACCGTGCGCGGGCCGTCGAACGTGCGCCGCACCGCCGCGGTCTGCACGCGACGCTGCTGCTCCGCGCGCCCGGGCCCGAGCTTGACGCCGCCGAACGTCACGCGCCGCAGGCCGGCACGCCAGCCGTGCTCGGCGGGTCCGGTCGCGGCCTGGTGGCGCTT
This sequence comes from Cellulomonas palmilytica, assembly GCF_021590045.1. Classification (NCBI taxonomy): domain Bacteria; kingdom Bacillati; phylum Actinomycetota; class Actinomycetes; order Micrococcales; family Cellulomonadaceae; genus Cellulomonas; species Cellulomonas palmilytica. The sequence continues at coordinate 1,105,756 of NZ_CP062221.1, read as the reverse complement.
GGCGAGCAGGTCGTCGAGCGTGGGGAGCGTCGCGGACGTGCGCTCGACCTCGTGGACGGCGCTCGTCGTCGGCGAGGTCGCGGTGGTGCCGCCGGCGGCAGCACCGGTGAGGGTCGTCGGACCCGTCGTCGGGCTCGCGACACCCGCGCCCGCGGGCCCGGCCAGGTCTCCCCCGACCGTCGTCGCGCCGAGGTCGGCCGGCGCGCCCGGTGCCGTGGCTCCCGCGCCCGTCGCGCCGGGAGCGGTCGGGCTCGGCAGGACGATGCCGGTGTCCACCGCGCTCCCGGGGGCGGCGCCGGAGGCAGGAGCGGCGGCAAGCGCCGTGGGCGTCTCGGTCCCGACGCCCTCCGCGGCCGCGAGCGCGGCCTCGGCGAGCGTGCCGGCCTCGTCGGTCGCGGCGACCGCGGCGCCGTCCGCGGGTGCCTCGTCGACGAGCCCGTCGGGGTGGATGAGCAGCGACCACATGCCGTCGGGGTCACGCACCTGCACGGGGACGGGCGCGCCGACCTCGCCGGCGATCGCCGCGATGCGCTCGGTGATCGCGGCGCCCGCCTCCTGGAGGTTGGCCATGCGGATGCGCTCGATCACCCCGTCGACCGAGATCTGCCCCGTGCCGTCGTCGCGCACCTCCGCGGTGACCTGCGGCAGCCGCGCGATCCGGGTCGTGCTGTCGGTGTCGCTCATCGGTGGTCCCTCCTCGTCGGCCCCCCGTGGCGAAACTACGCGAATGTCCGGTTTCTCGCGCGCGCCAGGGCAGGCGAAAACCTCGTGCGACCTGCGGGGGATGCCCCGATCTTCGCACGACGACGTCTCGCGCACCCGGCGGTCGTGACGCGGTGCCGCTCGCACCGCGCCGTCCGACCCCCGGGTCACGGGCGGGTCAGAGGTCCTCGACCTCGAACCAGACGACGGTCCGGCCGGGCTCGTGCGTCGTGCCCCACGCGGCGGACAACGCGTCGACGATCGCGAGCCCGCGACCGTTCGGTGCGGTGGGCTCGGTGTGCCGCACCTCGGGCGTGCCACCGCCGTGGTCCGTGACCTCGACGCGCAGCACCCCCGCGGTCACGGTCACGCGCACGACCACGTCGTCGTCGTGCGGACCGTGCACCACGGTGTTCGCGACCACCTCGCCCGTCAGCAGCTCCGCGACCTGGTTCGCCGCGCCGCCGATGCCCGCGGCCGCGGCGACCTGCATGACCCACCGCCGTGCCGTGCGCGGGGCCGTGGGGGCCGCCGTGAGCACGAGCTCGTCGTGCACCTCGGGCGCGCGCAGGCGCACGCTCGCCGCGCTCCGGATGTCCCTCACCTCGCCCACGCCATCAGGGTGCACGACGAATCCGCGGTCCGCTGGTCGAGCGCGTCGAACGCCCGGTTCGCCTCCGACGCGCGGCGTCCCGAACGCGGGGGTCTCGATCGTGGGCACCCGGGCATCGTGCCACCAGCGAGTGACGCACGTCACCCGTCGCACCTAGGTTGTGGACATGCCGTCCAAGACTCCCGCGACCGAGATCGACGTCCGTGGCCGCACCGTGCGCGTGTCCAGCCCGGACAAGGTCTACTTCCCCGCGCGCGGGCTCACGAAGCTCGACGTCGTGCGGTACTTCGTCGAGGTCGGGGACGGGATCCTCGCCGCGCTGCTCGACCGCCCGACGACGCTCGAGCGCTGGCCGAAGGGCGTGTTCGAGGGCGCGAAGCTCGCGACGCGAGCGGACTCGACCGGCGACGCGTTCTACCAGAAGCGCGTCCCGGCGGGCGCCCCGGACTACGTGCGCACCGCCCGGATCGCGTTCCCGTCGGGGCGCACGGCCGACGAGGTGGCGCCGAGCGAGCTCGCGGTCGTCGCGTGGGCCGCGAACCTCGGCACGCTGACATTTCACCCGTGGCCCGTCACGTCCGACGACGTCGAGCGACCCGACCAGCTGCGCATCGACCTGGACCCGCAGCCCGGCACGGACTTCTCCGACGCGGCACGCGTCGCCCCGCACGTGCGCGAGCTGCTCGCCGAGCACGGGCTCGAGGGCTGGCCCAAGACGTCCGGCGGGCGCGGCATCCACGTGTTCGTGCCGATCGAGCCGCGCTGGACGTTCGTGGAGGCGCGCCGCGCGACCATCGCGTTCGGCCGCGAGCTGGAACGCCGGCTGCCCGACGAGGTCACGATGAAGTGGTGGAAGGAGGAGCGCGGCTCGAAGATCTTCGTGGACTACAACCAGATGGCCCGCGACCGGACGATCGCGTCCGCGTACTCGGTGCGCACCAACGCGCGCGCCACGGTCTCCGCGCCGCTGACCTGGGACGAGGTCGCCGACGTCCACCCCGACGACTTCGACGTCACGACGATGCCCGCGCGGTTCGCCGCGGTGGGCGACCTGTTCGCGCCGCTCGCCGCGCACGCGCCCGGGCGGTTCTCGATCGAGTCGCTGCTCGAGCTCGCGGAGCGCCAGGAGCACGACGAGGGCCACGCCGACCTGCCGTACCCGCCGGAGTACCCGAAGATGCCCGGCGAGCCGCCGCGCGTGCAGCCGTCCCGCGCCCGCAAGCCCTCCCCCGCAGCCGATCCCGAGACCGAGGGGTAGCCCTCAGCCCACGTACTCGAAGTGCCAGTACTCGGGGTTGCTCCCGCCCTGGCGCGCCCACGACGGCTGCACCCACCCGTACGCGGGGCCCTTCTCGACGAGCCACGAGTGCTGCGGCGTGCCGTACCCGTACTCGCATGGCAGCTCGGGCACGTCGAGCGCGTACCCCGTGCCGTGCTTCGACGTCCCCGGCTTCGCCGCGATCGAGCCGAGGGCCTCGCGCATCGCGACCTGCGTCGCGTAGTCCCGGTACGTGAGGTCCAGGTCGAGGTCGTGGCCGAACCGCGCGCGGAACGCGGCGTTGAGCCGCTCGAGCGCCGCGGTCGCCTCGGTGCGCAGCCAGTAACGCGTGCCCTTCGGGTCGACGCCCCAGGACGTGGCCGCCAGCATCGACTCGGGCAGCCGGCCGTTGGAGCCGTCACCGCCCTTCGTCGGCGGTGACGTGTAGAACGGCGGGCCGTCGTACGTGGTGCGGCAGCGGTCGTCGTCGGACCCTGGGTCCTGACCTGCCGCCGGGGGCGGATCCGGGGTGCGCTCCGCCTCACGCGCCTCCTGCTCGCGGCGCTCGACCCACTCCTCGTGGGACGCGACGACCGCCGCCCGCGCCGCGAGGACCTCGGCCGCGAGCATGCGCAGCGCGGCCACCGACTCCCCCTCGGCCGCGCCCGCCGTGGCGTCCTCGGGCGTGGACTCGAGCGCGTGCTTCGCGCGCTGCAGCACCTCGGCGAGCGCGTCGCGCACGTCGTCGTCGACGACCTCGCCCTCGCTCGACGCGAGCGTCTCGTCTCCCTGCTCGACCGCGTCGAGGAGCGCCGCCCGCGCCTGCTGCCGCGTCGTCGCGGCGAGCGCCGCCGACGCGCGTGCGGCCGCCGCGCCCCGCGCCACGGCCTCGTCGGCGAACGCCTCCGCGGCCACCCGGGCCGACGCGCTCGCGTCCGCGCTCGCCGCGGCGGCGTCCCGACGACCGTCCAGCACCCCCGCCCCGACGACCACGCCCGCGACGACGCCGAGCACGACGACCCCGGTCGCCACCACGCGGGCACGCGCACGGCCACCGGTGAGGCGTCTCGCTCGTCGGACCATCGAGCGAGTGTGCCGGGCGGAGGAACCGGACGCAACGCACGGACCACCCGACGGCTGCGACCCGTCCGGGTGCAACTCCCGCACATCGGCCCCGGTCCGCTCAAGAGGCGCAGGTCGCACGCCGATGGCATCGGCATGACCGAAGCCTCCGCCATCCCCGCGGCGGGTGCTGCCGCACTCGCCGCCGCCGGGATGCGGGAGCTCGCCGACGACGAGCGCGGGCACCTCGACCGGCTGCGCGGCCACCTCGCCGCGAGCGGCGTTCCCGTGAGCACGGTCGAGGGACTCGGTGACCTGCTGCAGGCGGCGCACGCGGCGTGGGTCACGACGCCCGCCGGGCAACGACCGGACCCGAGCCCGATGATCACGTCCATCGCCGTCGGCGTGGGCGACCTGATCCTCGCGTCCGCGCCCGCCGCACGCTGGGTGCTGCACGTCGACGGGCCCACGGCCTCCCCCGCGCTGCTGTCGACCGACGGGTCCGCCGCGGTCGTCCCGTTCGCCGACGTCCGCCGCCGCTGGGCCGACGGTGCCGCACGCGCCGACGAGCGCGCGGCCGGTCAGGTCCCCGCGCACGTCCCGGGCGACCCGACGCAGCCCGACCCGAGCGACGTCGACGGCGACGCCGCGTGGCTCGAGCGCTACGTGACCGCGGCGTCGTCGCACCTGGCGGCGGCCGAGGCGGCGCTCGTCCAGGCCGCGTTCGCCGAGGCGGGGATCACGACGCCCGGCTCCGGTCTGCACGAGCACGTGCAGGACCACGTGCCCGCGCCGCGCCCGCCCGTGCCCGACGAGCACGCGTGGCAGCCCGAGCAGGGGACCGAGCAGGCGACCCAGCACGCGGCCGGGAGCGCGGCCGGGATCACGACAGGGATCACGACAGGGAGCTCGACAGGGAGCTCGACAGGGCAGGTCGCGTCCGTCGGCGTGGCGCCCGAGGACGTGCTCGCCGCGCGCGCCGAGGTCGTCGACGAGGTCGAGCCGCCGCAGGACGCGACCCCGCGCGGGCGCCGCGCGACCCGCGCCCGCGGTGCCGCCGACCTGCCCGACGAGCCCGTCATCCGCTACCGCACGCCCGGCGAGCTGCCGTACGTGCCGTCGGTCGACGCGCAGAACCTCGCGCTGCGCGCGCTCGACCGCGGGCTCACGCACGCGATCTCCGACGGCCCCACGCCGTTCGCGATGCGCGACGACGGCACGAACGTGCACGTCAAGTGGTTCCAGGCCGACAACGACGCGGCCCTCGGGCTCGCCGAGAAGTGGGTCACGGACGCGCTCGGGCTACGTGCGGCGATCGGCTGGATCGTCCCGCTCGACGACGACGCCGCGGCGCACCTGCCCGGCCTCGGTGCGGTCCCGCCCGACGACACCGCGGCGTCGCTCGGCGCCGACCACGCGGTCGTCGTGCTCGCGTCCGACGCGCGCATGCCCGGCATGGTCGTCGCCCACCGGTTCTCCAGCGGTGCGCGCACGGGCGCAGCCGGCTGCCCGATCGGCGAGCCCATCGTCGTCGGCCCCTGCCCGACGGTCCTCTAGGCCGTCAGGCGACCGCGAACTCGACCCACAGCGGGTAGTGGTCGCTCACGCGCCACGACACCTCCGTGCGCGTGAGCCCCGGGAACACGTGCGGCAGGAAGTCGAACCCGCCCGCGCGGCGCGTGTACGTCATGCCCTCGAGCAGCGACGCGCCCCTGTCGTCCGAGAACCACGCGACCTGGTCGTAGAAGTGCCGGTCGTGGTCGTCGTCGAAGATCGTGCGCGGCACGTCGTTCAGCTCGCTCGGCGGCCACAGGCCCGTGGACACGAACGCCTCGTACAGCGGGTTGCCCAGCCGGTCGAGGTTGAAGTCGCCCAGCACCAGCAGGTTCGAGTTCCAGTCGTCCGCACGGTCCGCCCACCGGCGCATCCACTGCGCGAACTGCTCGATCTCCAGCACGCGCGCGCTCGGCGTCCCCCACAGCACGTGCACCGTCGTCAGCACGAACGACACCGGCTCACGGGTGTCACCCGCCGCCCGCACCCGCTCGAAGCCCACCGCGTACGGCGTGCGCGCGAACTGGTCCGCCGCCTGCCCCGCGACCGGCGGCAGCACGATCTCCCCCACGAGCCCCGACGGCTCGACGCGCGACGAGTCGTACAGGAACGCCAGCCGCTCCCCGTTGCCCGCGCTGCCCTCCGTGACGTCCGAGGCCAGCACCCGCCACGTCGGCCCGAGCCGCGAGCGCAGGAACCGCAGCGCCGCCGTCGAGCGGCGCACCTCCTGCAGCGCCACCACGTCCAGGTGCTCGACGACCGCCGCGATCAGCGCGACCGCCGCCCAGTCCCGCTTCGGCGACGTGCTCGGGCCCGCAGCCCACGTGGGGCTCACGGCGCCGAACGCGCGCAGGTTCCACGTGCCGACCAGCAGGTTGTCGTCCGTGCGGGCCGGGACGGTCGCCGCGACCTGTGCGCGCAGCGCCGCGACCTGCGCCACGACCTGGTCGGGCGTCGCCGGCGGACCCGCGGGCACGCTCACCTCTCCATGGCACCACCACGCGGGTGGGCTCACCACCCCCGCAGCGGGCGAAGTCTCACGCCTGCGGCGCGCGCCCCTCGTCCGCCGTCGCCTCCGGCTGGGCGGGCGGCTCAGCGGGCGACTCGGCGGGCGGCGCGGCCGGCGGTTCGACCCGCGCCGCCACGGCCGCCGCGCGCACGCGCACGACGGTCGCGACGAGCCACACGACGCCGATCAGCGCGAACGGCCACGGGTAGCGAGGCGCCGAGAACACGGCGGCGACACCGATGACCAGACCCGCGGCGAGCGCGGACAGCACCTGCCGGTCCCGCAGGACGCGACCGAGGACGGACCGAGGCTTCGAGGACATGCCGCCATTCTCCCCGCCCGGGCGCACGACGAAGCCGCCTGCTCCCGCTGGCGGCGCACGGGTGCGGCCAGCAGTGCGTCCTGCTGGTCGACGGTCAGGGCGGGGCGCGTGCTGGACGTCGCCGCACCTCCTGAGGGTCAGGACATGACGAGGCGCGGTGCGAGGTCGCCGACCCTGCGACCGAGCTCGGCGACGGCGAGGTCGAACGCGTCGTCGGTGCCGGCGGGCACCGGGTCGGGGATGGACCAGTGGACGTCGGCGGTCAGGCCGACCTCTTCGTGGGCGCGGTCGCACACGGTGATGACGAGGTCGTCCTCGCGTCGCACGGAGTCGAGGTGCTGGGGGTGCTGGTCGCGCAGGTCGAGGTCGTGACGACCGGCGGCCGCGACCGCGCCAGGGGCGATGGCGGAGGCCGGGTGCGTGCCGGCGGAGACGGCGGGGATGGTGCTCGCGCGACGCCAGAGGGCGACGGCGAGGTGGGAGCGGGCGGAGTTCGCGGTGCAGATGAACAGCACGCGCGGCGGCTTGGGGAGCGCGGTGGTGAACGGTCCGAGCTCGGTCGGCAGGAGCCGCAGGTAGGTGCGGCGCCGGTCGCCCTCGGAGCGGGTGCGCTCGACCAGGCCGTGCTCGACGAGGACGTTGACGTGGTGCGCGAGCAGGTTCGAGGGCATGGACAGCTCGGCCGCGAGCTCCGACGGAGAGGCGTCGCCGCGGGAGAGCAGGTCGACGACCGCGAGACGTCCGGGGTCGGACAGGGCCCCGTGCAGGGCCGCACGGCGCTCGACCTGACGCATCCACTCAGTGTTCATTGAGTCAATCTTGACTGAGCGGCATGCCGCCGGTCAACATGTCGGCGTGACCTCTTCCGAACGGCCGTCGGCCCCACCCTCGCTCGGCCGACGCCTCACCGCCGAAGGCGGTCCTGGCGCAATGATCAACGTGCTGTTCGTGTGCGTGCACAACGCCGGCCGCTCCCAGCTCGCCGCCGGGCTCGCCGAGGCCATCGGCGGCGGTCGCCTGAGCGTCGCCTCGGCCGGCACGGAGCCCGAGGACCACGTGAGCGACGTCGTCATCGGTTCGCTCGCCGAGGTCGGCGTCGACTGGACCGGCCGCACCCCGACGCGCCTGACACGCCAGGCCGTCGAGGCCGCCGACGTCGTCGTCGCACTCAAGCCCTCCCTCGTCCTGCCGCAGGTCGACGGCGTCCGCTACGAGACCTGGCCGCTGCCCGACGCCGCAGGCTGGGACCTCGACGGCATCCGCCCCCTGCGCGAGCACCTGCGCGAGCGCATCGAGTCCCTGGCGTCGAGCTCGACACCCACCACACCCTGAAGGAGCACACCCATGACCACGACCGACTCCCCCAGCGTCCTGTTCGTCTGCGTGCACAACGCCGGCCGCTCCCAGATGGCCGCGGGCTTCCTCACGGCGCTGTCCGGCGGTGCCGTCGAGGTCCGCTCGGCCGGCTCGATGCCCGCCGACCAGGTCAACCCCGTCGCCGTCGCTGCGATGGCGGAGGTCGGCATCGACATCGCTGCCGAGCAGCCCAAGATCCTCACCGCCGACGCCGTGCAGTCCTCCGACGTCGTGGTCACCATGGGCTGCGGCGACGCCTGCCCCTACTTCCCCGGCGTCCGCTACGAGGACTGGAAGCTCGACGACCCGGCCGGCCAGGGCATCGAGGCCGTCCGCCCCATCCGTGACGAGATCCGCACGCGGGTCCTGGGCCTGCTGGACCAGCTCGGCGTCCGACCGGTCAGCGCATGACGAGCGTGCGCGACCTCGTCATCGTCGGATCGGGCAGGCCGGCGGCTCAGCCGGTCGCGGTCGAGCCGAGCACCGATGAGCTCGTCGCCAACGCCCTGAGGCCCTCGACATCGACCGGCTCGGCCGCCTGGAGCGCGATCACCGCATGGCGAGGCGCGAGCATCTCGACCCGGTCGAGGTAAGGGCGCTCGGCCTGGGCGCGCCGGCGGAGCAGCGCGCTCCTCGGCCGGGCCGCAGCCAGCGACTGGTCGACCACCCACGCCCACGGATGGATCCCGGCCCGCTCGAGGTCCGCGGCCAGCTCCTCGGCCTCCAGCACCGGGGTCATCTCCGGAAGGGTCGCGACGATGACCCGGGTGTGGTCCCGGTTCTGCAACCGCATCAGGGGTGTGGTGTAGGAGACGCCCTCGGCCATGTGACGTGCGATCTCTCGGTGGTAGGACCCGGTCGCGTCCATCAGGAGCAGGGTGTGGCCGGTGGGCGCGGTATCCATCACGACGATGCGTCTGCTCGACTCGTGCACCACCCGGGAGAACGCCTCGAACACCGCGATCTCCTCGGTGCACGGGCTCATGAGGTCCTCGGCGAGCACAGCGCGCCCGGCGTCGTCGAGCCGCTTGCCCTTGGTGGACATCACGCGAGCGCGGTAGTCCGCCACGGCCTGCACAGGGTCGATCCGTGAGACGCGCAGGCCCGGGACCTCGGCGAGCGCGGGGTCGATGCGCCCCGCCGGGTCCGTCGTCGTGAGATGGACGTCCAGACCTCGGTCCGCGAGGGCCACGGCGATCGCGGCGGCGACGGTGGTCTTGCCGACCCCGCCCTTCCCCATCGTCATGACGAGCCCCGTGCCGGTGGCGGCGAGCTCGTCGACCAGCCTGTCGAGACCCGGCGCCGCGACGTCCTCCAGGTCGGACGTCTCGTCCGCCGACCCCTGGGGTGCGTCGTCCAGCAGCGCGCGCAGCGCCTCGAGCCCCGCCGCGTTCACGGGCTTGAGGCTCACCTCGTCGCGCCGGATCGACCTGAGACCGGCGGGCATCTCGGCCAGTGCCGCCTGCTCGCGCTCGCGGATCGCCGCACCGAGCGCGTCGTCGGCCGCATCGACAGGAAGGACGGCGTTGATCACCAGCGCCGCGGGCGCGATGCCGATCGCGGCGAGCTCCTCTGCCGCGCGGGCGACCTCGGCCAGGCTCGACGGCTGCGGGCGAGCCACGAGCACCAGTGCGGTCCGCGTCGGGTCCGTCAGCGCCTCCACCGCGCCCGCGTACACCGCGCGCGCCTGGTCCAGGCCGGACAGCGGACCGAGGCACGAGGCGTCGCCCTTGCCACCGTCGAGGAACGTCGTCCAGTCACCGGGCAGCTGCAGCAGCCGCAAGGTGTGACCGGTGGGCGCGGTGTCGAAGATGACGTGGTCGTAGGCGGCCGTCGTCTCGGGGTCTGCGAGCAGCGACGTGAACTCGTTGAACGAGGCGACCTCCGTCGTGCACGAGCCGGACAGCTGCTCGGTGATCTCGGCGATCTCCTTGGCCGGCAGGAGATCCCGCACCGGGCCGATGATGCGCTCGCGGTAGGCCTCCGCCGCCTGAGCCGGGTCGATCTCCAGCGCATCGAGGCCGCGCACGGCGGGGACCGGCGTGATGCGGTTGCCGATCGTGATGCCGAAGACCTGTCCGACGTTGGACGCGGGGTCGGTCGAGACCAGCAGGACCCGCCGCCCACGGTCAGGAAGCCGGACAGCAGAGGCGCACGCCAGCGACGTCTTGCCGACGCCACCCTTGCCGGTGAGCAGCAGGACGCGGGCAGGGTCGTCGAGGTAGCGCATCACGCCCCCTCAGCAGCAGGAGGACGACGAGCCGCCGCAGCAGGTGCCACCGCCGGCGGAGGTCACGGCGGTCAGCGGGAGCACGCCGCCCGGCTCGAGGCCCGCGTACCGCACGAGCTCGGCTCGCGTCGGGTAGCGCCCCGTCAGCACGATCGCGCCGTCGACCACGACGACGGGCAGGCCGTCGGAACCGGACACGCGCAGGAACTCACGGACCGGCTCCACCTGGGAGAACGCCGCCGGGTCGTTGGCGAGGTTGTGGCGAGCGGCATCGGCGCCCCGCGTGACCACGTGGTCGAGGTCAGCCGTGAACGCGAGGAGGGACTCGCTCGGGTCAGGACCGCAGACGCCGGTGTTGCAGCACAGGGCAGGTTCGAAGACGCGGATGGACGGCATGACCAGATCCTTCGACGAGAGTGACGTGACCCCTCGAACGTATCGACGCATCGACAAACGTCGAAGCGACCAAGGTCCCGCCGTCCCGCCGGCGGCTCTCAACGCCGGCCGAGGACCGCGTCTGCTGACGCACCGAGAAGCTCACGCGCGCCGGGCGCCACCGCGAAGTGCGCCCACCTCCCCTGCTGGCGTCGCGTGACAAGCCCCGCATCCGCGAGGATCTTCATGTGGTGCGAGACCGTCGGCTGCGACAGCCCGACAGGCTCGGTCAGGTCACACACGCAGGCGTCACCACCCGGCGCCGAGGCGATGATGGAGAGCAGGCGCACGCGCGCAGGATCGGCCAGCGCCTTGAAGGTCTTCGCCACCTCCGCCGCACGCGTGGGGTCGATCGCACCCACGGGGGCCTCGCACAGGCATGCGTCGGCGGGGTCGGTCGCCAGGGGATGCGTCGTGGTCACACCGCGATCGTGTCACATCGACCGACATCGAATCGGCGGTCGACCGTCTCGAGGTGCCGGCAACGGTCGACCGCCCCGCCCGCCCGCGAGACACGAAACCCGCGCCGTTCCAGCCTGAGATGGCTGGTCAGACGCGGGTTCCTGGTGGAGCCGCCTTGGGGAATCGAACCCCAGACCTTCTCATTACGAGTGAGACGCTCTGCCGACTGAGCTAAGGCGGCGCTGCCGGGACTGGTCAGGACCAGCCGGTCCGGCGAGCGCGCCCACTGTACCCGTAGGGGTGCCGGGTCTCCAAAGCGAGCCGTCGTCGGTCCGCCCGGGGCCCACCACCGGCCGTCGGCGCGTCAGCAGCGGGTGCCCTCCGCAGGGACCTCGCCGTCCAGCAGGTACGCGTCGACGTTCTCGGTGACGCAGTCGTTCGAGCGCCCGTACGCGGTGTGCCCCTCGCCCTCGTACGTCAGCAGCACGCCCGAGTCGAGGATCCGCGCGAGCGCCTGCGCCTGCTCGTACGGGGTCGCCGGGTCGTTCGTCGTGCCGATGACGAGGATGGGCGCGGCACCCGCAGCGGAGTAGTCGTCGAGCCCGCCGACCTCGGGCACGGCCCACTGCGCGCACAGCACCCCGCCGTACGAGAACACCGAGCCGACCGTCGGGGCGGCCGCGACGATGCGCTCGGCCTCGGCCGCCATCTCGTCGGGGTCGGACGTGGGGCGGCCGTCGGCGCAGCCGATCGACCAGAACGCCTCGGTCTGGTTGGCGGCGTACGTGCCGTCCTCGTCGCGGTCGTAGTACGCGTCGGCCAGCGCGAGCAGGATCGAGCCGTCGTCGTCCTGGATCGCGGCGCGCAGGCCGGACGTCAGGTAGTTCCAGTACCGCTCGGAGTACAGCGTCACCGCGATGCCGCTGAACGCGAGGGCCTGCGTGAGCGGACGGTCGTCGTCACCCGTGGCCAGCGGCGCGGAGCGCGCCCGGTCGAGCAGGCGACGCACCTGCTTCAGGCCGTCGTCGACGCTGCCCGTCAGCGGGCAGGACCGGCCCGCCTGGCAGTCCGTCACGTACGCGCGCAACGCGTTCTCGAACCCGACGGCCTGCTCGAGCGCCGCCTGGTCGGGCGAGAGCGTCGGGTCGATCGCGCCGTCGAGCACGAGCCGCCCGACGTTCTGCGGGAACAGCGCCGCGTACGTCGCGCCGAGCTGCGTGCCGTACGAGTAGCCGAGGTAGTGCAGCTCGCTGTCGCCCAGCGCGGCGCGCAGCACGTCGAGGTCACGCGCCGCGCTGATCGTGTCGACGTGGCCGAGCAGCGGTCCCGTGCGCTCGAGGCACGCCTGCGAGAAGTCGGCGAACCGGTCGATCGCGGCCTGCACGCCCTGCGGCGTCGAGTAGTCCGGGTCGAACGCGACGAGCTCGTCCATCTCCGGGCCGTCGTAGCAGGCGATCGCGGGCTCCGAGTGCTGCACGCCGCGCGGGTCGAAGCCCACCAGGTCGTACCGCTCCTGCACGTCGCCGCTGACCGTCTCGAGCGCGCTCTCCAGGAAGTCGAAGCCCGAGCCGCCCGGACCGCCGGGGTTGAGGAGCAGCGACCCGATCCGGTCGCCCGACGCCCGGCTGCGCGCGAGCGCGATGCTCGTCGTCTCGCCCGCGGGGTCCGCGTAGTCGACCGGCACGGTCGCGGTCGCGCACTCGCCCTCGTCGCAGTCGGACCACTCGAGCTGCTGGGAGTAGAACCGCTCGAGGTCGACGCTCGGGGCACCGGACGCGTCCGGGCTGGACGTGGCGGCCGGGCCACCGGTCGGGTCGACGGTGGACTGGTGCTTGGTCGTCTGCGAGCACCCTGCGACGACGAGCGCCACGACGAGCAACGCCCCCACCACCACGCCCGCACGCGAGCGCGACGAGGCCGACGGGTGCGAGGCGGACGAGCGCGAGGCCGACGGGTGCGAGGCGGACGGGTGCGAGGCGGACGAGCGGGAACCGGCGCGAGCGGGACGAAGCACCCGCACACGGTAACCGCCCACCCCGTCCCCGGTACCGCACCCGCCCCGCTGCGGACGTCCCGGCCCCGCCACCCCCACCCATCCCCTGTGTGAAGTCGTGCGTTGCTCGCCAGTTCGTGCAGACAAACGCACGAGTCAGCGAGAGACGCACGACTTCACGACGGACCCACGACCGAGCGGCGACGGACGGGCGGGGCCGGGCGGGTCAGGCCTGGGGGCGGAGGGCGACCGCCATGGCCTCGACGGCCAGGAGCGGGGCGACGTTGCCCTCGAGGCGCGTGCGCGCCGTGCTGATCGCGTCCATGCGGCGCAGGGTCTGCTCGGGCGTGGACGACGCGGCGAGCTCGCGCACGGTCTCGTCGTGGTCGAGGTTGACCAGCGACACGTCGGCGCCGAGCTGCACGACGAGCACGTCGCGGTACAGCGACAGCAGGTCGAGCATCGCGCGGTCGAGCACGTCGCGCTGCGCGCGCGTGGCGCGGCGCTTCTGGTCCTCCTCGAGCTGACGCACCTGGCCGCGCACGGCCGGCGGGAGCGTCGCGGCGCCCTCGGCGCCGAGGGTCCGCAGCAGCGCGGCCCGCTCGGTCGCGTCGCGCTCCTCGGTCGCGGCCTTCGCGTCGGCCTGCGCGGTCGCGACGAGGTCGCCCGCGGCGAGCACCGCGTCCCCGACCCCGCGGATGCGCGCGGCGATCTGCAGCACCTCGGCCCGACGGCGACGCGCCTCGGGGTCGCGTGCGAGCCGGCGCGCGATGCCGACGTGGCTCTGCGCCGCGCGCGCGGCGACCTCGGCGACCTGCGCGTCGATCCCGTCACGCCGGACGAGCAGGTCGACGACGGCCTCGACGGGCGGCACGCGCAGCGCGACCGCACGCGAGCGCGAGCGCAGCGTCACGAGCACGTCCTGCGGGCTCGGCGCGCACAGCATCCACACGGTCCGCGGCGCGGGCTCCTCGAGCGCCTTGAGCAGCACGTTGGACGTCTTCTCGACGAGCCGGTCGGCGTCCTCGACGAGGATCACGCGCCACCGCCCCTCGGCGGGCGAGCGCTGCGCGAGCTCGACGAGCGGGCGCACCGCGTCGATGAGGATGTTGACGCCCTCGGTCGCGACGACCTTCACGTCGGGGTGCGTGCCGGCCATGACCGTGGTGCACGCGTGGCAGTGCCCGCAGCCGCCCTCGGTGCACTGCAGCGCGGCGGCGAACGCGCGCGCGAGGTTGGAGCGGCCCGAGCCGGGCGGGCCGGTGAACAGCCACGCGTGCGTCATGGACTGCGGGTCGACGACCGCGCGCTGCAGCTCGGTGATCGCGGGCTCCTGCCCGACGAGGCCCTCCCAGACGCTCACGCGCCGCTCCCCACCACGCGCGCGCCGCCCGACGAGGCCGCGTCCGACGAGGCCGCGTCCGACGAGGCGTCGCCCGTGACGCCCAGCAGCGGCGCGACCCGCTCGCGGACCGCGCGCGCGATCTCGTCGGGCGCGGCGGTCGCGTCGAGCACGAGGAACCGGTCCGGGTGAGCCGCGGCGCGCTCGAGGAACGCCTCGCGGGTGCGCCGGTGGAACTCGTCCCCGGCACGCTCGAGCCGGTCGGGGCTGCCGGTGAGCCGCGAGCGCCCGAGCACGGGGTCGACGTCGAGCAGCACGGTCACGGCGGGCAGCAGCCCGCCGGTCGCCCACAGCGAGAGCCGCTCGACCTCGTCGGCGCCGAGGTCCCGGCCGTGGCCCTGGTAGGCGACGGACGAGTCGAGGTACCGGTCGGTGACGACGAGCGCGCCGCGTGCGAGCGCGGGCCGCACGAGCGACGCGACGTGGTGCGCACGGTCGGTCGCGTACAGCAGTGCCTCGGTGCGCGCGTCGACGTGGTCGCCGTGCAGCACGGCGTCGCGCAGGAGGCGGCCGAGCTCGGTGCCGCCGGGCTCGCGGGTGAGCACGACCTCGCGGCCGAGCGCGCGCGCCCAGTCCCCGAGCAGCCGCGCCTGGGTGGACTTGCCCGCGCCGTCGCCGCCCTCGAGGGACACGAACACGCCGGGCAGCGCCGCGCCCGACCCCTGGGGTGGTGCGGGCAGGCTCGTCGGACCGGCGGGCGATGTCACGGCGTCAGGCTAGCCGCCCGCGCCCACAACCCCCGCCCCCCACGAGCGCGCCCGGGGCATCACTCCCCCGGGTACGTCAGCCCGATCTGCCGGCGGACCTCGTCGAGCGTGCGCAGCACCTCGACGGTGTGCTGCCAGGACATCCGCGGGCTCTGCGTCTCGCCGTCGGCGATGCGCCGCGCGACCTCGGCGGCCTCGTACTGCAGGCCCTTGGTGCCGGGCTGCTCGAACGTCCACACGCGTCCGTCGTTGCGGGTGACGCGGAACGACGAGGGCCCGTAGAACGGCCCGGCGACCTCGATGTACCCCTCGGTGCCGGAGACGAGCGCGACGGTGGGCGTGCGAGCCCACAGCGTGGTCGAGAGCGTGGCCTGCGCGCGCTCGCCGTGGCCGAGCACGATCGAGACGTGCCCGTCGACGCCGGTCGAGGTGAGCTGCCCGACGGCGTGCACCGAGTCGGGGACGCCGAGCAGGTCGTGCGCGAACGAGACGGGGTAGACGCCGAGGTCGAGCAGCGCGCCGCCCGCGAGCTCGGGCGCGTACAGGCGCGAGGCGGGGTCGAACGCCATGAGCTGGCCGTGGTCGGCGCTGACGTTGACGATGTCGCCGATCTCGCCGGCGTCGACGACCTGGTGCAGCGCGTCGACGTGCGGCAGGAACCGCGTCCACATGGCTTCCATGACGAACACGCCCGCGTCGCGGGCGGCGTCGAAGACCTGCTGCGCCTCGTCGGCGTTGCGCGTGAACGCCTTCTCGACGAGGACGTGCTTGCCCGCGCGGATGGCGAGCAGCGCGTGCTCGAGGTGCTCGGAGTGGGGCGTGGCGACGTAGACGACGTCGACCTGCGGGTCCTCGACGAGCGCGTCGTAGCCGAGGTGCGTGGTGGGGATGGCGTGCGCGGTGGCGAACCGCTCGGCACGGTCGCGGTGCCGCGAGCCGACGGCGACGACCTGCGCGCGGGTGTGGCTGGCGACGGCGTCGGCGAACGTCCCGGCGATGCGACCGGCGCCGAGGATGCCCCAGCGGACGGGCGGGGCGGTGCGGGGGTCGGGTGTGCGAGCCATGGCGCCAACCTAGCGTGTGGACCGATTTGGTCGACCCTGACCTCTTTCTTTGTTCGGCTGCCTTAATTAGTCTCGGTCGCCATCGGCCCGACGGAGGGCCGAGCGGTCGCCCAGCGCGGCACGCCGGGTCGTTCAACGGAGAGCCCCATGACCACTCCCGCACGCCGTCGCCCCGGACGTCGGACGGTCGCGTTCGTCGCCGCCGCGGCCCTGAGCCTCACCGGCCTCGCCGCGCTGTCCGGGCCGGCGCTCGCCGACGACGAGGCCGACCCCGACGCGGGCACCGTCGCGATCGTCGACACCGACGCGACCGACGCGACCCGCTCGCTGTTCCGCTACCTGCGGGACCAGGAGTCCGGCGGCATCCTGTTCGGCCAGCAGCACGCGACCGACGAGGCCGTCTCGTCGTCGGTCACGGGCCCCGACGGCAAGCCGCTGAAGTCCGACGTGCACGACGTCACGGGCGACCTGCCCGGCATCTTCGGGTTCGACACGCTCGCGCTCAAGGGCGACGAGAAGCCGGGCTCGCACGGCGCCACCGACGAGGAGAACGCGCTCGCGCTCGCCGCGGAGATGGTCCGCGCCGACGACCTGGGCGCGCTCGTCACCCTCTCGGCGCACATGCCGAACTTCGTCACGGGCGGCTCGTTCTACGACACCGAGGGCCGCGTCGTCAGCCACATCCTGCCCGGCGGCGACACCAACGCCGAGTACCGCGACTACCTCGACCTGGTGGCGCTCGCGGCGCAGAGCGCGGAGCGCGGCGACGGCTCGCTCGTTCCGATCGTCTTCCGGCCGTTCCACGAGAACACGGGCTCGTGGTTCTGGTGGGGCGCCGCGCACGCGACCGTCGGCGAGTACAAGGAGATCTTCCGGTACACGGTCGAGTACCTGCGGGACGTCAAGGGCGTGCACAACCTGCTGTACTCGTTCTCCCCCAACGGCACGTTCGACGGCGACGCCGCGCGCTACCTGGAGACGTACCCCGGCGACCAGTGGGTCGACGTGCTCGGGTACGACAACTACGAGAACTCGGACGCGGCCGAGGACTCGACCGCGTGGGTCGCGGCGGTCGTCGACGACCTCGAGATGGTCGTCGACCTCGCGGCCGAGCGCGGCAAGGTCCCGGCGTTCACCGAGTTCGGCCGCAACGGCGACCGGACCATCAAGCCCAGCGGCAACAAGTCGCTGCACTACTTCACCGAGCTGCTCGACGGGCTGAGCGCCAGCGAGAAGGCGAGCCGGGTCGCGTGGATGCTCACGTGGGCCAACTTCGGCTCGGGCCAGATCTACGTCCCGTACGCGGGCCACGAGATGGCCGCGGACTTCCAGGCCCTGTACGACGACGAGGCGTCGGTGTTCGCGAGCCAGACGGGCGACCCGTACACGCTGCCGGCCACGCCCGGCGCGCAGGAGCCCGCGCTGCGGCTCGTCACGCCGGCGGACGGCACGCGCGTCACCACCGCGACGACGACCGTGCGCGCCAAGGTCACCGCCGCACCCGGCGTCGACACCGTGACGTTCACGGCCGCGGGCTACGAGCCACTGACGCTCACGCAGGACGACGAGGGCTACTGGTCCGGCACGTGGGAGGTCGGCGAGGACGCGCTGACCAACCGCACCGTCGCGGCCGGGGTCACCGCGACCGGCGGCGGGCACGACCTGTCGGCCGACGTCTCGCTCATCCTCGGCTCGGCTCCGGTGCTGCCCGTCGGCACGGTCGACGACTTCGAGGGCTACGGCGACGACGTCGCGCTGCGCGCGGCGTACACGACCGCCAACGCGACCTCGTCGGCCATCACGCTCGCCGAGCACGGCGACGGCAACGCGGTGCGCCTGTCCTACGACTTCCCCGACTCGCGCACGGGCTACCTGGGCTTCGGCAAGTCGTACGCGCCGACGCAGAACTGGTCCGGCTTCGGGCGGCTCGACCTGTGGGTCGACCCGGACGCCTCCGGCCACAAGCTCGTCGTGCAGGTCCAGGCGGGTGGCGTGACGTTCGAGGCGTACCCGTCGCTCGCGGGCGACGAGCCGTTCGTCGCCTCGATCCCGTGGACCGAGTTCACCGTGGCGCCGTGGGACACCGCGAACCTCGGCGAGACGCTCACGTGGGAGCGCCTGGCGAAGGTGAGCCAGTTCTTCGTGTACATGAACGACGCGGGCGGCGACGCGCCGCTGACGGGCTCGATCCTGCTCGACGACATCACGGCGTCGGGCGAGGGCGAGTACGTCGACCCCGAGCCGTCGGCCGAGCCGATCCTCGTGGACGACTTCGAGTCCTACGCCGACGAGGCCGCGTTCGACGCCGCGTGGGGCAACCGCGCCAAGACCGACCTGATCGCGCTGTCCACCGACGCGGGCCAGGGCGCGCAGGCGCTCGCTTTCACGTACGACAACGCGAACGGCGGCTGGCAGGACGTCGCGCGCTGGCTCGGCGGGCAGGACTGGTCCGGCCGGGACGCGCTGTCGCTGCGGGTCAGGGGCGACGGCACGGGCAACCAGCTCGCGATCCAGCTCGGCCTGGGCGGCGGGAAGTACTACCTCGCGCAGGTGCCGCTGACGGACACCGCGTGGCACGTCGTCGAGATCCCGTTCTCGTCGTTCGCGCCGTCGTGGCCCGAGGACCTCACGGAGCCCCTCTCCGACGACGCGCTGGGTGTGGTCGACGAGCTCGTGCTCGCGTCGAGCTCCCAGAGCGGGTCCGGCACGTTCGGCGTCGACGAGATCCGCGTGGTCGGCGGCGACGCCGAGCCCGAGGTCCCGGACGGCACGCCCGAGGTGCTCGACACGTTCGACCAGTACGGCACCACCACGGACCTGCGGGCCGCGTGGAACAACATCGCCGAGCAGGAGTGGGGCGACGGCTGGCAGCTCGCGCTGGCCGCCGGGAAGGGCGCGAACGGCTCGAAGGCCGCCGAGTTCGTCTACGACTTCTCGACGACGACGTACCTGCAGGAGTCGCGCTGGCTCGGCGGGCACTCGTGGGCGGGCCTCGACGGCATCTCCGCGTGGGTCGACCCGAACGGCTCGGGCCAGTCGCTGTCGCTGCGGTTCCGGACCGTCTCGGCCGACGGCACGGGCGACGACTGGTACTGGGACCTGCCCGTGCCGCTGACCGGCTCCGCGCGCACGGTGCGCGCGGCGTTCGCGGACGCGGTCGTCACGTGGCCGTCCGGCATCGAGGCGACGACCAGGCCGACGCGCGCGCAGCTCGCCAAGGTCAACGAGGTCATCCTCATGGCGACGCAGGCCGACCCCGCGCTGCCGACCACCGGCTCGTTCTACCTCGACGACCTCGAGGTCGGCGACTTCCCGCAGGAGCCCACCGAGGTCGCGCCCGCGGTGACGACCCAGCCCAAGGCCGTCACGGGCACGATCGGCACGACCGTGACGGTCACGGCCGAGGCCTCCGGCCTGCCGGCACCCACGGTGCAGTGGCAGTTCCGCAGCAAGGGCGCGCGATCGTGGCGCCCGATCAGCGGCGCCACGTCGACGACCCTCACGCTGCGGCTCGCCAAGGCGCACGACGGCGGCCAGGTGCGCGCGGTGTTCACCAACGCCGTCGGTACGGCCACCTCGGCCGGCGCCGCGATCACGGTCACGAAGACGAAGCCGCGCATCACGGAGCAGCCGAGGTCGCTCACCGTGGCCCGCTACCGCGCCGCGACGTTCCGCGTCACCGCGACCGCGTACCCCGCGCCGACGTACCAGTGGTACCGCAAGGCGCCCGGCAGCTCGCGGTGGGTCAAGGTCACCGGCGCGACCTCGGCGAGCCTCACGGTGAAGCCGCGGTCGGTCAAGGAGTCCGGGACGCGCTACCGGGTCACGGTGAGCAACGCGAAGGGCTCGGTGACCTCCGCGGTCGCCACGCTGCGGGTCCGCTGACCGGACCCCCACGGACGACGACGCCCCGCCGGATGGGCTGCCGGCGGGGCGTCGTCATGCTGTCGACGCGTGCGTCAGCCGCCGGGCGCGGCGCACCGTCCGGGCCGAGTACCAGGCCGAGACGCCGAGGAGAACGACCACCGACCCCAGTGCGGCCAGCACGACCGCCGCGCCGACCTCGGCCCCCAGGCGCGCGGACGTGGCGGAGGTCGTCGCGACCACGACAGCACCCACGGTCGCGGCCGCCGCGACGCCCGAGGCGACGAGCGCCGCCGCCCCGCCCTGCCCCCGCTCCGGGAGCCGCCGCACGTCGAGCAGCACGACGACGAGCGCCACGACCAGCAGCACGCCCGCCGCGAGCGCCACGGCACGCAGCGCGTCGCTGCCGTCCGCCGTGCTCCCCGCGAACCACGCGGCCCACGCCGCGACGACCGCGAGCACGACCATCGCGAACCTGCGGGCACGCGCGAGCCGGGCCTGGTCCGGGGCGGGCGGCGCGCTGCGCGTCACGGGTCGGGTCAGGACTTCGACGGGGCCTTCTTGCGCGTCGTCGTCGTGCGACGCGCCGGGGCCTTCTTCTTCGCGGGTGCCGAGGCGCGCTTGTCGGCGAGCAGCTGGATCGCCTGCTCGGGCGTGATCGACTCCGCGGTCACGTCCTTCGGCAGCGTCCGGTTGGTCACGCCGTCTGTCACGTACAGCCCGAACCGGCCGTCCTTCACGACGATCGGCTTGCCCGAGGTCGGGTCGTCGCCGAGCTCGCGCAGCGGCGGGGTCGCGGTCGCGCCGCGGCCGCGCTTGGGCTGCGCGTAGATCGCGAGCGCCTCCTCGAGCGTCGTCGTGAACAGCGCGTCCTCCGACGCCAGCGTGCGCGAGTCCGTGCCCTTCTTCAGGTACGGGCCGTAGCGGCCGTTCTGCGCGGTGATCTCGGCGCCCGACTCGGGGTCGACACCCACGACGCGCGGCAGCGACAGCAGCTTGAGCGCGTCGTCGATCGTCACGGTGTCGAGCGACATCGACTTGAACAGCGACGCGGTGCGCGGCTTCGGCGCGGCGGCCAGGGCCCTCTTGCGGGCCGCTGCGGACAGGCCCGGGTCGAGCTCGGGCTCGGGCAGCACCTCGGTGACGTACGGGCCGTAGCGGCCGTTCTTCGCGACGATCGTCGTGCCCGTGGTGGGGTCGGTGCCGAGCACCTTGTCGCCCTCGGGCTCGCTCTCCAGGAGCTCGCGCGCCCGCTCGACGGTCAGCTCGTCGGGCGCGAGGTCCTCAGGCACCGACGCGCGGCGCGGGTTGCCGTCCTCGCCGAGCACGGACGGGTCCTCGAGGTACGGCCCGTAGCGCCCCACGCGAAGCGTGATGCCCTCGCCGATCTCGATCGAGTTCACCTCGCGCGCGTCGATGTCGCCGAGGTTCGCCACGAGCCCGCGCAGGCCGTCGCCCTCGTGCGCGTCGTCGCCGAAGTAGAAGTGCGTCAGCCACGCGACGCGGTCCTTCTCGCCGGACGCGATCGCGTCGAGGTCCTCCTCCATCGAGGCGGTGAAGTCGTAGTCGACGAGCCGGTCGAAGTTCTCCTCGAGCAGGCGCGTCACCGCGAACGCGAGCCACGACGGCACGAGCGCCTGCCCGCGGCTCGTGACGTACCCGCGGTCGAGGATCGTCGAGATCGTCGCGGCGTACGTCGACGGGCGGCCGATGCCGCGCTCCTCGAGCGCCTTGACGAGCGACGCCTCGGTGTAGCGCGGCGGCGGGGACGTGCGGTGCCCGTCGGCGGTGAGGTCGCGGCCCGTGAGCGGGTCGCCCTCGGCCATCTTCGGCAGGCGCGCGTCCTTCTCGTCGGCCGGCGCGGCGTCGTCGTCGTACCGCGAGACGTCGCGGCCCTCCTCGTACGCCGCGAGGAACCCGCGGAACGTGATGACCGTGCCGGACGCGGAGAACACCGCGTCCCGGCCGTCGGACGCGACCGCGCCGAGCTTCACGGACGCGGTCTGGCCGCGCGCGTCGGCCATCTGCGAGGCGACCGTGCGCTTCCAGATCAGCTCGTACAGCTTGAACTGGTCGCCCGACAGCTCGCGCGCGACCTGCGCCGGCGTGCGGAAGTGGTCGCCCGCGGGGCGGATCGCCTCGTGCGCCTCCTGCGCGCCCTTCGACTTGGACGTGTAGACGCGCGGGGCGTCCGGCACGTACTCGGCGCCGTACAGCTCGGCGGCCTGGCGGCGCGCGGCGTCGATCGCCTGCGTCGACAGGACCGGCGAGTCGGTACGCATGTACGTGATGTAGCCGTTCTCGTACAGCGTCTGCGCGGTGCGCATGGTCTGCCGCGAGGACATGCGCAGCTTGCGCGACGCCTCCTGCTGCAGCGTGGACGTGGTGAACGGCGCGGCCGGGCGGCGCGTGTACGGCTTCGTCTCGAGGCTGCGGACCTCGAACGCCGCGCCGTCGAGCGCGGTCACGAGCGACGTGGCCGCGGCCTCGTCGAGCTGCACCGCGTCGGTCTTCAGCACGCCGCGGTCCGTGAAGTCACGGCCCGACGCGACGCGCGCACCGTCCAGCGCCGTCAGCCGCGCGGAGAACGCGGGCTCGTCGTCGTCGGCCACCGTGAACGTGCCCGTGAGGTCCCAGTAGTCCGCCGGCACGAACGCCATGCGCTCGCGCTCACGCTCGACGACGAGGCGCGTCGCGACCGACTGCACGCGGCCCGCGGACAGGCCCTGGCGGACCTTGCGCCACAGCACCGGGGACACCTCGTAGCCGTACAGGCGGTCCAGGATGCGGCGGGTCTCCTGCGCGTCGACCAGGCGGTCGTCGAGCTCGCGCGTGTTCTCCAGGGCCCGGGTGATCGCCTCGCGCGTGATCTCGTGGAACACCATGCGCTTGACCGGCACCTTGGGCTTGAGCTCGGCCAGCAGGTGCCACGCGATCGCCTCGCCCTCGCGGTCCTCATCGGTGGCGAGGTAGAGCTCGTCGGACGCCTTGAGGAGCTTCTTCAGCTCCGCGACCTTCTTCTTCTTGTCGGAGTCGACCACGTAGTACGGCTGGAAGCCGTTGTCGACGTCGACCGCGAACTTGCCGAACGGGCCCTTCTTCATCTCGGCCGGCAGCTCCGACGGCTGCGGCAGGTCACGGATGTGCCCGACGCTCGCCTCGACGTCGAAGTCGTCGCCCAGGTACCCCGCGATGGTGCGGGCCTTGGCGGGCGACTCGACGATGACGAGCTTGCGCCCTGCCGACATGCGTGCCTCTTCCTGTCATGCGGCCCGTGGGGCTGAGTGCCTCGCGTGGCCCGTTCGTCTGGGGACTCTACGACGACCCGTCAAGCGCTTCGCAACCGGCGGCCCGCCGCGTCCCGCAGCGCGAGCGCCGTCGCGAACGCCGCGGCGCAGGCCGCGACGGTGCCGAGGACGCCCCCGCCGTACGCCCACAGCAGGTCCGTGCGGGCGTCCACGGGGACCGCCTGCCACGTCCGCGACAGCGCGCCGACGGCCGCGGCGCCCGCCAGCACGGCGAGCGTCCACAGCACGACCAGCATGCCGCGCTGCAGCCGCCGTGAGGGCGGCGGGCCCTCCGCGGCGTCCTCCGCGAGCCGCGCGGGCCACAGCGCCGTCAGCGCGCACGTCGCCGCCGTCCACGCGAGCACGACGAGCACGGCCGCCAGCACGTCCGAGGGCCGGTGCCACTGCCCGACGAGCGTGGACACCCCCGTCGCCGCCGCGTACGCCGCGCCGACCACCGCGACCAGCGGGCGCATCCGCGCGGGCACGACGAGCAGCAGCACGACCGCGATGCTCGTGGCCGCCGTCGTGTGGCCGCTGGGCAGCGTGTTCTCGTGGTTGCCCACGGCCACGCCGTGGT
Organism: Cellulomonas palmilytica; assembly: GCF_021590045.1. Lineage (NCBI taxonomy): Bacteria > Bacillati > Actinomycetota > Actinomycetes > Micrococcales > Cellulomonadaceae > Cellulomonas > Cellulomonas palmilytica. The sequence continues at coordinate 1,081,916 of NZ_CP062221.1, read as the reverse complement.
CCGGGCGCGGCAGCACCAGGTACTTCAGCACCTGCGTCGTGAGGTTCGCGCCGACCATGACCACCGCGACCTGCACCGCGAGCTCCCACCGCCGGCGCACCACCGCGATGCCCATCGCGACGACCAGCACGACCGCGATCGCCGAGACCGAGACGACGTCGAGCACGCGCTCGGCCATCCGCCACAGCTCGGTCTGCCCGTACACGGCACCCTCGACGGCCGCGGCGTCGACGAGCTGGCCCCGTCGCGTCGCGACGAACACCGCCCACAGCCCGAGCACGCCCGCGAGGCTCGCGACCGTGACCGCCAGGCACGCCGAGACGACCACCGCGCGCCGCGTGCGCACGGGGGTCGTCGGGGTCGTCGTGGTCGTCACGCCGTCCACGCTAGGCCACGGCGCGCACGAGGCGACGAGCCCTCCACCACCTGGCCACGGCGCGCGCACGGACCGCGCACGCGACCGCCTAGGGTGGCGGACATGGACGACGAGGCGGCGGCCCCCGCGCCGCAGGTACGGCGTTCGCGGCGCGAGGCGACCGAGGCGCGGCGCGCGCAGATCGTGCGCGCGGCGGCCCGGACGTTCGGCACCAAGGGGTACCGGACCGGGTCGCTCGCGGACGTCGCCGAGCAGGTCGGCATCACGCACGCCGGCGTGCTGCACCACTTCGGCACCAAGGAGCAGCTGCTCGTCGAGGTGCTGCAGCTGCGCGACGAGCAGGGCGTCGCCGACCTCGAGGGGCAGCACATCCCCGGTGGGATCGAGCTGTTCCACCACCTGGTGCGCACCGCGCGCGCGAACGCCGAGCGCCGCGGCATCGTGCAGGGCTACACCGTGCTGGTCGGCGAGTCCGTGACCGAGGACCACCCGGCGCGCGGCTGGGTCACGGAGCGGTTCACGTCGCTGCGCGCCGACGTCGCGGCGGCCGTGCGCGAGGTCGGCGGGCCGGACGTGTCCGACGAGGACGCGCTGCGCGCCGCGAGCGCGGTCATCGCGCTGATGGACGGGTTGCAGGTCCAGTGGCTCCTGGACGCCGACGCGGTCGACCTGGCGGAGGCCACGCGCGTCGGCATCGAGGCCGTCCTCCGCTCCACGTGCCCGTCGGCGACCATCCCCCACCTCGCCTGACCCCCGACGAGCCCCCTCCCCACGACCCCGCCACCGCTCCGGCTCTCGCCCCCCGGAGCCGGAGCGACCACGGGATCGGCGGACGAGCTGGGCGCGACCCCGCCATCGCTCCGGGTAAGCCCGGTCGGAGCCGGAGCGACCGCGGGGTCGGCGGGGGGTGAGCTCCGGGGCGGGGAGCGTCCGGGCTGGGGACCGTCCCGCGCGGATCGGGTGGGTTGTCCATTCTCAGGGATCTCACAGGATGGGTCCAGGCGGGGTCCAGGGGGTCTCGTCACGGTGGACCCATGACAGCGACCACGACGGACCAGCGCACGCTCGTCGTCGGCGACCTCGAGCTCGACGAGCTCAGCGGTGAGGTCACGCGCGCCGGCGAGCCCATCCACCTCACGCCCACCGAGCGCGCCCTGCTCACCTACTTCATGCGCAACCCGCGCCGCGTGCTGTCCAAGCGGATGATCCTGGACCGCGTGTGGCGCGACGACCGCGGCGGTGCCGACGGGGTCGTCGAGCTGTACGTCAGCTACCTGCGGCGCAAGATCGACCGCGGGCGCGAGCCGATGCTGCACACGCAGCGCGGCATCGGCTACGTGCTGCGCCCGGCCCTCTGACCGGCACGTCCCCGGCGCCGTGACCGCAGCCGCGGGCCGGACGCGTCAGACCGGGAAGGCCCGGTAGAAGTCCAGGACGTCGGCGACGGGACCCTCCGCGCGGAACACGGCCGTGCGGTTGTACCAGACCACCACACCCGTGCCGTCGCCGAGGTCGGCCGCGGTGAACGTGCCGACGATCGCGTCGTCGCCCACGCGGACCGTGCCCGACTGCGGCAGCGCGTCGTCGGACGGCTTCGCGGGAGCGGACTTGCCGGGCAGCGACGCACCGTCGGTCGCCTCCGCCTGTGCGTCCACCCGGTCCTCGGTGCCGGCGCCCTGCGCGGTGTCGGTGGGCAGCTCGGCGGCGAGCGTCTCGGCGAACGCCTTGGCCTCGGCGTTGCTCGCCCACTGGCCGGACTGCACGGTGAACGTGCCGGTCCCGCCGTCGGAGAACTCCTCCGAGTACGCCTCGAGCGCGCCGGCGCCGGTCCACGTGTCGTCGGCGCCCGACGACGCGAGCGCGTACTGCAGCACCGACGCGGGCAGCACCTGGGCGAACGGCGTGTCCGCCTCGCGCGCGACGGGCTCGACCGAGGGCGTCGGGGAGGGCAGGCGGATCGTCGTCGCCTCGACGGGGGTCGCGGAGTCGTCGCCGCGGCCCGCGAGCACGATGCCCGTGACCACACCACCGACGACGAGCACGCCCGCGCCGATCGCGACGGGCAGCAGCCACCTCGGGCGACGGCTGCCCTCGGCGTCGTCGCCCGCGGGCGGCTCACCCGCAGGGGCGGACGCGGCCGTCTGCGGGCCGACCGGCCCACCCCCGGCACCGACGGGCGCGGCGTGCGCCGGGGCGTGGTGCGCGTGCGGCTCGGCGGGGGTCGTCGCGGGGAAGCCCTGGCCGGCGGCCGCGGCGTGCGCGCCGCCCCCCACACGCGGGGTCACCGTGGGCTGCGCGGGCGGGGGCGTGGTGCCGCCGCCGGGCATGACCCGCGGCTGGTACGGCGCGTCGGCACCCGGGGCGGGCCGCCGGTCCGGCGCAGGCTGCGTCGGGTCCTGCGGTGCACCGCTGTCGCTCATGGGTCCCCCTCGTCGGCTCCGTACGGTCGTGCGCAGCCTACCCAGCGCCCCGGGCGAGGGACCGCGCGCCCCCACCGGGCGGACGCGGCCGTGTCGTCGGGTGCCGCCGTCGCCGCCGTTGTCGGACGCGGCGGATAGCGTGCGCGCCGTGGCGACGAAGAGCGGACGGTCCTCGGCTTCCCGGTCCCCCGGGTTCCGGTGCACCGAGTGCGGGTGGACGACGACGAAGTGGGTCGGCCGGTGCGGCGAGTGCCAGTCGTGGGGCTCGGTGGTCGAGGAGTCCGGCCCGGGCGGCGGCGCACCGCGCACGGCGGCCGCTCCCCCGTCACGCGGACCGGCCAAGCCGATCGACGAGATCCCGGTCGAGACCGCGCAGGCGCGCCCCACGGGCGTCGACGAGCTGGACCGCGTGCTCGGCGGCGGCCTGGTGCCCGGTGCGGTGGTGCTGCTCGCGGGCGAGCCGGGCGTGGGCAAGTCGACGCTGCTGCTGGACGTCGCGGCGCGGGCCGCGCGCGGCGGGCGCCGCGTGCTGTACGTGACGGGCGAGGAGTCGACCGCGCAGGTGCGGCTGCGCGCGGGCCGCATCCGGGCGCTCGACCCGAACCTGCTGCTGGCCGACGAGACGGACCTCGCGAGCGTGCTCGGCCACGTCGAGCAGTCCGACCCGGACCTGCTCGTGCTGGACTCGGTGCAGACCATCGCCTCCGCTCAGGTCGAGGGCTCGGCGGGCGGCGTCGCGCAGGTGCGTGAGGTCAGCTCGGCGCTCATCCAGGCCGCGAAGTCGCGGGACATGCCCGTGGTGCTCGTCGGGCACGTGACGAAGGACGGGTCGGTGGCCGGCCCGCGCACGCTCGAGCACCTGGTGGACGTGGTGTGCCAGTTCGAGGGCGACCGGCACTCGCGGCTGCGGCTGCTGCGCGCGACGAAGAACCGGTACGGGCCCACGGACGAGGTGGGCTGCTTCGACCTGTCGGAGTCGGGGATCGTCGGGCTGCCGGACCCGTCGGGGCTGTTCGTGTCGCAGGCGCTGCACGCGGTGCCGGGCACGTGCCTGACGGTGACGCTGGAGGGCCGCCGCCCGCTCGCGGTCGAGGTGCAGGCGCTCGTCGCGCCGTCGGCGGCACCGAACCCGCGGCGCACCACGAGCGGCATCGACTCGGCGCGGCTCGCGATGGTCCTCGCTGTCCTGCAGCGGCGGCTCGGGGCGCGGCTCGCGGACCAGGACGTGTACGTCTCGACGGTCGGCGGCGCGCGCGTCGTCGAGCCCGCGGGGGACCTCGCGCTCGCGCTCGCCGCGATCGGCTCGCGCGAGGACGTCGCGCTGCCGCGCGGGCTCGTCGCGCTCGGCGAGGTCGGGCTCGCGGGCGAGATCCGGGCGGTCCCGGGCATCGGTCGGCGCCTCGCGGAGGCCGCCCGCCTGGGCTTCCGACGCGCGCTCGTGCCTGCCTCGTCGGTGGACGACCTCGTGCCGCCGGAGGGCGTGCACGTGCTCGGCGCGACCGACCTGGCGCACGCCGTGCAGCTCGTCATGACGGCCGCTTCACCCGCCGAGCCCGCCCGGGCTGTCTGAGCGTGCCGGGCGGCATCGTTACCATCAGTCGCGTGGCTGCCACGCACTCCCCCGACGACCTGCTGCGCTCGACCCTCGCAGCGGTCGCGCCCGGCAGCGCCCTGCGCGACGGTCTCGAGCGGATCCTGCGCGGTCGTACGGGCGCACTGATCGTCTGCGGGTTCGACAAGACGGTCGAGAGCATCTGCTCGGGCGGGTTCGTCCTCGACGTCGAGTTCTCGGCCACGCGCCTGCGCGAGCTGTGCAAGATGGACGGCGCGGTCGTCGTCGACCGGGACATCTCGAAGATCCTGCGCGCGGCGGTGCAGCTGCTGCCGGACGTGACGATCGAGACGTCCGAGTCGGGCACGCGGCACCGCACCGCGGAGCGCGTCGCCAAGCAGACCGGCCTGCCCGTGATCTCGGTGTCCGCGTCCATGCGGATCATCGCCCTGTACGTCGGCAACCAGCGCTACGTGCTCGAGGACTCCACCACGATCCTCTCCCGCGCGAACCAGGCGCTCGCCACCCTCGAGCGCTACAAGACGCGCCTCGACGAGGTGTCGGGCACGCTGTCGGCCCTCGAGATCGAGGACCTGGTGACGGTCCGGGACGTGTCGGCGGTCGTGCAGCGCCTGGAGATGGTGCGCCGCATCTCCGACGAGATCGAGTCCTACGTCGTCGAGCTCGGCACCGACGGCCGCCTGCTCGCGCTGCAGCACGACGAGCTCGTCGGGACCATCGGCTCGGACCGCGAGCTCGTGATCCGCGACTACCTCGACGCGTCGCGCAACGACCTGGACACCGTGCTGCAGTCGCTCGCGGTGCTCGACTCGACCGAGCTGCTCGACATCGCGCGGATCGCGCGCGTCCTGGGCCTGCCGGGCGGCGGCGACGCGCTCGACGCGGCGGTCGGCCCACGCGGCTACCGGCTGCTGTCGCGCGTGCCGCGCCTGCCGAACACGATCGTCGACCGGCTCGTCGCGCACTTCGGCGGGCTGCAGAAGCTCCTCGCGGCGGGCATCGACGACCTCATGGCCGTCGACGGCGTCGGCGAGCAGCGCGCCCGCGCGGTGCGCGAAGGCCTGTCGCGCCTCGCCGAGTCGAGCATCCTCGAGCGCTACGTCTGACGCACGGCACGGCGGCCGTGCGTCACGCGGTCGGATACCGGGCGGCTCGGGTGCGGTGTCGCCCGGTCGCGGGATGCCGCGGCTACGGCGCGGGAGGGGCCTCGGCGCGCACCTCGTCGTCGTCGCGGCGCGTTCCGGCGGGCGCCGGCGGGTCGTCGTACCCGAGCCGGCCGCGCCGGACGACCAGCACGCCGAGGACCACGGCGAGGACGACCACGACGAGCGTCTGCCGGTCCTGGCGGGCGTCCTGGCACGCGGCGTCCCGGTCGGTGACCGGGCTGCCGTCGACGTGCACCGTCTCGAGCAGCTCGAAGCCGAGCGACCGGCACGTGACGCGCTCGCCGTCGCCCGTGCGGAACCCCGGCGGCGTGAGCAGCAGGAGCCCGAGCGCGACGAGGACCAGGAGGGTCCACCTCCACTGACGCCACGTCATGCGTGCTCCCTGCGACGGTCCGGCTCGGGTGGTGCGGCCCGGGCGATCCGGGCGAACCGAACCGTACCGGACGTCAGCGCAGCTCGAAGACCGCCTTGGCGGCGACGTCCTCGCCGATCAGCAGGCGCGCCGTGTACGTCCCGGCGCGCGGGGCGGGCTGGCCCGCGCTGCAGGCCTTGTCCGACCGCACGCGCGGCCACCGGTAGGTCTCCTCGCTGGGCTCGTCGGGCCCGAGCAGGAGCGGGCGGCTCTCGGGCTCGCGCCGGCAGTGCCAGGACGCCCACACGGTGTCGTCGCCGGACACCACCGTGACCCGGCGCATCGCGTCGCCCGCGTCGGCGAGGCACGGCTCGTCGCCCGTGTTGGTGTACGTGATGCGGAACGCGGGCTTCTCGGTCCCCGCGTACGCGTCCTTGGTCGCGTCGAACTCGACGTCGAGGTGGTCGGCGGTGCACACCGGGACCCCGGCGGCGAGCGCGGCCTCCTCGACGGCGGACAGCGTGGGCTCGTCGGCGGCGGTGCTCGCGGGGGTCTTCGGGGTGTGCGCGGTCGCGGTGGGCGTGGCGGGCGCCGCGTCGTCGGACCCGGTCAGCCGCCGCACGACGAGCACGGCGACGACGACGAGCGCGACGACGACCGCGAGCGCGACGAGCCGTCGCACGACGTACACGCGCCGCGGCAGCACGGGCCGGGGGCCGGTGGCGCGCGGCCGCCCCGCTCTCGGCTCTGCCACGTGCCGCCTCCTCGTCGTCCCCTGCGCGCCGCGGGTGCCCCGACGACGTCGGCGCCCACGGTACGAGCCGCACCCCGGTGCGCGCACCGCGCGGTCCGGCGTGCCGCCGATCGGACTTGGCAGGATGCGGGGGTGACTCGCGTGACGCCTGCTCCCCCGCCCGCCCAGGTGGCGGTCGACGCCGCACCGCGAGCGCTCGTCGGGACCGTCGTCGCGTGGTTCGACGAGCACGCGCGGGACCTGCCGTGGCGCGCGCCGGACCGCACGCCGTGGGGCGTGCTGGTGAGCGAGGTGATGCTGCAGCAGACGCCCGTGGTGCGGGTGGAGCCGGCGTGGCGGGCGTGGCTGGCGCGGTGGCCGACGCCCGCGGACCTGGCGGCCGCGCCGACGGCGGACGTGCTGCGCGCGTGGGACCGGCTCGGCTACCCGCGCCGTGCGCTGCGGCTGCAGGAGTGCGCGCGCGTGCTCGTCGAGCGGCACGGCAGCCGGGTGCCGGACGACGAGGAGGCGCTGCTCGCGCTGCCGGGCATCGGGGCGTACACGGCGGCGGCGGTGCGCGCGTTCGCGTTCGGGCGGCGGGCCGTGGTGCTCGACACGAACGTGCGTCGGGTGCTGGCGCGCGCGGTGGACGGCGAGGCGCTGCCCGCGCCGACGCAGACGCGCGCGGAGGTCGAGCGCGCCCGCGCGCTGGTCCCGGCCGACGACGCGACCGCGGCGCGGTGGGCGGCGGCCAGCATGGAGCTCGGGGCGCTGGTGTGCACGGCGCGCTCGCCGCGCTGCGAGACGTGCCCGCTGGTCTCGTCGTGCGCGTGGGTGGCCGCGGGACGACCGGGCGACGTGCACGCGCACCGGCGCCGCACGCAGGCATGGCACGGCACGGACCGGCAGGTGCGCGGGCGGGTCATGGCGCTGCTGCGCGAGTCGCCCGTCCCGGTGCCGGAGCCGGTGCTCGACGAGGCGTGGCCGGCGACGCCGCAGCGCGCGCGGGCGCTCGCGGGTCTGCTCGCGGACGGGCTCGTCGTCGAGGTCGCGGCGGGCGACGACGCGCCGCCGGCCTACGCGCTGCCCGCCTGACGGTCGGGGCCGCGCGCTCGGGGCCTCAGAGCTCGACGAGCATGCGCGTGTTGCCGAGCGTGTTGGGCTTGACCCGCGCGAGGTCGAGGAACTCGGCGACGCCGTCGTCGTGCGAGCGCAGCAGCTCGGCGTAGACCTCGGCGTCGACGGCCTGCCCCTCGATCGCGTGGAACCCGTGCTGCGTGAAGAACTCGACCTCGAACGTGAGGCAGAACAGGTGCCGCAGCCCGAGCGCGCGCGCCCGCTCCATGAGCGCGGTGAGCAGCGTGTGCCCCACGCGCCGGCCGCGGAAGGAGTGGTCCACGGCGAGCGTGCGGACCTCGGCGAGGTGCTCCCACATGACGTGCAGCGCACCGCACCCGACGACCTGCCCGGCGGTCGCCTCCTCGTCGGACTCGGCGACGAGGAACTCCTGCACGGCCTCGTAGTAGCCGACCCACTCCTTGGCGAGCAGGATCCGCTCGTCGGCGTAGGGCTGGACGAGCTCGCGGATGGCACGCACGTCGGCGGGCAGGGCTGGACGGACGTGCACGGGTGCGGCGCTCACGGGTCCAACCTAGGGCGTGCTCCGGGTGCCGTGGCGGCACGGTCCGCCGTAGCCTCGGCGCGTGGACGGCCTGTCGTGGGCGAGCGTGCGGGCCTGGCGGCTGCGCCGGCACCTGCTGGACCCGGTGGCCGGCGCGTCGGTGCCCGCGGTGGTCGCCGCGCTGGGGGCGGTCGCGGCGCAGCTCGACGCGCGCTCGGCGGAGCTGGGCGTGCGGACGCGGTGCGTCGTGTCCGACGAGGGCGACGTGGCGCGGGCGCTCGAGGCGGGCACGGTCGTCGCGGCGTTCGCGTTCCGCGGTGCCGTGCACCTCATGACGCCGGGCTCCGCGGCCGCGCACCTGACGATCCGGGCGGCGTCCCGCATGTGGGAGCGTCCGGGCTGGCGGACGACCTACGGCCTGTCGCCGCAGGACTGGCCGGCGCTGCGCGAGGCGGTCCGGGCCGCGGCCGCCGACGGCCCGGTGACGCAGCGCGAGCTCGCGACGGCGGTCGCGGCCGACCCCCGCTTCGCGCACCTCGCGGAGACTCTCGCCGACCCCGCGTCGATGCTGCTCAAGCCGCTGTCGTGGCTCGGCGACGTGTGCCTGGGGCAGCCGCGCGACGGGCAGCCGACGCTGCGCTCGCTCGCGACGAACCCGCTGTGGCCCGGCCTGCCGGACCTCGACGAGGCGGGTCCGGCGGCGGTCGAGGTGTACCTGCGCGCGTACGCACCCGCGTCGGAGGCGAACCTCGCGTACTGGCTGGGCGAGGGCCTCGGTGCGCGGCGGACGTGGGTGGGCGCGTGGCTCGACGCGCTGGGCGACCGGGTCGCGCACGTGACGGTCGAGGGCGAGCGGCGCATGGCGCTGCGCGAGGACGTCGACGACCTTCGGGAGGCCGAGCCGACGGACGCCGTGCGGCTGCTGCCGCGCTACGACCAGTGGGTCATGGGCCCGGGCACGGCCGACCCGCACGTGGTGCCGCCCGCGCTGCGCGGCGCGGTCAGCAGGGGCGCGGACCTCGTGGTCGCGGGCGGCGCGCTCGTCGGGACGTGGCGTCGCTCGCGCGACGAGGTGTCGGTCACCCTGCTCGACGACGTCGCGGCCCCGTCACGTCCGGCCCTGGCCGACGAGGTCGCGCGTCTCGCCGCGCTCGTCGGCGCTCCCCTGCACCTGACGCCCTGACCAGGCGGCCGCGATCGCCTACCCCCGCGTCCGGGTACGGCGCACCGGCGCCGGCTCGGCGGCGTCGAGCAGGCCGCCCGCGGTCATCTCGTCGACGACGAGGTCGGTGACGACGCCCGCGCGCAGCGCCGCGAGCAGCGGCGCGACCTTGTTGTCCCCGGCCACGACGCACACGCGCCGCGGCAGGCGCTGCAGCTCGGTGGGCGTGGGGCCGGTCGCGCGCGCGTTGAGCGGCACGTCCTCCCAGGACCCGTCGGCGCGCAGGAAGACGGTGCACACGTCCCCGACCACGCCCTCGTCGTGCAGGACGCGCACGTCGGCGTCGTCGAGGTACCCCGCGGAGTACACGTGCGACGGCACCGCACCCGCGACGGCCCCCACCGAGAACACGGCGATGTCCGCACGTCGTTGCATGTCGAGCACGCGCCGCACCGAGCGTTCGCGCCACATGGCGGCCTTGGTGTCGGAGAAGTCGAAGAACGCGGGGACCGAGAAATGGTGCACGGCGGCCCCGAACGCGGTGCCGAACGACGAGATGAGGTCGCTCGCGTAGTCGACGCCCGACGTGCGCATGTTCGCGGCGCCGTTGAGCTGCACGACGGCGGACCCGCGCGTGGGCTTGGGGACGAGGTAGCGGGACACCGACGCGAGCGTGGTGCCCCACGCGACGCCGAGCACCATGTCGGAGTCGAACCACGAGGTCAGGAGCTTGGCGGCGGTCATGGAGACCTGGTCGAGACGCTCGATGTGGGACGACGAGTCGGGCACGGGGACCACGTACGCGTCGATGCCGAACGCGGCGGCGAGCGACCGCCCGAGCCCGGGCGCGCGCGTGCTCGCGGGGCGCAGCGTGATCTCGACGAGTCCGGTCTGCCGCGCGCGCTTGATGAGCCGGGACACCGTGGACCGGGACGTGCCGAGGTGCCGCGCGATGACCTCCATCTTGAGGTCCTGGAGGTAGTACATCGACGCCGCGCGTAGCACGTCCTGCTCGCGGTCCAGCTCCATCGCTTCCCCCTACGACGGTCGGGCGACCCGTCGTTGCACGTTTGTGCACTCCGGTTGCGCATCCGTTCCTCTCGTGATGACCATAGCGAGCGCCGCCGGTTCGGGCGACAGGGATGCACGTGTCCCGGCCGGAGGTGCACCGACCCCGCGCACCAGGTTCGCGCGGACGGTCCGGCACCGCAGGTCGGGCGGCCGGGCACGGGTAGGACGACGACGAGCACCACCGGGAGGACGTGCGATGAGGACCGCTCCGCTGACGGCCCAGGCACGACAGGACGCCCTGACGAGGCTGCGGGAGTCGGCGCAGCAGGGCGACGAGCTCGACGTCCTCGTCGTCGGCGGCGGCGTCACGGGGGCCGGCATCGCGCTCGACGCCGTGACGCGCGGCCTGTCGACCGCGATCGTCGAGGCGCAGGACTGGGCGAGCGGCACCTCGAGCCGCTCGAGCAAGCTGGTGCACGGCGGGCTGCGCTACCTGCAGATGCTCGACTTCCACCTGGTGCGCGAGGCTCTCACCGAGCGCGACCTGCTCATCCAGCGGATCGCGCCGCACCTGGTCAAGCCCGTCTCGTTCCTGTACCCGCTGGAGAACCGGGTCTGGGAGCGCGCGTACGTCGGCGCCGGCGTCGCGCTGTACGACACGCTCGCGACCGTCTCCGGCACGCGGCGCGCCATGCCGATCCACCGGCACCTGACGCGCAAGGGCATGGAGCGCCTGTTCCCCGACCTGCGGCACGACGCGGCGATCGGCGCGGTCCGGTACTGGGACGCGAGCGTCGACGACGCGCGCCTGGTCTCCACGCTCGTCCGGACGGCCGTGAGCTACGGCGCGCACGCCGCGAGCCGCACGCAGATCCTCGACCTGCAGACGACGACGGGCGGCGCGGTCACCGGCGCGGTCGTCGAGGACCTGGAGACCGGTGAGCGCATCGACGTGCGCGCCCGGCACGTCATCAACGCGACGGGCGTGTGGACCGAGCAGACCGAGTCGCTCGCCGGCTCCGAGGGCGGGCTGCGCGTGCTCGCGTCGAAGGGCATCCACATCGTCGTGCCGCGCTCGCGCATCGCGGGCGACACGGGCCTGATCCTGCAGACCGAGAAGTCGGTGCTGTTCATCATCCCGTGGTCGCGGTACTGGGTGATCGGCACGACCGACACCCCGTGGGAGCAGGACCTCACGCACCCCGTCGCGACGAGCGCGGACATCGACTACGTGATCGACCACGCGAACGCCGTGCTCGCGCGGCCGCTGACGCGCGACGACGTGATCGGCACGTGGGCGGGCCTGCGGCCGCTGCTGCAGCCTGGCACCAAGGAGGGCACGTCGTCGGCGAAGGTGTCGCGCGAGCACACCGTCGCGTCCCCCACCCCGGGCCTGACGGTGATCGCGGGCGGCAAGCTCACGACGTACCGGGTCATGGCGAAGGACGCGGTGGACTTCGCGATCGGCTCGCGCGCGACCACGTTGCCGTCGCTCACGCACGACCTGCCGCTCGTCGGCGCCGAGGGTCTGCCCGTGATCCAGCGCCAGTCGCGCGCGATCGCGAAGCGCTACGGGTGGGACCGGCCGCGGATGGACCACCTGCTGCACCGGTACGGCTCGCTGCTGAACGAGCTGACCGACCTGTGCGACGAGCGCCCCGAGCTCGCGAAGCCGCTCGCCCACGCCCCGGCGTACATCGGCGCGGAGATCGTCTACGCCGCGAGCCACGAGGGTGCGCTGCACCTCGACGACGTGCTCATGCACCGCACGCGGCTCAACTACGAGCAGGCGGACAAAGGCGTGGGCGCGCTCGAGGAGATCGCCGCGCTCGTCGCGCCCGTCCTCGGCTGGGACGACGCGACGACGCGCCACGAGATCGAGGCGTACCGCGCGCGCGCCGAGGCCGAGGAGGCCGCCGCGCTGGAGACCGACGACGCGTCGGCCGAGAAGGTCCGCCTGCGCGCGCTCGACCTGGCCCCGATGAAGCCGCTGGAGGCCTGAGCGCCTCCACCTCAGACGCCCGCGCCCCCTGCGCGGGAGCACGTGACAACGAAGTCCCGTCTCCAGAAGTGAGGACCCATGGACGTCTCGCTCATGCAAGTGTTCGTCTCCGAGGTCGTCGGCACGGCCCTGCTGATCCTGCTCGGCGCCGGTGTCGTGGCCAACGTCATCCTGCCGAGGACCAAGGGCTTCGGGGGCGGCTGGCTCCTCATCAACTTCGGGTGGGGCCTCGCCGTCTTCGCCGGTGTGTACGGCGCGTACAAGTCCGGCGCCCACCTCAACTTCGCCGTGACGATCGGCCTGCTGGCGAACGACGCGGGCGAGTACGCCCCCGGGGTGGCGATCACGTTCGCCTCGACGATGGTGTACCTGGCCGGGGAGATGCTCGGCGCGTTCCTCGGTGCGGTGGTCGCGTTCCTCGCGTACAAGAAGCACTTCGACCAGGAGGCGGACCCAGGCACGAAGCTCGCGGTGTTCTCGACCGGCCCCGAGGTGCGCAGCTACGGCTGGAACTTCGTGACCGAGGTGATCGCGACGTTCGTGCTGGTGTACGTGATCCTGATGTTCGGCAAGACGCCGGCCGAGCTCGGGCCGCTCGCGGTCGCCCTGCTCGTCGTCGGCATCGGTGCGAGCCTCGGTGGTCCCACGGGCTACGCGATCAACCCGAACCGTGACCTCGGCCCCCGCATCGCGCACGCCCTGCTGCCGATCAAGGGCAAGGGCTCGAGCGACTGGGGCTACGCGTGGGTGCCGGTCCTCGGCCCGATCGTCGGCGGCGCGCTCGCCGGCCTGCTCGCGCAGTGGACGCTCGACTACCTGGGCTGACCGCGCGCGTCACCCCTCCCCATTTCACGACGAGGTGAAGGAAGCAGATGTCTGACACGAAGTACGTCATGGCGATCGACCAGGGCACGACGAGCACGCGCGCGATCATCTTCGACCACAGGGCGAACATCATCGCGACCGGGCAGAAGGAGCACGAGCAGATCTTCCCGAAGGCGGGCTGGGTCGAGCACGACGCGACGGAGATCTGGGTCAACACCCGCGAGGTCGTCGGGCAGGCGCTCGGACGGGCGAGCCTCCAGAACTCCGACATCGAGGCCGTCGGCATCACCAACCAGCGTGAGACCGCGGTGGTCTGGGACCGGCGCACCGGCGAGCCGGTGTACAACGCGATCGTCTGGCAGGACACCCGCACGCAGAAGATCTGCGACGAGCTCGGCGCTCTGGGGGGCGGCGCGGAGCGGTACAAGGACCGCGTGGGGCTGCCGCTGGCGACCTACTTCTCGGGCCCGAAGATCCGCTGGATCCTCGACAACGTCGAGGGTGCGCGGGAGAAGGCCGAGGCGGGTCACCTGGCGTTCGGGAACACCGACTCGTGGGTCCTGTGGAACATGACCGGCGGGCCGGAGGGCGGCGTGCACGTCACGGACGTGACGAACGCGTCGCGCACCATGCTCATGAACCTCGACACGCTCTCCTGGAACGAGGAGATCGCCGCCGAGATGGGCATCCCGGTCTCGATGCTGCCGGAGATCCGCTCGTCGTCGGAGGTCTACGGGCAGGGCCGCGAGAAGGGCCTGCTCGCGGGTGTGCCGATCGCGGGCATCCTCGGCGACCAGCAGGCCGCGACGTTCGGGCAGGCGTGCTTCGAGGTGGGTCACGCGAAGAACACGTACGGCACGGGCAACTTCATGCTCATCAACACGGGCACGGAGATCGTCCCGAGCAAGAACGGCCTGCTCACCACGGTCTGCTACAAGATCGGCGACGCGGACGCGGTGTACGCGCTCGAGGGGTCGATCGCGGTCACGGGCTCGCTGGTCCAGTGGCTGCGCGACAACCTCGGGATCATCTCGTCGGCGCCGGAGATCGAGCAGCTCGCGGCGAGCGTCGAGGACAACGGCGGCGCGTACTTCGTGCCGGCGTTCTCGGGGCTGTTTGCGCCGTACTGGCGTTCCGACGCGCGCGGTGCGCTCGTCGGGCTCACGCGGTTCGTCAACAAGGGCCACATCGCGCGCGCGGCGCTCGAGGCCACGGCGTTCCAGACGCGCGAGGTGCTCGACGCCATGAACGCGGACTCGGGCGTGGACCTCACCGAGCTCAAGGTCGACGGCGGCATGATCGCCAACGAGGCGCTCATGCAGTTCCAGGCCGACATCCTCGGCGTGGACGTGGTGCGCCCGAAGATCGCGGAGACCACGGCGCTGGGTGCCGCGTACGCGGCGGGCATCGCGGTGGGCTACTGGTCGGGCGAGCAGGACGTCATCGACAACTGGGCCGAGGACAAGCGCTGGACCCCGCAGATGGACACCGACGAGCGCGACCGGCAGTACCGGCTGTGGAAGAAGGCCGTCACGAAGACGTTCGACTGGGTCGACGACGACGTGCGGTAGTCCCGCTCGAGGGGCAGGCAGGAGGGCCGGGACGGGCGTCGTCCCGGCCCTCCGTCATGTCCCGCGCGTCCACTCCTCGAAACGAGACAGCCACGTATCACCGTAACCCGGGCACCTGGGACCTTCGTCCGTCCCGAACCCTCAAGGCGCAGGTCAGGGCGCCGATCTGTCGATGACGCCACTGCTCGGGCGTCGACGTCGACGAACAGGAGTGCGCCCATGCGCGCGCGCAGGATCGCAGCCACCACCGCGATGGCACTGACCGCAGCCACGGCCTGGACCGCGGCACCCGCCGCCGCGGCGACCCCGTCCGAGCTGACCGCGGCGGTGCTCTCGCCCGCGACGCAGGCACTCGTGACGAGCTCGACCCTCACCTCGCCGCACGCGAGCGCCACGGCCGTGCGCACGGACACGATCGCGGGCTTCCCGAGCCGCGAGGGCGGCTCGTACGCGGTGCTGGCCACCGGCGCGGCGAGCCACCTCGGCGACCCGGAGAACTACCTCACCGACGGCACGTTCGGGTCGTCGGCGGCGGGCACGCGGGGCGCCGCGACCTACGACGTGACGACGCTCGAGGTGCGGCTCGACGTCCCCGCGACCGCCAACTGCCTGCTCGGCGTGACCTTCCGCTTCCTGACCGACGAGTACCCCGGGGACTACTACAACGACGGGTTCATCGCCGAGGTCGGCGAGAGCACGTGGCAGGTCTCCGGCTCCACCATCAACGCACCGGGCAACTTCGCGTTCGACGCGACGGGCAAGGTCATCTCCGTCAACTCGGGGCTGTTCTCCGACCCGAACGCCGCTACCGCAGAGGCCTCGGGCACGGCCTACGCCTTCGCGAGCCCCCGGCTCACCGCCCAGGTGCCGCTGACCCCGGGGACGCAGCAGTCGCTGTTCTTCAGCGTCTTCGACCACGGCGACGACTCGGTCGACTCGGCCGTGATGATCGACAACCTGCGCATCGGGACCGTCGCCGACCCCGCCACCGACTGCGTGCGCGGCGCCACGACCCGACCCGCGGAGGACCTCGTGTCGGCGGTCGCGCCGACGACGGTCGACCTGTCCGGCACCGCGGACGACACGTACACGATCCCGTCGACCGAGGGCGTCGTGTACTCGGTCGGCGGCGCCGTCACGCCCGCCGGGACCTACGCCGGCACCGGCACCGTCGTCGTGACCGCGGCCGCCGCGCCCGGCTACGCGCTCGCCGGAGCGTCGCAGTTCACGCTGGTGTTCTCCTCCGCCGTCCACGTCACCGCCACCGAGCCGACGTGGACGGACACGTGGGGCACCGCGGACGACACCTTCACGATCCCGACGACCACCGGGGTGCAGTACTCCGTCGACGGGTCGCCCGTCGCGGCGGGCACCCACCCCGCGTCGGGCACGGTCGTCGTGACGGCCGCCGCGTCGTCGTCGGCGTACGAGCTCACCGGCGCGTCGCAGTTCACGCACACGTTCACCGACGTCCGCCAGGTGACCGCGCCCGAGCCGACCTGGCACGACACGTGGGGCACGGCCGAGGACACGGTCACCGTCCCGTCGGTCACCGGCGTGCAGTACCTGTTCGGCGAGACGGTCCTCACCCCGGGCGTCACGTACGGCACGGCCGGGACGACCACGATCACCGCGGCCGCGACCGCGGGCTACGTGCTGACCGGCCCGGCGTCCTGGACCTACACGTTCACGGACGTCCGCCAGGCGACCGCGGTCGAACCGACCTGGTACGACTCGTACGGCACGGACGACGACACCTACACGATCCCGTCCGTCACCGGCGTCCAGTACTCCCTGGACGGTGCGCCCCTCGCGCCCGGCACGTACGCCGCCGCCGGCACGGTCACGGTCGACGTGGCCGCGACCGCGGGCTACGTCCTGGTCGGGCCCGACCGGTTCACGCACACGTTCACCGACATCACGCGGGTCAGCGCGACCGCGCCGTCGGTCCACGACACGTACGGCACCGCCGACGACACCCTCACCATCCCGTCCGTCACGGGCGTGCGGTACCTCGTGGACGACGACGAGCGCGCCGCGGGCACCTACCCGGTGACCGGGACGGTCGTCGTGACCGCCGAGGCGACCGCGGGCCACGAGCTCACCGGCACGTCGTCGTGGACGTTCACCCTGACCGACGTCCGGCTGGTCACCGCGGACGCGCCGACCTGGCACGACGCCTACGGCACGGACGACGACACCTACACGATCCCGTCGGTGACCGGCGTGCAGTACGCGGTCGACGACGAGCCCGTGGCGCCCGGCACGTACCCCGCAGCGGGCTCGGTCACGGTCACCGCGACCGCCACCGCGGGCCACGAGCTGACCGGCGCCGCGTCGTGGTCGCACACGTTCACCGACATCCGCCTGGTCACCGCCGACGAGCCGACCTGGGACGACGAGCACGGCACCGACGACGACACGTTCACCATCCCCGCGGTCACCGGCGTGCAGTACGCCGTCGACGGCTCGCCCGTCGCGCCGGGCACCCACCCCGCGACGGGCACGGTCGTCGTGACCGCGACCGCCACCGCCGGGTACGAGCTGTCCGGGGCGTCGTCGTGGACGCACACGTTCACCGACGTCCGCCCGGCCACCGCGACCGCGCCGACGTTCGCCGACCCGTGGGAGACCGCCGACGACACCGTGACGATCCCCCAGGTCACCGGCGTGCAGTACGCGATCGACGGAGCGCCGGTCGGCGCCGGGACCTACCCGGGCAGCGGCACGGTCACCGTGACCGCGACCGCCGCCGCCGGCTACGTGCTCACGGGCGCGTCGCAGTGGACGTTCACGTTCACCGACATCCGCCTGGTGACGCCGGCCGTGCCCACGTCGGTCGACGACTACGGCACGGCCGACGACACGTTCACCATCCCGTCGGCCACGGGCGTCGAGTACTCGGTCGACGGCGACGTGCTGCCCGCCGGGACCTACCCGGGTGCGGGCACGGTCGTCGTGACCGCGACCGCCACGGCCGGTTACGCACTGTCCGGCGCGACGCAGTTCACGCTCGTGTTCACGGACATCACGCTCGTCACGGTCGTCGCGCCCACGTGGCACGACGTCGACGGCACCGCCGACGACACGTTCACGCTGCCCGACGTCCCGGGCGTCGTGTGGACGCGGGGCGGCGACGTCCTGGCGCCCGGCACGTACCCCGGGACGGGCACGGTCACGCTCGTCGCGACCGCCGCCCCGCAGCACGAGCTCACCGGCACGCTCGAGCACACGTTCACGTTCACCGACCTGGTCCACGTGACGCCGCTCGCGCCCACCGCGACCGACCTGCCGGGCACGGCGGACGACGTCGTGACGATCCCGGCCGTCGACGGCGTGGCCTACGTGCACGGGCGCACGCCGCTCGCGCCGGGCGACCACGCGCTCACGGGCGACGTCACGGTCGTCGCGCGGCCCGCGCAGGACCGCTACGTGCTCGTCGGGCAGACGACGTTCACGCTGCACCTGTCCGGCCAGGACGTCCCCGGCGCCCCGGCGGTCACGGCCACCGCCGGCAGCCGCAGCGTCACCGTCACGTACGACGAGCCCGCGGTCACCGGGGGCCTGCCCGTCACCGGGTACGACTACTCCCTCGACGGCGGCACCACGTGGACCGTGGCAGACACGTCGCCGCTCGTCGTGACCGGGCTGGTCAACGGCACCGCGTACGACGTGAGCGTGCGCGCACGCAACGCGCTCGGAGCGGGCGCCGCGAGCCCCACGCAGACCGTCACGCCGACCGCCGCGCCGCTCGAGCTGCCCGACGAGGACGGCACGGTCGGCCTGCCGCACCTGTCGCCCGGCGAGACGGCCGGGTGGGTCGACGGCGAACGGACCGAGCCCGCGGTGGGCGACGACGAGGGCGTGCGCACCGTCACGGTCGGCGGCGTGACGCTCCGGCTGGTCGCGCGCGACGCCGACGGCCACCGTCAGCCGCTCGACCCCGCCGGGCGGCTCGTCCTGCGCCCCGGCGGCTCGCTGCTCGTCACCGGCGCCGACTTCCGGGCCGGCGAGAGCGTCGACTCGTGGCTGTTCTCGACGCCCACGTCCCTGGGCACGACGACGGTCGAGGCGGACGGCACGTTCACCACGGCGCTGGTGATCGGCGACGACGTCCCGCTCGGCGAGCACACGCTCCAGGTCAACGGGACGGCCGCGAACGGCGCGCTCGTGAGCGTCGCGGCGGGCGTGCTCGTGGCGCTCGAGGACGCAGCCGCCGCCCCCTCGCCGGTCCCGACCACCACCCCGACCCCGGCGCTCGCCGTCACGGGCACCTCGGCCGGACGGGTCCTGACGCTCGGCGTGGGCCTGCTCCTGGTGGGCGGTCTCGTCGTGGCGCTCACCTCGCGGCGTCGGCGGGTCTGACGACGCGGACGAGGCCGCCCCGGTTCCTCCCCGGGGCGGCCTTCGTCATCTCACCCGGTCGAGCCCGGGTTCCGGGCCCACGAGGTCCCGCCGCGCACTACGGTCGGCGCAGGCGGACGGGCCGCCGGGGGTCACGGAGGTCATGATGAGGTCGAGCCAGTGGAAGCCGTCCGCGGGGACCGTCCTGTGGGGCGTCGTCATCCTGATCTTCGGGGTCGTCATCTACCTGGCCGGCCAGCAGCAGAACCTGCGGTCGATCGTGCTCGACGGCTACGACACCAGCGCGGGGGTGCCGACGATGGTGCTCGGTGCGATCATCGGGCTCATCGGCCTCGTCACGCTGCTCATCGGCGTGTGGCAGGCCGTGACGAACATCGACCTCGCGAGCATGATGGCCGCGCGCGTGCTCTTCGACCAGGAGCAGGCCGATAAGGCGGCCGAGGCCGCGTCCGCCGAGACGCCCGCCGAGACGCCCGCCGACGCCGACAGCAGCGCCGACGCGACGGACGAGCAGCCGGCCGACGCCGAGGTCTAGCGGCGGACCGTCGCGAAGGTGCCGTCGGGGCGCAGGTCCAGGCGGGCCATGCGGACCGTGCGCAGGTGGTCACGACCCGAGCGCTCGGCGTCGTGGTACAGCAGGTACCACGCGCCGTTCCACTCGACGATCGAGCCGTGCGTCGTCCAGCCGATCACCGGCTCGAGCAGCACACCGCGGTACGTGAACGGCCCGTACGGCGAGTCACCCGTGGCGTGCACCAGCTGGTGCGAGTCGCCGTTCGAGTACATGAACACGTACGTGTCGCCGACCTTCGTCAGCCACGCACCCTCGAAGAACCGGTTCGGGTCGCGGGCCAGGAGCGGTCGGCCCTCGTCGTCGACGAGCACGAGCGGACGCGTGGGCTCGGCGAGCGAGAGCAGGTCGTCGGACAGGCGCGCGACGCGGGGCGCGAGCGCGGGCTCGTCGAGACCCGGGTACGCGTCGACGCCCGTGTAGACGTCGTCGCGCCAGCGTTGCAGCTGACCGCCCAGGATGCCGCCCGTGACCAGGTACGACGAGCCGTCGTCGTCGGTGAACACGGCGGGGTCGATGCTGTAGGCGCCGGGGATCGGCTCGGGCTGCGCGGTGAACGGGCCCGCGGGGTGGTCGGCCGTGGCGACGCCGATCCGGAACACGCCCTCGCGGTCCTTGGCCGGGAAGTACAGGTAGTACGTGTCGCCGCGGCGCGCCGCGTCGGGCGCCCAGAGCTGGCGGGCCGCCCACGGGACCTGGTCGAGCGTGAGCGCGACGCCGTGGTCGACGACCTCGCCGTCGATCGAGTCGAGCGACAGCACGTGGTAGTCGCGCATGTCGTAGTGGCTGCCGTCGTTGTCCGCGGCCGCGCCCGTGTCCTCGTCGTGCGAGGGGTAGATCCACAGCGTGCCGTCCCACACGTGACCCGAGGGGTCGGCGGTCCAGATGCTGTCGATGAGGGGTCCCGGGGGCGCGTCGGGCAGCACCTGCGCGAAGGCTCCTGCCGCGGGGTCCGCGACGGTGTCGGCTGCTCGAACGTGCATGTGGACCAGTCCTTTCGGGGATGCTGCCGAAACTCTACAGGTGGACTATCGGTCGGACGCCAGGCCTTGGGTCCTCCGGACCGGACCGGACGCGCGCCCGGTAGCCTGCGCGGCATGCGCGTCGCCACCTGGAACATCAACTCGATCCGTGCCCGCACCGACCGGGCGGTGGCGTTCCTCGAGCGGTCCGGCATCGACGTGCTCGCGCTGCAGGAGACCAAGTGCAAGGACGAGCAGTTCCCGCACGAGGCGTTCGAGGCGCTCGGGTACGAGGTCGCGCACGTCGGGTACAGCCAGTGGAACGGCGTCGCCGTCGTCTCGCGCGTCGGCATCGAGGACGTCGAGATCGGCTTCCCCGGCATGCCGACCTGGGGTGACCCCGCCGCGGCCGAGGCACGCGCGATCGGCGTGACCGCCGGCGGCGTGCGCGTGTGGAGCCTGTACGTGCCCAACGGCCGCGCGATCGACGACCCGCACTACGCGTACAAGCTCGACTGGCTCGCGCGGCTGCGCGACGCCGCTGCCGGCTGGCTCGCCGCCGACCCCGACGCGCAGGTCGCGCTCGTCGGCGACTGGAACATCGCGCCGCTCGACACCGACGTGTGGGACCCCGCGTGGTTCGCGGGCCGCACCCACGTCACCCCCGCCGAGCGCGACGCGTTCGCCGCGATCGGCCACGCCGGGTACACCGAGGTGTCGCGCGAGCACCTGCCGGCCGAGCACACCTACACGTACTGGGACTACCAGCAGCTGCGCTTCCCGAAGAACAAGGGCATGCGCATCGACCTCACCTACGCCTCCCCGGCCCTCGCGGCGCGGGTCACGGGCGTGACGATCGTCCGCGACGAGCGCAAGGGCAAGGGCGCCTCCGACCACGTGCCCGTGGTCCTGGACCTCGCGGAGGACGCATGAGCCAGACCCCGGACCCGTTCCCGCCCGAGCACTACGCCCCGACGTGGGCGGCCACCCAGCGCCCGGTCGAGAAGTTCGCCGTCGCCGCGCTCGTCGTGTCCCTGCTGTTCTGGCTGTGGCCGACGTTCGGCCTGCTCGCCGTGGCGTTCGGCATCACCGCGCTCCGGGCCGTGCGGGCGAACGGCACGCGCGGGCGTGGTCTCGCGGTCGCCGGCATCGCAGTGGGTGCCGTCGGCACGCTCGTCGTGCTCGCCCTGGGCGTGGGGATCGCCGTGGCGTTCGAGCGCGACCGCACGATCCCGACGGACGTCACCGAGCCCGTCACCACGACCGTCGACCGCCTCGGCGGCGGCCACTGCATCCGCGACCTGCCCGCCGACGGGCCGGTGAGCGAGGTCGTCGTCGTGCCCTGCTCCGACCCGCACGAGGCCGAGGTCCGCGCGCGCGTCACCGTGCAGGGCGGCTCCGCGTGGCCCGGCCAGCAGGTCGTCGACGAGCTCGTCGAGCGCGCGTGCCTCGACGACGAGCACTACGCGCGCACGGGGGAGCCGCTCGACGTCGTGTGGGCGCCCGACGAGGCCGGCTGGAAGGCCGGCGACCGCCTCGGGCTGTGCGTGCAGCGAGCCCGCTGACGCGTCACTCCCCGGGGTAGACGACCCCGAGCCTGCGACGCACCTCGTCGGCCGTCTCCAGCACCGTGAGCACCTCGTCGAGCGGGTGCAGCGGCGACTCCGTGCGCCCCTCCGCGACGTAGCGCGCGAGCGCCGCGGCCTGGAAGCACAGGCCGTCGAGCTCCTCGACGCGGTTGTCGTCCCACGTCGCGGCCTCGTCGCCCACGTGCAGCGTCACGCTCGACGGCCCGCGGAACCGCGGACCCGTGGTGACCCAGCCCGCCTCGCCGTGCACGCGCGCCTCGTCGTCGGCAGGCGTCAGCATCGACGTGAACAGCTGCGCCTGCAGCCCCGGGTACGCGACCTGCAGCGCGACCTGCTCGTCGACGCCCGTGCGCGCGAGCGAGCCCATGACCTGCAGGTCCGTGGGCGTCGCGGGCAGACCCACCGTCGTCGCGACGAACGACGCGAACGACAGCGGGTAGATGCCGATGTCGAGCAGCACGCCGCCCGCGAGCGCCGGGTCCATCAGCCGGTGGTCGTCCGGCACCTCGGTCCGCGTCGCGAACGACCCCGTCACCCAGCGCGGCCGGCCGATCGTCCCGCTCTCCAGGACCTGACGCAGCACGTCCACGTGCGGCAGGTACCGCGTCCACATCGCCTCCATCGCGAGCACGCCCGCCGCGCGCGCGGCGTCCACGATGAGCCGCGCCTCGGCCGCGTTGCGCGCCATGGGCTTCTCGACGAGCACGTGCTTGCCCGCCGCGATCGCCGCGAGCGCCTGGTCCACGTGGTGGCTGTGCGGGCTCGCGACGTACACGACGTCGACCTCGGGATCGTTGACGAGCGCGTCGTACGACGACAGTGCTCGCTCGACCCCGTGCTCGTCGGCGAACGCCTGCGCGCGAGCCTGGTCCCGGCTCGCGACCGCCACCACGCGCTGCCCGGTGTTCCGGCGCAGCGACCCGACGAAGTGCCCCGCGATCCAGCCCGGGGCGATCACGCCCCAGCGCAGGCTCGGCGCGTCGGACGGGTCGGGGAACCGGGGCTCGGGCAGCAGCAGCGTCACGCGCACACTCTGGCACGCTCACGACGTGGTCGGTGCGGCCGCCACCGGCGTGCCGCGCGGCACCCCCTGTGGAGAACTCGGGACGACCCGGTCGTCATGTCGCTACGGTCCTGCGTCATGCTCACAGACCGGACCCCGTGGCCCGACGGCCTGACCGACAACCTCACCGATGCGCAGAGGCGGCGTCTCCGCGGCGTGCGCACGCGGCTCATCCTCGTCGCCGTCCTCGCGGTGGCCGGTTCCGTCATGGTGGGCTTCGCCCTGCTCCCGACGATGGACAGGCTCGAGCAGATCGACGGCCAGCTGTCCGTGCTGCCCTCGCCGACGGCCGGCACCGCCGAGGAGGAGTTCACGCTGCCTCTCGGGTTGCCGCCCGGGACGTGCTACACGGAGGTTCCTGGCGCCGACGACATGTCCGACCTGCACGAGGTCGACTGCGAGCGGCCGCACCTCACGGAGCTGAGCGCCACCGTCGCCCTGACCGAGCCGTTCGACGAGTCCGACTGGACCGAGCTCGCCGAGATCGAGGCGGCGTGCATGCACGCGAACCACGCGTTCGGCACCGCGCCGGGCGAGCAGGCGACGAGCCCGGAGAGCTACCGCCACTACATCGCGTGGCCCCACAGCAGCCAGTGGGACGACGAGGGCGGACGCGTCGCCTACTGCTTCTACGCGGCGCGCTCGGCTCCGACGACGGGCTCGCTCGTCGCCGGCACCTCCGAGCTCCTCCCCGGCCATGTGTGACACCAGCACCCGGCACGGGTGCTCGTCAGGCAGCACGTCGAACACCTCACCGGGCTGCGAACGGCCCGCCGATCCGCGCGGTCCATCGCGCCTGCTCGGCGTCGAGCCCACCGGCGAACACGCGGTCCGGGCCGCCCAGCGTGTAGCCCGTCGCCGCCGCGGGCCCGTCGTCCGCGCGACGACGCTCGCCGAACATCTCGACGGCCTCCCCCGCGACGATCCGCCGCACCGCGTCGGCGACGTCGCCCATGTCCCCGTCGGACGCCGCGGCGAACCGGATCAGCAGCCCTGAGCCCGCTGTCACCCAGATCTCGTCGTCGCCCCTGGCGGACAGGCGCACCGTGATCTCGGTGTCCGGCGACCAGACGACCGCCTCGCGCTCCGCACCCGCGCACAGGTACGCCTCGAGCTCACGCGCGAGCTCGTCCACCGCCGCGCGCAGCGCGGGTCCCGCGACGTCAGCCATGCCACCTTCCTCCCTGCAGCGCCGCGGCGCGGTGGTCGAGTCAGGCCGACGTGATCGTCAGGCCCGTGTCGCTGCGGTCGACGACGACCGTCTGGCCGTCGTGGATCTGGCCGGACAGCAGCGCCTTGGCGAGGTTGTCGCCGATCTCGCGCTGCACCAGGCGGCGCAGCGGGCGCGCACCGTACGCCGGGTCGTAGCCCTCGATCGCGAGCCAGTCGCGGGCCGCGGGCGTGACGTCGAGCGTGAGCCGACGATCCGCGAGGCGACGCGCGAGCGCGGCGACCTGCAGGTCGACGATGTGCCCGATCTCGTCGAGCGTCAGCGCCTCGAACAGCACCACGTCGTCGAGCCGGTTGAGGAACTCCGGCTTGAACGCGGTACGCACCGCGCCCATCACGGCGTCCCGCTTCTCCGTCTCCGACAGCAGCGGGTCGACCAGGAACTGCGAGCCCAGGTTCGAGGTGAGGATGAGGATGACGTTGCGGAAGTCGACCGTGCGGCCCTGGCCGTCGGTCAGCCGGCCGTCGTCGAGCACCTGCAGCAGCACGTCGAACACCTCGGGGTGCGCCTTCTCGACCTCGTCGAGCAGCACCACCGAGTACGGGCGGCGGCGCACGGCCTCGGTGACCTGGCCGCCCTCCTCGTAGCCGACGTACCCGGGCGGCGCGCCGACGAGCCGCGCCACGGAGTGCTTCTCGCCGTACTCGGACATGTCGATGCGGACCATCGCACGCTCGTCGTCGAACAGGAAGTCCGCGAGCGCCTTCGCGAGCTCGGTCTTCCCGACGCCCGTGGGGCCGAGGAACAGGAACGAGCCCGTGGGACGGTCCGGGTCGCTGATGCCTGCACGGGCGCGGCGCACCGCGTCCGAGACCGTCGCGACGGCCTTCTTCTGCCCGATGAGGCGCTCGCCGAGCACCTCCTCCATGCGCAGCAGCTTGGCGGTCTCGCCCTCGAGCATGCGGCCCGCGGGGATGCCCGTCCACGCCGAGACGACCTCGGCGATCTCGTCGGGACCCACCTTCTCCGCGATCATCGGCGGCGCGTCGACGGTGTCCGCGGCGGCCTCGGACGCCTCGGCGTCCGCGATCTGCCGCTCGACCGCGGGGATCTCGCCGTAGAGCAGCCGCGCGGCCTTCTCCAGGTCACCCTCGCGCTGCAGGCGCTCCGCGTCGGAGCGCAGCGCGTCCAGGCGCGCCTTGAGGTCGCCGACGAGGTTGTGGCCCGCCTTCTCCTTCTCCCAGCGCGCGTTCAGCGCCGCGAGCTCCTCGCGCCGGTCCGCGAGGTCCTTGCGCAGCCGCTCGAGCCGGTCGAGCGAGGCGGGGTCGTCGGACTCCGACAGGACGACCTCCTCCATCTCCAGGCGCGTCACGGCACGCTGCAGCTCGTCGATCTCGATCGGCGAGCTGTCGAGCTCCATGCGCAGCCGCGAGGCGGCCTCGTCGACCAGGTCGATCGCCTTGTCCGGGAGCTGGCGGCCGGTGATGTACCGGTCGGACAGCGCCGCCGCGGCCACGAGCGCGGCGTCCGAGATGGTCACCTTGTGGTGCGCCTCGTACCGCTCCTTGAGCCCGCGCAGGATCGCGACCGTGTCCTCCACGGACGGCTCGCCGACGAACACCTGCTGGAACCGCCGCTCGAGCGCCGGGTCCTTCTCGACGTGCTCGCGGTACTCGTCGAGCGTCGTCGCACCGACCAGCCGCAGCTCGCCGCGCGCGAGCATGGGCTTGAGCATGTTGCCCGCGTCCATCGCGCCCTCGCCGCCGGCACCCGCGCCGACGACCGTGTGCAGCTCGTCGATGAACGTGACGACCTGCCCGTCGGAGCCCTTGATCTCCTCGAGCACCGCCTTGAGGCGCTCCTCGAACTCGCCGCGGTACTTCGCGCCCGCGACCATCGACGCGAGGTCGAGCGAGACGAGCCGCTTGCCGCGCAGCGACTCCGGGACGTCGCCCTCGACGATGCGCTGCGCGAGCCCCTCGACCACGGCGGTCTTGCCGACGCCCGGCTCACCGATCAGCACGGGGTTGTTCTTGGTGCGGCGCGAGAGCACCTGCACGACGCGGCGGATCTCCGAGTCACGGCCGATCACCGGGTCGAGCTTGCCCTCCGCGGCGCGCTGCGTGAGGTCCACGCCGTACTTCTCGAGCGCCTTGTACGTGCCCTCCGGGTTCGGGCTGGTGACGCGCGCGTTGCCGCGCACCGTGGGCAGCGCCGCGAGCAGCGCGTCGCGCGACGCCCCGGCCGCGCGCAGCGCGTCGGCCACGCCCGACTGGCCCGCGGCCAGGCCGATGAGCAGGTGCTCGGTCGAGACGTAGTCGTCGCCGAGCGTGCGGGCCTCCGCGTTGGCCGCCTCGATCGCGGCGGACGTCGCGCGCGACGCGTTGGGCTGCGCGACCGTCGAGCCCGACGACGACGGCAGGTTGACGAGGATGCCGCGCACCGCGCGGCCGAGCGCCCCGCGGTCGGCTCCGACCGCGTCGAGCAGCCCGTTGGCGACGCCGCCCTCCTGCTGGAGCAGCGCGTCGAGGATGTGCGCCGGCTCCAGCTGCGGGTTGCCGGCGGCGCTCGCGGACTGGATGGCGCTGCCGAGCGCCTCCTGCGAGCGGGTCGTGAGCTTGGCGTCCACGTGACCTCCCTGCGCGAGTCTCGCGCGTCGTCGATGTGTCTGCACATCCCAACGCGACAAAGTTGAGTCTATTCCACTCAACTTCCGCCCGCCTACCGCGGTCCACCCGCCCGCCGCGCCTCCCCCGCACCTCCCCCGCGAGCCCCCGCCGACCCACCGCGGCGCCCAGGCGCCCCCCCATCCCCTGGATGCAGGGATCGATGCAGCCCCGGCCGCCAGGCAGCGGCGGATCCTGCATCCAGCCCTGCATCGACGGGGTCGATATGAGGGGCAGCCGGCCTCGCATCGTGCTGCGGGCGTCCCGTGCGCGGCGGGGAGGAGGGTGGTGGCTGGGGGTGGGGTCGGGTGGGGGTCAGCCGCCCTGGCCGCCGGAGTTGTCGGGGGCGCCGTCGCCCGGGGGGAGGTCGCCACGCTCGACCGGCTCGCCGTCCGGCGGTGCGGGGAGCTCGGCCAGGAGCTGGGCGAGCTCGCCGTCGCGCGCCGGGCGGACCGCGGCGCCGGCCTCGCGCAGCGTCGTGGCGTCGACGCCGTCGCCCTCGAGCAGCACGTGCACGTCGTCGTGCACCACCTCGCACGCCGTCACGTCCGCAGAGGCGTCCAGGTCGGCGCACGGCTCCACCTGGCCCGCCGGCCGGCGCGACGTCCGCACCCAGAGGGTCCCGCCCTCGCCGACGTACGCCGCCGCGAAGCCGTCGTCGCCGGAGACGCCCGCGGACTGCACGGCGACGTCGAACCCGTCGACGTCGGTCACGTAGACCAGGTCCCGCGCGATCCCCGCGTACGCCATCCGTTCCTCGGTGTCCGCGCCGACCCCGGAGCTCCCGCACGCGGCGAGCCCCAGCACGACGAGGACCGCGGCGGCGCCGGCCGCCACCCCCGCCCGGTCGAGGCTGAGCCCCTGCTGCGGGGCTCGGAACGGCTGGCGGCGTGCGGCGCGACTCATCCGGGCACGATACCGGGCATGTGTGGCGACCCGGACACCGCGCACGCCGTCGATGCAGGGATGACTGCAGGGATGACTGCAGAGCTCGCGGCCCGACCCCGGCGGGTGCTGCACTCATCCCTGCATCGAAGGGCCGGGCGGGGCGCGAAGGCGCCCGGGTGCAGCAGGAGGGCCCACCGGGGGCGGGCATGGCGGAGCCCCCGGCCCGCGGGGGTCAGGGGCTCCGCTCTGGGTCAGCCCGCCAGGAACGGCAGGAGGGCGGCGTTGACCTCGGCGGCGTGCGTGGTGAGCAGGCCGTGCGGGGCGCCCTCGATCTCGACGTACTGCGCGCTCGGCAGCGCCTGGGCGAACAGCCGTCCGGTGGCCTCGACGGGCAGGATCCGGTCGGCACTGCCGTGGATGATCAGCGCGGGCACGTCGATCTTCGGGATGTCGGAGCGGAAGTCCTCGCCCCACGAGAGCGGGGCGGCCGCGGACGCGACGGGCCCGGACTGCGCGGCGACGTCCCACGCGCGGCGCACCTGCTCCTCGCTGATGCGGCTGCCGAGGAACTCGTCGAGGTTGAAGAAGTCCTGGTAGAACGCGGTGAAGTAGGCGTAGCGGTCCACGCGGACGGTGGCCGCGACCTCCTCGAAGAACTCCGCGGGCTGCGCGCCGTCGGGGTTGTCGTCGGTCTTGGTGAGGTACGGCTCGAGCGAGCCGATGAACACGGCCTTGGCGACGCGCGCCGAGCCGTAGGTGCCGAGGTAGCGGCCGACCTCGCCGGTGCCCATCGAGAAGCCGACGAGGACCGCGTCCGTCAGGTCGAGGGTCTCGAGCACGGTGTTGAGGTCCGCGGCGAACGTGTCGTAGTCGTAGCCGACCGACGGCTCGTCGGACCGACCGAAGCCGCGGCGGTCGTACGTGACGACGCGGTAGCCCGCGTCGAGGAGGGCGGCGGTCTGCGCCTCCCAGGAGTTCCCGTCCAGCGGGAAGCCGTGGATGAGGACGACCGGCTGGCCGGTGCCCTTGTCCTCGTAGTGGAGCTGGAAGTCGATCGAGTTCTCCGTGCCGACCGTGATGCGTCCCATGGCGGTGCCCCTCGTACGTCGCGGCGAGAACGGTCGTTCTCTCCTGATGTCCGCTAACATAGAGAACGATCGTTCTCATTGCAAGTGGTCCGGACGAACCGGTCACCACGCGGACGGAAGAGAGGCCGACGATGGCCGGTACGACGAGCCGGGCGACCCCCGCCCGGGCGCCCCGGACGACCCCCGAGGAGGCACGCGCGCGCGTGGTCGCCGCCGCCGACGAGCTCTTCTACGCGAGCGGGGTCCAGGCCGTCGGCATGGACGAGGTCCGCACGGCGTCCGGCGTCTCGCTCAAGCGCCTCTACTCCGAGTTCCCCGGCAAGGAGCAGCTCGTGCTCGCGGTGCTCGACGCCCGGCACCACCGCTGGGAGGACGGCCTGACCCGCGCGGTCGCCGGTGCCGGCACGCCCCGCGAGCGGCTGCTCGCGATGTTCGACCACCTCGGCGCGTGGTTCTGCGACGACGGGTTCCGCGGGTGCGGGTTCATCAACACGTTCGGCGAGCTCGGGGCCGGCTCCCCCGCGGTCGCCGAGGCCGTCCGCGAGCACAAGCGCTCGTTCCAGGACTTCGTCGCCCGGCTCGCGGTCGAGGCGGGCGGCGACGAGACGCTCGGGGCGCAGCTCGCGCTGCTCGCCGAGGGCGCGCAGACCACCGCCGCGATCTCGGGCACCTCGGATCCCGCCGCGCAGGCCCGCCAGGCTGCCGAGGTCCTCGTCGACGCCGCCCTCGCCCGCACGCGTGGCGCCGGGCGCTGACCCCGACCCGCACCGGCCGTCCGCCCGTCACCGCTGGGACACCCCGGCGTCGTCGTCGCGACACCGCTCCTGCCTAGCGTCGGTCGCGACGACGACGAAAGGGCGACGATGACCCTCACGCTGACGCTCGTACGGCACGGGCGCACCCACTTCAACGCCCGCCGCGTCCTGCAGGGACGCTGCGACTCCCCGCTCACCCGCGAGGGACGCGCCGGCGTGCGGGTGACCGCGCGGCACCTGGCCGGCACCCCGTTCACCGCGGCCTGGTCCTCACCGTCCGGGCGGGCGGTGTCGACCGCGGTCGAGCTGCTGCGGCACCACGAGGGCGTGCGGCTGCGCACGCACCCGGACCTGCGCGAGTACCACTTCGGCGCCTACGAGCGGCGGCCCGAGCACGAGCTCGACGCCGTGCTCCCGTGGGCCGCGCTCGTCGAGCAGGTGCTCGCCGGGACCCACCCCGGCCTGCCGGGCGGGGAGCACGCCGCGGACTTCATGCGGCGTACGACGAGCGTGTTCGCGCACCTCGTCGAGCAGCACCTCGGGTCCGACGCGCACGTGCTCGTCGTCGGGCACGGCCTCGCGCTGGGCGCGTGGCTCGCGACGCTCGCGCCCGTCGGCCTGGTCGCACTGCCGAACGCCTCGGTGACCACGGTCGAGGTCGACGCGGCCGGCACACCCCGCATCGCGAGCCTGGCCGAGGACGTCGCCGCCCAGGGCACCCTCGCCGCCCGCCCCGCCCTCGCGCCGGTCGCCTGACCGGTACCGGGTGGACTTCCGCTCGCCTGGTGAGCGCAAGTCCACCCGTCAGCGCGTCGCGGCGGGTGCGGCGCGTGGGGCACGATGCGCAGATGAGCGACGGGGCCGCGTGGGGTGACGAGCAGCCGGACGTGCTGGGTGAGCCGTGGGTCGCGCGGACGCTCACGCTGCCGCCGGACGCCGAGTCCGGGCGTGCGGGCGTGGACCCCGTGGCGACCCTCGTGCACCGGCCGCCGCGGCACCGGCGCGCGGTGCTGTACCTGCACGGGTTCGTCGACTACTTCTTCCACCCGCACGTCGCGGACGCGCTCGACGCCGCGGGCTGGGACCTGTACGGACTCGACCTGCGCGACTACGGGCGGTCGATCCGCGAGGGCCGGCACGCCAACCACATCCGCGAGCTCGCGGGCTACGCGCCCGAGATCGACGCGGCGGTCGCACGCCTGCGCGCCGACCACGACCGCGTCGCGCTGCTCGGCCACTCCACGGGCGGGCTCGTCGCGGCGCTGTGGGCGCACGCGCGGCCCGGCCGGGTCGACGCCGTGGTTCTCAACTCGCCGTGGCTCGACCTGCGCAAGCCGTGGTTCGACCGGGTGGTGACCACGCGCATCCTGCGTGTGCTCGGCCGGATCGCGCCCGACCTCGTCGTCGGCCACATCCAGCCGCACTACGGGCGTGCGCTGCACTCCGGCTCGGGCGGCGAGTGGACGTACGACCTGGCGTGGAAGCCGCACGAGGGGTTCCCGGTGCGCGCGTCGTTCATCCGCACCATCCGCGCCGGCCACGCGCGCGTGGCCCGGGGCCTCGACATCCGCGAGCCCGTGCTCGTCGTGACGTCCGACGCGACGGGTCCCGACGACCGCGTCCACGACGGCCTGCTCACCACGGACTCGGTGCTGGACGTGGCGCAGATCGCGGCCCGCGCCTCGCGGCTCGGCACGGACGTCACGCTCGTCACGGTCCCGGGCGGCGCGCACGACCTGGCGCTGTCCCCCGCGCCCGCGCGCGAGGAGTACCTGCGCACCGTCGTGGAGTTCCTCGACGCGCACGCCCCCGCCTGACGAGCACCCCGGGGCGGGTGGGCACCGCCCCGGGGTGGGGTGCGTCAGGTGACCTTGACCGTCACCGCGGACGACGTCGCGCCGTTGAGGTAGGTCGTCGACGTCGAGGTGGGCGAGTACTTCGCGGTGACCTTGTGGGAACCCTTGGCCTGCGCGGGCAGCGTGACGGTCACCTTCCCCGCGTGCGACGCGGTCAACGTGACCTTCACGGTCTTCGACCCGACCGTCACCGCGACCGTGCCGAGCGGCTTGGTCACCAGACCGGCCGAGTCCACCGTCACCGTCGCCTTCAGCGCGGTCCCGGCCTTCACCGACGGGACCGACACCTTCACGGTCGGCGTCACCTTCGGCACCTTCGTCTGCACCGACGTGGACCGCGCGGTCGAGCCGTCCGCGCCCTTCGCGGTCACCCGCACCGAGAGCTTCGTGCCCACGTCGGACTTGCCGACCTTGTACGACGAGCCCGTCGCCCCGCTGATCGCGACACCGTCACGCAGCCACTGCACGCTCGTCGACACCGGGTCCGGCGACCACTCACCGCGCTTGACCCATACCGTCTTCCCATAGCCGACGGTCCCGGAGATCGACACCCGCGTGACGTTCACGATCGGCGAGGTGACCGTGACGGGCGCCGAGGTCACGGTGGTCGGCAGCCAGCCCGTGCCGCCCTTCGCGGTCACGCGCACCGACAGCTTCTTCCCGCTGTCGGCCGCGGTCACGGTGTACGACGACGAGGTCGCGCCGGAGATCGCCGCGCCGTCGCGCAGCCACTGCACGCTCGTCGTCGCCGACGACGGGTTCCACGTCCCGGTGCTCGCCTGCAGCGTGGCACCGGTCCGCGCGGTGCCCGTGATCGCGGGCCGCGTGACGTTCTGCACCGCGAGCGGGATCAGCACGTCCCGCGTCGTGGAGAACGCGGCGAGCTTCGCGTCCGCGACGTCCGTCGACAGCGGTGTCGTGCTCCCCGTCCAGAACCCGGCGGCGAACGGCGCGTTGCGCGGGTTCGTGGCGTGGTTCGGCTCGAGCCAGAGCGCGTGGTCGGCCTTCGGCTCCAGCCAGAGCGCCGCGAACGCGAACGTCCCGTCCTCGCGCACCGGCTCGGAGGACTTCTTGGCCCACTGCCCCGTGCTGCCGTCCCGCTGGTACAGGTGCACGACGAGCGCGCCGTTCTCGTCCGGGTCGATCGCGAAGCCCTCGGGCACGACGACCCGCCCGCGGATCCCGGAGAGCAGCGTGGGCCGCAGGACGACGCCCGTGGTGCCCGGTCGCATCAGCCGCGCCCGCGACCAGACGGCCGACAGGTCGTCACCCGCGGGCAGGACCGAGCCGTCGGCCGCCATCACCCCGGTGTCGACCAGCCCCAACCCGCTCGCGACGACCAGCGCGTAGGACCGTCCGGTGTCGAGGCCGTCCAGCGTGAACGTGCCGTCGTCGTGGGACCACAGGCGGGTCCCTTCGATCGTGCCGGCCGTGCCGGTCACCGCCATGAGGACGAGCGGCGCCTCGTACGGGCTGTAGTCGGGCGCCTCGATGCGCCCGGAGATGCTGCCGTTCGGGTTGACCGGCACGGTCAGGCCGCTCGCGGGGGCGGTGACGGGCGTCGCGTCGGCGCGCGAGGGGACGAAGAACCCGTCGGCGGCGTTCCACGTGCCGGTGTGCAGCGCGCGCGTGTTGTCCGCGAGGGTCAGGTGGACGGCCGTGCCCGCGGGCACGCCGCCCACGACGAACGTGCCGTCGGCGTGCACCGTGCCGCTCACGCGCCGGGTCGGGGTGGTCCCGACGACCCCCTCGATCGTGAGCCGCGACGGGTTCGTGTACGACGCGGGGAGCTGGAGCCGTCCGCTGACCTGCGCCGCGAGGGACGCGTTGACGACGAGCCCGGTGGTGCCCGGCTCGATGACCGCGGCGTCGGTGTGGAACAGCGCGGTCGTCCCCGTTGCGGTGACGTACCCGCTGAGCAGGCGGTGCTGCCCGTCGTGCAGGAGCAGCAGGTGGCTGCGGCCCTCGCGCAGGTCGCGCGCGACCGTGAACGTGCCGTCCGCCGCGACCGGCACGAACGTGGCCGGGAGGGTCGGGGTCTGCGTCCCGGTGCCGACGCCCGTGAGCACGCGCAGCTCGATGCGGGGCGGCGTGGCCTCGGAGTACGTGTACCCCGCGGGGAACACGACGCGTCCCGAGATGGGCGCGGGGTCGGCGGCGCGGGCCGGCACCGCGAGCGCGGTGAGGACCATCAGGAGCGCGCACGCGAGGGCGAGGAGCGGGGTCCGCGCGCGCGGCGGGGTCAGGGCGGTGGTCATGGGTGCCTCTCGTCGAGGTCGAGCGCTTCGGTGGGCGGCGTGCGTGCGGAGGGCCGCCGGCGGGTACCGGCGGCCCTCCGGCGTCAGGTGACCTTGACCGTGACGGCCGACGAGGTCGCGCCGGTCAGGTAGGTCGTGGACGTGGAGGTCGGCGAGTACGTCGCCGTGACCTTGTGGGAGCCCTTGGCCTGCGCGGGCAGGGTGACGGTGACCTTCCCGGCGTGAGTGGCCGTCAGCGTGACCTTGATCGTCTTGGAGCCGATGGTCACCGCGACCGTGCCGAGCGGCTTGGTCACCAGACCACCGGAGTCCACTGTCACGGTGGCCTTCAGCTTCGTGCCGGCCTTCACCGACGGCACCGACACCTTCACCGTCGGCGTCACCTTCGGCACCTTCGTCTGCACCGACGTCGAGCGCGCGGTCGACCCGTCCGCGGCCTTCGCCGTCACGCGCACCGACAGCTGCGTGCCCACGTCGGACTTCGTGACCTTGTACGACGAGCCGGTCGCACCGCTGATCGCGACACCGTCACGCAGCCACTGCACGCTCGTGGACGTCGGCGTCTGCGACCACGTGCCGCGGTTCGCCCAGACCGTCTTGCCGTAGCCGACCGTGCCGGAGATCGACACGCGCGTCACGTTGCTGATCGGCGCGGGCGCGACCGTCACCGCCGCGGACGTGGCCGACGTCGCGAGCCACCCCGTGCCGCCGTTCGCCGTCACGCGCACCGAGAGCTTCGTGCCCTCGTCGGCCGCCTTCGGCGTGTACGTCGTCGACGTCGCGCCGCTGATCGCCGTGCCGTCACGCAGCCACTGCACGCTCGTCGTGACCGACGACGGGTCCCACGTGCCCGCGGCGACCTTCACGGCAGACCCGACCCGGACCGTCCCGGTGACCGACGGCTTGGTCAGGTTCCGCACCGCGAACGGGATCCGCACGTCGACGCCGGTCGTGTGCCTGACGACCTTCGCCTTCGCCGGGTCGCTCGTCAGCGCCGTGGTGCTGCCCGTCCAGAAGCCGGCCGTGAACCGCGCGTTCTTCGCGTTCACCGACGCGTTCGGCTCGAAGTACAGCAGGTGGTCCTCGGTGCGCTTCGCCTCGTCGAAGGCCCTCAGCGAGAACCAGCCGTTCGGTTCGACCAACGCGACGTCGGTCGCGTTCGTCGCCCAGACGCCGTCCGTGCCGCGCCGCCACAGCTGGACCCTCGCGGCGTTCGTGTCCCAGCGGTCGAACTGGAAGCCGTCCGGGACGGTCACGAAGCCGTGCACGCCCTCGCTGACCGTCGGCCGCAGGACGACGCCCGTGGCGGTCGGTCGGATCTTCTTGAGGCTCGACCAGGTGGCCGCGAAGCCCTTGTCGTCCCGCGGGACCGGGGACCACGACCCGTCGGCGCGCAGCGCCCCGGACTGCAGCGACCCGAAGGTGAACATGCTGATCGCGTACGAGCGGCCGGTGTCGAGGTCGGGGATGGTGAACGTGCCGTCGTCGGCCGCGTCGTACGAGAAGCCCTCCTTGATGCCGGACGTGTCGACGACCGCGTCCAGCGAGACGGAGGTGTTGGCGAGGAAGGCGGCGTCCGCCACGACCCGCCCGGAGATGCTGCCGGCCAGGTTCGGGCGCAGCGTCAGACCGCTCGCGCCGGCGTTCACCGTGCCGGCCTTCAGCCGGGTCGCCGAGAAGTACCCGTCGGTGGGGTTCCACGCGCCGTCGTACAGCTTCTCCTGCGGGTCGAGGATCGAGATCCGGACCGCCTGGCCCGACGCGAAGCCGCCGACGACGAACGAGCCGTCGGACGCGATCTTCCCGTAGGTCCACCGCTCGTCGCCCGCGTACGGCGTGCCGACGTTCGCCCACAGGCTGAGCGGCCGGTTGGCGTCCGCGGTGTACCCGCTCGGCAGCACGATGCGGCCGGTGACCTGCTGGCCGATCGTCGTGCTCACGACGACGCCGGTGCGGCCCGGGGAGAACAGCGCGCCGGCGGGGTGCTGCGGGGAGATCCCGCCGCTCGCGTTCACGTACCCGGCGACGAGGCGCTGCTGACCGTCCGCGAGCAGCAGGTAGTACTGGCGCGTCGACTCCAGCCGGCTGCCGGGGACGGTGAACGTCCCGTCCGCGGCGACCGTGACGTACAGGACCGGGTAACGCACGGCCTCCGTCGTCGTGGCGCTCGTCGGGTAGCGCACCTCGAACCGCGGGGGCGCGGACGCGTCGTACGTGTACCCCGAGGGGAACACGACGCGCCCGGTGATGTCGAGCGGGTCGGCCGCGCGCGCGGGGACGGCGAGCCCGGCGACGAGCAGCGCGACGGCCGCGGTCAGGGCGAGCAGCACGCGGCGGGCGCGCGTGAGCGGCGCTGCGGCCACTGCGGTGGTGGCCACGGGTGTGGTCAGGGGCATGGGCTACCTCTCGTCGACGGCCGGCTGGAGCGGCTCGGTCGGGTGGGCGACCCGCGGGGGCGGGTCCAGGGGATGGGGCACGAGGGGGACGTGGCCGGGCGGGGGCGCGACGGCGGCGCCCCGGCCCCGGGGATCAGGTGACCTTGACCGTGACGGTCGACGAGGTCGCGCCGTTGAGGTAGGTGCTCGACGTCGAGGTCGGCGTGTACTTCGCGGTGACCTTGTGGGAGCCCTTGGCCTGCGCGGGCAGGGTGACGGTGACCTTCCCCGCGTGGGTCGCGGTGAGCGTGACCTTGACGGTCTTCGACCCGATCGTCACTGCGACCGTGCCGAGCGGCTTGGTCACCAGACCACCGGAGTCCACTGTCACGGTGGCCTTCAGCTTCGTGCCGGCCTTCACCGACGGCACCGACACCTTCACGCTCGGCGTCACCTTCGGCACCTTCGTCGCCACCGACGTGGACCGCGCCGTCGAGCCGTCCGCGCCCTTCGCCGTGACCCGCACCGACAGCTTCTTGCCGACGTCGGACTTGCCGACCTTGTACGACGAGCCCGTCGCCCCGCTGATCGCGACACCGTCACGCAGCCACTGCACGCTCGTCGACACCGGGTCCGGCGACCACTCACCGCGCTTGACCCACACCGTCTTCCCATAGCCGACGGTCCCGGAGATCGACACCCGCGTCACGTTCGCGATCGGCTGCGCGACGTCCACCGCCGGCGTGGTCAGGACCGCCGGCGCCCATCCGAGACCGTTGTCCGCGGTCACGCGCGCGGCGACCCGCTTCCCGGCGTCGGCGGCCGTGAGCGTGTACGTGGTGCCCGTCGCGCCGCTGACGGCCGTGCCGTCGCGCAGCCACTGCACGCTCGTCGTCGCCGACGCGGGCGTCCAGGTGCCCACCTTCGCCGTGAGGGTCGCGCCCACGCGCGCGGTGCCCGTGACGGACGGCGCCGTCGCGTTCCGCACCGAGAGCGGGAAGACGATGTCCCGCTCGCGCGACGGGGTCACCCGCTTCGCGGCGTCGATGCTCGCGACCGGGGCCGTGTCGTTGCCCGCCCAGAAGCCGACGGGGAGCGAACCGACGGGTCGGCCGCCGGTCACCTCGAGCCCGAGCACCTGCTCGGTGCCCTCCGGGATCGACTGGACCGCGAACGTGAACGTGCCGTCCTGACGCACGTCCTGGTAGCCGCGGTCGATCCACGTCGTCTGTCCCGCCAGGCGCTCGTACCGCCGGACCAGAAGGGTGTCCCTCTCGAAGGGGTACCCCTCGGGCAGCATGACGCGGCCGCGCAGCGCCGGGAGCCACTGCGGACGCACGACGAACGTGGTGCCGTCCGGGGTCGGCCGCACGGCCGCGCCCTGCGACCAGACCTCCGCGATGTCGTAGGTCGGCAGGACGGTGCCGTCCGCGCGCACCAGGCCCTCCTCGACCTTGCCCATGCCCGTGGTCAGGTGCAGGGCGTACGTCCGTCCGGTGTCGAGCGTGGTGAACGTCGCCGTGTCGTCCGGGTTGACGATCGCCGTGCCTGCGCTGATCGACCCCCCGGGACCCGTCACGGCCTCGAAGATGAGCAGGCTCTCGTACGCGCTGAAGTCCGGCAGGTCGAGCTGGGCACGGATGGTCCCGGCACGGTTGACCTGGAGGGACAGGCCGCTCGTCGGCGCGGTGACCGTCCCGGCGTGCTCGCGCCCGGGGACGAGGAACCCGTCGGCGGGGTTCCAGACGCCGCCGTACAGGTCGTAGGGCGTGGTGACCTCGAGGTGCACCGGCGTGCCGGAGGGCAGGGCCCCGACGACGAACGTGCCGTCCGCGGCGACCGTGCCCGAGACGAGGCGGCCCTCGGCACCGACGAGGCCCCGGACGCCGACGGGCCCGGTCTCGCCCTTGTGCCCCGAGGGCAGCTGCACGCGTCCGGTGATCCGCTCGCCGAGCGTGGCGCTGAACGTCACGCTGGACCCGGTCGCGAGCGTGGTCGCCTGGTCGAGGGCCTGGACGGTCGTGCCCCCGCCGGCGTACCCGTTGACGAGCCGGTGCTGGCCGTCGTGCAGCGTGAGGACGTACGGGCGGTCGGTGCGCAGGTTCTGCCCGACGGCGAAGGTGCCGTCGGCGGCGACGGTGGCCCACGTCCCGACCTGGAAGGCCGTCGAGGAGCCCGGGTTCCGGTCGGAGAGCAGGACGCGCGGCGGCTGGGCGGCGGAGTACGTGTACCCGGCGGGGAACACCACGCGACCGGTGACGGTCGTGGCGTCCGCCGCGGCCGCGGGCGTCACAAGCCCGGCGATCAGGAGCGAGAGCGCTCCCACGATGGCGAGCAACGCGCTGCGGGTGCGCGGCAGGGCGGTCGGGGCGGGGGTCATGAAGAACGGCCTCTCGTCGACGACTGCTCGCGCCGCTGCCCGGCGCGAATGTCGGGACTGTACCGATTCGGGACTTGCCACGAGGCGCGTGCCACATGTCGGAATGCCGCGATGACCTGCGGCTTCACCGATCGGGTGGAGGGAAGCGCTTCGACGGTGCGAACTCCACCCGCAGAGCCCGCGGCCGAGCGGGTGACGGCGTGAATCGGTTCGCGGGTGCGGGGCGGACCCCGGAGAGCGGTAACCAGGACCCGGCCCGCGCGCACCCGGCGCAGCGGGCGGGGCTGCGGACGGGCCGTCCGCGGGGAGGAGCGGACGTGCGACGGTCGACGAGGACGGGCACGACGAGGCGCCCGGGGACCACCCCGGACACGGGCCGACCGCCGACGAGGCGCCGACGCGGCGTCCTCTCGACAGCAGTCGCGACAGGACTGGCCGGCGTGCTCGCGGGCACCCTCGCCGGCGCGACGACCGCCGGGGCCGCCGAGCTCGACCCGGACCTCGTGGCGACCGCGCACACCGCGGGCCGCGTCGCGGCGGCGGCCGACGGCAGCGCGCAGCTGTCCTGGCCCGGCGTGTACTTCGAGGGCCGGTTCACGGGCACGGGCGTCGGCGTGCGGCTGTCCGACTCGGCCGCCGACTGGGAGGTGCAGGTCGACGGCACCCGCGTCGCGACGCTCGTCATGCCGGGCACCACGACGCACTGGGTGGAGGGCCTGAGCAGCGGCACGCACACCGTGCGCGTGGTCAAGCGCAACGAGTCGCCGTGGGCGACGAGCACGTTCCGCGGGTTCGTCGCCGCACCCGGCGGCCAGGTGCTGTCCGCTCCCGCCGCGCGCGACCTGCAGCTCGAGCTCCTGGGCGACTCGTTCACCGCCGGGTACGGCAACGAGTCCACGACGGGCCGCGACTGCTCGGGCGACCAGGTGAACCGCACGACCAACGCCGACCGGTCGTTCGGCGCGCTGGCGGCCCGCGACCTCGGTGCGGACTACCAGCTCAACGCGTTCTCCGGGCGCGGGCTCGTGCGCAACTACGCGGGCGGCGAGCCGGGCACGAGCTTCCGCACGTACGCCGACCGCGCGCTGCTGGCCGTCGCCGGCGACGTGTGGCAGCGACCCGCCTCCTGGACGCCCGAGGCCGTCGTCGTCGGGCTCGGGATCAACGACTTCTCGACGGCCGTCGGGTCGGGCGAGCAGTGGACACAGGCGTCGCTGCGCACCGCGTGGGTGCAGGCGTACGGCGAGCTGCTGACGAGCCTGCGCCGCACGAACCCTGACGCGTACCTCGTCGTGAGCGTCGCGGCGTCCGGCGGCACCGAGCAGCAGACGCTCGGGCGGCAGGTCGTCGATGCCGCACGCGCGGCCGGGGACACGCGCGTCGTGCTGTGGGACTACAGCGACGCGCCGCTCGACCTGCAGGGCTGCCACTGGCACCCGTCGCTCGCCGACCACCGCGTGCTCGCCGACCGGCTCGTCGCGTTCCTCGACCCGCTGCTCGACGGCGGCCCGACGCCGACGCCTACCCCGACGCCGACACCCACCCCGACGCCCACCCCGGTCCCGACGGACACGCCCACCCCGACGCCGACCCCGACACCCACGCCCACCCCGACACCCACGCCGACGTCGGGAGCGTTCGGCTGCACCGCGACGGTCACGGTGATGAACCGGTGGCCGGGCGGCTACCAGGCGACGCTGAAGGTGACGGCGGGCTCGACGCCGATCGTGGGCTGGCGCGTGGGCTTCACGCTGCCCACGGGCGGCTCGGTCGCGCAGGGCTGGAACGGCGTGTTCACGCAGTCCGGCACGGACGTGCTCGTCTCGGGGGCCGCCTGGAACGCGCAGCTGGGCGCGGGCCAGACGGCCGAGGCGGGCTACATCGGCTGGGGTCCGGAGCCGAGCGGGACGACGACCTGCGCCGCGGCCGTCCCGGCGGCCTGACCCGCGGGAGACGTCCAGGGACAGCCGCGGCCCGTCCGTTCAGCGGCGGACGGGCCGCGGCGCCAGCTCGGGCTCCTCGGGCTCGGAGAGCGACAGGAGCGCGCCGACGACGCCGGGGACGTCGCGGATGCGACGCTCGAGCGCGGCGAGCTGGTGGGACGCGTCGGTCTCCCCCGGTTCGCCCGTGAGGTCGACCGCGCCGGACAGGAACACCTGCCGCGCACCGACGAGCTCGAGCCGCAGGTCCGTGACCCGCGCGACCTCGGGCTGCGCGACGACGAGCGCGAGCGCCGCGTTCCAGAGCCGGTCGTCGACGACCTCCCCGACGAGGAACCGCCGGTTGCGCTGGATGAGCACCACGGCCACGACGCCCAGCAGCACGCCGACGAGGATCGAGCCGATCGCGTCGGGCACGGCGGACCCGGTGACCTGGTGCGCGGCGATCCCGGCGGCCGCGATGACGATGCCGACGAGCGCGGCGGCGTCCTCGAAGTACACCGCGCGGACCGTGGGGTCCGAGGTGCGCAGCACGTGCTCGAGCACCCCGCTGGACCGTCGTCGTGCCGCCGCCCGCACCTGCCGGTTCGCCTGCAGGAACGAGATCCCCTCCAGGACGAACGCGACGGCCAGCACGGCGTACGCGACACCGAAGTCGCTCGCGGGCTCGGCGTGCTGCAGCTCCTGGATCCCGTGCGTGATGGACACCCCGGCCCCGACGGCGAACAGCCCGATCGCGGCGAACATCGACCAGACGTAGACCTCGCGCCCGTAGCCGAGGGGGTGCGCACGGTCGGCGGGCCGGGCGGCCTTGCGCTGCGCGATCAGCAGGAACACCTCGTTGCCCGTGTCGGCCCAGGAGTGCGCCGCCTCGGCGAGCATCGACGCGGCGCCGGTGATGACGGCCGCCGCCGTCTTGGCGACCGCGATGAGCAGGTTCGCGACGAACGCGATCACGACCGTCAGCGTGCTCTCGCCGCCCGAGCCCTCGTCGTGCGCGGGCAGGCCGGGGAGCGTGGCGGGTGGTGGGGTGCTCACGCGAGCCCCGCGGGCGGCTCGTCGGG
Source organism: Cellulomonas palmilytica (assembly GCF_021590045.1). Classification (NCBI taxonomy): domain Bacteria; kingdom Bacillati; phylum Actinomycetota; class Actinomycetes; order Micrococcales; family Cellulomonadaceae; genus Cellulomonas; species Cellulomonas palmilytica. Next base: position 1,040,113 of record NZ_CP062221.1, on the reverse strand, counting down.
CTCGTCGGCGCCGGCGGCGGGCGGCCGGGTGGCGGGCGCTTCGGGACCGTCGGCGTGCGGGACGGGCAGCACGGCACCCACGGGCGCGGGCGCCGACGCGGCCGCCGCGTCCTGCGGGCGCACGGCCTCGGACGCCTGCTCGCGGCGCAGGGCGCGGTGGTCGAGCACCGCGGACGCGAGCCATGCGGTCGCGGTCGCGACGACGGCCACGGGGATCGCGTCGAGCCCGGCCCGCCCGACGAGCAGGCCCGCGAACAGCACGGGCGTGACGACCATGCGCGTCATCGCGGTCATGCCCGCCGCGGTGCCGAGCGCGATCGCCACGGTCGGGGACAGGTCGAAGACCACGGCCCCGAGGGTCGCGAGCGCGACGCCCAGGTACACCGCGGGGAAGATCGGCCCGCCGCGGAACCCCGCGCCCATGCTCACCGCGAACGCGAGCGACTTCGCGGCGAGCAGCAGCAGCACCGCGCCCGCGGTCTCCTGCGCGACGAGCGACGGCAGGCCGCTCTGACCGGAGAACAGCACGTCCTGGGAGTCGCCACCGAGTCCCTGCACCGCGAGCGCGAGCAGACCGACGAGGAGCCCGCCGCCGACGAGCAGCGCGAACCGCCCGACCCCAGGCTCGAGGTCGCGGATCCTCGTCGCGCCGTTGCGCACGAGGCGCGCGACGAGCACCGCGACCACGCCGACCGCGACCGCGAGGACCAGGTCCCGCACGAGCACGGTCTCGTAGGTGGGCAGCCCGGGTAGCGCGAGCCCGGCCATCGGCAGGCCGGTCCACGTGCCGATGCCGGTGATGAGCGTGTACGCGACGGCGGCGGAGACGAGCGCGGGCAGGATCAGCGAGATCACGAGCGCACCGGCGCCGACGCCGCTCTCGAGCAGCATGAGCCCCGCGACGAGGGGCCCGCCGAACAGCGTGGACATCGCGGCTCCGGAACCGGCGATGCCCATCGAGACCCGCGCGTGCTCGGCCAGCCGGGCCCGCTGCGTGAGCCACGTCCCGGCGGCCGCGCCGAGCGCGATGAGCGGCGCCTCAGGTCCCAGGACGATCCCGAACGGCAGGGTCGCGAGCGCGGCGAGCACCACGGACGCCGCGTCGCGCGGGTGGACCGCCGTCATCGACAGCCCCTCGATGGGTGAGTGCCCGCCGTCGCCCGGCAGCCGCCGCGCGCACCACACGAGCGCGCCGCCGACGACGGGCAGCCCGACGACGAGGTACCAGGGCGGCGCGTCGAGCCCGAGCGCGTCCGGCAGGTCGTCCCACAGCAGACCCTCGAGCTCGTGCACGGCCACGAAGAACAAGTAGGACACGATCCCGACGGGCAGGCCGAGCAGGGCACCGAGCGCCGTGAGCCGCAGCATGACGCGCGGCTCGACGACCGGCTGGTGCGCAGCCGGTCCGCCGGTGCGCGCGCCCGCCGGCGCGGTCTCGTCGGGCGAGCCCGACGCGGGCGTCCCCATGCCCGCGACAGTAGTGACGCATCGGCACCTGCGCGCGGCGTCCGTAGGCTGGCCCCGTGCCCCCCGCCACCCCCGTCGACCGCGACCTGTTCCGTCAGGTCGCCGCGCGACCGCACGAGCCGCTGCGCACGTACCACCCGCGCCGCGCGTCGCTCGGTCGGGACCGCTCGGACGCGCTCGACCGCCTGTTCGGCCGGCTCGGGTTCTCGGTGCACGACGAGGCCGCGCCGTTCCCCCGCACCGCGGACGGCCTGCTCGACACCGAGGCGCTCTTCGGCCGCCGCGCGCCCGTGGTCCTGGAGATCGGACCGGGCATGGGCGAGACGACCGCCGCGATGGCGCAGTCCGACCCGGACCGCGACTACCTCGCGGTCGAGGTGCACCTGCCCGGCCTGGCGAACCTGCTGCTGCTCGCCGAGCGCCTGGGCCTGACGAACCTGCGCGTGGCGCACGGTGACGCGCTGGAGCTCGCGCGCACGGCTCTCGCGCCCGACTCCCTCGACGCGGTGCACGCATTCTTCCCCGACCCGTGGCCCAAGGCCCGCCACCACAAGCGCCGCCTGGTCCAGCCCGAGCACGTCGCGCTGCTGCGCTCGCGCCTGCGCGTCGGCGGCACGCTGCACGTCGCGACGGACTGGGCGCCGTACGCCGAGCAGATGGTCGAGGTGCTCGACGCCGACCCGGGCCTCGACTCCGCGGGTCCCGTCCCTCGGCCGGAGCACCGCCCGGTCACCAAGTTCGAGGCACGTGCGCTCGCCATCGGCCGCGCGTCCACCGACGTGATCGCGAGGCGCCGCGCATGACCGACCTCCCCGACGAGAGCACGCCCCACGAGGGTTCGACGACCGGCTCCGGTTTCCGCCTGGGCATGGTGCCGGGCGTCAACCCGGGGCGCTGGGTGCGGGTGTGGGAGGAGCGGATCCGCGACGTCCCGCTCGAGCTGGTGCCCGTCCCGGCGGCGGACGCCGAGCGCGCGCTGCGGGCCGGCGAGGTCGCGGCGAGCCTCCTGCGCCTGCCGGTCGACCGCGACGGCGTGGACGTCATCACGATGTACACCGAGGCCACGGTCGTCGTCGTGCCGAAGGACCACCTGTTCACCGCGGCCGAGGAGATCACCGCGGCCGACCTGGCCGACGAGACGGTCGTCGTGCCCGGCGACGACGTGCTCGGCTGGTCGGACGCACCCGGCGAGCGGTTCGCGGGCGAGGTCGCGACGACCGACGAGGCGCTCGACCTGGTCGCCGCGGGCCACGCGGTGCTGCTCGCGCCGCACTCGGTCGCGCGCCTGCACCTGCGCCGCGGCCTGACCACCCGCCCGGTGACGGACGCCCCGGGCTCGGCCGTGGGCCTCGCGTGGCTCGTCGACGCGTACGACGACCTCACCGAGGAGCTCATCGGCATCGTCCGCGGCCGCACCGCCGCGTCGTCGCGCGGCCGCGCGGGCGCGGAGACCCCGGCGGCGCCGGGCACCGGCAAGAGCGCGGGCAAGGCGGGCGCGGGCAAGGCGGGCGCGGGCAAGGCGGGCGGGCGCAAGCCCACGGGCAACGCGTCGGCGAAGGGCTCCACGAAGAGCGGCTCGGCCAAGAGCGCCCGACGGGGCTCGTCAGGCGGACGCTCGTCGGGACGCCCCGGCCGCAAGGGCCGCCGCTAGCCAGGGTCTGCCGAACCTCCGCTGCCGAGGCGACGATGCGGGGTCGGCGTCTCGCTCGCGGGCGGTCAGCGGTACGCGTCGGCCCGGTGGGAGATGCGCACCACCAGGAGCACGTGGGTGTCGTCGTCCAGGGTGAACAGGACGCGGTAGTCGCCGCGGCGCGCGGAGCGCAGCCCCTCGAGCTCGTAGCGCAACGGCTTGGACATGCGCTCGGGGTTCGCCGGGAGCGTCCGAGTGACGAACTCCACGACGGCACCGGCGACGCGCGGGGGCAGACGGTCGAGCGAGCGGATCGCACTCGGCGCGACCTGGACCCGCCACGGTTCGGCGGCCTCGCTCACAGCGGCGGGAGGCCGTACCTGGCCCGCAGGCCCTCACCGGAGGTCGTCGTCTCCTCGGCCACCGCCTGGCGCGCCGCGGCGACGTCCTCGCGCACGCCCGGCTGGGACAGCCAGAAGAGGGTCTCGTGCAGGGAGTCCAGGTCGTCGGCTGACATCAGCACCGCCGCGCTGCGGCCGTGCTTCGTGATCTGGATGATCTCGTGAGTGCGGTCGGCCTCGTCGACGAGCGCCGACAGCCTGTCCTTCGCCTCGCTCAGTGCCACAGTCCTCATGGGCTCAGCATAGGCCTCCACACCAGCCTGGATGTAGCCAGACTCCTGGGCCACTTGTGGACCGCGTCCGTGCGCGCTGTCAGCGCCGCCACACCCACCGAGGCGAGGACCCGCGACGTGTGTCCCACACGTCCGATGTGGCGCCCGCAGGCGGGACGTGCGTCACATCTCCTTGACGGTTCCTCCGGTTCGCGTAAGTTAGGCGAGCCTCACTTAGGTGAGCCTCACAACGCGTCGTCGGTCACGACGCGTCCGTCCAGGGGGAGCACGACGCATGCACGAGCTGTTGTCCGCCGCGAGCGCCGACGCCTACGTCGACGCCATGCGCGGCACCGTTGACCGGGTCGCCACCCGGTTCCGCACCACCACCCAGCCGTTCTCCGGCGCGAGCCGCGAGCACCTGCAGGCCCTCGTCGACGCGGTCGACCTCGACGGCCCCGGGCACGGCACCGCCACCGCGCTGCGCGAGGTCGACGAGCTGTTCGCGCAGCACGCCGTGTGGTTCCACGACCCGGCCTACGCCGCGCACCTCAACTGCCCCGTCGCGGTCCCGGCCGTGGCGGCCGAGGCCGTGCTGGCGGCCATCAACCCGAGCGTCGACACGTACGACCAGTCGACGGTCGGCACGCTCATGGAGCGCCGGCTGGTCGCGTGGACCGCGGGCCGCATCGGGTTCCCCGCGGGCGGCGGCGTCTTCACCTCGGGCGGCACGCAGTCGAACCTGCAGGCGCTGCTCGTCGCCCGTGAGCACGCGCTCGCGACGACGCCCGGGGCGGACCTGCGCGACCTCGTCGTGCTCGCGACCGCGTCGAGCCACTTCTCGGTGCAGAAGTCGGCGCGCCTGCTGGGCCTCGCACCGGACGCCGTGCGCCTCGTTCCGGTCGACGAGCGCGGCCGCATGCGGCCGGAGGCGCTGGCGATCGCGCTGCGGCACGTCGAGCGCGACGGGCGGCACGCCATGGCCGTCGTCGCGACCGCCGGGACCACCGACCGCGGCTGCGTCGACCCGCTCGCGCGCGTCGCCGACGTGTGCGACGCCGCCGACGTGTGGCTGCACGTCGACGCCGCGTACGGGTGCGGGCTGCTCGTCAGCCGCACGCGCCGGCACCTGCTCGACGGCATCGAGCGGGCACGCTCGGTCACGGTCGACTTCCACAAGGCGTTCTTCCAGCCCGTGTCGTCGTCCGCGCTCGTCGTGCGCCACGCCGCCGACCTGCGCCTCGTCGCGCACCACGCCGACTACCTCAACCCCGAGCACGAGGACGAGCCCAACCAGGTCGACGTGTCCCTGCAGACGACGAGGCGGTTCGACGCGCTCAAGCTGTGGGTGACGCTGCGCGCGCTGGGTGCCGACCGCATCGGCGAGCTGGTCGACGCGACCATCGACCTGGCCGCGGCCGTGCACCGCGAGGTGCAGGACGACCCGGACCTGCGGCTGCTCGCGCGCAGCGACCTGTCGACGGTGCTGTTCCGCTACCAGCCCGACGGGCTGCCCGACGCGCAGGCCGACGCGCTCGTCGGCCAGGTGCGTCGCGTGCTGTTCGACTCGGGGCGCGCGCTCGTCGCCCGCACGAGCCTCGACGGCCGCCCGGCCCTGAAGCTCACGCTGCTCAACCCCGCCACGACCCTCGACGACGTCCGGCACGTCCTCGACCTCGTGAAGCAGGCGGCCTCCGCGCTCGTCGAGGGCGACGACCTGCTGGCGACGGCGGTGGCCCGATGAGCGCGGGGCGCGTGCACGACGTCGTCGGCATCGGGATCGGGCCGTTCAACCTGGGGCTGGCCGCGCTGGCCGACCCGCTCGACCTCGACGCGGTCTTCCTCGACCGCGCGGCGGAGTTCCGCTGGCACCCCGGCATGATGCTCGAGGGCGCGACCATCCAGGTGCCGTTCCTCGCGGACCTCGTGACCATGGCCGATCCGACGAGCCGGTTCTCGTTCCTCGCGTGGCTCAAGGCCACCGGGCGCCTGTACCCGTTCTACATCCGCGAGAGCTTCTACCCGCTGCGCAGCGAGTACGACGCGTACTGCCGGTGGGTCGCCGAGCAGCTCCCGTCGCTGCGCTGGGGCCGGGACGTCACCGCCGTGGAGGTCGACCCCGACGACGAGGACCTGTACGTCGTGCACGCCCGCACGGCCGACGGCACGGGGTCCGGCCGCACGGGGTCCGGCCGCACGGGGTCCGGCCGCACGGAGACGTATCGCACGCGGCACGTGGTGCTCGGCGTCGGCACGCGGCCCGTCGTCCCGGAGGCGCTGCGCGGCCTGCCCGGGCCGTGGCTGCACTCCGCGGACTACCTGACGCACCGCGAGACCCTGCGCGGGGCGCCGTCCGTCACGGTCGTCGGCTCCGGACAGTCCGCCGCGGAGGTGTACCGCGACCTGCTCGAGACGCTCGACACCGAGCGCGGCCGGCTCGACTGGGTGACGCGCTCGCCGCGGTTCTTCCCGATGGAGTACACCAAGCTCACGCTCGAGCTGACGTCGCCGGAGTACACCGACCACTTCCACGCGCTGCCGATGGACGTGCGCGACCGGCTCACGCGCGAGCAGCGCTCCCTCTACAAGGGCATCAGCGGCGACCTCGTCGACGACATCTACGACACGCTCTACCGCCGCAGCGCCACCGGCCCGGTCCCGACGACGCTGCTGACCGACACGGAGGTCACCGGGGCGACCTGGGACGAGGTCGCCGGCGAGTACACGCTGCGGCTGCGCCACGGGCAGACGGGCGCCGAGCACGAGCGCACGACGAGCGCGCTCGTCCTGGCCACGGGCTACGCCGCGGGCGTGCCGGACGTGCTGCTGGGGATCGCGGACCGGCTCGACTGGGACGCGCGCGGACGCCTCGCGGTGGCGCGCGACTACTCGGTCGACGGCGGGCGGCGCCGCGTGTTCGTGCAGAACGGCGAGGAGCACACGCACGGGCTCACCGCGCCGGACCTCGGGTTCGGCGCGTGGCGGTCGTCGGCGATCCTCGCGGCGGTCTGCGGGCGGGAGGTCTACCCGCGCGAGGAGCGCATCGCGTTCCAGGACTTCGGTGTGCCCGGCGGGTCCCACCCCGCTCCCGCGGGGACGGTCACGCCGCCGAGCACCGCGGTGCCCGCCGGGGCCGCGCGGGTCGCGCGGTGACGGCGAGCGCACCGACGCCGGCGCGCGAGCCGTGGCGGCTGCTCGGACCCGTCACGCTCGAAGCCGTCGTGCCCGAGCGTGACGCGGCCGTGCTGCACGCGTGGCTCACGCACCCGGCGTCGCACTACTGGGCCATGGGTGGGCTGGGTCCCGACGACGTGCTCGCGTACGAGAGCCGCGTCGCGGCGTCCGACGACGAGCACGCGTGGCTCGGCTGCGTCGCCGGGACCGCGACGTTCCTCGTCGAGACCTACGACCCGGCGCGCGTGCTGCTCACGGGCGTGCACGACGCCGAGCCCGGCGACGTCGGGATGCACCTGCTCGTCGCACCGCCCACCGGTCCGCGTGTGACCGGCCTGACCGACGCCGTGATGGCCGCGACGATGCGCTTCTGCTTCGGGCCGCTGGGCGCCGCGCGCGTCGTCGTCGAGCCCGACGTGCGCAACACCGCGATCGCCGCCAAGAACGCCGCCGCGGGCTTCCGCGTGCTGCGCGAGGTCGACCTGCCCGGCAAGCGCGCCGCGCTGTCGGTGTGCACGCGCGCCGAGTTCGCCGCGAGCCGCCTCGGCGCCCCACCGCGCCCCGCCACCACCCGCCGCGACCCCCGCCAGGCCGCGCCCGCCGCACCCGGAGACACCCGATGACCACCGCACCCACGACCCTGACGCCCGCCGCGGCCGACCCGCACCCCGCCGACCACCTCACGCCCGGGCACCTGGCCGCCGCGCAGCGGCACCTCGTCGCCAAGGCGCTCGCGGAGTTCACGCACGAGCGACTGCTCGCCCCCGCCCGCGACCGCGCGGCCGGCCGGGACGCGTTCGTCGTCGCGCTCGACGCGCCCGACGGTCCGGTCGCGTACCGATTCCGCGCGCGGCGCCTCGCGCTCGAGCACTGGGTGATCGACGCCGCGACCCTGACCCGCGAGCGCGCGGGCGTCCCCGCGGACCTCGACGTCCTCGAGCTCGTGCTCGAGCTGCAGCCGTTGCTGCGCATCCCCGACGACCTGCTCGCGCTCTACCTCGAGGAGCTGTCGGCGACGCTCGCGTCCGCCGCGTACAAGCGGCACCGCCCCGGGCCTCCGGTCGCCGCGCTGCTGCACGCGGACCTCGCGACCGTCGAGGCCGCGATGACGGAGGGCCACCCCGGCTTCGTCGCGAACAACGGCCGCATCGGGTTCGGGGTCCGCGAGCACGACGCGTACGCGCCCGAGGCCGCGCGTGACGTGCGGCTCGTCTGGCTCGCCGCGCGGCGCGACCGCACGCACCTCGCGCTCGGCGGCGGGCTCGCCGAGGACACGCTGTACGCGCGCGAGCTCGGCGCCGCCACGCTCGCGCGCTTCTCGGCCCGCCTGCGCGACCTCGGCCTCGACCCCGCCGACTACCGCTACCTGCCGGTGCACCCGTGGCAGTGGGAGCACAAGGTGGCCGTGACGTTCGCGCCCGACGTCGCGCGCCGTGACCTCGTCCTGCTCGGCGAGTCGGACGACGCGTACCGCGCGCAGCAGTCGATCCGCACGTTCCTCAACGTCACCACCCCGGCGCGGGACTACGTGAAGACGGCCGTCGCGATCCAGAACATGGGGTTCCTGCGCGGCCTGAGCCCGGCCTACATGCGCGCGACCCCGGCGATCAACGACTGGGTCGCCGACCTCGTGCACGGCGACCCCGAGCTCGTCGCGTGCGGCGTGCGCGTGCTGCGCGAGCACGCGTCGATCGGGTACACGGGCGACGTCTACCACCGCACGCCGCAGCCGAACGCGCACCGCAAGATGCTCGCGGCGCTGTGGCGCGAGTCCCCCGTGCCGCTGCTGCGCGACGGCGAGCGGGCAGCCACGATGGCCGCGCTGCTGCATCGCGACGCCCACGGCGACGCGTACGCGACCGCAGCCGTCCGGGCCTCCGGGCTCGACCCGGTCGACTGGCTCGCCGCCTACCTGCGCGTCTACCTGCGCCCGCTCGTGCACTGCTTGCGCGCGCACGCCCTGGCGTTCATGCCGCACGGCGAGAACGTCATCCTGGTGCTGCGCGACCACGTGCCCGTGGGCGCGTTCCTCAAGGACATCGGCGAGGAGGTCGCGGTGATGGACGAGAGGCCGCTGCCGCCCGGCGTCGAGCGTGTGCGCGCCGTCGTCGACCCGGCCGAGCGCGCCGACGCGATCCTCGTCGACGTGCTCGACGGCGTGCTGCGCCACCTCGCGGGCATCCTCGTGACCGACGGCGTGCTCACGCAGGACGAGTTCTGGGGCGCGGTCGCCCGGTGCCTCGACGAGCACGCGGCCGACCACCCGGACCTGCCCGCCGACGTCGACGTGCGCGTCGCGCGGTTCCGGCACTCCTGCCTCAACCGCCTGCAGCTGCGCAACACGCTGCAGATGGTCGACCTCACCGACCAGGGCGGGTCGTTCATCTACGCCGGGACGCTCGCCAACCCGGTCGCGCGCGACGACGCGCTCGTCACGGCGGGCTGAGCGGGCATGGGGACGGGCGCCGAGGTCCGGCGCGACGCGTGGGGCGTGCCGCACGTGCGGGCCGACGACGAGCTCGCGCTCGCGCACGCGCAGGGGCGCGTCACCGCGCACGACCGGACGTGGCAGCTGCGGCTGCTGCGCGCACAGGTCGCGGGGGCGAGCGCCGCGCTGCTCGGGCCCACGGGCCTGCCGTGGGACGTGCTCGCGCGTCGGGTCCGGCTGGCCGACACCGCGCGCCGGGCGTACGCGGCGCTCGCGGACGACGACCGCGCGTGGGTCGACGCGTACGCGGCCGGCGTGCGGGAGGGGCTCGTCGCCGCGGGGCCGACGGCCGAGGAGCGCGAGCTCGACCGCGTGCTCCCGCCGCGCGGCCCGGGCGCCGCCGACACCGACGACCCGTGGCCCGCGTGGGCGCCGCTCGGTGCGCTGCACGCCTACCACGTGCTGTTCTCGACGTTCCCGCGCGTCCTGTGGCACGCGCACGTCGTCCGGCTCGTGCGCGACGCGACACCCGGGTCGCCGCTCGCGGGCCTCGACCCCGTGCGGCTGCTCGCACTGTTCGACCCGTCCGAGGGCGGCCCGACCGCGGGCTCCAACGCGTGGGCCGTGCACGGGTCACGCACGGCGTCGGGCGCGCCGCTGCTCGCGGGCGACCCGCACCGCCTGCTCGACCTACCCGGCACGTACCAGCAGGTCCGGCTCGCGTGCCCCGGCTACGACGTGCTCGGCCTCGCGTTCGTCGGCGTGCCGGGCGTCCCGCACTTCGGCCACGCGGGCGGCGCGGCGTGGGGCATCACCAACGCGATGGCGCACAGCGCCGAGGTGGTGCACGAGCGGCTGCGCCGCGGGCCGGACGGCACGTGGCAGGCGTGGGGGCCGGGCGGGTGGGAGCCGACCGCACGGGCGGTCGAGCACGTCACGGTGCGCGGCGGGGACGCGGTCGAGGTCGAGGTCGTCGAGACGGTGCGCGGTCCGCTCGTCGTGCGGGGCCTCGACGTGACGGCCCCCGCCCGGCTGCACGACGAGCCGCGTGACAGGTCCGACCACGAGCCGGGCCGCGGGACCGGGGACGACGAGCCCGGCCACGAGGACGCGTACGCGCTGCGGCTGCCCGCGCGCGTCGACTCCGACCTCGGGATCGCGACGGCCCGGCGCCTGCTGCACGCCCGCACGGCGCACGACGTGCACGAGGCGTTCACCGGCTGGGTGGACCCCGTCGACCGCGTGGTCGCGGCCGACACCGAGGGCACGGTGCTCGCGTTCGACGCGGGCCGCGTCGCGGACCGACCGCGCGCGCAGCGGCTCGTGCCCCTCGTCGCGTGGGACCCTGGGCACGCACCCCGTCCATGGCGGCGCCTCGCCGCGCCCGTCGTCGTGACGGGTGTGCACGTCGACGCCAACGAACGCCCCGCCGAGCCGACGCGCGACCACGGCACGGCCTACGCGCCGGACCGCGCCGACCGCCTGCGCTCGCTGCTCACGGACCGCACCGGCCTCACGCCGGCGGACATGGGCGCGCTGCACGGCGACACGCGCCTGGCCGAGGCGGACCGCCTGGTCGCCCTGGTCGCACGTGTCGGCGGGCTCGACGGCCCGGCCGCGGCGCTGCGCGACCGCCTGCTCGCGTGGGACCGCCGCATGGACGCCGCGAGCACCGACGCGGCCGCGTACGCCGCCGTGCGGGGCGCGCTCGCTCGCCGGCTCGTGGCCGAGCCCGCGCTCGCGGCGCTCGGTGCGCCGCACGGGCTGGGCGCCGTGCTCGACCCGTGGCTGGGCGTGCGGGGGCGCGTCGCGCTCGTCGTCCCCGCGCTCCTCGACGCCCCGGGGACCGACCTCGGGATCGACGGGGACGCGCTGGTGCGGGCCGCCCTCGTCGAGGTCGCCGACGGCCCCGAGCCGGGCCCCTGGGGCGAGCGGCACACCGTGCTCCCCGCGCACGTGCTCGACGACGTGCCGGGCGCCGTGCCACCGCGCGTCCCGTCGCTGCCGCTGAGCGGCGACCAGGACACCGTGCGCTGCACCGGGAGCGTGCCGGGCGTCACCGACCGCGCCTACCGCGGGTCCGTCGCGCGGTGGGTGTGGGACCTCGCGGACCGCGACCGCAGCCGGTGGGGCGTCCCGTTCGGCGCGAGCGGTGACCCGGCGGGCCCGCACCTCGCCGACCAGCACGCGGTGTGGGCGCGGGCGCGGACGGTCGAGGTCGTGATCGCGTGGGACACGCTGACCCCCGACCCGCAGGCGCTCGGGCGGACGCCGTCGGGCGAGGGACCGGGCGCCGAGGCGTCGTCGGGCGAGGGCCCGGCCGGGACGTCGCCCGTCGCGTGGGCGGTCGGCCCCCGCGGGGCGGTCGTCGCGGACGAGGACTCCCAGGTCGGCCACCTGACCTGGACGGTCCTCGACCCCGACGCCGACCTGCCGCTGCTGCACCAGTGGGTCACCGCGCGGGGCACGGGGTTCTGGGGCCTGGCCCACCTCGCGCCCGACGAGCTGCGCGACACGTACGCGTTCGTCGACGACCTGCCGCACCACCACGCACTGATCGTGCACGCCGACGGCGTTCCCGCGGGGCTCGTGCAGGTCTACGACCCCGCGCTCGACCCGGTGGGCGAGGTGTACGACGTGCGGGCCGGCGACGTGGGCATGCACGTGCTGGTCGGCGCGCGCCCGCCGCGCGGCTCGGTCGCCGGGCTACTGGGCGCGGTCGTGGACCTGATCGGCACCCGCCGGGGCGTGCGCCGCGTGGTCGCCGAACCGGACGCGGCGAACGCGGCGATCCTGCGGCACGCGCGCGCCCTGGGCTTCGAGCTCGGCCCGGAGGTGGACCTGCCGACCAAGCGCGCGCGCCTGGTCTGGCGCGACTCCCGCTAGGTCGGGCGGGCTAGATCGGGCGGGCTGGGTCAGGCGCGCTCGCGGCGCGCCTGCTCCGCGCGGCGGTCGGCCTCGCGCGCCTCGAGGCGGCGCTCCTCCCGGCGGACCTCCTCGAACGTCTGACGCTCGCGCACCAGCCACTCCGGCGGGTCGGCGATCAGCGCGTTGATCTCGTCGGTCGTCAGCGGGTCGGTGACGCCGGCGCGCGCGAGCCCTGACGTCGACACCCGCAGGCGCGCGGCGACGACGTTGCGCGGGTGCGGCCCGTTGCGACGCAGGTCCGTGAGCCAGGCCGGCGGGTTGCGCTGCAGCTCCGCGAGCTCGTCGCGCGTCACCGTTCCCGTGCGGAACTCCTCGGGGGTCGCCGGCAGGTACACGTCGAGCTTGGCCGCCGCCGTGGACGGCTTCATCTCCTGGGTCTTCTTGGGCACGCACCAACCCTACGCGTGCACCGCGCCGACCCCTCCCGCGGTGCGGGTCAGGCCTCGCCGCCGAAGTAGGCGATCTTGTCGTCGAGGACGCGGACCGCCTCGCGGATGCGCTCGGCCTGCTCGACGAGCTCGGCGCGGCGGCGGCGCAGGAAGGCGACGCGGTCGTCCTGCCCCGCCTCGGAGCGCAGCAGCTCGGTGAACCGGCGCAGGTCGGCGATGCCGAGGCCCGCGTCGCGCAGGCACGTGACGATGCCGATCCACGCGACGTCGTCCTCGTCGTACCGGCGCTGCCCGCCCACCGAACGCTCGATGGGTCCGACGAGCCCCTCGCGCTCGTAGTACCGCAGCGTGTCGAGGGTCAGGCCGGTGCGTCGCGCGACCTCCCCAGGTGCGAACCCCGTCATGCCCGCCATGCTCGCACCCGCCTCAGACCGCCGCGTCGAGACGCGCGCGCACGTCGTCGGGCAGGTCGACGTCGCGTGCGGCCATGGCCTCGGTCAGCTGCGCGAGCGAGCTCACGCCGAGGATCGGGCTGATCCCGTGCGCGAGCAGCCACGCGAGCACGACCTGGTTGCGCGTGACGCCGAGCTCGTCGGCGACCTGCGCGAGCACGGCCAGGCGGCGGTGCGTGCCGGGGTGGTCGTAGCCCTCTGACAGCGGACGGTCGTCGCGCACGTACGCGCCCGTGAGCAGCGGCGAGTAAGCCCACACGTCGAGCCCCTCGGTGCGGGCGTGGTCGAGCTGGTCACGCTCGGCGTGCACGTGCCCGCCCTCGGGGAGGGTCACGCCCGGGCGCGGCCAGACGTACGAGTAGCGCAGCTGCACCGCGGTCCACGGCTCGACACCGAGCCCGCGGGCGATCGCGCGCGCCTGCTCGACGCGCCACGCGGCGTGGTTCGACGCACCGAGCCGCTGCACCGAGCCGTTCGCGACGAGCGTGCCGAACGCCTCGACCGTCTCGGCGAGCGGGACCGACCGGTCCTCGGCGTGCGCCCACAGCAGCTCGACCGAGTCCAGGCCGAGCCGGTCGAGCGACTGCGCGAAGCCGCGCTGGATCGCGTCGGCGGACAGCCCCTCCGAGGACGACGGCCACTCGTGCGGGACCAGCGGCTGGTGGCGCACCTTCGTCGCGAGCAGCACGCGGTCACGCACCCCTGGACGGGACGCGAACCAGCGGCCGAGCACGCGTTCGCTCTGCCCGCCGACACCCGAGGGGTCCTCCCAGAACGCGTAGCAGTTCGCGGTGTCGACCCAGCGGCCGCCGAGGTCGACGTACGCGTCGAGCAGGTCGGCCGAGAGCGCCTCGTCGGCGCGCGTGCCGAAGTACATGGCGCCGAGCACGGGCTCGGCGGAGCGGGTGTTCGTCTGGTTCTGTTCCATGACGACGAGCCTGCGACCTGGAGCGCGCTCCAGGTCAAGCCCTCAGAACCGAGGTACGACGACGGACGCCCCCGCTCCCGAGGTGGGGCAGGGGCGTCCGTGCGGGTGGGTCAGCTCCCGGGCGGGACCGGGTAGGTGTGCCAGATGCGGTCGATGTAGTCGCGCATCGAGCGGTCGGACGAGAAGAACCCGCCGCGCGCGACGTTGAGCACCGCGCGCCGCGTCCAGTCCTCGGTGTCCGCGTAAGCCGCGTCGACGCGCGCCTGCGCGTCGACGTACGCCTGGAAGTCCGCGAGCGCCAGGAACCGGTCCTCGTTGAGGAGGTTCGACACGACGGGCTCGAACACCGCACGGTCGCCGCCCGAGAACGCCCCCGAGGCGATGAGGTCGAGCGCGCGGCGCAGGTCCTCGTTCGTCTCGTAGTACGCCGACGGGTGGTAGCCGCGGTCCACGAGATCGGCGACCTGCGGCTCCGTGAGGCCGAACAGGAAGAAGTTCTCGTCGCCGACGAGCTCGCGGATCTCGACGTTCGCGCCGTCGTCCGTGCCGATGGTCAGCGCGCCGTTCAGCATGAACTTCATGTTGCCGGTGCCGGACGCCTCCTTGCCGGCGAGCGAGATCTGCTCGGACAGGTCGGCGGCGGGGATGAGCGTCTCGGCGAGCGTCACGTTGTAGTTGGCCGGGAACGCGACCTTGAGACGGCCCTCGAGCGAGGCGTCGGCGTTGATCGTCGCACCCACCGCGTTGATGAGCTGGATGATCTGCTTCGCCAGCACGTAGCCCGGAGCGGCCTTGGCGCCGAACGCGAACGTGCGCGGCGTGACGTCCTCGAGCCGGACCTTGCCGGTCGTGACCTTCTCGTACAGCGACACGATGTGCAGGAGCTTGAGCGTCTGGCGCTTGTACTCGTGCAGGCGCTTGACCATGACGTCGAACATCGTGTCGGGGTTGACGACGATGCCGTCGCGCGCGGCGAGCACGTCGGTGATGCGCTGCTTGTTCGCCTGCTTGATCTCGCGGAACCGGCGGCGGAACTCCGCGTCCTCGGCGAGCGGCTCGAGCTTGGTCAGCTGGTCGAGGTCGGTGACCCAGCCGTCACCGATGGCCTCGGTGATGAGGCCCGACAGGCCGGGGTTCGAGAGCTTGACGAAGCGGCGGGGCGTGACGCCGTTGGTGACGTTGGTGAACTTGTCCGGCCAGTAGCCCGCGAAGTCGTCGAGCACCTTGTCGCGCAGCAGCTGGCTGTGCAGCGCGGCGACGCCGTTGACCTTGGTCGCCGCGACGGTCGCGAGGTACGCCATGCGCACGGCACGCACCGGGTACTCCGCGATGATCGACATGCGGCGCACGCGCAGCTCGTCGTTCGGGTACGTCTCACGCAGCTCGGCGAGGAACTCGTCGTTGATGCGGTAGATGATCTCGAGGTGCCGCGGCAGGAGCCGGCCGAGCAGCTCGACGGGCCAGACCTCGAGCGCCTCGGGCAGCAGCGTGTGGCACGTGTACGCGAAGCACTGCTTCGTGACCGCCCACGCCTCCTCCCACTCCCAGCCCTTCTCGTCGACGAGCACGCGCATGAGCTCCGGGACGGCGATCACCGGGTGCGTGTCGTTGAGCTGGAACACGATGCGGTTCGGCAGGTTGTGCAGGTCGTAACCGGCGGGCAGCACCTGGTCGACGAAGTCCTTGATGGAGCACGCGACGAAGAAGTACTGCTGCTGCAGGCGCAGCTCCTTGCCCTGCGGCGTGGAGTCCTCGGGGTACAGGACCTTGGAGATGTTCTCCGCGAACGTCTGCGCGCGCACGGCCTCGGCGTAGTCGCCCGAGTTGAAGATCTGCAGGTCGAACGCGCGCGTCGCGCGGGCGCTCCACAGGCGCAGCGTGTTGACGCGGCCCTTGTCGTAGCCCGGGACCATGTAGTTGTAGGGCACGCCGAGCACGGACCAGCCCGGGACCCAGCGGCGGCGCACCACGCCCTCGTCGTCCTGGTACTGCTCGACGTGACCGCCGAAGTTGACCGTGACGGCGGCCTCCGGGTGCGGGAACTCCCACGGCGACCCGAGGCGCAGCCAGTCGTCGGGCTTCTCGACCTGGCGGCCGTCGACGAACGTCTGCTTGAAGATGCCGTACTCGTAGCGGATGCCGTACCCGATGGACGGGACGTTCATGGTCGCGAGCGAGTCGATGAAGCACGCCGCGAGCCGCCCGAGGCCACCGTTGCCGAGGCCCGGCTCGACCTCGGCCTCGCGCAGCTCGTCGAGGTCGATGCCGAGGTTCGCGAGGCCCTCGCGGACGATGTCCTGCAGGTCGGACGCGAGCAGTGCGTTGTCGAGCTGGCGGCCGAGCAGGAACTCCGCCGACAGGTAGGCGACGGACTTCGCCTGCAGCTCGGCCTGGCGCCGCAGCGTCTCGATCCACCGCGTCATCAGGTAGTGGCGCACGGTGCGCGCCATGGCCAGGTACTTGTCGTTCACGGACGCGCGGCTCAGGTCTACGCCCTGCCCGAAGTTCAGCTCACGCAGGAACTCCCTCGTGAAGCCGTCGACCGTGTGCTCGCGCGTCGCGATAGGGGGTGTCGTGTCTGCCGTCACGATGTCCACCGTAGCCATGATGTGTGTCTGCGCGATGACGAAAGTCCTTGCAAATCTTGCGGACGTCGATGAACGTCCATACAAGTTCACCCGTCCAGGCGATGCCGAACCGGACATCCCGCCCCTGCGCCGCGCAGTCGCGCGAGGACGTGCGCAGTCGGCGTGGGCCGATGGCCGTGGGTAGGGACCGGGGGGACGACGAAGGCCCCGGCGATCGTCGCCGGGGCCTTCACGATGCGCGCCCGAAGGGACTCGAAACCCCCAACCTTCTGATCCGTAGTCAGTTTCGGACCCTTCCGAGCCCCGGTCAGGGCCCCGACCGTGACCTAGGCAGACTGCCTATCTCTGCAGGTAGCGCGCAAGAACTGCAGTTCGGAGGCGACCGACCTCGACGCACGCCGACGCAGCACGACCGAGCACCAGTGGAGCCCTCCGCGAGCCCTGCTCACCTCCTCGTCGAGCGGAGCGGACCAACGCGGGCCCACCCCTCCTCGGACGGCATGTGTCGGTGGTAGGGGTGAAACTGAGGGAGTGGAGCCCACATGGACGGCTCACACTCTTGGCACGGTTGCTACTGTCCCCACAGCGAGCGCGCGAGGGAGGGTGGTCGTACGTGCTGGGGGAGAACGGCTACCTACCCGTGGGGAGGCACGTTGTCACGGCCGAAGAGTTCAAGCAGCACTTCGTAGACGCGTTCCCCGAGTCGAAGACTCGCGCACGTCTGCACCGTCGCTGGGAGCGGCACCTCGAAGCCCTGACGAGCGTCATCCCCGTCGAGGCTCAGTGGATCGACGGCAGCTTCGTCACCGGCAAGGTTGACCCCGGCGACATCGACCTAGTCACCTTCATCGACGGACCTCAGTACGACGCCCTAGCACCGGGGCTCCAGTCCATGGTTGCGGCGCTGCTCGCCGGCAAGCAGACCAAGGCCGTCTGGGGCATGGACTCGTACCCGGCTTTCAGGTATCCGCAAGGGCATCCGGCGCAACCTCTCGCCGACGACGGTATCAATGAGTGGCACGAGTTCTGGCAGAAGCAGCGTGAGCAGGACGGTCTAGTGAAGGGCTACTTGGAGGTGAGGCTGTGAGATCAGTCAGCGCTCTCCGCAGCGACCTCGAACGCCTCGAGGCCCAGGTCCGCGCCTTCGATTCGGCCACGGTGAAGACCCCAGGGCTCGCCCTCATGAGACAAGGGCTCGCTGAGATCCGGGACGACGTCCATCAAGACCTGCGCGATGCTCGCAGGGCGCGGCTGGAGGTCGTGCTCAACGGGGTGCCAGTCGCGGGGCACGAGGTTCGTATCGACGCGCTCGCAAAGTTGCTGCACTCTCTGCAGGAGTCGGTCTCATCGATCGCGCAGTCGATTACCGGGAAAGCCACAGCGCGCGCATCAATCCCTGGCCCGCTGAGAGATGCCACGGCCTTGCGCCTCGCGTCTGTCTACCCCGGCTCATTTGGCGCCATCTTGAAGGGGCCAACGCTCGGACATGAGGACGAAGAGCCATTGTTCGACGTTGAGGATTCGGTGCCATCACTGCTCGACATGGCCGTTGAAACTGTTCTTCAAGTGGTAGAACTGGCCGCAGCGGACGATCCGAACGACAACATGCTCGTTGAGAAGATTCTGCCGCTCGGCGCTCGCTCCTTCAAGCATCTGAAGGAACTTTCGGCGGCCATTGTCGACGAAGATTTGTCGGCCAGCATCGCATTCACAAGTCCTAGCGCCGAGCCTCACCGCGTGATGCTGAACAAGGCGGCTGCGCGTGCGCTGAGCGACGCCCTGGGCCGCAACCGGCTAACCGAGGACCAAGAGGTTCTCGTGGGCCACCTGGGGACAGTCAGCGATATTCGGAACAGGATCGAACTGCAAACGCAGGACGAAATCATTTCCGCGAGGGTGGTTGACGAGCTGGTCCCGCAGTTGGCGCAGTACTACTCGCGTAGCGTCACCGCCACCTTCGATGTCACGACGTTGCGCTCGCTGGTCACCGGCGAGGAGCGTCGGTCGTATGTGCTCGTCGGCCTCGCGCTCACCGAGGAGCCGGAACCCCTGATCTAGCCCAACGCGCAAACAGCGGTTTGCCGCGCACTGCGTCGGGTTGCGTCGTCGCCAGCGGCGCAGTTCGAGTTTGGGGTACGGTCCTCGGCAAGCACGGACGAGACGCTGGGCGCGCACCGAGCGCGACGAGGACCGATGACCTCGCGGACCAAGAGGTGAATCCGCGAGCGAGGTGACACGCAGGGAAGACGATCGGCCTGACCGCCCTCCGGGGATGGACGTCGGCCCGCCCCTTCTCGTCGTGGGCTCCCCACCGCTGACGGCGGTACTCCTCAGGGGCCACGGCAGACCAAGACGACCACCCGTCGTCTGCGTCGGCCGTGGCCTTCGGCATGTGCAGGCGCGGACGCCCCTGCCGAGGAGTACCGATGACCGCTCAGCCCGCACCCACCGTCACGCCGCCCGCCCTGCTGGATCTGTGGCAGGTGGGCGACTACCTGAACATGACAGACGACGCCGTCCGACGCCTCATCCGTGACGGCGTGATCCCGACTGTGAAGATCGGCGGTCGGCCCAAGAGCCGCATCCGCGTTCGGCGCACCGACCTCGATGCGCTGATCGAGGCGTCTCTCACTCCAGCCACGACAGGCCCGCTTGCGAAGTAGGCGAACTGCAGTTCGTGCTGTTTCCAGCGGTCGTCGGATAACGCGCTTCGCGCATTTCCCGCGAGACGTAACGTTCCCGCGTCCGACCGCTTACGCTCCGGCGGAGGAACTGTCGCAACTCAAACTGGAGGAAGACATGCCGCAGCACTTGCACGGCAGGACCAACTTCGCCGATATGCCTGCCTGGTCTGCGCAGGCTCAGCGGGACGAGATCGCAGTCCGCAGCGTGCACAACACGAACATGGCGGAAGGCCTGGTCGGCGCGTTCGGCTTCAACGTCACCGTCCCGGCCTCCGACGTGGAGGACAACCCCAACGGGGCCCACTGGGAGGACAGCACCGAGCACGGCGAGCCCGTCGGGTCGCGGCGAGCGCGTCCGGCGCTGAAGAGGGGCTACACGCTCCGGTGGATGGACGCGGCCACACGCTGGTCGCGGCGGGCGTGGTGGCGGATGACGCCCGAGGAGTTCCAAAAGACCGTGAACGACGTTCTCGTCGGGGACCGCGCTCGGGTGCAGCGAGAGCTCGGCCGGGCCGTCTACGTCAACACGGCACGAGCCAACGAGGACGGCACGGCGGTCTACCCGCTCTACAACGGTGACGCCGAGGTGCCGAGCGCCTACGACGGGCGCGAGTTCACCGCTCCGCACAACCACTACGCCACCACGGCCGCGCTGGCCGTGGACGGCAGCGACCTCACGTGGCTCGTGCGGACGGTGACGTGGACCCCGCCCGCGTTGACGGGTCAGGTCGCTGTGGTGTGTAGGGGTTCAGGGTCGGCCCAGGTGCGGGCGACCTCGGCGGGGGTGCGGTAGGCCAGCCCGGAGTGGGGCCGGTGGTGGTAGGTGTCGATGTACGAAGCGATCTCGTGACGGGCCTGTTCGATGGTCTCCCATTCGGTGCGCCAGGCGCAGCGCTTCTTGAACTGCCCGAACCAGGACTCGATGAAGGCCTGGGACTCGGGGTCGCGGTAGCCGCCGCGGCGGTGGGTGATCCCGCGGGCGGACAGGTGCTTGCGAAAGTCGCGGCTGGTGAACTGGCTGCCGTTGTCGGTGCCCAGGGTCAGTCGGCCGGGCGCGAGCGAGCGCGCGAGCACGGCAGCCTCGACGCCGGCGACGGCCTCCTCGGTGCGGGTGCGCACGTCCAGGGTCCAGCCGGCGACCTCGCGGGTGCAGCAGTCGACCGCGACGTGCAGGTAGACCCACCCGTGCGCCGCGGTCCAGACCTTGGTCATGTCCAGGTGCCATAGCTCGTCGGGGCGCCGGACCCGGAAGTAGCCCGGCCGGCGGCGCCGGTCGGTGTTCCGGGAGCGTTGCAGCCGTCCGTGCGCCCGCATGACGCGTTGCACGCGCTTACGGTTGACCGGCTCACCGAGCGCCCGTGAGGCCAAGGCCGCGACCATCCGGGTCCCGTCGACCGGGTTGGCCCGGGCGACCTCGACGATCGCCTCGTCGCCGGGTCGACCACGACCCGGGCCTGCGCCTGGTGGGCGGCGGCTGATCGGCCGGTAGAGCGCCTGACGGGACACCCCGGCGACGCGCGCGACGACGGCTGGTCTGCGCCCGGTGGCGATCACGGCGCGGGCCCTGGACACCCGGGTGCTCACGTCCAGTCCCGCGAGAGTTCCCCCGCGATCTCCAACTCATAGGTCTTGCGCCCCAAGGTGCGTTCCAGGGCGGCGACCTTCTTCTTCAGCTCGACGACCTCCACGTGCTCCGGAGTCCGGGCGTTCGAGGCGGCCAGGGCGGCCTTGCCGCCCTCGAGCAGCTTGTCCCGCCAGGAGTAGTAGAGCGTCTCGGAGATCTCGTACTCACGGCACACGTCGCGCACCGACCTGTCGCCGCGCAGGCCGGCCAGGACGACCTCGGCCTTCTGCTCCGGCGTGAACTGCCGGTACTTGCGCTTCTCGCTCATCAGCCCTCCTCGGGGCGATCAGAGCGACCATCGTCCCCAAGCCCGACGACTCAGGGAAGTGTCAACGAGCCGACGGGGTCCTCGTCAGACTGTGTGCGCGAAGCACGGCGGACGCGCACCCCAGGTCGTCGCCGCAGCCAAGCGGCGGCTGCTCATGGCGGCGGAGCCGATGGTGGTGGAGTTGATTCAGATCGCGCGCTCCGCAGAGAGCGAGGCGGTGCGGCTGCGGGCGGTGATGGACGTGCTGGACCGCGCCGGGCTCACCGAGAAGCACGTGGTGGAGATTGGGTTGGCGTCGCCGTTCGACGACGCGCTCGCCGACATGATCGACGTCGCCCTCAAGGACGTACCGTCCGGGCGGGCGCTCCCCGCCGGCCACGACGACGAGCTCGCGGTGGACGATGTGGTCTGGGAGGACGACGAGCCGTCCGCCGACGACCTGTCGTACGCCGTCCCCGGCCGCACCATCGAGGTGCCCCCGCCCGACCCGGACCCCGTCCCCGTCATCACCACGCTGCCCGTTCGGTCACGGCGTCCGGCGTACCTGCGGCGGCTGACCGGTGAGGACCCAGGCGGCACGGCGGACTTCTCGTGAGGGCGGAGCCCGCCGCTCGCACGGCTACGGCCAGAGATCCGCGCACGGCGGGGAGGGCCGGGAGGGTCTGGCCGTTCGGCAGCCCGTAGCGGCCTCCTACGCCGGTTCCGCCTCAAGTTGATCATGGAACTGGAGGCGGACATGAGGGTGATCGGGTATCTGCGGGTCAGCACGCGGGAGCAGGCGGAGTCCGGGCTGGGGCTGGACGCCCAGCGCCGGACCATCGCGGCCGAGGCGGACCGGCGCGGGTGGGAGGTGGACTGGTACGCCGACGAGGGTCGCTCAGCGCGTGACCTCAACCGACCCGGACTGACGTCGGCGCTGCGAGCCCTCCGACGCCACGAGGCCGAGGCGCTCGTCGTGGCGAAGTTGGACCGGTTGAGCCGGTCGGTGCCGGACTTCGCCGGGCTGCTGTCCGACGCCGCGCGGCAGCGCTGGGCCGTCGTGGCCCTGGACCTGGGCGTGGACACCACGACCCCGACCGGCGAACTCGTGGCGGGCGTGATGATGCAGTTCGCCCAGTGGGAGCGGCGCATCATCGGCCAGCGCACCGCCGACGCGATGGCCGAGGCGCGAGCGCGTGGAGCCCGGTTCGGCCGCGAGCGCGCCATCCCCGACGACGTGGCCGAGCGCATCCTCGCCGCCCGTCACGCGGGCTCGACGTACGCGGCCATCGCCGCCGACCTGGACGCGAACGCCGTCCCCACGCCGGGCGGCGGAGCCCGCTGGCACGCGTCCACCGTCCGCCGCTTCTGCGACGCAGAGGCTCGTCACGCGGAGGCGGTGGCCTGATGGCACATGTGCAGAAGCTCGCCGACAGCAAGGGCAAGCCCATCTACAAGGTGCGCTGGCGCTCCCGCCACGCTGGCGTGGCCAACTTCCACAGCCGCTCCTTCCGCCGCCTCAAGGACGCCGAAGAGTTCGCGCGGGACCTGCGGCCGGGACAGGACTGGACGGCAGCCCGCGCGCTCTTCAGCGCCAAGGCCGACGCCTGGCTCCAGTCACGGATCAACGCCGACCGGCGTCCCCGCACCATCGAGCACTACCGGGGCTCGCTGCGGTTCGCGTTGCACTACTTCGACGGCGTCCGGGTCAACGAGATCACGCCCGACGCGGCGGAGGCGTTCCTGGGCTGGCTCAAGAGCGACGACGAGTTCACGCGCGGCCTGAAGACGCCTCGCTCCATCCGGGGCGCGTGGATGCCGTTCCGTGCGGTGCTGGCGTACGCAGTGAGGCAGGGTGCGATCCCGAGCAACCCCGCCGATCGCGTGGAACTGCCGAACATGGTCAGCGACGACGCTCGCCAGGACCGCTACCACTACCTCACGACGGCCGAGGTCGGGGCGCTCGTCGAGGCGCTCGCCGCGATGGGGCGGGAGCCGTACGACCTGCTCGTCCTGTTCACCGCCTACACCGGCCTCCGCCGGGGCGAAGTCGCCGGGCTCGACGTCCGGCACCTGCGGCGGAACCCGCGCACGGGCGGGTGGGAGGTGCGAGTGCAGCAGCAGAGACGTCGCGCGCCCAAGGGCGACACAGGGAACGACCCGCACAACCACGGCTGGCTCATCGAGACCACCAAGTCCGGTCGGTCACGGACGGTCCCGCTGCCGCGCGAACTGGGTGAGCGCATGAGCGACTACCTGCGCAGTGGGCATCCGCGTGGCGCGGAGGCCGATGCGCCGCTCTGGCCGGGACGCACCCACGCACCCGGCTCCCCGAACGGCGTCATGGACTGGTCCAGCCCGCTCGATCCGCAGGCGTTCTACCGCTACCACTTCAAGCGCGCCGTGGCGGACGCGGGCCTGCCGAGCACGGTTCGCTTCCACGACCTGCGGCATACCTACGCGTCGCACCTGGCCCAGCAGGGGCTCCGGCCCGGCGTCGTGGCGCGACTCATGGGCCACGCCGACCCCACCATCACGCTCAAGGTCTACACGCACCTGTGGCCCGAGGACCTGGAGGCAGCGGTGGTTGACCTGCGGCTGCCTGGGGCCGAGGACGCGAGCCCCGGCAACGTTGTGAGGCTCCGCGGGGCGCGCTGACTGGAGCCCTTACGGAGCCCTCCCCGACTGCAGGCGCCGCGCGATCCGTGTACGAAGAAGGCCCCGCACCAGTGTTCTTGCTGGTTGCGGGGCCTTCTCGTCTGCGCGCCCGAAGGGACTCGAACCCCCAACCTTCTGATCCGTAGTCAGATGCTCTATCCATTGAGCTACGGGCGCACTGACCCTTGCGGGCCGGGGTAGACGATACAGGCCAGCCACGCTCCTGCCCAAACCGGATCGACGTGACGCTGCGCACGACGAGCGTGCAGGGCCCGGCCGCGCACGGGACCGGGACGGTATCCGGTGGCCCGGGCGGCGGGAGGCACGAGACGATGAGGCCATGAGCACCCCGACCCTCGACCGACTGACCGCCGACCTGACGACCGCCATGAAGGCCCGCGACACCGAGCGCACGAGCGTGCTGCGCCAGGTGATCGGCGCCGTCCGGGCCGAGGAGAAGGCCGGCCCCGCGGTCAAGGAACTCACCGAGGACGACGTGCTCGCGGTGCTGAACCGCGAGGTCAAGAAGCGCCGCGAGTCCGCGCAGATCTACACCGACGCGGGCGCCGCGGACCGGGCCGCGACCGAGACGGCCGAGGCCGACGCGATCGAGACGTACCTGCCGGCGCGCCTGTCCGACGACGAGCTCGCGGCGCTGGTCGCGGCGGTCGTCGCGGACCTGGGCGCGAGCAGCATGAAGGACATGGGCGCGGTGATGAAGGAGGCCACGTCCCGCGCGGGCCTGGCCGCCGACGGCAAGAAGCTGTCCGCCCTGGTCCGCACGGCCCTGACCGCCTGACCCGCCCCGCCGTCGCCCACGCGCGACCGGCGGTCACGCGACCCGAGACGCGCACGGGTGGACCTCGTCCGGCCTGATCCGACGAGGTCCACCCGTCGTCGCGTTCATGCCAGCAGGGCGCGGACGCGCGGGGCGACCTCGGTGCCGTAGAGCGTGACCGCGCGCAGGAGGTGCTCGTGCGGGAGGGGGCCGTGCGCGTACTTGAGGTCGAAGCGCTGCACGCCGAGCGTGCGCACCGTCTCCGCGATGCGCCGGGCCACGGTGTCGGGCGACCCGACGAACAGGGCGCCCGAGGCGGCCTCGGCCTCGAAGTCGTCGCGGGTCATGGGCGGCCAGCCGCGCTCGGCGCCGATGCGGTCCCGGTTGGCCTTGAAGTGCGGGAACAGCAGGTCGCCCGCGTCCTCGTCGGAGTCCGCGACGAACCCGGGCGAGTGCACACCCACGGGCGGGACGACCGCGGACGACCCGTGCAGCTCGCGCACCGCGCGGCCGTACAGCTCGACGAACGGCGCGAACCGCGCGGGCGCGCCGCCGATGATCGCGAGCATGAGCGGCAGCCCGTGCCGGGCCGCGCGCACCACGGACTCCGGCGTGCCGCCGACCCCGACCCACACGGGGAGCTCGCCGCGCGCGGTCGTCGGCCAGGCGCGGCGCCCGTCGAGCGGTGCGCGCGTGCGGCCGGCCCAGGTGACCGGGCCCTCGGAGCGCAGGTGCACCAGCAGGTCGAGCTTCTCCTCGAACAGGTCGTCGTAGTCGGCCAGGTCGTACCCGAACAGCGGGAACGACTCGACGAACGAGCCGCGCCCCACCTGGATCTCCGCGCGCCCGCCCGAGATGCCGTCGAGCGTCGCGAACCGCTCGTACACGCGCACGGGGTCGTCCGACGAGAGCACGGTGACCGCCGAGCCGAGCGTGACCCGCCGCGTGCGGGCGGCGATCGCGGCGAGCACCACGTCGGGCGCGGACACCGCGAAGTCGTCGCGGTGGTGCTCCCCCACCGAGAAGTGGTCGACGCCGGCGTCGTCGGCCGCCACGCCCTGCTCGACCACGTCGCGCAGCACCTGGTGCTGCGGCACAGGCTCGCCGTCGGTCGTCGTCGTGACGTCCCCGAACGTGTCCAGCCCGAACGTCACCCGCTGCTCGTCGCTCACGCCTGGGAGAACGACGCGCGACCCCGGCCGATTCCGCCGTGCCGGACCGGGTGCAGCGCGACCAGCCAGGACAGGTAGTGCTCGGTCACGACGCCGCCGAGGTCGCGGACCGCACGCGCGACGGCCTCGACCTCGTCGGGCGTCCAGTCGCTGAACGTCGTGAACAGGCGGCGCACCTGGTCCTCGTCGAGGTCGACCGACCAGCGGAAGGTGCGCACCGGGTCGGCGCGGAACAGCCCCGAGCGCGTGAGCGCGGCGACGGTCGCCGCGGCGTCCTCCGCGTCCGGGCCAGGGCGCGCGGGTCGGGTGCGCCGCGCGACGACCTCCTCGACGCGGGCCCGGAAGGGCGTGCGGACCGCGCGGTCCCCGAACACGTTGCGCCACACCAGGAACGCCCCGCCCGGCCGCAGCGCCCGGTGCACGGCGGGCAGCACCACGTCGAGGTCGAGCCAGTGCACCGACGTCGCCGCCACCGCGAGGTCGTACGTGTCCTCGCCGTGGTCGACGTCCTCCGCACGGGCGACGACGACGGTCGCGGCCGGGTGCGCGGCACGCAGCCGCTCGGCGAGGCGGGGGCCCGGCTCCACGGCGGTGACGCCGAGCCCGGCCGCGAGCAGCGGACCGGTCGCCTGGCCCGTCCCCGCGCCGAGCTCGAGCACGCGCCGGCCGGGCGTCAGGTACCCCGCGCGGCGCAGCTCGTCCCACAGCGCGTCGGGGTACGGCGGGCGCGCGCCCGCGTACACGGCGGCGTGCCGCTCGAAGTGCCCGGGATCGACCACCCGGCGAGGGTACGACGAGGCCCCGACAGCAGGCCCCGAGAGCAGGCCCCGAGAGCAGGCCCCGCGGTCAGAACGTGTAGGTGACCGCCCAGGTCAGGTCCTCGCCGGGGGCGAGGCTGCGCTCCAGGAACGGCTCAGGCGAGACCGTGTGGTGGTTGCCCCACACCGCGAACCGGCCGGGCACGTACGTGGTGGTCATGGCGACGGCGCCGAGCAGGTCGTGCCGGTGCTCGAGGCGCAGCGGTCCGTCGGCGGCGTGCTCGAGCTCGAGGTACGGGCCGATGTGCCCCTCGGGCAGCCGACGGCGGCGCAGGGCCGTGCCGTCGACGACTTCGAAGCCGTCGTTCTCCGGTGCGCGCAGCGCCGTGCTCGCGCGGAACAGCGCGTCGTCGGCGGGCTGCGGGAAGAACGGGTGCGGGAACCACACGACGGGCAGCGCACGCTCGTCGGACCCCTGCCGCAGCGTCGTCGTCGACGACAGCACCCGCCCGACGAGCGTGAGGCGACGCTCGAGCGTGCACGCGACACCCTCGAACGCGTGCGACGTGCGGAACGTCAGCATCCCGGGCTCCTGCGTCACGTCCCACGTGCACGGGTCGACGACCGTGCGCGCCGCGAGGTCGCACACCCCCACGCCCAGCACGAGCGCGTGCGGCTCGACACCGTGCACCGGGGCCAGAGCGAACGCGTCCGGGATGCCCTGCCCGTCGAACCAGTTGAAGTCGTCGGGGTACGTGGGCCCGGACATGAGCGGACCCAGGCGCTCGTCGTGCACCTGGAAGACGTACCCGCCCGTGCAGTACCGCACGCCGGTCAGCGCGCGGTCCGCGACCGGGTCGAGCACCTGCACCCGCAGCTCGTCCGTGAGCAGCTCGAACATTCCCCCACCCGCTGATCGACCGACCGCACCGTACCGCGGCCCCGGACATGACGAGAGGCCGGACCCAGCCGGGCCGGCCTCTCGTGGTGCGTCGCTGGTGCACCTGGCGGAGACGGTGGGATTTGAACCCACGGAAGGGTTGACCCCTTCACGGCCTTAGCAGGGCCGCGCACTAGACCTGGCTATGCGACGTCTCCAAGTGCGCACAGGCTACCTGTGGTGGTCGTCGTGCGGCAAAAGCCGTCCGACGACGCACGTGTCACCGGTCGAACGCCCAGGTCCGGTCGGTGAGCATGCGCGCGACGGCCAGGCCGATCGACAGCGACGCGACGACGAGCGCGGCCTGCACCCCGTAGGCGAGCGCGGTGAGCGTGTCGCCGTCGGACAGGTGGAAGATCGCGCGGTACGCGAGCACGCCGGGGACCATGATGACGACCGCGGGCACCGCGACGGTCACGCGCGGGACGTCGCGCGCGGGCGCGAGGTACGCCGCGAGCAGGCCGACGACGAGCGCCGCGAGCGCGGCCGCGGCCTGCGTCACCACCCCCGCGTCGAGCAGCAGCAGCCGACCCACGTTCGCGAGCATCCCCACGGTCGCGGCCAGCAGCGCCATCCGCCACGGGCTGTTGAACATCAGCGCGAACCCGAGCACGCCCAGGAAGCTCGCGACGAACCGCAGGGCCCACAGCAGGGCGGGGGCGAGGTCCGGCGCGGGCGGCACGTCCGGCTCGAGGCCGACGACCGACGAGACCGCCCACACCGCGAGCGCCGCGGACATGAGGACCATGAGCGCGTACGTCAGGCGCGACAGGCCCGCGGAGAAGTCGAGCCGCGCGAGGTCCAGGGCGCCCGCGACCAGCGGGAACCCGGGGATGAGGAACAGCACCGCGGACACGTAGCCCGCCTCGTGCCGCGCGGTGAGCGCACCGAGCTCGTGCAGCCCGGTGACCAGGCCGAGGTACGTGAAGCACGCGAGCGCCGCCGCGAGCATCGTCACGCCGAACGGGTTGTACCCGCGGTGCAGCATCGCGCGGCGCAGCAGCTGCCCCAGGCCCGCGGCGACGAGCACGCCGCCGACCTCGACGGGGCCGCCGTTGTTGAGGAACGCGAACGCCGCACAGGCGATGGCCGACCAGAGCGCGTTGAGCAGCGCGGGGTACAGCGGCGGGCGCTGCTCGATGCGTCGCACCTCGTCGAGCACGTCGTCGACCGGGACCGGCACGCCGGACTCGTCGTACCGGCGCTCGAACCGCGTGACCATGCGCTCGATGAGCGCGAGCCGGTCCGCGTTGACGCCGACCGAGCGGACCTCCGCGACCTCGGTGCGGAACGAGCGCCCGCGGTGCGACGTCGCGGTGATCTCGGTGAGCGTCACGTGCGCCTCGTGCCGCTCCACGCCCATCGCACGCGCGATGCGGGCCATGGACGCCTTGACGCGGTACGAGCCGGTGCCGCCGGACAGGCTGAGCCGCCCGACCTGCAGCGCGGCGCCGGAGCGGCGGATCAGGTCGAGCTCGTCGTCGTCCGGGAGGGCGGTGGAAGGCACGGGGTCAATTCTGACGTGCGTCGCCGTCGACGTACTGCCAGCCCTGGTCGCCGCGCACGAACCGGCTCAGCTCGCGCATCGAGCCCCGGCCGCCCGGGCCCCGGTGGAACGCCTCGAACTCGACCGTCCCCGCGGTGTCGAACACGCCGCCGCCGCTGGTCGCGAGCACGTCCAGGCGGTACCAGCGCACGTCGGGGTCCAGGTCCAGCGTGGTCGGGCGGGTCGAGGGGTGCCACGAGCGCAG
Organism: Cellulomonas palmilytica; assembly: GCF_021590045.1. Classification (NCBI taxonomy): domain Bacteria; kingdom Bacillati; phylum Actinomycetota; class Actinomycetes; order Micrococcales; family Cellulomonadaceae; genus Cellulomonas; species Cellulomonas palmilytica. The sequence goes on along the minus strand of NZ_CP062221.1, from coordinate 1,010,904 downwards.
CAGGTGCTCGACGTCGCCGACGGCGAACGCGCTGAACCGCGAGCGCATGAGCTGCTCCGCGGTCCCGGCGGTCCGCTCCTGGCGGTGCAGGGGGCCGCAGCACTCGTCGTAGGTCAGCCCGCTCGAGCAGGGGCAGCGTGTCTGCGTCACCGGTCCAGTGTGCCGGTGGAGCCCGCCGGGAACGGCGGGCACGGCGTACGGTCGCGTCATGGCCGCCGCACCGGACCCCGCCCCGCGCACGCGCGAGCAGCGTCGTCGGGACACCGCGCACCGCCTGGCGCACGACGTGGACCTGTGGGTCGCGACCGCGTCGGCGGACGGCGCGCCGTACCTGGTCCCGCTGTCGTTCGACTGGGACGGCCGCACGGTCCTGCTCGCGACGTCGGCGACGAGCCCGACGGGCCGCAACCTCGCGGCGACGCGCACCACGCGGCTCGCCCTCGGGGAGCTGCGCGACGTCGTGCTCGTCGACGGGTCCGTCGAGGTGCTCGCGCTCGACGAGCTCGACGCCGCGACGACGGATCGGTTCGTGCGGCGCTCGGGCTTCGACCCGCGGGCCGACGCGTCGTTCCGGTGGTTCCTGGTGCGGCCCACGCAGGTGCAGGCGTGGCGAGAGGCCGACGAGCTCGCCGGGCGGGTCCTCATGCGCGACGGGCTCTGGCTCCACTGAGCGGCTGCCGGGCAGGAAGAAAACGGAGGATCCGTCCGCTCTGGGCGAATATGCGTTGACCTGCGCCGCCGCCGCGAGGTCTGCTGACACCGTCCGACGACGACGGGGACGCGTCGGGCGCCGCGCGCCTCGGCGCGGACCGGACGTATCAGGACGTGTCAGACCCCCTCGTTAGCGTCTGGCCCTTCGGACGGACGTCATCCGGACGCCCGCTCGCACGGCCCCTCAGGCACCCGCTGCCCGCTCTGCTCCCGGACCCGCTCCCCGAGCTGCCAGACCCGCTCCACCGCGCGCCCCGCTCCAGCCCGGCGCCGCGGCGGTCGACCGACCCTGCGTGCCACCGCGCGCCCTCACCCACGGAGACCCGCCCCATGTCCGAGCCACCCACCACGACGGTCGCCGCCGACGAGGTCGCCCCCGGGACCCCGGGAGCGCCGCGCGCCGCGGACACCGCTTCTCCCGACCCGCGCCGCTGGCGGATCCTCGCCGTCGTCGCGATCACGCAGCTCATGCTCGTCCTCGACGCGTCGATCATGAACATCGCGCTCCCGTCCGCCGCGGCGGACCTGGGCATCGCCGACGCCGACGTCCAGTGGGCCGTCACGGCGTACACGCTCGCGTTCGGCGGGCTCCTGCTGCTCGGCGGCCGCGTGGCCGACTACATGGGGCGCAAGCGCGCGCTGCTCGTCGGGCTCGTCGGGTTCGCGGCCGCGTCCGCGCTCGGCGGGCTCGCGACGAACGGCGCGACGCTGTTCGGTGCCCGTGCGCTGCAGGGCGTGTTCGGTGCGCTGCTGGCGCCGGCGGCGCTCGCGATCGTCACCGTGACGTTCACCGAGCCGCGCGAGCGCGCCAAGGCGTTCGGCGTGTTCGGCGCGATCGCGGGCGGTGGTGCCGCCATCGGCCTGATCGCCGGCGGCGCGCTCACCGAGTACCTCGACTGGCGCTGGTGCCTGCTGGTGAACCTGCCCATCGCGCTCGTCACGGCCGCGATCGGCGTGCGCGTGGTGCGCGAGTCCCGCGCGCACGGCGACACCCGCTTCGACATCCCGGGCGCGCTGCTGTCGACCGTCGGGCTCGTCGCGCTCGTCTACGGCTTCACCGAGGCCGCGCGGACCGTCGTGCACCCGGACGGGACGAGGAGCACCGTCGGCTGGACCGACCCGTTCGTGCTGACGCTCCTGATCGGGGCGGTCGCGCTCCTGACGGCGTTCGTCCTGCTCGAGCGGCGCGTGGCCAACCCGCTGCTGCCGCTGCGCATCGTGCTCGACCGCAACCGCGGCGGGTCGTACCTCATCTTCCTGCTCACCGGCGCGGGCATGATGTCGATGTTCCTGTTCATGACGTTCTACTTCCAGTACGTCATGGGCTACGAGCCGCTGCGCACCGGGTTCGCGTTCCTGCCGTTCAGCCTCGTGCTCATCGCGTTCGCGGGCGTCGTCGCGCGACTCCTGCCGCAGACCGGTCCGCGGCCGCTCATGGTGACGGGCCTCGCGCTCGCGACCGCCGCGATGGTGATGCTCACCCGCACCGAGCCCGGCTCCGACTACTGGACCGTGGTCTTCCCCGCGCTCGTGGTGATGAGCCTCGGCATGGCGATGGTGTTCATCCCCGTGTCCTCGACCGCGCTCGTCGGGGTCGGCGGGCACGACGCGGGCGTCGCGAGCGCGACGCTCAACACCGCGCAGCAGGTGGGCGGCTCGCTCGGCATCGCGCTGCTCAGCACGCTCGCGCTGTCCGCGACCACGGAGAAGTTCACGTCGCTCGTCGCGGGCGGCGCCGACCCGGCCTCGCCGGCGACGCAGGCCGCGGCCAACGTCGCGGGCTACCACGTGGCCTACCTCGTCGGTGCGGGCCTGTTCGCGCTGTCGCTGGTCATCGCGCTCGTCGTGGTCTCGGCGCGGCGCACCGACCTGCCGACCGAGGCGGCCGTCGCGGCCTGACCGTCGCACACGACAGCCGGTTCCCGCCGGCAGGTACCCGTCGGCACCGCCGGCGGCCCCGGGACGCTCTAGTCCCGGGGCTGCTGGTGGGCCGGGACGCCCTGCTGGGCGAGCCGCGCCGTCTCGGCCACGCGTGCCTCGCGGGTCGCGGGGCGGCGCGCGTCGAGGATCCACCGCAGCGCGGCCTTGCGCGCCGCGGGCGAGAAGCCGTCCCACCGCTCGCGCGCGCCGGGCAGGCCGTCGAACGCGGCCGCGAGGTCGTCGGGCACGACGAGGTCCTCCACCTGGTCGAGATACGTCCACGAGCCGTCGGCCCTCGCGCGCTCGATCACCGACCGGCCCACGTCCGTCATGCGACCGTCCGCGTCGACGCGCGCGGCCCGCTCCTTGTTGGTGCGCGACCACGGGCTGCCCGGACGGCGCGGCGTGAACCACAGGCGCGAGCGCTCGGCGTCGACCGGGCCCGACATCGAGTCGACCCACCCGAAGCAGAGGCCCTCCTCGATCGCCTCCTCGTACGTCACGCGCGGACGACCGGTGGACGGGCGCCACATCACGAGCCAGACCCCGTCGGTCCCCGCATGGTGCTCGGCGAGCCAGGCACGCCACTCGGCCACCGTCTCCGCGTGGACGTGCAGCGCCTGCGGGTCACGGGGTCCGGGCATCACGCCTCCTCGAACGTCACCGACCGCTTCTCGACGTCCGCGTCGACGAGCCGCACGCGCACCCGCGTGCCGGCCGCCAACCCCTCGCCGGCGACGCGCGCGTGCACCACGGGGTCGGCGAGCTGCAGCACGCCCTTGGTGCCGCCGCCCGAGACGTCGACGACCATGCCCTCGAACACCTCGCCCTCGCGGCCCGCGAGCAGGGCGGCCTCGACCAGGTCCAGGCACCCGCGCTCGTACGCCGACGCGCGACGGTCCCCCGCGGTCATGAGGTCCGGGAGCTCGGGCAGCGCCTCGCGCACCCACGCGTCGGGCTCGGTGTCGGCCGCGACCGCGAGGCACACCTGGGTCGCGAACCGGTCGACGAGCCGGCGCAGCGGCGCGGTGACGTGCGCGTACGGCGCGGCGATCGCGCCGTGGCCGGGCTCCGCCGGGCGCTCGCCGTCGAACGCCGCGTAGGCGGCGCCGCGCAGCAGCGTCGTCGCGTCGGTCAGCACCGCGGCCTGCCGCGGGTCGGCGGCGTCGAGCCCCGCGAGCACCTCGCCGGGCTGCCGGCCGTCGGGCCAGTCCACGCCGAGCGCGACAGCGGTGCGGCGCAGGCGCGCGACGTCCTCGGGCCGCGACGCCGGCAGCGTCCGCAGCACGCCGATCCGGGCGTCGAGCATGAGCTCGGCCGCGCACATGCCGGTGAGCAGGGAGATCTGCGCGTTCCACTCCTCGACGGGCAGCGTGCGCCGGCTGACGAGCCGCCACGTGCCGTCGTCGCCGAGCTCGACCTCCTGCTCGGGCATCGGCAGCGTGATCCCGCCCCGCGCGCGCTCGGCGGCCAGGCGCAGCTCGCCGACCTCGCGCAGCAGCGCGAGCGGGCCGTCGTCCGCCGCGAGCCCGGCGCCCGCGTCGATCGCCTGCTGGGCCTCGTCGTACGTGAGCCGGGCCGTCGAGCGGACCGTCGCGCGCCGCACGGCGACGTGCCGCGGCTCTCCCGCGTCGTCGAGCTCGACCTCCCACAGCGCGACCGGCACGTCCTGACCGGGCAGCAGGCTCGCCGCGGCCTCGCTCAGCTCCGGCGGGTGCAGCGGGGTGCGGCCGTCGGGCGCGTACAGCGTGGTGACGCGGCCGCGGGCCTCGTCGTCGATCGCGCCGCGCGGCTCGAGCCACGCGGCCACGTCGGCGATCGCGTACCGGACGAGGTAGCCGCTGCCGTGGCGCTCGACGTGCAGCGCCTGGTCGAGGTCCATCGATCCGGGCGGGTCGATCGTCACGAGCGGGAGCTCGCGCGCGTCGACGCGCTCGGCGGGCCGCGGTCCCTGCGTCGCGCGCTGCCGGGCCTCGGCCAGCACCGCCGTGGGGAACGCCACGGGGACCTCGAGCTCGGCGCGCAGCGCGGCGAGACCGCGGCGGACGGCGGCGTCGACGTCGCGCTCAGCGGGGCGTGGAACCAGACGCACATGACGGCGGGGCACGGCCCGAGCCTAGGACCAGGCGCCCACGCTGCGCGCGACGCGCACCGGCCCCGGGCACGACGTCGGGCCCGGCATCGCACCGGGCCCGACGTGCGCGCTCAGGCCGCGAGCGCGCGTGACTTGAGCACCGCGAACTCGTCCGGCGAGATCGCGCCGGCGTCGAGCAGCGCCTTGGCGTCCGCGATCTCGGATGCCGCGGATCTGGTGGTCCCCGCAGTCGCCCGGATGTACTCGTCGGCGGCCGCCTTGTTCTCGACGGCCTCCTTCAGCTGCCGCTGCGCCATGCCCTTGCCGCGCGCGACGATGTAGATCAGCGCCACGAGGAACGGCAGGACGATGAGGCCGACCACCCAGAACGCCTTCGCCCAGCCGCCGATCGACGGGTCACGGAACAGGTCCGCGATGATCTGGAAGAGCAGGATCAGGTACGCGAAGAAGCAGAACCACCACACCATCAACCAGAACCAGTCCCAGAAGTCCATCGTCGTCTCCTCCCCACGGGGACCCTCGTTGACGTGACCACTCTCGGGACCCCGCCGCACTGCTGAATCACCCGTCTCGGGTAGTCGCCGCCGCGTTGACCTGCGCAAGCCCGCCGCGACCCGCACGCCGTCGGGCGCGTCACCCGGCACGGGTGAGGCCACCCGGCGGGCGCGCCTGTGAGCGTGGGAGCCGAGGCACCGGGAGGAACCATGACGATGGCACCCGAGACCAGCGCGGCCCTGCGCGCGTACGCGGCCGAGGCGACGCAGGTGTGCGCGGCGCTCGAGGTCGACCCCGCCGTGGGGCTCACCGCCGCGCAGGTCGCCGCGCGCCGCGAGAGGTACGGGCGCAACGCGCTGGCCGAGGAACGCAAGGAGCCCGCGTGGCAGGCGTTCCTGCGGCAGTACAAGGACCTCATGCAGCTCGTGCTCGTGGGCGCGGCGGTGGTGAGCATCATCGCGCTCGGGGACGTGACCACGGGCGTCGTCGTGCTGGCGCTGACGGTCTTCAACGCGCTCATGGGGCTGCACCAGGAGGGCAAGGCGGCGCAGAGCGTGGCGGCGCTGCGGCAGATGCTCGTCATGAACGCGAAGGTGCGGCGCGACGGGCAGCAGCAGGTGGTGCCCGCCGAGGCGCTCGTGCCGGGCGACGTCGTCGGGTTCGAGGCGGGCGACAAGGTGCCCGCGGACGGCCGGCTGCTCGTCACGGCGGCGCTGGAGATCGAGGAGTCCGGGCTCACGGGCGAGAGCCAGCCCGTCGCCAAGAGCGTCGCGGCCGTGCCCGGCGACGACGTGCCGCTCGGCGACCGGCTCGACATGGCGTACATGAACTCGCAGGTCACGCGCGGTCGCGGCGAGATGGTCGTGACGTCCACGGGCATGTCGACCGAGGTCGGCCGGATCTCCGGGATGCTCTCGGGCGTCGAGCAGGACAAGACGCCGCTGACCAAGCAGCTCGACCGGATCACCGTGATCATCACCGTCATGGCGGCGGCCGCGCTGGTCGCGATCGTCGCGCTCGGGCTCGCGCGTGGGCAGGACTTCGACTCGCTGTTCGTCGTCGGCATCAGCCTCGCGATCGCCGCGATCCCCACGGGCCTGCCCGCGGTCGTGACGATGCTGCTGTCGCTCGGCACGCGGCAGCTCGCCGAGAAGGGCGCGATCGTCAAGCGCCTGAAGTCGGTCGAGACGCTCGGCTCCACGTCGGCGATCTGCTCGGACAAGACCGGCACCCTGACGCTCAACCAGATGACGGCGCGCCGGCTCGTCGCAGCGGGGCACCGGTTCTCGGTCGACGGCGAGGGCTACTCGACGGCCGGCCGGATCATGACGGTCGCCGGGACCGGCGACCTGCCGCTCGAGCCGTACGCGCTGCCGATGGCGCTCGCGAGCGACGCGGTGGTCCGCGACGGCGCGTGCGTAGGCGACCCGACCGAGGGCGCGGTCGTCGTGCTCGCCGCGAAGGCCGGGCTCGACGTCGAGGAGACCCGCCGGACGTACCCGCGCGTCGCGGAGGTGCCGTTCGACGCGGAGTACAAGCTCATGGCGACGTTCCACGACATCGCGGGCGTCGTGCGCTGCTACGTCAAGGGTGCGCCCGACGTGCTGCTCGCGCGCTCGACGAGCGTGCAGGGCGCCGACACCGCACGCGCGTGGGACGAGGTGCGCGCCGCGGTGCTCGCCGAGAACGACGCGATCGCCGCCGAGGGCATGCGCGTGCTCGCGGTCGCGCAGCGCGACCTGCCCGCCGGCTCGGTGGCCGGTGCGACGCCCGAGCAGCTGCTCGCGCTCGTCGACGGCCTCGAGCTGCTCGCGCTCGTCGGGATCGTCGACCCGCCCCGCAAGGAGGCGCGCGACGCGATCGCCGAGTGCCACGAGGCGGGCATCCGGGTCCGCATGATCACGGGCGACCACGCGACCACCGCCGCCGCGATCGCCGCCCAGCTCGGCATCGAGGGCCGCGCGCTCACCGGCGCGCAGTTCGCGGCCATGACCGACGACGAGCTCGACGCGCAGGTCGACGAGATCGGCGTCGTCGCGCGCGTCGCGCCCGAGGACAAGGTGCGGCTCGTCGACGTGCTCAAGCGGCGCGGCGAGATCGTCGCGATGACCGGCGACGGCGTCAACGACGCGCCCGCGCTGACGCGCGCGGACATCGGCGTCGCGATGGGCATCACCGGCACCGAGGTCACCAAGGACGCCGCCGAGATGATCCTCACCGACGACAACTTCGCGACGATCGTCGCGGCCGTCGAGGGAGGGCGCGGGCTCTACGACAACCTCATGAAGTACATCCGGTTCCAGATGGTCGTGCTGACCGGGTTCATCCTCACGTTCGTGGGCGCGGGGATCTTCACGATCGCCGACGGCACGCCGCTCACGCCGCTGCAGATCCTGTGGATCAACTTCGCCATCGACGTGGTCCTCGCGATCGGGCTCGGGTTCGACGAGCCGACGCCCGGGCTCATGCGCCGACGACCACGCTCCCCCGAGACGCCGGTGATCGGGCGCGCGCTGGGGGCGCGCCTGGTGGTCGGTGGGCTGTTCATCGCGGTCGGCACGCTCGTGGTCGTCGCGTACGGCGAGGACCGGTACGGCCTCGTCGTCGCGACGACCATGGGCCTGACGGCGATGTCGCTCCTGCACGTCGTCGCCGCGCTCGAGTGGCGGGACCCGCTCGCGAGCATCTTCTCCCACGAGACGCTGGAGAACGGGCGGTTCGTGCTGCTCATGCTCGTCGTGATCGCGCTGACGTTCCTGGTCACGACGATCGACGGGCTGCAGCGGATCTTCGGCACCACGGAGCTCGACGGGCCGCAGTGGCGTGCGTGCCTGCTGGTCACGCTCGCGTTCCTGGTGCTCGTGGAGCTGGGCAAGCTCGTGCTGCGTGCCGTGGTGCGGCGTCGCGGGGTCGCGCCCGAGGCGGTCGCGGCGTGACGGGTCCCGACGAGCGGGCGCCGCTCGACCCCGCTCCCGACGAGGCGTCCGCCCGGGTGCAGGGGCCCGCGCGGCGCCTCGCGGTGCTGCTCGCGATGGCGATGTTCGTGCTCGTCGTCGACACGTCGATCATGAACGTGTCGATCTCCGCCGTGGTGCGGGACGTCGGCACGACGGTCAGCGGCGTGCAGACCGCGATCGCGCTCGAGGCGCTCGTCTCGGCCGCGTTCATCCTCATCGGCAGCAAGCTCGGCGACCTGTTCGGCCGCAAGCGTGCGTACCTGCTCGGGCTTGGCGGGTACCTCGTCGGCGCGGTCGCGATGACGTTCACGACCGGGCTCACGACGATCGTCGTGCTGTGGGCCGTCGTCGGCGGGCTGGGCGCCGCGCTGCTGCTGCCGTCCATGCAGTCGCTCATCCACGGCAACTTCTCCGGCCCGGCGCGCAAGTGGGTCTACGCGCTCGTCGGTGCCGCCGCGTCGATCGCCGCGGCCGTCGGGCCGCTGCTCGGCGGGTTCATCACCACGTACCTGTCCTGGCGGGTCGCGTTCGGGCTCGAGGCCATCATCATCCTCGTCGTGCTCTCCGGTGCGAAGCTCGTGCACGACGCACCGTACGAGGGCGAGCGCACGGTCGACCCGGTCGGCGCGGTGCTGTCCGTGCTCGGCATGGGCGGCGTGGTGCTCGGCGTGCTCGTCTGGCAGGAGGGCGGCGAGTCCGTGGGTGCGCTGCTCGTCGTCGGGCTCGCGGCGCTGCTCGGGCTCGCGCGCTGGCTCGTCGTGCGGCACCGCGCCGGCCGCCCCGCGCTCATCGACCCGACGCTGTTCGCCGCGCCGCTGTTCCGCCTCGGCGTGACGCAGCAGATGCTCCAGCAGATCGCCCTCGGCGGCGCGATGATCTCGCTGCCGATCTTCCTGCAGATGGTGCTCGGCTACGACGCGATGCTCGCCGGCCTGTCGATCGCGCCGCTGTCGCTGTCGATGTTCGCCGCGGCGCTGCTCGCCGGGAAGCGCGCCGGCCGCACCCGGCCCGCGGTCGTCGTGCTCGCCGGGTTCGCGCTGCTCGTCGTCGGCGTCGCCGCGCTCCTGCCCGTCGTGCCGCGCGCGACGTCCGGCTGGTGGCTGGCCGTCCCGCTCGTCGTCGCCGGGTGCGGGCTCGGCCTGCTCGTCTCGCAGCTCAACAACTACACGCTGTCCCCGATCAGCGGCGCCCGCGTCAGCGAGGCCGCGGGCGTCAACTCCGCGACCGGGTCGTTCGGCCTGTCGTTCGGGCTCGCGCTCACCGGGGCGGTCATGCTCGCGTCGATCGCGTTCGGCTTCACCGCGCAGGCCGACGCGAGCGACGTGCTGCCGCCCGACGACAAGGAGCAGATCGCCCGCGCGCTCGAGGACGACGCTCAGGTCATGAGCGACGCACAGCTCACCGCGCTGCTCGCCGACGAGCCGCCCGAGATCGCCGACGAGGTCCTGCGCATCAACACCGAGGTCCGCCCGCGCGCGCTGCAGATCGCGCTGCTCGTGCCGCTCGTCGCGGGGACCGCGGGCGTGCTCGTCGCGCTGCGCATGCGCCGCCGGCCCGACCCGCAGCCGAACGACGCCGCCGAGTCCGTGCTCGGCGGCTGAGCCTCAGGTCAGCAGTCCCAGCTCGCGCGCCCGCCGCACCGCCTCACGTCGGCTGTCCACCCCGAGCTTGCGGAACAGCGCCTTGAGGTGCGCCTTGACCGTGTTGACGGAGACGTAGAAGTCCGCCGCGATCTCCGCGTTGGTCTGCATGGTCGGCAGCGCCGCGAGGATCGCGAGCTCGCGGCTGGTCAGCGGGTCGAGCAGCGGCTCCGGCTCGTGCGCGGCGGGCTCGACCGGCGCGAGGCGCCGGACCACGTCCGCGAGCTCGCCGGGGTGCAGCTCGAGACGTTGGCGCAGCCGGGTGGCGAGCGCGGGCGACGTCACGAGCAGGAACGGCCGCGCGAGCACCGACGGCGCGGCCACGTCGATCGCGCGGTCGAGCGCGTCGTCGCACCGCGCCGGGTCGCCCACCTGCTGGTACGCGGCGGCCGCGACGACCCACGCCTCCGCCTCGCCGAGCACGTCCCCGTCCGCGCGCGCGTGGCGCTGCGCGTCGCACGCGAGCTGGACCGCCGCGCGCGCCTCGCCCCGGTCCAGCCGCGCGCGGGCGTCCGCGAGCAGGACGACGTCCCGCGAGGCGCCGAGCGCCGACAGGTCGGGCGGGGCCTCGCCCAGCAGGCGCGCGGTCTCGAGGCTCGCGCGCCACGCGAGGTCCGCGAGCACGGGCGAGACCGACGCGTCGAGCGCGCCCGCCGCGTGCAGGGCCGCGCGCGCCGCGCGGGTCCGCCCGCGCTGCACCGCGACGAGCGCCTGCATGAGGTGGATCGCCGTCTCCGTGGGCGGCTCCTCGCCTCCCAGGTCGCTCGCCAGGCCGCGCACGAGCAGGCGGTCCGCCTCGTCGACCTCGCCGCGCAGGATCGCGACCCACGCGAGCGCCGCGTACGCGCACCGGCACTGCAGGTAGGTGGACCAGCCCAGGGCCGTCGCGTCGGCGAGCACGTGACGCCCCGTCCGGGCCGCCCGCGCCAGGTCACCGTCGAGCGCCGCGGCGAGCGCGAGGTACGCGCGTGCGTTGACCAGCGGCAGCAACGGCGGTGCGCCCTCCCACGCCCGCACGAGCGACTCCAGGCGCGCTCGCGCACCGACCACGTCCCCGCCCCAGAACAGCCCCACCGCGTGCGCGTTCGCCGCGAGCGCGCGGTACGCGGGCCACACCGGCGTCGGCAGGGGCGCGGCGTCCAGCGCCGCGAGCGCGGCCGCGCCCGACGTCGTCGTCGTCGCCGGGTCACCCAGGCCGCGCGCGGCGCTCGCCGTGAGGATCTCCAGCAGCGCGACGAGCTGCGGGGTGGCCTCGGAGCCCGCGACGAGCTCGCGGGCCCGCTGCGCGTGCGCCATGGCCGCCACGAACCGCCCGCCGAGGACGGCGAGCGCCGACGCGCACAGCTCCACGGCCGGGTCCGGCTCCAGGTCCGCGAACGGCACGCGCCCCACGAGCTCGAGGAGCGCCTCGCGCTCGACCGCGACGAGACCCACGGCGGCGCTGTCGACGAAGACCCGACCGAACAGCGACCAGTCCTCGATGCGCGCGGCGAGCTCGAGCGCGAGCAGGGGCTCCCCGTGCCCGACGAGCCACACCGCCGCGTTGCGGTGCGCCGCGCGCCACGACTCGTGGTCGTCGGCCGACAGCCGGCCGAGCAGGATCTCGCGCAGCAGCGGGTGGTACCGGAACCACGCCCCGCCCGCCCCGAGCGGCGTCACGAACGCGCTGTGCTCGACGAACGCGCGCCACGGCGCGACCGCGTCCGCCCCGGGCAGGATCGCCTCGACCAGGTCGGCGCACGTCGAGCGCGTGACGCTCGTCATCAGCAGCACGCGCTGCACGTCGGGCGGCAGCTGCGTCAGCACCTCCGCGACGAGGTAGTCCGACGCGTCCTGGTCCGGTCGTGTCGCCGCGCGCGCACCCGCGGGGGACCTGAGCTGCAGCCGCACGCCCACGGCCCAGCCGTCGGTGTCGGCGAGCACGCGCGCGACGTCGTCGCTCGTCAGCGTCAGCCCGCGCTCGACCCCCAGCGCCGCGACCGCGGACGCGTCGAACGCGAGGTCGTCCGCGACGACCTCGGCGAGCTCGTCCTCGACCCGCAGGCGGTGCACGCGCACGAGCGGGTCCAGCCGGGCGACCACGACGACCCGCAGCGGCAGCGGGTAGCGCAGCAGGTCCTCGACCCCCTCGACCACCTCGGGGCGCTGGACGTGGTGGAAGTCGTCGAGCACGAGCACCACGGGCTCCGGCAGGTCCTCCAGGCCGCGCAGCAGCTGGGAGCGGAACTCGGGCGAGGCGGCGACCGGCACGCGCAGCGTCGCGAGCGCATGACCGTCCGGCACGGCCCCGCTCGCGCGCAGCGCCTCCAGCACGTCGCTCCAGAACGCACCCGGCGCGTCGTCGTGCGGCTCGAGCGTCAACCACGCGACCCGCCGTTCCGTCGTCGCGGCCCACTGCGCGACCGCGACCGTCTTGCCCCACCCGGGACCCGCCGAGACGACCGTCAGCCGCCGGTCCACCGAACGCTCCAGCAGCGCCTCGACCGCCGGGCGACGCACCACGTGCACCGGGTGCGGCACCGTCCGCCGGGCGCGGGCGAGGGCCGGGGTACCCCGCTCCCCCGGGCGGACCGAACCTGCTGCGGTCGTCTGCGCCGCCATGGGGGCAGCCTAGAGCGCGAGCACCCCAAACGGGTGATTTGCACGAATGACCCGCCCGGGACAGTGGAGAAGCCGGGAGGGGGTGCCGTGCGATCCAGGATCATCGAGCTCACGATCGAGGGACCCGTCGAGGACGACCAGCTCGAGGCCCTCGAGGAGTCGGGCGTGCGGTACGCCGCCGCCCACACCGTGCTGGTCGCCGAGGTCCGCGACAGCGCCGCGCTGTTCGGCGTGCTGCAGCGGCTCGGCTCGCTGGGCCTCGACGTGCTCGGGCTGCGCACGCTCGAGGCCGGCGCGCAGGCCGAGGTGGAGATCGTCGTGCGCGGCGCGCTCGGCGAGCTCATGGAACGCATGCTCGGCGCCGAGCTCACCCGGCCGCACGCCGCCAGCCACACGTACCACCTGGAGGACGTGCAGCTGGCCGACCTGCTGCACCGCGTCGAGGCCGCGTCCGGCGCGGGCACCACCGCGCGGGCGACGACCGCGCACACCGACGGCACCGGGACGGACCCGGTGCGTGAGGAGGACGAGATGACCGCGGACCTGGAAGAGATGGGACCCGTCGACTACCTGGTCGTCGAGTTCCCGCAGAACAAGCTGGACGGCACGGCCTTCCCGCTGCTGGTCGACCTCGTGGAGAAGGGCATCATCCGCGTGCTCGACCTCGCGTTCGTCCGCAAGGACGCCGACGGGGTGGTGTCCGGGGTCGAGATCCACGACCTGGACGTCGAGGGCGACGCCGACCTGACGGTCTTCGCGGGCGCGTCGTCGTCGCTCGTCGGGCAGGACGACATCGACGAGGTCGGGGTCGCGCTCGAGCCCGGCTCCGCGGCGGGGATCCTCGTCTACGAGAACGCGTGGGCCGCGCCGTTCGCGACCGCGCTGCGCAAGGGCGGCGGCCAGGTGGTCGCCGGAGGGCGCATCCCGATCCCCGCGATCCTCGCGGCGCTCGACGCCGCCGAGGCCCAGCCGGCCTGAGGCCGCGGGCGGCGCCCACGCGCCGCCCACCCCCAACGAGGAGGACGACATGCCAGGACTGATCCGCGGGGTGGCCCGCACCGCCGTCGTCGCCGGGACGGCGAGCGCCGTGTCGGGGCGGGTGCACCACCGCCAGCAGGGCCGGTGGGCCGAGCAGGAGGCGCAGGCCGCGTACGCGCAGCCGACCTACGCGCAGCCCGCGCCCGCCGCGCCGGTCTACGCCGCGCAGCCCGTGTACGCCGCGCCCGCGCCGGCCGAGGACGAGCTGTCGATGGACGAGAAGATCGCGCACCTCAAGGAGCTCGCCGCGCTGCGCGACTCCGGTGTGCTGACGCCGACCGAGTTCGAGGTGCAGAAGGCCAAGCTGCTCGGCTGACGCCGGACGTGCGAACGGCGGTGGCGCGACCCGGGAGCCGGGCGCGCCACCGCCGTCTGCGGACGTGCGGGGTCAGTCCTGCTGCGGGGTGGCGGGCGGTGCCGGGGGCACGTCGCCCGCGGCCGGGGCCGGCGGGACGTCCGCGGCGGCCGGCGGCACGTCGGTCGCGGCCGGGGGGACGTCGATGATGCCCGGCGCCGGCGGGACCGCGGCGGCCGGGGCACCCGGGACCGCCTCGTACGCCTGCGCCGCACCCGGCTCGACGCCGTCCTTGCGCGCGTTGCGGCGGCGCACCAGGACCAGCGTGATCACGACGACGAGCGCGACGAGCACGAGCCCGACGAGCACCCACACGAGTGTGAGCACCGGGAAGCCCGAGCTCTCGCTGTCGGAGGCGACCGCGTCGATCTTGATGACGTCGCCGGCCTCGCCCTCCCACGTCACGGTGTTGCCGGAGATCGTGCCGTTGGACGACTCGACCTTGCCGGGGAACGTGAACGCGACCTTGACCTCGCCGCCGCTCATCCCGGTCTCCTCGCCACCGGAGAGGTCGAGCTCGCCGTCGACGACGAACGTGCCGTCCTCGTGCGTGACCTTCATGTCCTCGTCGCCGAACTCCGACAGCGCGATCGAGTCGAACGTGTACGTGCGACCCACGTACTCGTCGTCCTCGTACGCCTCCGACGACGACGCCTCGCCGTCGAACGGGTCCTCCGAGCCGAACGCCTCGTCGAACGACATGCCCGTGGTCTCGAGCAGCGAGCTGCTGACGGCCAGCACGACGGTGCCGTCGACCGTGTCGTCGGCGTTGAACGTGAGGTTCATGTCGAGCTTGAGGCAGCCCGAGAGGGTGAGCAGGAGTGCCGCCATCGCGGACACGAGCGCAAGCGCGCGCACAGGGCGTCTGGTCGTGGACATGCGACGATCCTCCCGCACTGCGGCGCTTCGTCGTGCCGCAATCCACAGGTCGGTCTGGTATCGGCCGGTGTTTGCGCCCGTTCAGCCGATGGGCCGCCCGTGCGAGAACACCCGGCCGGGCGCGACCCGCTCCCCCAGGAGCTCGGGGACCGTCACGAACGCGTAGCCGTCGGCCGCCAAGGCGTCGACGATCGCCGGCACCGCGTCGACGGTCGAGTCCTGCCAGTCGTGCATCAGCACCACCGACCCCGGCCGCACCCCCGCGACCACGCGCTGCGCCGTCCGCTCGGCGAGGGCACCGGCCTCCCAGTCCGCCGGGTCCACGTCCCACAGCACCACGGCCTCACCGTGCGCCGCGACGGCCGCGACCACCTCGTCGTCCAGCTCGCCGAACGGCGGCCGGAACACCGCCGTCACGACGCCCGTGGCCTGCGCGACCGCGTCGGCCGCCCGCGCAACCTCGTCGTCCACCTCCGCGCGCGGCAGCTCGGGCAGGTGCGGGTGGCTCCACGTGTGGTTCGCCAGCGCGTGCCCGCCCGCGTGGATCGCGCGCACCGCGTCCGGGTCCGCCGCGACGTGCTCGCCCTGCAGGAAGAACGTCGCCCGCACGCCGCGCGCCGCGAGCATCTCCAGCAGCCGCCGCGTGTTCGCGCTCGGCCCGTCGTCGAAGGTCAGCGCCACCACGCGCCGCTCGTCGTCCACGCGTGCAACCTACCCCCACCCCTCCACGCCGAGTGCGCGCGTACCAGGTCGAGTGCGCACGCACCGCGTACGCACTCGCGCACGAACGTGCGCACTCGGCGGTGGGGTGGCCGGGTGGGGTGGGGCGGAGGGCAAGGGATTCGAACCCTTGAGGACGAGAGGTCCCGCCCTAACGGTTTTCAAGGGCGTCTCTTGACTCTGTATCACCGCAGTTCAGAGGCCACTCGGGCGCAGCGAGCAGATGGCGCGACAGCCACCTGACAACCGTCGCTGAGCGGTATCGCATCACGGCCGGCACTGTCAAGCGACCCTTGGACGCTCCCGGTGGATGCGTTTCCGAGGGCGACGGCGGTTCACCACCGGGGCTGTCTCCGGGCGCCGGTAGGGTCTGCGCCATGCCCGTCGAGTTTGTCACCGCTGAGCCGCCGTACACGCTCTTCAAGGGCAACGTGGTGCGGGCGTACGGCGGCTGGCCGTCTCCCACGACGATCATCAGCGACGGCGCCTACGGCGTCCGAGGCTTCCGCGGCGACACGACCGGACCCGAGGGCCTTGCTGACTGGTACCGCCACCATGTCGAGGCCTGGTCCCAGGCAGCCACGCCTGCAACGACGTTGTGGTTCTGGAACACCGAGGTCGGCTGGGCGAACGTGCACCCGCTGCTCGAAGCGCATGGGTGGTCGTACGTTCAGACGATTACCTGGGATAAGGGTGTCGGCCATATCGCCGGGAACGTCAACGGGAAGACCATCCGTCGGTTCCCGGTCGTCTCTGAGGTCTCGGTGCTGTACGAGCGCCGCCTGACTCCGGAGACCGACAACGGGCCGATGGACGTCCAGGCCTGGCTGCGCTACGAGTGGCAGCGCGCTGGGATTCCGCTCTATCGGGCCAACGAGGCGTGCGGCGTGAAGAACGCTGCTACCCGCAAGTACCTAACGGCCGACTGGCTCTGGTACTGGCCACCCGGGGTCATGGTGGAACGTCTCGCGGCGTACGCGAACGAACACGGGCGGGAGAGCGGTCGACCGTACTTCTCGCTGGACGGCAAGCACTCCGTCACTTCGACGGAGTGGGACTCGCTGCGCTATCGCTGGAACCACACACACGGTCTGACCAATGTCTGGACGCGTCCCGCCCTTCGAGACGACGAACGCCTCAAGGGAACTCTCGAGCGTTCGGCACCCCGCACGTACAACCCGACGATGCTCGCGGCCGCGCACTTCAACCAGAAGCCGCTTGAGTTCATGGAACGGCAAATCGCGGCTGTGACCCAACCGGGCGATGTCGTTTGGGAACCATTCGGGGGGCTCGCGTCGGCGTCGGTCGCCGCAGTCCGGATGGGCCGACGCGCATACGTCGCAGAACTCGACGAGACGTTCCAGCGGCTCGCCGAGCAGCGCCTTGCCTCTGAGGTTGACTCGGCACAACTTCAGGGGCCTTCTCGCGCCTCGTAGGAACTCAGGCGTCGTTACCCGTGTAGGCACGTACGAGTTGCTCAACCAGTGACACGACCTGCTCGGCCTCCTGTTCGCCACGTTCCCGCATCGCCTTCAGCGCTCGCGTTTCCAACGCCAGGCGAAGCTCCTCGGGGCTCGCCTGGTCGGTGTGCTGCTTGAGGAAGTACACCCAACTGCTGACCGGGATGCCGAGAACTTCGAGCGCCATCGTTGAGTCGATGAACGCGTCCATGAGCGGCTTGCAGCGCGGTAGGCGACCGAAGTTCTTGCCGCCGTCGTACGCCGGCACGGCTGACACGAGCTCTGCCTTCGATGGATACGGGGCCGCGTCGACGGGGTAGGTCACCGCCTTGCTCTTACCGCCCTTCTCACGCCTGACGTGCTCCCACCAGTAGTCTCGCCATTCAGCGGCGTACCTTGCACTCTCTACCCATGGCTTCGCCACTCGAGGCGAGCCGGAGACCGCATTAGAGAGATACCACGGAACGACACAGACCATGTCGTGCAGCGCGCACGCGGCTGGCGAGACCTGATAGCGCAGGCTCGGAACCCCTTCCTTGGCGAACGTGAACCAGCCCTTGAGCTCGATGCCGAGCTTTGTGTCTTCGCGCTCGCGCGAGCGGAAGGTCAGCCGCACGTCGGGGAAAGCCTGGGACGAGCGCTCGAAGGTATACCCCTTCCAGTCGTTGTCGGGGTCCCAAAGGTCCCGTAGACCGTTCAGCGCGCGAACGACTTCTACCTCGATGCCAGCACCCATCAATGTGTTGAGGTTGAACAGGTCAGTGGCGTTGATGCCGCTCACTGGGTTGTCGAACGCGAAGTGCCCCGGGAGGGCGAGCAGAGCGGACTCGACGTTGTTCCGGAGGATGGTGAGTCCATCGCTCGGGTCAAGAACGGGTGGCACCGGTGGTGCAGGCAACACACTGCCAGATCCCTCTCTCACGTCTGGCTCTTCGACGCTCATAGAGGGACCCTAACGATCCCGCGGGCGAGTCGGCGTCGACGCACCGGTGCGGCTTCTCTCGACTTGCCTGGGTGGCTCCGTCGTGCGCCCGGACTACGCAACGCGACGAGACGTCAGAGTCGCTCGACTTCTACCACCACCCTTGCGACGGCTGTCGACGACGCCTGAAGACTGATCAGGGATCGACGGCTGAAATCTGACCAGGCTGCCGTGATCCTGAGGAGGGTGATCGGTGTGGAGGACTGGGCAGAGGTCCGTCGGCTGCGTCGCGTCGAGGGCAAGTCGATCTCGGCGATCGCGCGTGACCTCGGGATCGCGCGGAACACCGTGAAGAAGGCGCTGGCCAGCGACCGGCCGCCGAAGTACGAACGCCCGGCGAAGGGCTCGCTGGTCGACGCGGTCGAGCCGCAGATCCGCGAGTTGTTGGCGTCGTGCCCGAGCATGCCTGCGACGGTGATCGCGCAGCGGATCGTCTGGGAGCACTCGTTGACGATCTTGAAGGACCGGGTGCGGGTGCTGCGCCCGTACTACCTGCCCCCGGATCCGGCGTCGCGCACGACCTACGAGCCGGGGCACCGGTTGCAGTGCGACCTGTGGTTCCCGCCGGTCGACGTGCCGCTCGGGGCGGGGCAGGTCGGGTCCCCGCCGGTGCTGGTGATGGTGGCGGGCTACTCACGGATGATGTTCGCGCTCATGCTGCCCTCGCGGCAGGCCCCGGACTTGATCGCCGGGCACTGGGCGCTGCTGACGTCGATGGGCGCGGTGGCTCGTGAGCTGGTCTGGGACAACGAGGCCGCGGTCGGGTCCTGGCGGGCCGGCAGACCGAAGCTGACCGAGGAGTTCGAGGCGTTCCGCGGGGTCCTGGGCATCGGGGTCCACCAGTGCCGCCCGCGCGATCCGGAAGCCAAGGGGCTGGTCGAGCGCGCGAACGGCTACTTGGAGACCTCGTTCCTGCCCGGGCGGGTGTTCACCAGCCCCGAGGACTTCAACGCCCAGCTCGCTGACTGGCTGCCGGTCGCGAACGCCCGCCAGCACCGCGCTCTGGGTTGCCGGCCGTTGGACCGGTGGGCGGCCGACCGGGACGCGATGCTCACCTTGCCGCCGGTCACCCCGCAGCTCGGATCACGCGCGCGGGTCCGGTTGCCGCGTGACCACTACGTCAGAGTCGGGTCGAATGACTACTCGGTCGACCCGGTCGCGGTCGGCCGGTTCGTCGAGGTCGTCGCCGACCTTGAGCAGGTCACCGTGCGCCTGGGCGCGAAGGTCGTCGCGTCGCATCAGCGGTGCTGGGCGCGGTGGCAGACGGTCACCGACCCCACCCACAAGGCCGCCGCCCTGGCGCTGTCCCACGCGGCCGCGCACCGCGCGCCGGCGACGGACCTCGACGAGGTCGAGCAGCGTGACCTGGGCGCCTACGACGCCGCGTTCGGCCTGACCGAGGTCGCCTGATGCCCGCCACGAGGGCCCCGGCCCGGGACGTGACCAGCGAGCTCGCGTTCTTGACCCGCGCGCTGAAGGCCCCGACGCTGCGCGAGGCGGTCGAGCGGCTCGCCGAACGCGCCCGCGCGGAGTCCTGGACCCACGAGGAGTTCCTCGCGGCCTGCCTGCAACGCGAGGTCGCCGCCCGCGAGACCCACGGCGGCGAAGGACGCATCCGCGCCGCCCGGTTCCCCGCCCGCAAGTCCCTGGAGGACTTCGACTTCGAGCACGCCCGCGGCCTGGCCCGCGACCAGATCGCCCACCTGGGGACCTTGGACTTCGTGACCGCCCGCGAGAACGTCGTCTTCCTCGGCCCGCCCGGCACCGGCAAGACCCACCTGGCCACCGGGATCGCGATCCGCGCCTGCCAGGCCGGGCACCGGGTCCTGTTCGCGACCGCCTCACAGTGGGTCGACCGCCTGGCGACCGCGCACCACGACGGGCGCCTGCAAGACGAGCTACGCCGCCTGGGCCGCTACCCGCTGCTCGTGATCGACGAGGTCGGCTACATCCCCTTCGAACCCGAGGCCGCGAACCTGTTCTTCCAGCTCGTCTCAGCCCGCTACGAACGCGCCTCCCTGATCGTCACCTCGAACAAGCCGTTCGGCCGCTGGGGCGAGGTCTTCGGCGACGACACCGTCGCCGCCGCGATGATCGACCGCCTCGTCCACCACGCCGACGTCATCGCCCTCAAAGGCGACTCCTACCGACTCAAGAACCGCGACCTCGGCCGCCCACCCGCGGCCAGCACAGACTGACGACAACCAAGGCAGGGTGGTCAACTTTCAGACGTCGATCCCTGATCAGGATTCAGCCGTCGTTGACACCGCTGCTACCTTCTGGCGGTGGTGCGAGTTGACGAGCTGCCGAGAATCCTGTTCCTGCGCGTTCCGGCATCGGACCGCGCGCAGTTCGACGGGCTTCCCGGGACTCACACGTACGTAGATGAGCTCGACAGCGTCCACCCGTCCGACCATGACCTACTCGTGGTCTTCGGCGCGGATTACGTCAACCGAGGCGACTGGCCCGTCCTGGGGTTCGGGGTTGAGCATGCCGGGCCGTACCACAAGAGTTACCCGCGCAACAACGCCCGCCATGCCCACGTGTCGAATGCCATCAAGGACAAGTCGCTGCGTGCCCTAGTGCAGAGATCCATCGTCGACGTCATCGCAGACCGTCCTCGAAGCGTGTGGACGCAGTTCACGTCCTCGCACACGTTCGGGAGGGCCACGACTGAGAACCTCGACGAGGGAGCCCACCGCCTCGTCCAGCTCGGCGCGGAGGGCGCGACGTACGCCCTCTTGGCCGAAACGTACGACGGCTTGGTCTGGGCGCTGCCTGACGAAACGACGGAGCGCCGGGCTTGGCTTGTGCATGTCCTACGGTTCCTTCACACGGCGGCACCCGATACGTTCCCGGCCGAGCCTGACTGGCAGGCGGGGGCAGCATGGGCCCCACCTGAGCTGAGTACAGCCATCTCCGACCTTGAGCGACAGGTGGCGGACCGCGAACGCCTCATTGCCGAAGCAGACGCACGCGTGGAAGCGGCCGAACAGGCAGTGGACAACGCACGTCGAGACGCAGCTGCTGGCCCCTGGCGACTCCTAACGGCCGAGGGCGACGAACTCGTCGCAGCGGTGGGCTCCGCGCTCCGTGCATTCGGCTTCACGGTCGCCGAGAAGGACGACGAGCACCACGCGACACATGGGCGTCGTCTTGAAGACCTCTTGGTCACTGACCCCACCGCGCCTGACTGGGAGAGCCTCGTGGAGGTAAAGGGCTACTCGCGCGGGGCTCGAGTGAACGACGTCGCGCAGGTCGTGGGCGCGCCGTCCACGTACTTCGCTGCCGACCGCGGGCGAGCGCCCGCTTCCGTGTGGCACGTGGTCAACGTCGAGCGCGGCGTCGACCCGTCTGCGCGGGCGGTCGCAATTCCCAATGACAAGGACCTTCGAGCTCTCACCGACGCAAGCGGTGCGCTGATTGACACGAGGATGTTGTTCCGGGCGTGGTGCGCGGTGAAGGAGGGGCTGGACACCGTGAAGGTAAGAGCGTCGTTGCGGTCGGCGCGAACTCGTTGGACGTGGCCAGAGGAGAACGGGTGATGGGGTCGCTCTTTGAACCGGCAGCACCAGGGCAGTGGCGCCGAAACGCGGTCGCGGACCATTACCACGAGAACCTCGGCGTTGTTTCTGCGGGATACCAGCGTGCCGCAGAAATGCTCGTGGAAGCGTGGGAGGCAGAGCGGTTCGACCCGCTCCTCCTGCCGATCGTGCTTCTGTACCGGCATGGACTTGAGTTGCAGTTGAAGCACGCGATTACGGTTACCGAGCGTGCGCTTCGCGAGGTCGGGCAACCAGGCAGGACGCCGACCGAGCTGGACGCGTGGTTCAAGCGCAAGGCAGGCCATCGTCTGAAGGCGCTGCGCGATGAACTCTCACGCCAGTTGCGCGACCTCGGCGTCCAGCAGCCGCTGGACACGGACGTGTCCGACGCAATCGACGAACTCGCAGACTTCGACCCTTGGGGTGAGACCTTCCGCTACACGACGACCCTTGAGAAGGACAAGGCGACCGGTGCGACGCAGTCGGTCCGGAACCCACGCCCGGGCGACCCGGCGAAAGGCGCGGTGGTCGACGTTGTCGCGCTTGGCGCCAAGTTGGACACCGCAATTAATCATATCGGTGACGTCTGGAGTCACGTCGAGGCCACGTATCTCCCGTAGAGGCGTCGCGGGGCCTGTCACCAACGCACGGTGCCCGTAGTCCGGTCACGACAAGCGCCCGGACCTTCTACGCAGCCTTCGCTGCGCGTCGTTCGGCGTGTGCGCGCTGCTCTTGCGCGTAGAGGTGGGAGCCTGACCCGGTTTCCCGGACAGTTCGGGTTGGTTGATCATGCCGCCGCGGTAGCGGTGGTGTGAAGGTCCTCGAAGTCGTTCGGGGACCGGTAGCCGAGGCCGGAGTGGCGCCGGTGGGGGTTGTAGAAGCCTTCGATCCACTCGAAGATCGCCGCGGCGAGCTCCTCGCGGCTGGCCCAGGTGCGCCGGTCCAGGAGCTCGCGCTGCATGGTCGACCAGAACGACTCCATCATCGTGTTGTCCACGCTCGAGGCGACCCGGCCCATGGACCCGAGCAGGCCGGCCGAGCGCAGCCGGTGCCCGAAGATCCACGAGGTGTGGGCTCCGCGGTCCGCGTGGACGATCACGCCCGGCGCGGGCTGGCGGGTCCAGATGGCCATCTGCAGGGCGTCGACGACCAGCTCGGAGCGCATGTGGTCCGCGATCGACCACCCCACGACCTTGCGGGTGAACACGTCCAGGACCGCGGCGCAGTAGACCTTCCCGGTGTTCGTGGGGTGCTCGGTGATGTCGGTGCACCACAACCGGTCCGGGCTGTCGGCGGTGAAGCGCCGGCGGACCAGGTCCTCGTGCGGTGCAGGCAGCGGCCGCTGTCCACGACGTTTGCGCCGGTGACACACCCCGGCCAGGCCCGCGGAGCGCATCAGCCGGGCCACGCGCTTGCGCCCGCTGGCCAGACCCAGACCGAGCCGCAGCTCGGCATGGACCCGGGGAGCCCCGTAGGTGCACCGCGACATCTGGTGGACCGCCACGATCGTCGCGGTGAGCTCGGCGTCGGCCAGCGACCGGGCCGAGGGCGGCCGGACCTGCCAGTAGCCGGACCTGGAGACCTTCAGCACCCGGCAGGCCACCGCGACGGACACCCCGTCCTCGGCGAGCTCACGGACCAGCCGGAACGTCATTTTGGGAGGACGTTCTCCCGGGCGAAGTAGGCGCTGGCGCGCTTGAGGATCTCGTTCTCCATCTCCAGCACCCGGGTCCGGCGGCGCAGCTCGACCAGCTCCTTGCGTTCCTCGCTGGTCAGACCCTCCCGACGGCCGGTGTCCACGTCGTCCTGGGCCATCCACCGACGCAGGCACGACTCGCTGATCCCTAGGTCGGCCGCGACCTTCGCGACCGGCTGCTGGCCACTGCGGGCCAGGTCCACTGCTCGGCGCCGGAACTCCGGCGGCTTGGCTGCAGGCACAAGGACTCCTCTCGAAGGTGACATCGTCACCTCACGGCAGGTGTCCGGGAAACCGGGGCAGGCTCCGCTCATCCCCAGGGCGTGTAGGGACTCCCGGCTGTGATGCGTTCGGCGATGCGCCGCAGCCGGTCGGCGATCTCGGCATCCTGGCTGTCGATCGCTTCTATCGCGAGCCGGAGGTTGGTGGCGCCGTTGCGGACTTCCCACGCGAGGTCTTTGAGCAGGTCGTGCAGGACGTCGTTCAGGTCCTCGAAGTCTCGGCCCGGCCCGAACCGCCCGAGTCCGATCGACGCGTCCCGCTCCACAGCTGACAGGCTCGACGTCAG
Source organism: Cellulomonas palmilytica (assembly GCF_021590045.1). Taxonomy (NCBI): domain Bacteria; kingdom Bacillati; phylum Actinomycetota; class Actinomycetes; order Micrococcales; family Cellulomonadaceae; genus Cellulomonas; species Cellulomonas palmilytica. Next base: position 987,242 of record NZ_CP062221.1, on the reverse strand, counting down.
CAGCAGGTCCCGTCCGAGCGTGTCGAGCTCGTCAGCGATGGACGGCATGTAGACCGCATAGACCTCCTCCAGCAGCGCCCGCTCCAGGACGAGCACGTCCTCGCTGTCATACACGGCCGGCTGCGTCAGATCGTACGAGCTGCGGTCCCGGCCGATGTTCGCGAGGTTCGCCCGCAGGTTGTCCGCGACCGCTTGCTCCTCGTCGCGGATCCGAATGGCCAGCCTGCGCAGCTCGGACCGCAGCGCGAACATCACCTCGGAGTATGACCCGGGCGCTTCGGGGGCGCGGCCCGACGGTGCCGGTGCGGTCTCGGACAGAATCTCGATGGCGAGACCGCCGACCTCGAGCGCGGTGCTGACCCCGCCGGTCGCGAAGATGCCGACGCCCTTGCCGATCCATGCGAGTGTTTTCAGCAGGTCGTCCCAGTCACCGCCGCCACCGTCCGCGATCTGCCTCATCGCGTCGCGTGCCATCCGAATAATGTCTTCCAAGCTCTCGGACGCACCGGCCCACAGGGCTTGCTGGGCGGCGATGTCGGTGCCGCGCACCACCGAGATCGCGTGCATCCCACCGATTGCGCTTCCGAGCTGTCCGAGGAACTTCGCTTTGTATGACGCGATCAGCGTCCCGGACATGGCGACGAGATTCTGGTTCACGCGCGCTGAGAGGTGTGCGAGCTCTCCGCCGCCTGTGGCAACACCGCCTTCGGTTGACGCCGCACCGGAGAGGGCGCGCGTCGTTTGCCGGCACCGCTCGACGACCTGAGCGATGATGTTGGGGTTCGGGAGGTCGAGCCACGGTGCGACGAGCTCGTCGATAGCGGCACGGATGCTGCCGAACTGCACCTTGTACGTGGCGCTCTCATCGGCTCTGTACTCGCTCCCTGACGTGAAGTCGCCGCCCCCGTTGCCGTCAGGGCCGGGGCGGGTGACCTGGTCGTCTGCGAAGTCCAGGTTCGCTTGACCCACGGGTCTGTACACGTCACCGCGCGCGGCCCAGTTTGGGCGCACCTCGGTTCTCATCCAAGCGTCGATAGCTGCTTGCTTGAGCTCGCCGATGAGGACGTCCAGGTACGTGCACTGCGCGCTCACTCTTCGACGCTTCCAGCCTGCCCCGCGCCCGCTCGAGCGCTCTGGCGCTCCGATGGCTGCCGGTGCCGCACGATGAGCCACGCGGTGATGAGAAAGCCGACGGCGATGATGAGTGTCTGACGGTCCTGACGGGCGTCCCGGCACGCCGCGAGGAGGATGGTGCTTGCGTCGTCCAGGTCGGCGACACTGCTCGTGTCGAGGTACCGGTTGACTGCCCTGGCTTGTTCGTTCGTCAGTTCGGTGTTCAACCCGACCGACTGTCGCCACTCCAGGCCGAGCGGGCGGCACCCCACTCGGTCGCCGCCCTTGACCTGGATGCTGGGCGGGACAAGCAGCAACGCCCCGCACAGGACGACCAGCGCCGCGTTCCGCGCGACCTGCCACCACGACATTCGACTTCCCCCTGCTCGTCCCGTGCCTGAGCGCTTAGCCGCAGCCGGCGCGCGCGCCCCAGGGTAGGACGAAACGGGCGCCCATCTGTGCGGTTCTCCACGGGTGGGCGAACTCCGCTGCCGATCAGGCTGGCTCGGGTATCCCAACGCGTGGGTCCCGAGCAGCGGTCGGCGGCACGGTGGAGCTCGCCCACAGGGAGACATCGCAGCAGCCCTCCGCGCACCGCGCAGCGCACGCCGTGCATACCCAGACCGTGTGCCTCCGGGCCTCGGTGCACCCGCACGCGGTCCATGTCCCGACCGGCCCGTGTCGTCCCGTCGCGGTCCAGAGCGTGCCGCACGCGGGGCCAGCTACTCGGTGGGAGGCGCAGCCAGCCGGCGCGCGTTTCGGCCCACGCTGGGGTGCCGTCCGGGTGGTGGAGCGCGGTCGGGGGACGGCGGCGCGAGGGCGGGGGCATGGGGCTAGCGTAGGTCGAGATCGAACGCATGTACGGTGACGCACGTCACATGTCGAGAACGCCCGGTGTGTCTGCCAGCGGGCGGAATGCCTGTATATCCCGTCCGGAAGATCGTAGGCATGGCCTCTCGTGCAGCACTCCGGACGACGGTCGGGCACCAGCCCGCACCCATCGTCGCGCTGCGCCCCGCCGTACTCGACGACGAGCCCACCTTCCGGTATCTCACCATCCCGCAGGTCTGCGCGATGACCGGGTACAGCAGGACCACCATCGAGCGCGCCCTGCGAGACGGGCACATCGGCCGGTACGGACTCCCCCGCGCACCCAGGCTCCTCGAGCACGAGGTCATCGGATGGATGGCCGACCCGCCCGCGCCCAAGCGCCGCCCGTCGAGGACGACCGAGCGGGCCGGGCTCCCCGGGTCACAACTCCGATGGTGACCAGCCGGCGTGGGCCGCGGACACTGACAACCACAGACCGATAGCGTTCACCCGTGGCAACGTACGTCGAGTCGACACGGCGCTGGGTCGCATCTGTCCGCTACACCGACCCCGTCACGGGCGCGGACAAGCGGAAATACCTCTACGGCGCCACCGAGGCCGAGGCCGACGCGCGCGCCGCCGAGTTCCGCGCCACTCCCCCGAGCGAAATGCCCACCGGGGACCGCCCGAGCGATGTGCGGATGCTGCTCGGACGCTGGCTAAGCGAAAAGGACCCCGAGCTCGACCGCTCAGCCGTCGCATGGACGTTCACCGAGCAGCCGGTCCAGCGTGACCAGTGGCTCGACTACGAGTCGGTCATCCGCACGCACGTGCTGGACGACCTCGGTGCGATCAAGCTCGAAGCGCTCACCCATGCGCGGCTCCGCAGGTACTTCGTCGACCTCGCCAAGAAACGCTCACGGCGCGGCGGGACGTTGAGCGTCTCGACCCAGCGCAAGGTGCACTCGCGGCTCACCTCGGCGTTCCGGTACGCCGTCGTGCGCGGCTGGCTCCCCGCAGACCCCATGGCGGGCATCCCGACGCCGTCCGAGTCCGTCGAGGCGGTCGGACGGGTAGCTGACCTCAGCCCCGTGGAACGTGCGCTGACCGTCCCGGAAATGCGGCGGTTCGAGCGCTGGATCGCCACGAGATACGCCGACCATCTCGCCTACCAGGTGCGCTGGCGGCTGGCATTTAGCGTGGGGCTCCGGCAGGCGGAGCTCCTCGGTCTGACCTGGGATGCGATCGACCTGGCCGCTCGGACGATCACCGTGCGCCAGCAGCTCCGCAAGACCGAACACCGCCACGGGTGCGCGGGTGATTGGCCGGACCCCGACACCAGCCCGTGCACGGTGTCGGCACGCGTCCTGAACCCACGCGCGAAAGCGGTGACCGCGTACTGGTGCCCGCAGCGGATCGACGCGGAGACGCGCATCGTCGCGACGACGAAGAGCAAGCGCGTCCGGTACGTGCGCGTGGGCGAGCGAGAGGCAGGGATGCTCGCGGAGCTCTACGCGCAGCAGCACCCGGTGGACGCTCCCCCGGTCGCCCAGCGCGAGACGCAGCGCCTCGCACGCTCGCGTGCGATGCGGGTCTACCCGATCGCGGACGCCGACCTCGTGATCCGGCACCCGAGGGGCGGACACGTGACCCCCGCCGTGGACAACGCCGTATGGCACGCGGCATGCGAGGGCGCCGGGGTTTCCAGCATCGGTCGGGACGTCCACGCTGCCCGACACACCGCTGCGACACACCTGGTCGCAGCCGGCGTGCCTCTGACCACCGTGCAGGCGATGCTCGGGCACTCCACGATCGCGGTCACGCAGCGCTACGTGACGACGACCCGGGACACGCAGGACGCCGCTCTCGCCCAGCTGGACGCGCACCTCGCCTCGATCGAGGGCTGACGCAGGCGCTCTGACCTGCGAATTCACCCGTCTGAGCGACCGGCCCGGGCTCACATGCCGGGATCGAGCACGCCCGCCCACTGGACGCGCGGGTCGATCTGACAACCATCTGACAACCATTGACAACCGCTCACGGGCTGTCAGAGGCCGTATCCGGCAACGTGCAGCCAACCGCCCCAAGCGGTGCACCAGGCGCGAATACGCGCTCTGACCTGCGTAGACACTGCTCGGCGGAGGGCAAGGGATTCGAACCCTTGAGGACGAGAGGTCCCGCCCTAACGGTTTTCAAGACCGTCGCTTTCGGCCGCTCAGCCAGCCCTCCACGCCGGTCGCGACCGGCGGCCACGAGTGTCCCACAGCCCCCGGCACTCCTGACCTGCGCGCTCGCTCGTCGTGACGAGCCGGCCACCGCACCCCGCACGACCGCGGCCCCGCGGACGTATCTCCCGCTCTCGCGCGGGCCACCTCAGTTGCACGCGGCTCCCCTCCAGGGCCGCACGACAGTCAGGGGATTGCCATGAAGAAGTCCACCTCCACCGCGGTCGGCATCAGCACGGTCATGCTGCTCGGCCTCGGTGCCGCCGTCCTCGCCCCGTCCTACGGCGCGTCCGGCGACAACGACGTCACGGCCACCAAGCCGCAGAGCGCCACCATCAACGCGACGACTCCCAAGGTCTGTGACGGAGGCGTCCACAAGCGCCTGCAGACCCGCACCCAGGCCGACCCGTTCTCGTTCGCGGGGACGTCGAACGCCAACCGCAACGTGCCCGGCGCAGGCGTCGTGGTGTACGGCCCCGCCACCGGCTACGACACGCTGCTCATCACGTTCAGCGCGGAGAGCTACTACACCGGTACCGGCTGGCTCGGTCTCGAGGTGCACGACAACAACGTGCCCATCCAGCCCTACGCCAACAACGGCAGCCCGTACGCCTTCACGTCGCAGGCGAAGTACATGGGCACCAGCGCGCAGTTCTGCACGAAGATCAAGAAGGGCACCCACCGCATCCAGGTGAAGGTGAAGACCACCGGCGGGCCCGCCACCGACAGCGGCTGGATCGACGACTGGACGCTGAGCGTGCTGCGGTTCGAGTGACCGCACCACCCCACGTCGCCGGTGCATGCGGCAGTGCACCGGCGACGTGCCACGTCCGACGAGCGCCGGGTCACCCCGTCGTCGTCGGGCACCTCGTCAGGACGCCAGGAACGGCGTCCCGTCGCGCTCCCACCACCGGTCCGGCAGGCCCGGCGACACGACGTCGAGCCGGTACAGCGCGGCGACCCGCGCGAGCCGCGGGTCGTACGTGGCGACCGCGACGACGTCCGGGTGCGTCAGCGCCGCACCCGCGTGGACCGCGACGAACGGCGGCAGCACCCCCGCGACGTCCGTCGCACGGCTCACCGCCTGGTCCGACAGGCGCACGACCTCGATCTCACCCAGCGCGCGCTGCGCGACGTCACGCGCGTCGTGGTCGTGCATGCGCGCCGTCCCGCGCAGCTCGCTCACCCCGACCTGCGTCGTCAGCAGCCGCGGACCGTTGCGCCGCGCCCACACGAGCCACTCCGCGCGGTGCGGCGCCCCGGGCAGGTACCGGGACAGCGCCGACCCGTCCGCGTAGACGCGCGCACGGTCGTCGTCGGGCCTGGGCACGGTCCCATGATCCACGCAAACCGGCAGGCGCGGGACACGGCGCACGCGCGATCCCACGAATGCCGACGGCCGACCACCCCCGAGAGGGTGACCGGCCGTCGGTGCGTCGAGCAGCGCTGGTCAGCGCTGGCGCAGCCGCTCCATCGCGAGCTGGACCAGGGCGATCAGGGCCTGCTTCGTGGCCGCACGCGAACGCGCGTCCGTGTACATGACCGGGACGTGCGCCGGGATGGCGAGCGCCTCGCGGACGTCCTCGAGCGCGTGCTTCGCGACACCGTCGAAGCAGTTGACACCCACGACGAACGGGATGCCACGGCTCTCGAAGTAGTCGACCGCGGGGAAGCACTGGTCGAGGCGGTCGGTGTCCACCAGCACGACGGCGCCGATCGCGCCGCGCACCAGGTCGTCCCACATGAACAGGAAGCGGTCCTGGCCCGGGGTGCCGAACAGGTACAGCCACAGCTGGCCCGGCAGCGCGATGCGGCCGAAGTCCATGGCGACCGTGGTGGTGGTCTTGCGGTCCGACACACCGCCGGCGTCGTCGACGCCGATGGAGTGCTCGGTCATCGCGGCCTCGGTGTTGAGGGGCTCGATGTCCGAGATGGACCCGATGAAGGTCGTCTTGCCGACGGCGAACCCGCCCGCGACGACGATCTTGACGGTGGTGGGCGCTACGGCGCCAGCGGTTCCGGCCGGAGCGGCCACCGCGGCGTCAGAGGGCGGAAATGCCATTGAGAACACTCTCCAGCACGCTCAGGGACAGGGCGGGGGACTCACCGGTGTTGACCTCGACCGGCTGAGAGGTGTGCACACGCACGAGCTGGTGGTCGGACATGTCCGACACCAGGATCCTGATGACACCGATGGGCAGGTGCAGCAGCGCCGACAGCTCCGCTACCGAGATGTACGTGCTCGCGGCGTGCTGGAGGATCGCACGCCTCTCGGGAGGCAGACCCTGGCTGGACACTGCGTCCGGCAGCGCCTCGACCAATGCCTCGAGCGGCAGGTCGGAGCGCGCCGAGCGCACGCGCCCGCCGGTGACGGCGTACGGCCGTACCGTCCGGGCGACGTACTCGATGTGCTCACTCATGAAGTCATGCTCCTCAGACGGCGGGGGCTCGGGTAGCGCCGTCGACGGGGAGCTGGCCGCGCATCTCGGAGATGAGCTGCGGGGTCAGCGTCGCCTCGGTGCGGGACACGAGCATGGCCATCTCGTATCCGATGAGGCCGACGTCGCAGCTCGAGTCGGCGACCACGGCGAGGACGGAGCCGTTCGAGACGGTCATCAGGAAGAGGAACAGGGAGTCCATCTCGATGATCGCCTGGCGCACCTCCCCCGCACGCAGCTGCCGCGACGCGCCGCGGGTCAGGCTCGACATGCCGGAGACGATGGCTGCCAGCTGGTCGCCGCTGGTGCGGTCCAGCTGTTCCGACATCGCCATGAGAAGACCGTCGGCCGACACCACGAGCGTGTGGCGAGTGCCGGGCACGGTCCGGACGAAATTGTCCAGGAGCCAGCCGAAGTTGGCTGCCTCGGTGCTGAGCGCGGTCACACTTCCTCCTTGCTGGTGCAGTCGACGACTGCGGGATCGAACGTCCCCACGACGGGGGCGATGGTGGGAACGACGGCCGGGGTCACGACGTGCTCCTCGGCGACTCGCCGGAGCCGGCGGCCTGGCGGCCGCGCGACGTGCCGGACTGGAAGCTCGACAGCCGGTTGCGCAGCTCGTTCGCGTCGCGCTGGACCGGGGCGGCCGGCTCGGTGGGCTCGGGAGCCGTGGCCGGGACGGCCGTCGGCACACGCTTCGTGAGCTGCTCGCCGGAGCGGTTCACGCTCGGGCGGTACGCCGACAGCTGGCTCAGCTCGGACAGCGCCTGCTCCTGGATGTCGGAGCGCAGCGCCAGCATCGCGGCCACGTTGTCGTCGAGCGTCCCGATGCGCGGGGCGACCGACGGCGGCACGGCCGGGTGGGGGACGTCCACCGCAGGTGCTGCAGCGGCGGCGGGGCGGCTCGCGGCCCACTCCGGCGGCGCCCAGGTGCCCGACGACGCGGGCGCCGCGGCGACCGGCGCGGGTGCGGCCGGAGCCGGGGGCTCGGGCGCGGACCAGGCGGGGGCCTCGGTGCGGACCGGCGACTCGGGCGGGACCGACGCGGGAGCCGACCAGCCGGCGGCCGGAGCCGGGGCGGGTGCCGGCGTGGGCGTCGGCACCGACGCCGGTGCGGACTCGGCCGGACCGGCCTCACCCTTGCGGCGACCGAACAGACCGGCCCAGCGCTTGCGCGAGCCCTTCTCCTCGGCGGGCTGACGCTCGAGCTCGGAGACGCCCTGCGCCCCGAACCCGGTGGGCGCACCCCAGGCGTGGGCGGCCGGCTGCTCGGCGACGGGCTGCGGCGCCACGGGGGCGACCGGGGCGACCGGCTCGACGGGCGCGGGCTGCTGCGCGAACGGCTGCTCCACCGGGGCGGGCGCGTAGCCCTGCTCGGCGTGCGCCACGGGGGCCTCGGCCGGTGCCTCGCTCTCCGCGAGCGACGGCCACGCCGGCGCACCCCACGCGGGGGTCGTCTCGGCCCAGACCTGCTCACCCTCGGCCTGCGGCTCGGCCTCGTCCGCGACGAGCGACGGGACCGCGAACGACGAGGCAGGCTCCGTCGGCTCGAGGGACGGGACGGCCTGCGCCGCGGGCTCCTCGACGACCGGGACGGCACCGGTGACGGCCTCCCACGACGGCGCCTGCCAGGCGGGCTGCCACGCGGGCTCGTCGGCGGCGGGCTCGGCGAGCTGCTCGGCAGCCGGCTCGACGACGGGCTCGGCGTAGACCGGCTCGACGACGGGCTCGGCGTAGGCCGGCTCGGCGACCGGCGCCTGCTCGGCGGCGGGCGCGGCGTCGGCGACGACCGGCTGCGCACCCGTGTGCCAGGCGCGGGCCTCGTCGAGCGTGCGCTCGAAGTCGAACTTCTCGGCGTCGGCGGCGGCGCGGCGGCGGGCGCCGGACCAGCCGGCGTAGCCGCTGTACGACGTGAAGGACACGCGCGGCGCCTCGGACGCGGGCTCGACCGGGGCCGGCTCGACGGGCGCCGGGGCGGACCACGCCTCGGCGGCCGGCTGCTCGGGCTCGTACGCGGCGGGAGCGGGCTCCTGCTCGTCGCGCGAGGCGAGCTCGTGCGACGCCTGCTCGTACGACGCGGGCTCGTAGGCGGCAGGCTCGTACGACGCGGGCTCGTAGGCAGCCGGCTCGTGCGACGGCTGCTCGTACGACGGCTGCTCGTGCGAGACCGGCTCGTAGGACGCGGGCTCGTAGGACGCGGGCTCGTAGGACGCGGGCGCGGCCTGCTCCTCGACCTGCTCCTGCTCGTGGCTCGGCTGCTCGTGGCTCGGCTGCTCGTACGAGAGCGGCTCGTACGCGGCGGGCTCGACGGCCTCGGGCTCGGACGCCTCGTAGCCGACAGGCTCGTACGACGTCTGCTCGAACGAGGGCTCGTAGGACGCGGGCTCGTACGACGCCGGCTCGTACGACGGCGGCGCGGCGGCCTCGGGCTCGTCGACCTCGGCCTGGTCGGCCGCGAACGACGCGGGCTCGTACTGGGCCGGCTCGTACTGGGCGGGCTCGTACTGGGCCGGCTCGTGCTGGGCCGGCTCGGACGACGCCGGCTCGAACGAGCTCGGCTCCGCCGGGGCCTCGACCGAGGACCCGAACGGCGTCGGCTCGTAGGAGGCGGGCTGGTAGGCCTGGTCGTCGGACGCGGCCGGCGCGTACTGCTCCGCCTCGACGGGCTCGGCGGTCACGGGCTCGAACGCCTGGGTCTCGTCGGACGCGAACGTCGGTGCCCAGGGCTGCTCGACGGGGGCCGGTGCGGCCTCGGCGGCGGGCTCGGGCGCGGACTCGTCGTCGGGGACGAGGCCGGGCACCTCGGTGACGGGCTGCGCGGACTCGGGCGTCCACGGCTCGTCGTCGTCCGCGGCGAGCGCGGGGACCTCGGGGGCTGCGGGCTGCTGCGGCTGCAGGCCGTGGGCACCGAGCGACATCCACGGCGCGCGGACCTGGTCGCTCACGCCGCCGTCGCCACCCTCGACGATCGCGTTGCGCGTGCGGAACCCGGAGAACAGGCCGGCACGAGCCGCGGGCGACGGGATGCTGGGCGTGTCCTCCTTGGGCGCGGCCGGCTCGGCGGCCGGCGCGGGCGCCGCCGGGGGCGGCGGCGTCGCGGAGGCGCGGGCGGCACGGCTGGGCAGGCCCGAGCCGGACGTGGCCTGCTGGACCGCGGGCGCCCAGTCGGGGGCCGCGGCGGACAGGTCCGGCGACAGGGTCGGCACGGCGGTCTCGGGCAGGACGATCGCGTTCTCGTCGAACGTCTTGCGCGGGCGGGCCGGCAGCTCGCCGCCGCCACGCGTGGGCAGCCCGGAGGGGCTGAGCTGCGGGACGGGGATGGGCGCGGAGTCCGCGGTCGGCTCGCTGCCGTCGCCGCGGCGACGACGCGGCAGGCCGAGCGACGTCTCGCCGTCGGTGAGCGCGGCGAGGTCGACGGGCGCGACCTCGGGGGCCACGGCGGCGTCCTGCGCCATCGTCGCCTCGACCGAGGCGGGCGCGCCGTACGACGAGGTCTCGGTCGTCGCGAACAGCGACGCGGGCAGCAGCACGGTGGTGTCGGTACCCGTGCCGCCGTCGGCCTTCGAGAGGCGGACCGCCGCACCGAGCTTCTGGGCGATGCGGCCCACCACGAAGAGGCCGAGGCGCTGGGCGCCGAGGGCGTCACCGGCGGCGGACGAGAGGATCTTGGCGTTCGCGGCCTCGATCTCCTCGTCGGTCATGCCGAGGCCGTGGTCGCGGATGCGGACCGCGACGAACTGGCCGGACACGCCGGTGGTGACGGTGACGGGGGTCTCCGGCTCGGAGAAGACCGTCGCGTTCTCGAGGAGCTCGGCGAGCATGTGCGCGGCGGGCAGCGCGTTGAAGCCGAGCATGTGCGGGTCGACCTGCAGGTCGAGCTCGACGCGGTCGTACTGCTCGATCTCGGAGGACGCGGTACGGATCACGTCGGAGAGCGGCATCGCGTCGCGCAGACGACGACCGGAGTCGATGCCCGCGAGCACGAGGAGCGACTCCGCGTTACGACGCATCCGGGTCGCGAGGTGGTCGAGGCGGAACAGGTTCGCCAGCGTGTTCGGGTCTTCCTCGGTGCGCTCGAGCGAGTCGATGAACGACAGCTGGCGGTTGAGGAGGACCTGGTCGCGACGGGCGACGTTGACGAACATCTCGGCGATGGAGCCACGCAGCGCGGCCTGCTCCTGCGCGACACGCACCGTGGTCGCGTTCATCGAGTTGAACGCCTGGGCCAGTCGGCCGACCTCGTCTCGCGAGTTCACGGGGATCGGGTCGAGCTGGACGTCCGGCTGCTCACCGGGGGTCGCCACCTGCTCGACGATCCGCGGGAGACGCTCACGGACGTCGGACGCGGCCGAGGTGAGGCGCCGCAGCGGGTTGACGATCGAGCGGGAGACGACGAGGGCGAGCAGGAAGGACAGGCCGGCCGCGAGGATGGTCGCGGCGATCGTCAGGTAGAACCGCTGCAGTGCGGCGTCCACGTCGGCGTCGGCGAGCGAGCGCGCGTGGTCGATGGCCGTGCCGGCGAGCTCGACGAGCTGCGTCGTCTGCGTCTCGATCTCGCCGACGTACGCGGCGGGGTCGACCTGGGCGACGGCGTCCTGGTCGCCCGAGGCCAGCAACGCACGCTGGGCGATGAACGCGGACGAGGGCTGGCCGCTGGGCAGCTTCAGCTCGAGGCCGGACATGCGGTTGAGCGCGACCGCGGACTGCGTGCGGGCGGACTCGACCGCGTCGACCTTCTCCTGGTAGACGGCGCCGAGCGCGGGGCTGATGACACCGCCGAGGAGCGAGGAGCCCTGGATGAGCTCGGCGACGAGGTCCGTCGACGTCTGCGACAGCTGGCGGTACGCGGTGACCGACGCGGCGACGTCTCGGTTGGGGAAGACCTCACCGAGCTGGGCGACGAGCTCGAGCTGGCCGTTCTCGATGGTCTGGAAGTTCGCCCGGACCACGGAGGACACACCACCGCGCTCGACCGCGAGGCGCGCGGCGGGCAGCGTGGTCTCGTAGTCCGCCTGGACGGACTGGAACTGCTGGACGAGCGCGTCCGGGAACCGGTCGAGCGGCAGGTCCTTGGTCTTCTGGCGCACCTCGGCGAGCGCCTGGTCCGTCGCGGCCTGCGCGGCGGCGATCACCTCGGGGTCGCCGGACGTCATCGACACGACGTACTCGTTGTCGATGGCCTGACCCAGCGGCTGGTACGCGCGCAGGGTGTCGGTGACGCTCTGCGTGGCGCGCGCCTCCTCGAGGTCGTCGAACGCGCTCACGGTGATGTAGACGCCGAGCAGGACGAGCACGAGCATGGGGACGGCCAGTACGGCCAGCACCTTGGCTCTGATGCCAAGTCGTCGCAGCATCTCGTTCCCTTCCTAGCCCGACGCGGGGGACCCGTCGGCGTGGGCACGACGCCGGATGACCCGTGCCCGAGTATCGGCCGTTGGACGATCGACCATTAGCCCGCGGCAGAGTTTGCCATGGACCTCACCCGGAGGGATACGACGAACCCGGACGAGGTGCCCCGCACGGAGGACCCGATGTGGTATCGAGCCGACCGGATACGTGCCAAAGGCGACATGTCGGGGGGCCCCGTTAGTGTGCACGAGTGCGCGCCGTCGTCATCACCGGGCCCGGTGGACCCGAGGTCCTGCAGGTCCGCGAGGTCCCCGAGCCGGGGTTCGGTCCCGACGAGGACCTGCAGCTGCTCGTGGACGTCGAGGCAGCGGGGGTGAACCGCGCGGACCTGCTGCAGCGGCAGGGGGTGTACCCGCCGCCGCCGGGCGCTCCGCCGTGGCCCGGCCTGGAGGTCGCCGGGGTCGTGCGCGCCGTGTCGGGCGGGCCCGCGGGGTCCGACGAGCGCGTGCCCGCCGTGGGCGACCGCGTCGCGGTGCTGCTCGCGGGCGGGGGCTACGCGGAGCGCGTCGTCGTGCCCGCGACGCTCGCCCTCCCGGTGCCCGAGCACGTGTCGTCCGTGGCCGCAGCGTCGTTGCCCGAGGCTCTCGCCACCGTGTGGTCCAACCTGCGGGAGGCGGGCGCCCGCGCGGGCGAGACCCTGCTGGTCCGCGGCGGGTCCGGCGGCGTCGGGTCGACCGCGGTGCAGCTCGGCCGGCTCCTGGGGCTGCGCGTGCTCGCGACGGCGGGCGGGCCGGGGCGCGTCGCGCGGGTCGCGGAGCTCGGGGCGGACGTCGCGCTCGACCACCGGGCCGACGACCTGGCGGACCAGGTGCTCGCGGCGACCGACGGCCGGGGCGTGGACGTCGTGCTCGACGTCGTCGGCGCGGCCGCGCTCGAGGACAACGTGCGGGTGCTGGCCCGCGACGGCCGCCTCGTCGTGATCGGCCTGCAGAAGGGACGGCGCGGGACGCTCGACCTGGGCGCGCTGATGGAGCGGCGGGGACGCGTCATCACGACGACGCTGCGCTCGCGCGACGCGCACGACAAGGCGCGGATCATGACGGAGGTCCGCGAGCACGTGTGGCCGTTCGTCGTCGACGGGCGCCTGCGTCCCGTGGTGCACGCGACGCTCGGCCTCGACGAGGCGGGGCGCGCGCACGAGCTGCTCGCGAGCGGCGAGGTGTTCGGCAAGCTCGTCCTGTCGGTGTGAGCCACGTGCCTGGCCCGTCACGGGTCCTTCGGTGAGAATGCTCCGATGACCGACCAGCCCCGCCCCGCTGCCCGCGACCCGCGCGTGGTCGTCGTCCCCCTGGCCTCGTCCGCCGAGGACGAGACCGCGCCCGACCGTCCCGACGAGGCCGACGCCACGGTCCAGGACGAGGACGAGGACGTGCGCGGCATGGTCGCGCAGCCCGCGAAGGTCATGCGGATCGGCACGATGGTCAAGCAGCTGCTCGACGAGGTGCGCAGCGCCCCGCTGGACGACGCGGCCCGCGCGCGGCTCGCGGAGGTGCACGAGCGCTCGCTGCACGAGCTCGAGGAGGGCCTGTCCCCCGAGCTCATCGAGGAGCTGCACCGCATCACGTTGCCGTTCTCCCAGGAGGAGACGCCGTCGGACGCGGAGCTGCGGATCGCGCAGGCGCAGCTCGTCGGGTGGCTCGAGGGCCTGTTCCACGGGATCCAGACGGCGCTCGTCGCGCAGCAGATGGCGACGCAGGCGCAGCTGCAGCAGATGCGCCGCGCGCTGCCGCCCGGGATGGTGCCGGCGCCGGGTGCGCGCGCCGGTGACCCGCGCACGGACGAGCACGGCACCGGGCAGTACCTGTAGGACGTCACGCAGGCGGGGGCGCCTCCTCGGCGGCGTCGGCCTCGCGGGCGGTGAGCGCGATCGCGCCGGACACGAGCACGAGCCCGACGAGCTCGAGCCCGTGCGGCACCTGCCCGAGCATCACGGCGCCGACGACCGCGGCGGTCGCGGGCAGCAGCGCGAGCAGCACCGCGAACGTCGCCGCGCTCACGCGCCGCAGCACGACCTGCTCGATCCCGTACGGGACGACGGAGGAGAGCACGGCGACGACGAGCACGAGCAGCGCGAGGCGCGCGTCGGTGAGCACCGGTCCGGCGCCCGGTGCGAGCAGCGGCGCGAGGACGAGCGCGCTGGCGGCCATCGCAACGCCGAGCCCCGTGAGCCCGCCCGTCGGTGCGGCGGCGACCCGCCGCCCGAGCAGGATGTACAGGGCCCAGCAGGTGGCGGCGACGCCGATAGCCACGAGCCCGCGCGCCGCGTCGTCGCCCACGTGCAGGCTCACGCCCGCGAGCAGGACCACGCCGGTCGCGGCGACGACGATCGCGGCGCGCTCGCGCCATCCCCGCCCGGTCACGGCGGCCACGGCGACGGGTCCGGCGAACTCGAGCGCGACGGCGGTGCCGAGCGGCAGGGTGTCGATCGCGACGTAGAACGCGACGTTCATGACGGCGAGCACGACGCCGAACAGCGCGGCGGTGCGCAGCGACCGCCACGTCCACAGCGCGCGCGTGCGCCACGGGCGGGTCCAGACCAGCAGGACGAGCGCGGCGACGGCGACGCGCAGCCACGCGACGGTCGCGGGCGCGAGGCGCGTGAACAGGTCGACCGCGACGGCCGCCCCCACGTACTGCGCGATGGCCGAGACCACGAACAGCAACGGGGCGGGCACGCCCGAAAGGCTAGCCCGCCCCGTCGCCGGGATCTCGCGTCCGTCACCCCTTCACGGAGCCCGCCAGCAGGCCGCGCACGAAGTACCGCTGGAGGGACAGGAACACGACCGCGGGGATGATGATCGACACGAACGCGCCCGCCGACAGGAGGAACCACTGCGAGCCGCGGGTCCCGGTGAGGTTGAGCAGCGCGACCGTCATGGGCGCGAGGTCGCGCGACGACCCGGCGAAGGTGAGGGCGACCAGCAGGTCGTTCCACACCCACAGGAACTGGTAGATGCCGAGCGCCGCGATCGCGGGCTTGAGCATCGGCAGCATCAGCCGGAAGAAGATCGTCACGTGCCCCGCACCGTCGACGCGTGCGGCCTCGATGAGCTCGCCCGGGATCTCCTGCATGAAGTTGTGCAGCAGGAACACCGCGAGCGGCAGCCCGAACATCGTGTGCGACAGCCACACGGCCCAGAACGTCCCGGACACGCCGATGTCCACGTACAGGCTGAGCAGCGGGATGAGGGTGACCTGGATGGGCACCACCTGGAGCGCGAACACCGCGATGAACAGCACGTTGCGCCCGCGGAAGCTCATCCACGCGAACGCGTACGCCGCGAGCGTCGCGAGGAACATCGGCAGCACGACCGCGGGGATCGTGATGACGATCGAGTTCACGATCGAGGGGGCGAGGGACTGCGCGCTGTCCGCCGACAGCACCGTCTCGTAGTTCTCGAGCGTGTAGTTCGGGTCGAAGAACGACGTCCACCAGCCCGACTTGTTGATGTCCGCGGCGGGCCGGAACGACGTGACGAGGAGCCCGAACGTCGGGATGGTCCACAGCACGGCCAGCACGACCGCGAACAGCGACGCCCACGGGCGCGACAGCCGGCGGCGCGCGGCCGCGGCGGTGGACTCCCCCGACCCGGGGGCCTTCGGCGGGCCGACGGTCGCGGTGTCGATCTGCACGGCGCTCATCGGTGGTCCGCCTTCCGCAGCTGGCGCACGTTGTAGACGATGATCGGCACGACGAGCACGAACAGCAGCACGGCGAGCGCCGCCCCCAGGCCCTGGTTACCGGCGCTGAAGCTCTGCGTGTAGAACTCGTTCGCGACGACGCTGGTGCCGAACTGCCCGGCCGTCATGGTCCGGACGATGTCGAAGACCTTGAGACACCCGATGGCGATGGTCGTCAGGACGACGATCAGCGTCGGGCGGATGCTCGGCACGGTCACGAAGCGGAACATCTCGAACGTGGAGACCCCGTCGAGCCGCGCGGCCTCGACGATCTCGGTGGGGATCGCCTTGATCGCGGCGGACAGGATCGTCATGGCGAAGCCGGCCTGGATCCAGATCATCACGACGATCAGGAAGAAGTTGTTCCACGGGCTGTTGAGCAGGAAGTTCTGCGGCGAGCCCCCGAGCCACACGATGACCTGGTTGATCAGGCCGATCTGGTTGGGGTTGTTCTCGACGTCCGGGTCGTAGAACCGGTACTCGTACATGAACCGCCAGATGATCGACGCACCGACGAACGAGATCGCCATCGGCAGGAAGATCAGCGCCTTGGCGGCGGCCTCGCCGCGTGCGCCGTCGACGAGGATCGCGTAGACGAGCCCGACGGCGGTCGCGACGAACGGTGTGACGAGCACCCACAGCACGGTGTTGCGCAGCACGACGAGCTGGTCGCCCGACGTGAAGATGTCGGTGTAGTTCCCGAGCCCCACGAAGCTGGTCCCCGCGGCGTCGTAGAACGACCGCCACAGGGTCCGCAGGGCGGGGTACACGAGGCCGACGGTGATGAGCAGCATCGTCGGCCCGATGAACCACCAGGCGACGCGGCGCACGCCGCGCCGCTCGAGCAGGTGGACGACGAGCAGGATGAGGCCGATGACGGCGGCGAACACGACCAGCGCGACCACCATCGTCACCAGCTTGTCGGCGACTTCCATGGCACCTCCCGGGGACGAGGGACGAGCGGACTCCACGCGTGCGCGCCGGTGCCCCGGGAGCGGTCCACCCCCGGGGCACCGACGTCACGTCAGGAGGCCGGCCAGGCCGCCTCGATCTTGTCGAGCGTGTCCTTGGTCGACTGCCCGGTGATCCAGTTGGTCGCCTCCTTCCAGAACGCGTTCGACCCGACGGCGGCGGGCATCATGTCCGAGCCGTCGAAGCGGAACACCGCGTTCTCGTCGAGGAGGATGTCGGCCGAGAGCTGGTCGATCGGGTTGGTGAGGATCGACGGGTCGAGACCCTTGTTCGCGCTGATCCAGCCACCGTTGGTCAGGTCGACGCTCGCCTGCGCCTTGAGGTTCGCCCAGGTGTCGGTGCTCCAGAACGCCTGCAGCGCCTGGACCTCGGGACGGTCGGCGAACGCGGTGACGAACTCACCGGCACCGAGGACCGGCTTGTCCTCGGCCGTCTCGCCCGGCAGGTAGAACGCGAAGATCTGGCCGTTCTCGGAGATGTCCGTGCCCTGCGGGAAGTTCGCCGCGTAGAACGACGCCATACGGTGCAGCGAGCACTGCCCCTCGAGGATCGGCAGGCCGCCGTCCTGGAACGCCGTGGTGGCGATCGACGAGACGTCGCCGAAGCCGCCGTTCACGAAGTCGGGGTTCTTGAGGTACTCGCCGACGGCGTCGAGCGCCTGCGTCGGGACCTCGGAGTTGAACGCGATCTCGTGGTTGACCCACTGGTCGTAGACCTCGGGGCCGCCGGTGCGCAGGACGAAGTCCTCCATCCAGTCGGTCACGGGCCAGCCGGTCGCGGCGTCGGACGCGATGCCCGCGCACCACGGCTTGTGCCCGGAGTCGGCGGCGATGGTGTCGGACAGCGTCTTGAGCTCGTCGAGCGTGGTGGGGACCTCCCAGCCGTTCGCCTCGAACTCCTGCGGGGAGTACCAGACGAGCGACTTCACGCTCGCGCCCGAGGGTGCGGCGTAGAACGTGCCGTCGACCGTGCCGAGGGCCTTCCAGTCCTCACCCCAGAACTCGTCGACGTTCGCGGCGACCTCCTCGGGCGCCTCGACGACCGTGCCGGTCGCGACGAGCTGGGCGAGCAGACCGGGCTGCGGGACGATCGCGATGTCCGGCGGGTTGCCCGCCTGCGCGCGCACGAGGATCTGCTGCTCGAACTGCTTGTCCGCCTGGTAGTCGACCTTCGCGCCCGTGCACTCCTCGAACGGCTTGAACGAGTCGATGTAGGGCTGGTCCTCGGGCGTGACGATGCCGGTGTAGATCGTCACCGTCTTGCCGTTCAGGTCGCCGTACTGCTCGAAGTCGGCGCAGTCCGCCGTGGGGGCCGCCCCCGCGGTGCTGTCGCCGTCGCCGTCTCCTCCGTCGTCCGAGCACGCCGTCAGGACCAGGGCGAGTGCCGCGGCCGTCGCCGCGATCGTGGTGTACCGACGCTTGCGCATCCCGTTCATGAGACCTCCGTGTCGTCATGGCGCACGACGCGGCCGTCACGACCGCATGTGCCATCCCACGATGCAAGTCGTTGCAAAAAGGACCCGCAACCCTCAACGCCCACAAACCGGTCACGATCGCGTCACGATCCGTTGCGGGCACGAGTCAACGACCGGTCACAGCCGCCCAGGTCAGCGCGCGGGCGGCGGCGGGAGGTCGCGTCAGGCGAGCAGCGAGCGCAGGACCGGGAGCGCGCCGTCGTCCTCGATGCCGCCCGTCACCTCGTCGGCGGCCGCCAGGACCGCGGGGCGCGCGTGACCCATCGCGACGCCGCGCGCGGCCCACTGCAGCATCGCGACGTCGTTGCCTCCGTCGCCGATCGCGAGCGTCCCGAACGGCTCGACGCCGAGCGCGCGCCGCACCGACTCCAGCGCGCTCGCCTTGGACACCCCGCCGGGCGTGAGGTCGAGCCACGCGCTCCACCCGATCGCGTACTCGACCTCGTGCAGGCCGACACGCTCGACGATCTCGTGGAACACGTCGGGGCTCTCGCCGACCGCCCGGATGATGACGCGCGTCGCGGACGTCATCGCGAGCTCGTCGAGCGTGACGACCTCGGTCTCGCCGCTCAGCTCGCCCTCCGGGAACGTCCCGGACACGCGGTAGCCCACGCCGAGGTTCTCGACGGCGAACAGCGCGTCGGGGAGCTCGAGCGCGATCGCGCGCAGCGCCGGCCCGGGGTCGAACGTCACGGTGTCCGTGATCTCGTAGCCCGCGGGCTCCTCGTCGCTCAGGCGCGCGGTCACCGCGCCGTTCGAGCACACCAGCCACCCCTCGGCGAGCCCCAGCTCGCGCGCGACCGGGACGGTCGCGTGGACGCTGCGGCCGGTCGCCAGCACCACGTGCAGCCCGGCTCCGACGAGCTCGCCGACCGCGTCGCGCACCTGCGGCGAGATCACGCCGTCGTACGACATGAGCGTGCCGTCGACGTCGAGGGCGACCAGCCGGGTGCGTGTCATCGTGGCTCCAGGACCTCGAGGCCGCCCAGGTACGGCCGCAGCCCGGCGGGCACGTGGACCGAGCCGTCGGCCTGCTGGTGGTTCTCCAGGATCGCGACGATCCAGCGCGTCGTGGCGAGCGTGCCGTTGAGCGTCGCCACGGGACGGACCTGGCCGTCCGCGGTGCGCTCGCGCACCCCCAGGCGACGGGCCTGGAACGTGGTGCAGTTCGACGTCGAGGTGAGCTCGAGCCAGCGCTGCTGGCTCGGCAGCCACGCCTCGCAGTCGAACTTGCGTGCCGCGCTCGAGCCGAGGTCGCCCGCCGCGGTGTCGATGACGCGGAACGGCAGCTCCGCGAGCGCGAGCATCTCCTTCTCCCACCCGAGGATGCGGCGGTGCTCGTCGTAGGCGTCCTCGACGGTCGTGTACGAGAACGCCTCGACCTTGTGGAACTGGTGCACGCGGATGATGCCGCGCGTGTCCTTGCCGTACGAGCCGGCCTCGCGCCGGTAGCACGCGCTCCAGCCGGCGTACCGCCTGGGGCCGTCCGACAGGTCGAGGATCTCGCCCGAGTGGTAGCCGGCGAGCGCGACCTCGCTGGTCCCGACGAGGTACAGGTCGTCGGCCTCGAGGCGGTAGATCTCGTCGGCGTGCGCACCGAGGAACCCGGTGCCCGCCATGATCTCCGGCTTCACGAGGGTCGGCGTGATGACCGGCGTGAAGCCGAGGCCCACGGCCTTGTCGACCGCGGCGTTGAGCAGCGCGAGCTCGAGGCGCGCGCCGATGCCCGTGAGGTAGTAGAACCGGGCGCCCGAGACCTTCGCGCCGCGCTCGGTGTCGATCGCGCGCAGCCCCTCGCCGAGCTCCAGGTGGTCCTTCACCGCGAAGTCGGCGCCGTACTCCGCGGCGAAGTCGCGGGGCGTGCCCACGTGCTCGAGCACCACGTAGTCGTCCTCGCCGCCCGCGGGCACGCCGTCCTCGACGACGTTGCCGATGCGGCGCGCGAGCTCGTCGGCCCGGGCCTGCGCGGCGTCCGCCTCGGCCTGCAGCTCCTTGACCCGGTCGGCGACCTTCTTCGCGTGCGCGAGCAGCGCCTGCTTCTCGTCGCCCTGCGCCTGGGCGACCTTCTTGCCGTGCGCCTTCTGCTCGGCGCGCAGCGTCTCGAACTCCGTGAGCGCGGACCGGCGCCGTGCGTCGGCGTCCAGGACCTCGTCGACGAGGCCGGGGTCGTCCCCGCGGACACGCTGGCTGGCGCGCACGGTCTCGGGGTCGTCACGCAGGAGCTTGAGATCGATCACCCTCGAAGGCTACCGACCCTCGTCGTCCCCGCTGAACGCGACGCCCACTCGCCCCCGGTTGCACCCCGACGACCCCGTGGTTCCTCCGGGGACGGACCACCGGAGCCGGACGAACCACGGGGTCGGTGAGGGTGAGTCCGGATTGCCCCGGGGTATTCCGCGCGCCCGGGGCGCCGCGGACGGCTAGTTTGCCGGTGTGAGATGGGAGGCGTGGACCGCGCTCGCCGCCGGAGTGCTCGCGGTCGTCGCCCTCGTCGTCGCCGCGGTCGTCGCGCTGCGCCAGCGGGACCTGCTGCGGCGCCTCGACGCGGAGGACCCCGCCACCAGCCCGCGGGCCCGCGCGCTCACGCGCCAGGTGCGCGCCCGCGGCCAGCAGCTCGCGTTCGTCGCCAACCCGACCAAGCCCGACGTCCCCGCGCTGCGCGAGGCCATCGAGAACGCCGCGGCGGAGCAGGGTCTGCCCCGACCGCTGTGGCTCGAGACCACGATCGAGGACCCCGGCACGGGCCAGGCCCGTGAGGCGGTCGAGCGCGGCGCGGACGTCGTGGTCGCCGTGGGCGGCGACGGGACGGTGCGCGGGGTCGCGGCCGCACTCGTCGGGACCGGGGTGCCGATGGGGCTGCTGCCGCTCGGCACGGGGAACCTGCTGGCGCGCAACCTCGACATCCCGATCGGCAGCCCGCTGTCCGCCCTCGAGGCGGTGGTCACGGGCCGGGACCGCACCATCGACGTCGGCTGGCTGCGCGTGGAGTCCGCCGCCAAGGACCCCGACGACCACGCGCACGCGCACGACGGCGACGAGCACCTGTTCCTCGTGATCGCAGGGCTCGGGTTCGACGCGGCGATGGTCGCGGACGCCGACGACGGCCTCAAGGCGCGCGTCGGGTGGATCGCCTACTTCCTCGCCGGGATCAAGCACCTGCACGGCCGCCGCACGCGCGTGCACCTGCGCATCGACGACCGCCCCGCGACGAGCGCGCGGCTGCGCAGCCTGCTCATCGGCAACTGCGGCCGCCTGCCGGGCGGCATCACGCTGCTGCCGGACGCGGTCGTCGACGACGGGTGGCTCGACATCGCGGCGATCGACACGCGCGGCGGCGTCGCGGGCTGGGCGCAGCTGTTCGGCGAGGTCGTGCTGCAGGGCGTGGGGGTCAAGGGGATGCCGCGCGGCATCGGGCGCATCGACCACACGCGCGCCCGCGCGGTGCGCGTCGCGGTGTCGGGTGCCGAGCACGCGCAGGTCGACGGCGAGGTCGTCGGGCGCGTGTCCGAGGTGTCCGCGCGCATCGACCCCGAGGCGCTCGTCGTCCGCGTGGCAGCCTGACGAGGGACGAGGGTCCCGACGACACGCGCGTCGACGTGCATACGGTGGACATGCCCACACCCGCGCGACGAGCGGAGCCGCCATGCCCATCCCCACGCAGACCGCAGCGGTCGAGTCCGGACGGCTGCTGCTCGCCGACATCGTGTACGAGCGGCTGATGGCCGTCATCGTGAGCGGCGAGCTCGCGCCCGGCGAGGTCGTGCGCGAGGAGGAGATCGGTGCGTGGCTGTCGGTGTCCCGCACGCCCGTGCGCGACGCGATGCGCCGGCTGGGCGACCAGGACCTGCTGACGTACCAGCCGAACCGCGGCTCACGGGTCGCGCCGCTCGACCCGGACCACCTGCGGGACGTGCTCGACGTGGTCGCGACCCTGTCCGCGCAGGCCGCGGGACGCGCCGCCGACCGGCTCTCCGCCGCGGACCTCGCGCTCGTCGAGGCGCACGTCGCGCAGGCCGTGGCCGCGCACGACCAGGGCGAGGGCGTCGAGCGGGCCGTCGAGCTCGACGCCGCGCTCGACGTGCTGCTCGAGCGTGCGGGCAACCGTGTGCTGTCCCGCACGGTCCACGCGATGCGCCCGCACGTCGACCGGCTGCTGGGCCTGCTGCCCGGCTACCCGGGTACGGACGTGGTGCGCGAGCGGACCGACGCGTTCGTCGCGGCGCTGCGCACGAGCGACCCGGAGGTCGTGCGCGACGCGGTGCGCGGGCTCGTCACCGAGCTCGGGCAGGGGCTGACGAGCGAGGCCGTGCGCCGCGGGCTGGCGGTCTGAGCCGGGCTCTGCGCGGCCTGCGCGGCCGTCAGGTCGTCGCGCCCCCGCGCACCTGCGCGAGCCACTCGCGCGCGGACCGGAAGTCGGCGTCGCTCGTCCCGACGTGCACCGTGGGCCGCACGGCGTCCGCGCGCGGGTACGAGCCGAGGAACCGCACGTACGGGCAGCGCCGGTGCAGGCCCATGAGCGCCTCCCCCACGCGCTCGTCGGTCACGTGCCCCTCGGCGTCGATGGAGAACGAGTAGCGGCCGAGCGAGTCGCCGATGGGCCGCGACTCGATGCGCGACAGGTTCACGCCCCGCGTCGCGAACTGCTCGAGCATCGCGAGCAGCGCACCGGCCTCGTTGTCGGGCAGGTGGACGACGAGCGTCGTCTTGTCCGCGCCCGAGGGCGGCGGGACCGCACCGGGCGGGCCGATGAGCACGAAGCGCGTGGCGGCGTCGACGTTGTCGGCGACCTCCTGCGCGAGCGCCTGCAGGCCGTACGTGCCGACCGCGCGCGGCGGGACCAGCGCGGCGTCGAACCCGAGGTCCGGGTCGCCGGGCGCGGACTGCGCGATGAGCGCCGCGGGTGCGGTGTTCGACGTCGCGGGCACGTGCACCACGTCGGGCAGGTGACGCGCGAGCCACCGGCGGCACTGCACCCACGCGTGCGGGTGCGCGGAGATGCGGCGCACGTCGGACAACGCGACGCCCGGTGCGGCGACGAGCGTGAACTGCACCGGCACGAGCATCTCGCGCAGGATCACCAGCGGGTCGCCGGTCGCGAGCCGGTCGAGCGTCGCGGTGACGCCGCCCTCGACGGTCGACTCGATCGCGACGACCGCGCGGTCCGCCCGGCCCTCGCGCACCGCGTCGATCGCGGACGCCACGTCGTGCTGCGGCAGGTACACGGCCCCGTCGGGCGAGACGACCTGGCGCAGCGCGTCCTCGGTGAACGTCCCGTCGGGGCCGAGGTAGGCGTAGCGCAGGGCTTCAGGCTGGGACATCGTCGCCGTCCGGTCGAGGGTTCGGGTCGTCGCTCGCAGGGTAGCCGTCGGTGACCGCGCGCAGCCCGAGGGTCCCGAGCAGCGGCACGGCGGCGACGAGCATGACGGTCACGATGCGCACGCCGTAGTCGTTGACGAGCCCGCCCGCGACGCCCGCGACGAGCAGGCCGACGACGACGGGCCGCGCGGGCGGCCACCGGCGCTCGAGCAGGTCCCACGCCGGCACGCGCACGCGGCTGCGCGGCCACAGCACGACCACGGCGAGCACGACGACCGCGAGCGTGAGCACCGTGACCCACCCGGTGGTGACCGTCGCAGCCGCGTACCCGAGCTTGCGCGCGACCGTCTCCCACGCGGAGCCGTCGACGACGCGCTGCACGAACACGCCCAGGTGCGTGCGCTCCGCCTCGGGCCGCAGCCAGTCGAGCACCGCGATGCCGCCGACGACGAGCACGCCCGCCGCTCCCGCGACGAGCAGCCGCACCCACGTGACGCGCACGCCCGCGACGCCGAGCACGACGACGAGCCCGGCGGGCACGAGCACGAGGCCGCCACCGACGTCCGCGCCGAGCGCGGGCCACAGGTCGACGACGAGCGCGATCCCGCACACCGCGGCGGCGACGAGCGTGCCGAGCAGGCGGCGGCCGCGCCGCACGAGCGCGTACCCGCAGATCGCCGCGGTGACGAGCGCCGCGACCACGTAGAACGAGTAGGTCGGGTTGCCGAACCCGTAGAACCGGCCGCCGAGCGTGACCGCAGGGCCCTGCGGCGAGCCGCGGTGCAGCGGTGTGCCGAGCACGGCGTCGAGCGTGAGCACCGCGAACGTGACGCCCGCGACGACACCCGGCCCCGCGGTGAGCGGCCGGCGCGGCACCAGCGCGGCCACCCCGGCGACCACGGCGGTCGCGGCGCCGCACGCGAGCCACAGCGTGCGGTCCGGGTCGGCGTAGCGCCACCACGAGGTCGTCGTCATGAGGAACAGCCCCACGGGCAGCGCCGCGAGCACGAGCAGGAGCGCGTCGGCCGCGCGGCGCAAGCGCTCCGCCAGGGCGGACCGGCGGCGTGCCAGGCGCGGGCCGAGCACCGCGGCGGCCACCACGACGAGCAGCGCGACCACCAGCGGCGGGGTCGTCACGGGCGTCGACGTGCCGCGCAGCGCCTGGTCGCGCGTCGTGAGGTCCGCGAGCTGGCGCACGGTCGTCGCGACCGCCGCCGGCCGGTCCTCGCCCACACGCACGGGCGAGCCCGCGAAGTCGTCGGACACGCGCGTCCCCGCGTGCGACAGCAGCGCGACCGGCACGTCGAGCAGCCGGAACACGCCCACCCAGCGCGTCGACGCCGACCCGAGGTACCCCGAGCCCGTGCCCGGATCCCCGATGCCGACGCCCAGCGCCGGTCGGCCCCGCTCGCCGAGCCCCGTGTCGACGAGGAGCACGGTCGCGTCGTCGGGCACCGCACGCAGCACGCGCGCGACGTCCCGGTCGACCCGCCGCAGCGCGTCGGTCACGGCGTCCTCGCCCAGCACGTCGACGAGCACCGGGTCGACGGCCGACGAGCCCGCGTCGACCACGGTCGTCGGGCACGCGAACGCGTCGTCGGCGTCGGTGAGCGCCTCGTCGAGCGTGCGGTAGCGGGCCACGCGCCCGTCCGGCTCGGCGAGCGCGAGCGCCGCACCCGGGCCGACCGCGGTCGCGCACGTGCCCGAGGCCGCGAGCCCCACGCCGAGCGCGCCGAGGCGCGGCTTGAACTCCGAGCGGGACTGCAGCGCCACCAGGTCGTCCCAGTGCTGCACGCTCGCGCCGTCGCCCGCCTGCGCGACCCCCCACGTCGCGCACGACCAGCGACCGCTCGTCGTCGTCCCCGAGATCGGTGCCCGGCCGGACGACAGCGCGAGCCACCCGCCGGACTCGCACCACGAGTTCCGGCCCGACGTCCCCGCGGTGACGCCGCCCGCGGGTGCGCCGTCGCGCAGCAGCCCCCACAGCGTGGGCGTGGTGGTCCGGTCGACGTCCGACCAGTCGACACCCGTGGTCCCGACGAGCACCACGGGCGCGTCGGCGGGCATCGCGGACGGCCCCGCGCCGACCGTCACGTCGCCCGCGACGGCCGCCGGCAGGGGCACGACGACGGTCGCGAGCAGGAGCGTCGCGAGCAGGCCGCCGCCGGACGCGACGAGCACCGCGGGCATGCGGTGCAGCGGCGCACGCACGGGCGCGGGCTCGTCGGGCAGGTGCGCCCACCGGTGCTGGGCCAGCGAGGCGAGCAGCAGGCCACCCGACAGGGCGAGCACCGTCGAGGCGACCACCACGCCGGAGTCGTTGAGCAGGCTGCCGAGCACCGCGACCACGACCACCGCGAGCAGCAGCCGGCTCAGGCCCGGCCACGTCGCGTACAGGCGGCGCAGCGGCGCGGGGCGCCAGCGGTCCGGGCCGACGAGCACCGCGCACAGCGCGACGCACACGATCGTCGCGACGAGCCCCACGGGCGACGTCACGGTCGCCCACGCACCCGCGGCCTTGCCCGCGACCACGCCGAACGCGTCACCGTCGAGCACGCGCTGCACGAACTGCCCCAGGTGCGAGCCGCGGCCCGGCCGCGCCCAGTCCACGACGGACACGAGCACGACCACCCCGATCGCCGCCGCGACGTAGCCGAGCGCGCGCCGCGCGCCGAACGTCCCGCCGCCGACCGCGACCACCAGCACCGCGAACGCGGGCACGAGCGCGAGCACGCCGCCGAAGTCCGCACCGAACGCCGGCCACCCGTCGACGACGACCGACACCGCACCGACCGCCGCCGCGGCGAGCACGCCGGCGCTGCGCCGCCCGCGCTCCACCGCGTACGCGGCGACGCCCGCCGCCAGCACCAGGGACGCCGCGGCGTACACGCCGAACGTCGTGTTGCCGAACCCGTAGTACCGCGCCCCGAGCGTCGAGATGCCGAGCACCGAGCCCTGCTGCAGGACCGTGCCCGTGAGCCCGTCGACCGTGACCACGAGCCACGTGACCCCGGCGGCCGCTGTGGCCAGCCGCCACCGGCTCTCCGGCAGCAGACGCGCCACGAGCCACACGACGAGCGCCGCACCGACCGTCGCCACGCCCCACCACCCGGCCGCGGCGAACAGCGGCGCGGGCGAGTCCCACCACCGCGACAGCGCCGCGAGCTGCGCGCCCACGGGCGTGCACACCCCGAGCATCAGCACCGCGAGCGTCACGCGCCGCAGCGCGGGCGTCGGCTGCCGACCCCGGCGGCGCAGCAGCACCACCGCGCCCACCGCGAGCGCCGCGGCCACCCCCACGACCGCGAGCAGCAGCGGCATGAGGTGCGGGCCGATCGTCGTCATCTCGGTCAGGTACCGGCGATTCTCGACCGTCCGGTCCGCGTTCGTGCGCCGCTCCGTGACCTGCAGCGGCGCGCCGTCGAGCTCGGCCGGGTCCGCGCCCGCAGCCTGCACCAGCGTCGCCGACAGGTCCGTGAGCGTCACGATGCCCGTGCGCCGCGTCGAGTCCGACGTCAGCCAGCCCGGCGCCGACGAGCCCGCACGCCACTGGAGCACCGCCTGCAGGCCCGTCTCCCCCGTCGGGCCGTCGGACGTGCCCGCGACGACCACGCGCGTGCCCGGGTCGACGAGCGCCAGGACCCGGCGCAGGTCCTCGTCGAGCAGCGACAGCGCGTCCCGCCGCTCGGTGCGGTCGGCGGGCAGCTCGCCCGCGTCCAGCACCGTGACCGCGCAGGCCGACAGCGCGTCGTCGGGCACGTCGCCGAGGCGCAGCGCGTACCGGTCGAGCCGGCCCGTGGTGTCCGCGAGCGCGAGCGCCGCACCCGGACCGACGGCCGTGGTGCACTCGCCCGTCGGGTCGACCAGCGTCGCGACCGTGCCGGGCGTCCCGTAGCTGCCGGCGGGGACCTCGTCGGACGGCGGGTCGACCAGGTCGGTCCACCCCGTGACGACCGCCGGACCGGGGACCTCGTCGCTCGCGCTCACCCCCGGCATCGGCGGGCAGTCGTCGATCGCCTCGTCGGTGCCGTCGTCCTCACCCTGCTGCGCGAGGACCCCCTCGTCGGCGGGCACCGGCGGCACGCGGCGGCCCGCGGAGATCGTCAGCCAGCCGCCGAGCCGGCACATCTGCGCCGACGACGTGTGCACCGAGATCGAGCCGACCGCGCCCTCGTCGACCATCCGCCACAGCGTGGGCGTGCCGGATCGCTCGACGTCGTCCCAGTGCAGCCCGCCGACCCCGACGAGCACGACGGGCTGGGCGGGCGCGGGCGCCTCGTCCGCGCGCGCGGGTGCGGCGCCGACGACGAGTCCCGCGGCACCGCCGAGCAGTCCGACGAGCAGCGCGGCGAGCAGCGCCAACGCGCGCACCAGAGCCGCCCGAGGACGCGCCGGTGCACGGTCAGGGGTCAGCGCGGGCACCGGACCAGGGTAGGGGGCCACCCCGTGCGCGGGTCCGCAGCGCCCGACCAGCGGCCGCCCGGCCGGCGGCTGCCCGGCCAGCGGCGCGGTCAGCGGTGCGTGGGCGACTGCGCGGACGAGACCGACCGGCGCACCGCGCCCGCCGCCGCCCGCACACGCCGCGCGTTCGCCGCGAGCTGCACGTCGCGGTACTGCGCCGCGCGGTGCAGCTGGCCGCGCAGGTCGCTGCCCGACGGGCGGTGCCGCAGGTCGCACGGGACCTCGACCACGCGGAACCCCTGGCGCAGCAGGTCGATCGTCATGCCCGTCTCCACGCCCCAGCCGTGCGCGAGCGGCGTCGCCGCCTCGAACGCCTCGCGTGTCAGGCAACGCATGCCGGACAGCGGCTGGTTCGGCGTCCAGCCGGTGAGCGAAGCGATCGCGCGCCGCGCGGCCCCGACGACGAGCCCGCGGCCACCGGCACCGGGCTGCGGCGGCAGGTTCGCGATCGCCAGGTCCGCGTGCCCCTCGAGCACCGGCGGGACGAGCGGCGCGGTGTTGACCGCGGTCTCCGCGAGGTCGCCGTCGATGAACAGCAGGACGCGCGCGGGACGGTCCGGGGCGTCGCGCATCGCGACGACCGCGGCCCCGGTCTCCATCGCGGCGGCCTTGCCGCGGTTGTGCGAGTGCCGCACGACGACCGCGCCCGCCTCGCGCGCCACGTGCTGCGTGTTGTCCTCGGAGCCGTCGTCGACGACGAGCACGAGGTCGACGTGCGGGATCGCCTTGGCCGAGCGCACCGTCGCCGCGATGCGGCGGGACTCGTCCTTGGCGGGGATGATCACCGCGACCCGCTGGCGGACCCGGCTGCCGCGCGCCCGGGGCTTGTCGGCGTGCTCGGTCGAGGCGGGCTCGGTCGCGGGCGGGTCGCCTGCGCGGTCGGCCGGGGCGGGGGGCGTCACGGCGCTCAGCCTACTGACGCGCGCGCCGCGCGTCAGAACGGTTCGGTCACACCGCGGGAAGTTCCGTGCGGCGCCCGCCCCCTCCGACCAGCCCGCGCTCAGAAGAGGGTGGCCACGGCGCTGCCGGACTCGAGGTCCAGCAGCGCGCGCTTGCGGTCCACGCCCGCCGCGAAGCCCGTGAGCGTGCCGTCCGCGCCGATCACGCGGTGGCACGGCACGACGATCGCGATGCGGTTGGCCCCGTTGGCGGCGCCGACCGCGCGCGACGACGTGCGCGGGTCGAGCCCGATCGCGGCCGCGAGCGCGCCGTACGTCGTCGTCGTGCCGTACGGGATGCGCCGCAGCCCCTCCCACACACGCTGCTGGAACGCCGAGCCGACCGGGCGCAGCGGCAGGTCGAAGTCGTGCAGCGCGCCCGCGAAGTACGCGTCGAGCTGGTCGACCGCCTCGCGCAGCAGGGGGTGGTCGTCGGGTACGACGCGCGTGCTCGTGAGGTCCGCGAACGGGTCGGCCGCGTGGTCGTCGGACCGGGTCATCCGCACGTGCGTGACCGCCGCACCCTCGTCGTCGTCGACGACGCCCACGGACACGGGCCCGATCGGGCTCGTCACGACGGTGTGCCACCTCGAGTGCCAGCTCGAGTGCCGACCCACGTCCATACGCCTCACCCCCGGGTCCAGCATGGCCCCTCCCTCTGACAGCCTCCTGACACGCCGCGGCCCGGCGGTCTCCACGAGGAAGACGACCGGGCCGCGGCGGACGTGAGGTCGGTCAGCGCAGCGTGACCTGGCGCGCGACGAGGCCCGCGCGGGCGCGGCGCTCGTTCGCGTCGAGCGGCTCCGTGCTCGCGAGCGCCGCCTCGAACGCGGGCGCGAACTGGCCGACGGGCTCCTCGAGCTCCTCCGCCTCGGTCCCGCGCGCGAGCTCCCACACCGGCACGACGAGCCCGCTCGACCGGAAGTAGCCGATGAACTTGCCTCCCGCGAAGCCCGACTCACGCTTGGCGTGCAGGCGCGCGAGGCCGTCCAGGACCGTCTGCTCGTCGTGCGGCTGCGCCCAGCGCAGGAACTCCTTGGCGCCCATGCGGCACCAGTACGCCGACTCGACCGCCGCGACCTTCGCGGTGTCGATGATGCCCGCGTCGGCGTCCTCGATCGCGGCCTCGAGGTCCGCGGTGCGCTCGACGTCGGGCGCGAGCCAGTAGGAGAACGAGTCCTGCACGGTGACCTCGAACGGCACCGACAGGTCGAGCACGTCCTGCAGGCGCGGGCCGGCCTCGGGCAGCCCGGTGGTCTCGATCGCGGTGCCGGGCTCGACGTCGAGCGCCTCGATCAGCGCGGCGGCCAGGTCGCGGCTCGCGTCGCCTGAGCTGGACGTGGTCTGCAGCGCCAGCAGGATCACACCGTCGGAGCGGTGCAGCGCGGGCCATGCCTGCGGCAGGATCGTCGTGACGAGGACGTCCTTCGCGCCGTACTCCTTCGTGGTGCGCGCCGTCGCCGTCGCGGCGGGCACGACCTCCTTGAGCGCGACCCAGTCGGGCTCGCCGGGGAGCCCCTCGAACGGACGCAGCACGAACTCCACAGAACCCTTGGCCATGCCCGCGAGCCTACCGGCCCACCCGTTCCCCCTCCGCCCAGCCCCGTCCCCCGCCCTCCTCACGACCCCGCGGTTGCTCCGCGATCAGCGGGGCTGAACCGGAGGAAGCGCGGGGTCGCGCGCAACCAGTCCGACGACCCCGTGGTCGCTCCGGCAACGGGACCGCTGAGCCGGAGCGATGACGGGCTCACGCACCCTCCCCACGACCCCGCGGTTGCTCCGGCTATGACCGGGCCGAGCCGGAAGAAGCGCGGGGTCGCGGGAGAGGTGTCCGACGACCCCGTGGTTGCTCCGGGTGTGGCGGGGCTGAGCCGGAGGGATGGCGGGGTCGTGGTCGGCGGGGTGGGGCGGGCGGGGTGGGGCGGGTGGTGTGGGGCGGGTGGTGTGACGCAGGGCGGGGCCGTCGGGGGGTGCGGAGCGGGCGGGTGGCGGGGTTGGATGTGGGCATGCATCCCCGCGCCGGAACCCCTGCTCAGCCCGAGGACCTCATCGACGTCGACGCGCTCGTCGGCGCCTACTACGACCGCGTGCCGGACCCGAGCGACCCCGACCAGCAGGTCGTGTTCGGCACGAGCGGGCACCGCGGCTCGTCGCTGCGGACCGCGTTCAACGAGGCGCACATCGTCGCGATCACCCAGGCGATCGTGGAGTACCGGCGCAGCCAGGGCACGGACGGCCCGCTGTTCATCGGCCGGGACACGCACGGGCTGTCGGAGCCGGCGCAGCGCACCGCGATCGAGGTGCTGGTCGCGAACGGCGTCGAGGTGCACGTCGACGCACGTGACTCGTTCACGCCGACGCCCGCGGTGTCGCTCGCGATCCTGCGGCACAACGGGGCGGGCACCGCCGCCGGGGTCCGCACGCTCGGTCCGGGGCTGGCCGACGGCATCGTCGTGACCCCGTCGCACAACCCGCCCGCGGACGGCGGCTTCAAGTACAACCCGCCGCACGGCGGCCCCGCGGGCGGCGAGGCGACGGGCCCGATCGCGAAGCGTGCGAACGAGCTGCTCGCGGGCGGGTGGCGGAACGTGCCGCGCGTCGCGTACGACCGCGCGATCACGTCGCCCCTGGTCAAGCGGCACGACTACCTGACCGCGTACGTGGACGACCTGGCGAACGTGGTCGACCTGGACGCGATCCGGTCGGCGGGCGTGCGGATCGGCGCGGACCCGCTCGGCGGGGCGATGGCCGAGTACTGGGGCGTGATCGGCGAGCGGTACGGGCTGGACCTGACGGTCGTGAACCCGAGCGTGGACCCGCGCTGGCCGTTCATGACGCTCGACTGGGACGGCAAGATCCGCATGGACTGCTCGTCGCCGTACGCGATGGCGTCGCTGGTGTCCCGCATGACGGCGGGCGACGGGCCGGCGCCGTACGACATCGCGACGGGCAACGACGCGGACTCCGACCGGCACGGCATCGTGACCCCGGACGGCGGGCTGCTGAACCCGAACCACTACCTCGCGGTGATGATCGCCTACCTGTACGGCGGTGCTCGCCCGGGCTGGTCGCCCGACGCGGCGATCGGCAAGACGCTCGTCTCGTCCTCGCTCGTGGACCGCGTGGGCGCGAAGCTGGGCCGCCGCGTGGTCGAGGTCCCGGTGGGGTTCAAGTGGTTCGTGCCCGGGCTGATCGACGGGTCGGTCGGGTTCGGTGGCGAGGAGTCCGCGGGCGCGTCGTTCCTGCGCACGGACGGCACGGTGTGGACCACCGACAAGGACGGTCCGATCGCGTGCCTGCTGGCCTCGGAGATCCTCGCGACCACCGGGAGGTCGCCGTCGGAGCACCACCGCGCGCTCGTCGACGAGCTCGGCGAGTCCTGGTACGCGCGCATCGACGCGGCCGCGTCCCGTGACGAGAAGGCGAAGCTCGCCGCACTGTCCCCGGAGCAGGTGACGGCGACGACGCTCGCAGGCGGCGCGATCACCGCGCGGCTGACCGAGGCGCCCGGCAACGGCGCGTCGATCGGCGGGCTCAAGGTCGTCACCGACGACGCGTGGTTCGCCGCGCGGCCGTCGGGCACCGAGGACGTCTACAAGATCTACGCCGAGTCGTTCGTGTCGGCCGAGCACCTCGCGCAGGTGCAGGCCGAGGCGAAGGACGTGGTGTCCGCCGCGCTCGCGGGCTGACGCGCACGGCGTCGGGGTGCGGCCCGCGGGTCGCGCCCCGCGCGTCGGCGGGGACCGCGGTCAGCGTCCGGGCTGGGTGGCGGTCGGGTCCGTGGACTCGCGCACGACGAGGGACGCGGGCAGCGTCACGGCGGCGGACGACTTGCCGTCGACGACCTCCAGCAGCAGGCGCACCATCTCGGCGCTGATCCGCTCGAACGGCTGCCGCATCGTCGTCAGGGGCGGGGTGGTCGCGGCGGCGATGCCCGCGTCGTCGAACCCCGCGACCGCGACGTCGTCGGGCACGGACCGGCCGGCGTCCGCGAGCGCGAGCAGCGCGCCGGAGGCCGCGAGGTCGTTCGCGGCGAAGATCGCGTCCAGGTCGGGCCGGCGCTCGAGCAGCTCGGCGGTCGCGCGGATGCCGCCCGAGCGCAGGTAGTCGCCGTGCACGACGAGCGTCTCGTCGTACCGGTCGCCCAGCTCGAGGCGGTACCCCTCGAGGCGCAGCCGTCCGCCGGGGGTGTCCATGGGGCCGGTGATCATCGCGATGCGCTGCCGCCCGGAGTCCAGGAGGTGGCGCGTCATGATGCGCGCGCCGCCCAGGTCGTCGGCCGCGACGTACCCGACCTTCTGCTCGAAGCCGAGCGGGATCCCGCACGCGATGGTGGGGATGTCGAGCGCGACGAGCTCGCGCAGCACGGGCGAGCCGGCGTGCGACGAGATGAGCAGCACCCCGTCGACGTGGCCCGCGCCGACGTAGCCGAGCATCTGCTCCTGCTCGTCGGGCGTGCCGGCGACCATGAGGAGCAGCGGCATGCCGCGGGCGGCGAGCTCGGTCGCGGCGCCGCGCAGCAGGATCGAGAAGTTGGGGTCCTCGAACAGCAGGTGCTGCGGTTCGGTGAGCAGGAACGCCACGGAGTTGGACCGGCCCGTGACGAGGCTGCGGGCGTGCTGGTTGGTCTTGTACCCGGTGGTGCGGATCGCCTCCTGCACCGCCGCGAGCGCCTCGGGTGACACCCAGTGGCCGCCGTTGATGACGCGTGACACCGTCCCGCGCGAGACGCCGGCCGCGGCCGCGACGTCGCGGATCGTGGGCCGTCGGCGCGGGTTCCCGGTGGTGTCCATCGGGGGCACTCTAGAGGCCCGACCGGGAACGGTCACAGTCCGCCGTCCGGGTGTCGGGTATTGCGTGCGGCCGGCGTGGGCGGCGGGTGCGACCATGGCAGGGTGTTCCGGCCGTACCGCGACCTTCTCTCCCGACCTGGAGCCCTCGCCTTCTCGGCCGCCGGGGTCCTGGCGCGACTGCCCATCTCCATGGTGGGGATCGGCATCGTGCTCGCGGTCTCCGCGATCTACGACTCGTACGCGCTCGCGGGCCGGGTGTCGGCGGTCCTCGTCGTCACGTCCGCGCTGACCGCGCCGCTCATCGCGCGGCTGGTCGACCGGCACGGCCAGGCGCGCGTCATGTTCCCGACGCTCGTGATCAGCGGCGCGGGGCTGAGCGCGCTCGTCGCCGCGCTGCAGCTCGAGGCGCCCGAGCCGGTGCTGTACGTGACCGCGGTCGTCGCGGGCGTGACCGGGCAGTTCGGGTCGCTCGTGCGCGCGCGCTGGTCCCATCTCATCAAGCGCGACGCGGACGCCATGCACACCGCGTACTCGTTGGAGTCCGCCCTCGACGAGGTCGTGTTCATCGTCGGCCCGGCCGCCGCCACGCTGCTCGCGACGAACGTGGCGCCCACCGCCGGCATCGTCGTGCCGCTGGTGTCCGCGGTGCTCGGCGGGACGTGGTTCCTGCTGCAGAAGCGCACCGAGCCGCCGCCGACGCCGCACCACGCGGACGCGGCCGGCGGGTCGCTCGTGCGGCTGCCGGGGATGCTCGTGCTCGTCGTCGTGTTCCTCGCGCTCGGCGCGATCTTCGGCGCGACCGACGTCTCGACCGTCGCGTTCGCCGAGGAGGCCGGCCGCAAGTCCGCGGCGGGCTTCATCCTCGCGGTGTTCGCGGCCGGGTCGCTCGTGTCCGGGCTGCTGTACGGCGCGCGGCGCTGGGCACAGCCGCTGTGGGCGCGGTTCGGCGTCGGGATGGTCGCGCTCGCGATCGGGGTGTCGCTGTTCGTGCTGGTGAGCTCGCTGTGGATGCTCGCGGTGGTCATGTTCGTCACCGGGTTCGCGATCGCGCCGACGCTCATCAACGGCAACGGGCTCGTGCAGGAGATCGTGCCGCGCACGCGTCTGAC
This sequence comes from Cellulomonas palmilytica, assembly GCF_021590045.1. Classification (NCBI taxonomy): domain Bacteria; kingdom Bacillati; phylum Actinomycetota; class Actinomycetes; order Micrococcales; family Cellulomonadaceae; genus Cellulomonas; species Cellulomonas palmilytica. The sequence continues at coordinate 952,503 of NZ_CP062221.1, read as the reverse complement.
CGAGGGGCTGACGTGGGTCGGGACGTCGCTCGGCGTCGGGGTGTCCATCGGGTCGTCGATCGCGGGCACGCGGATCGACGCGGACGGCTCGCACGGCGGGTTCCTCGTCGTGGTCGTCGCGGGCGTCGCCGCGCTCGTCGCGACGGTGTCCGCGCTGCGTCCGCTGCGCGCCGGGCACCGCAACCGCCTGGCCGACGAGCTCGCGGCGGGCCATCGCGACGACGCCCCCGTCCGGGACACACTGGAGCCGTGACGCCGTCGACCGACCCGCGCCTGCGCGAGCTCGCGCAGCTGCGCCGCGTGCGGGACCGGATCGACCGGGAGTACGCGCAGCCGCTCGACGTCGACGCGCTCGCGCGCGGCATCAACGTCTCGTCGGGGCACCTGAGCCGCACGTTCCGCGCCGCGTACGGCGAGTCGCCGTACAGCTACCTCATGACGCGGCGCATCGAGCGGGCGATGCACCTGCTGCGCCTGGGCGGGCTGAGCGTGACGGACGTGTGCTTCGCGGTCGGGTGCCAGTCGCTCGGGACGTTCTCGACGCGGTTCTCCGAGCTCGTCGGGATGTCGCCCAGCGAGTACCGGCGGCGGGCCGCGGCCGACGAGCACGGCGTGCCCGCGGGCATCCCGAGCTGCCAGGCGCGCCAGGTGCTGCGGCCCGTGCGGCGCTCGACCCGAGGTGCGGCCGGGGAGTCGGCCCAGGAAGCGGTCAGGAATCGAGAAGCAGCGGCGGCGCCGCTCTCCTAGCGTGGCGCGCATGACCCTCTTCGTGCACTCCACGTTCCTTCCCGCCGACGACCCCGACGCCTCGCTCGCGTTCTACCGCGACGTGCTGGGCTTCGAGGTCCGCAACGACGTCGGCCAGGGGTCGATGCGGTGGATCACCATCGGCTCCCCCGAGCAGCCCGACGTGTCGATCGTGCTGCACCCGCCGGCCGTCGACCCGGGCCTGACCGACGACGAGCGCCGCACGATCGTCGAGCTCATGGCGAAGGGCTCGTACGCGAGCCTGATCCTCGCGACGCGCGACCTGGCCGCCACGTTCGAGAAGCTCTCGGCCGCCGGTGCGGAGATCACGCAGGAGCCCACCGACCAGCCGTGGGGGCTGCGCGACGCGGCCGTGCGCGACCCCGCAGGCAACCACCTGCGCATCAACCAGCTCTGAGACTCACCAGCCCGACGAGGAGTCGGGCAGGAGGTCCGGGCAGCGGTCCGCGCCGTCGGGCATGGCCTCGAAGTGCCAGATCTCGTTGGCGTACACGCGGCACAGCCCGAACTCCTGCCCGTGCTCGCCGAGCCACAGCGCCGCCTCGGTGCCGCCCACGTCGACCGCGGTGCCCGCGACGTGCGCGGACCTGTCGGCGGGCAGCACCCAGCGCTGCGCCTCGTGCACCGAGCCGTACCGCGCCACCGCGTCGTCGAACAGCGCCCGCTGCTCGGCCGCGGTGCGTCGGCCCGAGGTGATGTGCATCGCGACGCCCTCACGCGCCGCGGCGGCGTCCGCGCGGGCGTAGCGGCGGGCGAGGTCCTCGTCGATGCCGACGGCGGTGAGCTCGTCGACGACCGCCTGGATCGCGGTGTCGTCCGGGGTGCCGGTGTCCGGGGTGCCGGTGTCCGGCTCGTCGGCCGGGTCGTCGTCGTCCGACGTCGGCGGCGGGGCCGGCGCGTCGCCCGCCCCGCCCGCCTCGTCGTCCCCGGCCGCACCCACCACGACCCCGGGCGCGGTCGACGGATCCCCCTGCGACCCGGCGAACGCCTCCTCCGCCCAGCGCACGCCGAACCACGTGACGACCGCCAGGACGACGACGAGCACCGTGCCGCGGCGACGCCTGCGCCGCGCTCCCTCCTGCGCGACGGACGCCGCGAGCGGCCCCGGCACGACCTCGCCCCAGGCGGCGTGACCCGAGCGCGCGGTCCTCGGCTCAGGTGGCGTGCCGTGCTCGGCCGCCGGGGTGGTGGGCCACTGCGGCCCGGTGCTCGTCGTCATGGCGTCCAGGCTCCCGGGACGGCCGGGGCGGCGGCGTCGGGCCGGGGTCGGGTTCCGTGCCTGGTCAGAACCCGTCCGAGGGTCGACCACGGTCCCACCCTGCGGTCGTCGTGACGCGTGCGTCTCCACCCTGGGGTGGAGGCCGGGTCACCCGCGGGACGCGTGATCGGGCCGGGTCCCGGCGCGTACGTTGGCGGCATGTCCGCCGACGACCGTGCTGTCGCGCCCGCGCGCGCGTCCGGTCGCGCACCCCGGCGCGGCACCCGGCCGCGGGACGCGCGGGCCACGCGGCGAGACGTGCGGCGCGAGGACCTGCTCGTCGCGGCAGGGGTGGGTGCGCTGTGGTCGGTCGGGCTGGTCGTCGCGAGCCGGTGGGACTACTGGATCCCGGCGTCGTCGGCGGCATGGTGGTGCGCGGGGCTCGGGCTGGTCGCGGCGCTCGCGGTGCGGCGGTGGGCTGCGCGGGCCGGGTTCTGGCTCGTGACGGTCGGGTACGTGGTCTCGTACACGTTCGTGCTGGACGGCGGGCGGATGCCGTCGTTCCTGCACGTGGTCCCGCTGCTCGTGACCACGTACGCCGTGACGCGGGCGGGTGCGGAGCCGCCGCTGCTCGCGGCGCTCGTCGTCGGGACCCTCGGTGTGGCGCTGCAGGCGGGTGTCGCGAACGCCGCGTGGGGTCTGTCGGTGTGGGACTGGCACCCCGTGGTCGACCTGTCGGCCGCGGTGCAGCTCGTGGCGCTCGTCGTCGCGGCCGCGTTGCTCGGCGCGATGGTGCACCGGTTGGCCCGCACGTCCGCGTCGCTCGCGGAGCGCAACGCGCAGCTCGTCGCGCTGCAGGAGGTCCGCGCGAACGAGGCGGTCGCCGCGGAGCGCACGCGCATCGCGCGCGAGCTGCACGACGTGGTGGCGCACCACGTGTCGGCGATCGTCGTGCGCGCGCAGGCCGCGGACCGCGTCGCGGACGCGCAGCCCGACGCGCCGCGCGAGGCCGTGCGGTGGATCGCACCCGCGGGCAAGGAGGCGCTCGACGCGATGCGGTCGGTGGTGCGCGTGCTGCGTGCCGCCGACGACGAGAGCGCGCCGTACGCCCCGACCGCGGGTCTCGACGCGCTGCCCGGGGTGCTCGCGCGCGTCCGCGAGGCGGGCCTGGACGTGCGCGCGACGCTGCCCAACCCGCTACCGGCCTGTGCGCCGCAGGTCGGGCTCGCGGTGGTGCGCGTCGCGCAGGAGGCGCTGACGAACGTGCTCGTGCACTCCGCCGCGACGCACGCCACCGTGACGCTGGTGCGCACCGCGACGGACGTGGTCCTGGAGGTCACCGACCCCGGTCCCCCGCGCCCGCCCACGCCCGGGACGGGCCTCGGCGGCAGCGGCCTGCTGCACATGCGCGAGCGCGCCGCCGCGGCCGGCGCCACCGTGATCGCGGGTGCCGTCACGGGCGGCGGGTGGCGCGTGCGGCTCGTCGTCCCCCTGGACCGTCTGCCCGAGGACCCGGCGCGGCTCGCGCCCCGACGAGAGGCCGCCGATGCCTGACGTGACCCGGCCCGACGTGACCCGGCCCGACGTGACCCGGGTGGTCGTCGTCGACGACCAGCCCACCATCCGCCTGGGGCTGCGGATGATCCTCGACCACGAGCCGGACCTCGAGGTCGTCGGCGAGGCCGCCGACGGCGCCGCCGCGCTCGACGTCGTGCGCGCCGCACGGCCGGACGTGGTGCTGCTCGACATCCGCATGCCGGGCACCGACGGCGTCGAGGCGACCCGCCTCATCCGCGCAGACCCCGCGCTGGCGGACGTGCGCGTCGTCGTGCTGACGACGTTCGACGACGAGGAGTACGTGACCGGTGCGCTGCGCGCCGGCGCGCACGCGTTCCTGCTCAAGGACGCCGAGCCCGCCGCGCTCGTCGACGCCGTGCACCGCGTGCGCGCCGGAGGTCAGGTGCTCGACCCGAAGGTGACCGGGGTGGTCGTCGAGCAGTGGCTCGCGGCCGGGTCCACCGGGGCCGCGCCCGCGGGCACCGGGGCGGCCGCGACGTTCGTCGGGACCCTGACGCAGCGCGAGCGGGACGTGCTGCTCGCCGTCGCGCGCGGCGGGACCAACCAGGACGTCGCCGACGCGCTCGGCGTCGGCGAGGCGACCGTGAAGGCGCACGTGCACGCGCTGCTGCGCAAGCTCGGCTGCACGACCCGCACGCAGCTCGTCGTCGTCGCGTACGAGTCCGGGCTGGTGACGGTCGGCGGCTGACGCGGTCCGGCTCGTCGGTCGTCACGCGGGGACGGACATGACCCCACGCGCGTCGTACCGCCAGAACGTGCGCTGCGTGCGCACCAGCACCCACAGCGCCGCCACGCACAGCAGCCCGCCGATGACGACGGCCCACCCCTCGCCCACCGCGGACGACAGCGACCCGATCACCACGTCCCCCAGGCGCGGGCCGCCCGCGACCACCACGATGAACACGCCCTGCAGCCGCCCGCGCATGTCGTCGGGCGTCGCGGTCTGCAGGATCGTCTGCCGGAAGATCGCGCTCACCTCGTCGGACGCACCCGCCGCGACGAGCGTCAGGCACGCGATCGCCAGCGCACCCCACAGCACGTTCTCCGGACGGTCCCGCCCGACGACGACGAGCACCAGCCCGAACGCGACGATCGACGCACCCCACCCCGTGATCGCCCACGTGATCACGCGACCCTGCCACCGCACGCGCGCCAACCCGCCCGACAGCAGACCCGACGTCACCGCCCCCACCGCGAGCGCCGCCGTCAGGATGCCGGTCGTCGTCTCACCGCCGCCCAAATACCAGATGCCCACCGCGGGGAACACCACGCGCGGCATCGCCAGGACCATCGCGCACAGGTCCACCAGGAACGTCATGCGCACGTCCGGCTGCGTGCCGAGGTACCGCAACCCGTCGACCACCGACGCGATCCCGACACGCTCCCGCCGGTTCTCCGACGGCTCCGGCAGCACCGGGGGCAGCCGGAACACCGCCCCCAGCGCGAACGTGAACAGCACCGCGTCCACCGTGTACGCCAACCCGTAGTCGACCGACGCGAGCACCGCCCCCAGCAGCGGCCCCACCGTCAACGCCACCTGGAACCCGATGGTCTGCAACGCGTTCGCGGCCGGCATCAGCCGCGGCTCCAGCAACCGCGGGATGATCGCCGACCGCGCCGGCGAGTTCACCGCGTTCGCGCCCGACTGCACCGCCGTCAGCCCGTACAGCAGCCCCACGTGCTCGTTGCCCGCCCAGCCCTGCACCGCGAGCACCATGATCGCCACCCACGACACCACCGACGCGACCAGCGCCACCTTGCGCCGGTCGTAGTGGTCGACGATCGCGCCGCCGTACAGCCCGAACACGACCAGCGGCACCAGCGCGAACATCCCCAGCACGCCGACCGACAGCGTCGAGCCCGTGATCCCGTACACCTGCAGCCCGACTGCGACGACCGTCAGCTGCGTCCCCAGGTTCGCCACCGACAGCCCCAGCCAAAGACGCCGGAAGTCGGGACTGATCTTCAGGGGCGTCGTGTCGACGACGAGAGACCTCACCAACTCACTCTAGGCAGCAGACTCCTGCGCCTCGCACCACGCCCACCCCCGTCCGCGCTCTGGACACCTAGTGCGAGCATGCGACCGTGGCGACCAGCGGAGCCGCGACGGACGTGGCTTCCCGCCGTACGCGAGGGGGCGAGGCAGGCTAGAGGCCGAGCACGACCCGGTCATGACGTGCGGTCGCGTGGGTCGCCGAGGTCGCCGTCCGGGCCGCCGCCGACGAGGAACACCAGCCGGTCCTGAGGCGACTGCGGTCCGCACGATGCCAAGCCGACCTTCTCCCAGACCGTCCTGCCGAGCCGTGCGGTGGGCAGCAGGTCCACGGAGCCGAGGTCCGGCACCGAGACCGTGAAGCCCCCGTCGTACGTCCACGACGCCAGCCCGGAGTAGACGCGCAGGCTTGCCGGGTCGCACTCGCCCTGCCCGTCCCAGAGCGGCACGTTCCAGAGGTCGGCGGTCCCGTCGGCCTCCAGCCGCACGGACACCCACCGCGTCTCGTCGGCCCTGCCGTCGTCCGTCGCCCACTGCGCGGGAAGCCCGTCCGGCGGCTCCCGGTCGTCGGACGCACCCCACGGCCCGAGCAGCACGACGACTGCGAGGACGGGGACCAGGACCAGGACGCCGAACGCGACGAGAAGGACGACGAGCCGGTCCTTCGTCCGCCGCGCTCGCTCCATGGCAAGACTCTGGCACGTGGCGCACCGGGGGGCGGGCGGGTTCTGCGCCGAAAGAAGGCGGCTCCCCGCCGCGCGCGAGGGGGAGAGGCTGGTTAGGGTCGGACGGTCCGCGCGGCGCGGGGTCGCGACGGCTTGTTCATCGGGAGGTGGTCGTGTGAGCGGGAGGATCGGCACGTTCGTCGTCGGCGTCGGCTTCGGGTACCTGCTGGCGACGCGCAAGGGTCGCGACCTGCTGGGCAAGGCGGGCGAGAAGGCCGGTGAGGCCTGGCGGCACCCGAAGGTCCAGGGTGTGGTGAAGGACGTCGAGGAGCAGGCGCTCGACTTCGCGAAGCAGCAGGGTGTCGCGCTCAAGGACAAGGCGGTCGACGCGGCGCGGTCCGCGACGGGCCGCTCGCACGACGAGCCGTCGGTCGTCGTCGAGCCGGAGACGCCCTACAGCATCTAGCTCGAGACGGTCGCGAGGCCGTAGACGTCCGACGCCGTCCCGGCGCGGACCTCGAGCAGCTCGTCGCCGTCGAGCGCGGCCTGCAGGGCCGCGTCCACGGCGAGGCACGCGAGCGCGGGTCCGCCGTGCACGAGCGAGACGGGCCACGCCGAGCCGAGCATGAGCCGGCGCGGCCCGAACAGCTCGAGCGCGACGTCGACGACCTCGCGCACCGAGTCGGCGTACTCGCGGGCGGGCACGCCGCGCGGGAAGAGGCCGGACAGCTTGGCGACGACCGCGGGGTGCTCCGCGAGGGGTGCGAGCAGCTCGCGCCACCGCGCGAGGCCGTCGGGGTCGCCGAGGGGCGGGCTGCCGAGGTGGTCGACGACGAGCCGAAGGCCCGGGTGCCGTTCGGCGACCGCGGGCAGCTGCGCGAGCCCCTCGGGCGTCGTCACCAGGCACTCGTAGGCGAGCCCGAGACCGTCGAGCACGGCGAGGCCGGCGTCGGTCTCGGGGCGCGCGAGCCACGCCCCGCCCTCGTGCCGGTGCTGCATGGTCCGCACGCCGACGACGCGCGTGCCGGCGTCCGCGGCGATCACGCCGGCCCGCTCGACCTCGCCCTCGACGAGCTCGGGTCGGTCGACCGGCGCCCACACCACGAGCCCGGCGACGCGCGGCTCGTCGGCGGCGACGTCCGCCATGACCTCGACGTCGCGCGGGTCGTCGGCGGCCTGCACGAGGACCGCGCGCACGTGCTCGCCGCGGTCGCACGACTCGAGCTCGTGCTCGTCGTCCAGGTGCGCGGCCAGGTCCGGGTAGCCGAACGTGCCGAGCAGCGGGCCCATGCCCGGCCGCAGCCACGGGTAGTGGACCCGGGCCGGGTCCCACACGTGGGCGTGCGTGTCGACGATCACGTGATCACCTGGTCCTGTCCGTGCGGGTCGGGCGTGCTGCCACGCACCGGTCGACGCAGGGCGCGCGCGAGGCCTCGTCGCCTCGCCACCGCCCCCGGGCCGGTGAACGACTGGCGTGATCCTGACATACCGGACGGCCGGTGGGTAGTGGCACTTCGACGCGACGTCGAAGCGCTTCCGCACCGCCCGTCCGCGGCCCGCGGTCGACCTCAGGAGCGCAGCGTCGCGCGCCCCACCAGCACCGAGCACGTCGCGTGGTGCACCACGGCCTCCGCGGTCGAGCCGAGCACCGCCCGGCGCAGCCCGCCCAGGCCCCGCGTCCCGACGACGACGAGGTCCGGCTCGAGCTTGTCGACCATGCCGAGGATCGTCGGGCGCACGTCGAACGTGACCGTCATCGGCACCGCGCCGACGAGCAGCGTGCGGACCTCGCCCGCACCCGCGTCGCGCAGCACGTGCGCCGCCGCGGTCACCGCGTCGGTCTCGTGGCCCTCCACCGTGTCGACACCGACGACCGTCAAGCGCGCGCCCTGCAGCAGGGGCAGCCGCGCGAGCGTGCGGACCGCGTCGACCGAGTCCGGCGAGCCGTCCGCGCACACCATCACGTGCTCCACGGGCTCCGTCCCGCGCGCGACGAGCACGGGCGTCAGCGGCCGGTGCGACGAGACGAGCCACTCGGCCGTGCTGCCCAGCCCCAGCCGCTTGAGCAGCCCGCGCCCGCGCGGCCCCACGACCACGAGGTCCGCGTCGTCGTACCCGTCGAGCACCACGCGCGGGTCCGCCTCCGCGACGAGGTGCTCCACGTGGTTGTCGGGCAGCTCGCGCGGCGGCTCCGGGCTCCACGCGTGCGGCTTCGCACGCTCGCCCGGTGACTCGTCCGCGCGGGGCCGCGCCGTCACGGCGGTCACCCGCCAGCCCGGCCACGGCTGCGCCGCGACCCAGCCCCACAGCGCCGCCGACGCCTCGCCGCGGTCGTCGCCGACGACGAGCCAGCCCGGCCCGGGCGTCGCGCGCTTCTGGTCTTCCTGTTCCTGGGCGACCTGGTCCTCGGTGGCCCGCTGCTCGGTGATCATGGCCCCCACGTCCTCACGAACAGCCGTGCACCGGCAGTCGTCGCTCTGACGGCTCGGGGCCGACGCGCGGTGCTGCTCACCTCCGGCATACCCCGCCCCCGGCGCACGGGCATGGGCCTTTGATCCCGTTCGCCGGATCCCATCTCGCCGGATCCCATCTCGCCGGATCTCATCCTGGTGCCCGCCGACGCGCGGGCGCACGCTGGTGGCATGCCTCTCGACCACGGCTACGGGGTGCTGGTCGGCACGCTGCTCTCGCACCAGCGGGACACGCCCGACGACCAGGGCCGGTGGTACCACGTGAACCTGCGGGTGCAGGCGCCCGCGGGGACGTACCGGTGCGCGATCGACGTGGACGCCGCGGGCTCGTCGGTGGGCGTGCAGTGGCGCACGTTCGGCGTGAACCCCACGGACCTCGGGCCGGTCGCGGCCCTCTCCCCCGGGTTCCACCCGTTGGCGTCGGTCCCGACGAGCGGCGCGGTCGACCTCATCCGCCACCCCGCGTTCCGACCGCGCACCGGCTGCCTGTTCGTCACGCGACCACCCGGGTGGCTCGAGGCGCTGATCCGGCTGCTGTCGAACCCGTGGACCGCGGGCGACCACCTCGCGGCGTCGACCGCGCTCGAGTCCGTGCTCGTCGTCGGGGCCCGCGTGCTCGTCTACGGCGAGCCGTTCACCAGCGGCCTCGGCGTGCACAACATCCACCAGAACCAGGGCGACCCCGCGGGCTCGCCGTGGTGGGACGAGAACGGGATCTGGCAGGACGGCGCGACGCTGGTGCAGCGCGACGACGGCGGGTACGCGGTGTTCGTCTCGAAGTTCTCCACGCAGGCGTCGCAGACCGACGACGACGGGCACCCGGTCTGACGCGGACCGGCGGGACCTTCTGCGGCACTCGTCGGCTCCCACGCTCGTTAGCGTGAGGGACGACGATCGACGCACCACCTGGAGGACCCCGTGCCCGCCGAGACCCACGCCGCGCTGCAGACGCAGGTCGAGACCCGCCTGCGCGACCTCGCGGGCCGAACCGGGGTGACCGTCGACGCGGGCGAGGTCTTCGCCCGCCTGCGGGAGGTGGGCGACGAGTTCCAGCGCCTGCAGATGTACTACCAGTTCGGCATCGACGAGGTCTCGACGAAGATCGCGATCCTGCGCGACGAGTTCGCGACGATGTACGACTACAACCCGATCGAGCACGTCCGCTCGCGCCTGAAGTCGCCCGACAGCCTGCTCAGCAAGGCGCTGCGGCAGGGCGTGGACCTCACGGTCCCCGCGATCCGGGCGAGCATCCGCGACATCGCCGGCATCCGGATCACGTGCTCGTTCGTCTCGGACGTGTACTGGATCGCGCAGATGCTCAGCGCGCAGCCGGACCTCACGGTGCTGACGACGAAGGACTACATCGCGAACCCGAAGCCGAACGGCTACCGGTCGCTGCACCTCATCGTGCAGGTGCCGGTGTTCCTGTCCCGGCACACCGAGCACATCCCCGTCGAGCTGCAGATCCGCACGATCGCGATGGACTTCTGGGCGAGCATGGAGCACAAGCTCCGCTACAAGTACTCCGCGGACATGCCGGCGCACCTGCGCGCCGAGATCGACGACGCGGCGCGTGTCGCGGCGGACCTCGACGCGCGCATGAGCCGCCTGCGCGACGAGGTGCGCCCGGACCCGACCGACGACCTCACGGTCCCCACCGACGTCACGGTGCCCACCGGCCACGTCGGCGGCGTGCTCACCGACCCGGGCACCGCACCCCGCACCTACGTGGTCTGAGCCGCCACCCCGACGTACCGGGCGAGGTGCTCGCCCGTGAGCGTGGCCCCGTCGGCGACGAGCGCGGCGGGCGTGCCCTCGAACACCACGCGACCACCGTCGTGGCCCGCGCCCGGGCCCAGGTCGATGATCCAGTCCGCGTGCGCCATGACCGCCTGGTGGTGCTCGATCACGACGACCGACTTCCCCGAGTCGACCAGCCGGTCCAGGAGCGCGAGCAACTGCTCGACGTCCGCGAGGTGCAGACCGGACGTGGGCTCGTCGAGCACGTAGACCCCGCCCTTGTCGCCCATGTGCGTCGCGAGCTTGAGGCGCTGGCGCTCGCCGCCGGACAGGGTCGTGAGCGGCTGTCCGAGGCTCAGGTAGCCGAGCCCGACGTCGACGAGCCGGTCGAGGATCGCGTGCGCGGCGGGCGTGCGAGCCTCCCCCTCGGCGAAGAACCGCTCGGCCTCCGCGACGGGCATGTCGAGCACGTCGGCGATGCTCCGCCCGCCGAGCGTGTACTCGAGCACCGCGGCCTGGAAGCGCCGGCCCTCGCACTCCTCGCACGGCGTGGTGACGCCGCCCATCATCGCGAGGTCCGTGTAGATCACGCCCGCGCCGTTGCACGCGGGGCACGCGCCCTCGGAGTTCGCGCTGAACAGCGCGGGCTTGACCCCGTTGGCCTTGGCGAACGCCTTGCGGATCGGCTCGAGCAGCCCCGTGTACGTCGCGGGGTTGCTGCGGCGGGAGCCGCGGATGGCCGACTGGTCGATCTCGACGACGTCGTCGCGCCTGCCGAGCGAGCCGTGGATCAGCGAGCTCTTGCCGGACCCGGCGACGCCGGTGACGACGACGAGCACGCCGAGCGGGACGTCCACGTCGACGTGCTGCAGGTTGTGCGTGCTCGCGCCGCGGATCTCGATCGCGCCGGTCGGCGTGCGCACCTCGTCCTTGAGCCGGGCACGGTCGTCGAGGTGGCGGCCGGTGAGCGTGCCGGACGCGCGCAGCGCCTCGACCGTCCCCTCGAAGCACACCTGCCCGCCGGCGGATCCCGCGCGCGGGCCGAGGTCGACCACGTGGTCGGCGATCTCGATGGACTCGGGCTTGTGCTCGACGACCAGCACGGTGTTGCCCTTGTCCCGCAGCTGCAGCAGCAGGTCGTTCATGCGCTGCACGTCGTGCGGGTGCAGCCCGATCGTCGGCTCGTCGAACACGTACGTGACGTCGGTGAGCGACGAGCCGAGGTGCCGGATCATCTTGGTGCGCTGCGCCTCGCCGCCGGACAGCGTGCCCGCGGGCCGGTCGAGGCTCAGGTAGCCGAGGCCGATGTCGACGAACGAGTCGAGCGTCTCGGACAGGGACGTCAGCAGGGGTGCGAGCGACGGCGCGGAGAGGCCGCGCACCCACTGCGCGAGGTCGCTGATCTGCATCGCGCACGCGTCGGCGATCGAGATGCCGTCGATCGTCGACGAGCGCGCGGTCTCGTTGAGCCGGGTGCCGTCGCACTCGGGGCACGTGGTGAACGTGATCGCGCGGTCCACGAACGCGCGGATGTGCGGCTGCATCGCCTCGCGGTCCTTGGACAGGAACGACTTCTGGATGCGCGGGACCAGGCCCTCGTACGTGACGTTGATGCCCTCGACCTTGATCTTGACGGCCTCCTTGTAGAGCAGGTCGTCGAGCTCCTTCTTGGTGAACTGCCCCAGAGGCTTGTCGGGGTCGAAGTACCCGCACTCCCGGAAGATGCGGCCGTACCAGCCGTCCATCGTGTAGCCGGGGATGGTCAGCGCACCCTCGTTGAGCGACTTGCTCGCGTCGAACAGCGCGGTGAGGTCGAAGTCCGTGACCGAGCCCATGCCCTCGCAGCGCGGGCACATGCCGCCGAGCTGCGTGAACGAGCGACGCTCGGTCTTCGCGCCGTGCGCACCCTCGACCGTGATCGCCCCGCCGCCGCGCACGGTCGGGATGTTGAACGCGAACGCCTGCGACGAGCCGATGTACGGCGTGCCCAGGCGCGAGAACAGGATGCGCAGCTTCGCGTTGACGTCCGTCGCGGTGCCGACCGTCGAGCGCGAGTTCGCGCCCATGCGCTCCTGGTCGACGATGATCGCGGTGGTCAGCCCCTCGAGCACGTCCACGTCCGGGCGCGGCAGGTTCGGCATGAACCCCTGCACGAACGCCGGGTACGTCTCGTTGATCATGCGCTGCGACTCGGCCGCGATGGTGCCGAACACGAGCGAGCTCTTCCCCGAGCCCGAGACGCCGGTGAACACCGTGAGCCGCCGCTTGGGCAGGTCGACGTCCACGTCCTTGAGGTTGTTCTCGCGCGCGCCGCGCACGCGGATGAGGTCGTGGCTGTCCGCCGCGTGGCGGGCGGTCGGGGCATCCGTCTCAGGGGTGCTCGTCATGCGGTCACGCTAGCCGGATGGTCCGACATGCCGGGAGTGCCGGCGCCGGACGGGCCCCGGCCGCGAGGAGGCGGGCTCAGGACGCGAGCTGGGCGAGCGCCGCGCGCGCCACGGCCACGCGCCCGGCGGGCTCGCGCACGTCCGGGTGGGTCGTGACCTTCACGCCCACGTACGCGGCCCGCCCGTCGGCCGCGGCGAGCGTCGCGCGCACCTCGTCGGGACCCAGGAGGCTCGCGACGGACGCGGCCAGCGCCGGGTCCTCGCCGCGCGGCGCGATGTGGCCGTCGAGCCACGGGTCGCCCCAGGCGGTCGCCGCGTCGGTCGCACCGGAGAGCATCACGCCGCCGAGCAGGCCTGCGGACGCCGCCGCGCGCACGTGCTCGACGGGTGCGGCCGCCGAGCGGCCCTCGATCGCGGAGCGCCCCCAGTTCACGGTGAGCCGCGCGTCCCGGCCCGCGAGCACCGCGAGCTCGTCGTCGACCTCGAGGAAGCCCTTCTCGGGCGCCCACCCGGGCCGCGTCGCGTCGCAGTGCTCGATCGTGACGAGCGCGCCCGCGAGGTCGAGCGCCGCGACGTCGTCGAGCGAGCGCGCGAGCGCGTCCCGCGTCGCCCGCGGCGCCCGCGGCGCGGAGTGCACCTGCAGCGCCGTGACGCGCGTACGGCCGGCCGCGTCGGCGAGCCTGCGGGCGAGCGCGGCCGCCGTGGCCACGTCCGCGAGCGCGGCCTGCCGCCCGTCCTCGTCGTCGGACGCGAGACCGTAGCGCGCGTCCTGCGCGAGCCGACCCATCACGGTCGGGATCGCGGTCACGACGAGGTCCCACTCCTCGGCGACGTGCGCACGCCACCAGTCGTCGCCCGCGTCGGCCGCCGCGAGCGGCACCTCGAGCCCGGCGATCGCCAGGTCGGTCAGCGCGGCGTAGGTCGCGCGCGTCTCGTCGGGACCCAGGCCCGCGACCAGCGCGTACGCGCCGAGGTAAGGCAGCGTCACGGGCGCGCGGTCTTCCCGAGCGAGCGCATGAGGGGCTCGTAGTGCCGGCGCACGGCCGCCTGGTACGCCTCGACGTCGCCGGCCTCGGCGGCCGCGAGCATCTCGCGGTGCGCGTGCGCGGTCTGCGCGAGGTCGTCGGGCAGGCTCACGCCGAGGCGCGGCATGACGGCCGTGTGGACGTCCCAGAACGCTCCGACGAGCGGCGCGACGATCGAGTTGCTCATCGCGCCGAGCAGCGCGGTGTGGAACCGGCGGTCCGCCTCGGCGAACGTCTCGCCGCGCTCGCTCGCGGCCTCCATGTCCTCGACGAGCTCCCAGAGCTCGGGGTTGGCGGTGCCGCGCACGGCGTCGGCGAGCTGCTCGGCCATCGACAGGTCGAGCGCCTGGCGGATCTCGATGATCTCCCGCAGCGCCTTGAGGTCGTCGCCCGGCAGGAGCGCGCCGCGGAACACGAGCGTCTCGACGAGCGCGTCCAGCGACATCTTCCCGACGAACGTGCCGTGCCCGTGCCGGACCTCGACGATGCCGAGCGTCGCGAGCGTGCGCACGGCCTCGCGGACGCTGGACCGCGAGACGCCGAGCAGCTCGCACAGCTCGTTCTCGGTGGGCAGCGGGTCGCCCGGGTGGAGGTTCCTGGTGAGGATGATCTCCTTGATCTGTGCCGCCGTCGTCTCCGACCGGGACGTCGTGACGCGTGCGGGCGTGCGGCTCGTGCGTGCTGCCGTGGTGTCGACCATCTGCTTGACCCCTGTGTAGCGGGAAACCTAGAGTGCACAGTACTACGTCAGACATCAGACGTCATGCGTTTACCCGTTCTGTGCGGTCGCCATCGTCTCGCGAGACGCGGCCCGGGCGTGAGGGCTTCCGGCCCGCATCCCACGCCCTGGGCGCAGGTGCACCCCACAGGGCGACCGCCGTCCGGGTTCCGCCCGGGGGCCGCAGGGGGCGCGACGGCGCGTGAGACCCGAGGAGCACGATGGAAGTCGTCATCACCGAGCACGAGGCCGACCGCGTCGGACCCGTCGCCGACCGCATCGAGGCGCTGCTCGCCGCGAACCCCGCCGCCGTGCTGGGCTTCGCGACCGGGTCGAGCCCGCTGCCGCTGTACACCGAGCTCATCGCGCGGCACCGCGCCGGCCGCATCTCGTTCGCGCAGGCCACCGCGTTCACGCTCGACGAGTACGTCGGCCTGCCCGACGAGCACCCCGAGCGGTACCGCCACGTCATCGAGCGCGAGCTCACCTCGCACATCGACATCGACCCCGCACGCGTGCACGGCCCCGACGGCAACGCCGCCGACCTGCCCGCCGCGTGCGCCGCGTACGAGGACGCGATCGCCGCCGCCGGCGGGGTCGACCTGCAGATCCTCGGCATCGGCTCCGACGGGCACGTCGCGTTCAACGAGCCCGGCTCGTCGTTCGCGTCGCGCACGCGCATCAAGACGCTCACCGCGCAGACCCGCCTCGACAACGCCCGGTTCTTCGACGACGACCTCGACGCCGTGCCGCACCACTGCCTCACGCAGGGCCTCGGCACGATCATGGCCGCACGCCACCTGGTGCTGTTCGCGACCGGCTCGGGCAAGGCCGAGGCCGTCGCGCAGCTCGTCGAGGGGCCCGTGTCCGCGCTGTGGCCGGCCACGATCCTGCAGCACCACCCGCACGTCACCGTCCTGGTCGACACCGCCGCCGCCTCGCGCCTGCGCCTGTCCGACTACTACCGCGAGGTCTACGCGAACAAGCCGGACTGGCAGCGCGTCTGACCCGACGACGAGGCCCGCGCCCCCGGCCAGGGAGCGCGGGCCTCGTCGTACGTCAGTGGCCCAGGCCCGGGACGGGCTCACCCGTGACCGCCTCGACGAACCACGACGTGATCGTCGTCGGGTGCGTGATGGCCGTCCCCACGCACACCGACGACGCCCCCAGCGCGAGCGCCTGCGCGGCGTGCGCGGGCGTGTGCACGCGGCCCTCGACGACGACCGGCACCGAGCACGCCGCGACGACCTGCGCGACGAGCTCGAGGTCCGGCCCGTCCGTCCTCGGCCGCTCCCCCGTGTAGCCCGCGAGCGTCGTGCCGACGCAGTCCGCGCCCGCCTCCTGCGCCGCCAGCGCGTCGTCGAGCGAGCCGCAGTCCGCCATGACGGCGACGTCCGGGTGCCGCTCGCGCAGCGCCGCGATCGTCGCGCGCAGGGACAGACCGTCCGGGCGCGGGCGGCGCGTGCCGTCGAGGGCGACCACGTCGGCACCCGCCTCCGCGACCGCCAGCGCGTGCTCGAGCGTCGGGGTGATGAAGACGGGGTCGTCGCCGTCCTTCCACAGCCCCACGACGGGCACGCCCAGCACGCCCGCGACCGCGCGGACGTCCTCGAGCCCCTGCACGCGCACGCCCACGGCCCCGCCTCGCACCACCGACTGCGCGACCTGCAGGGTCGTGCGCGGGTCGCGCATCGGCTCGCCCGGGTACGCCTGGCACGAGACGACCAGGCCGCCGCGCATCGTCTCCAGCACGCCGCGCCGTGCGGCCTCGTGCTCGTCCATGTGCTCCCTCTCTCCCGCCCGGCCCCTGCTCGGGCCGCGCACGTCAGTCGTTCAGAGCAGCGCCCACGCGCCGCGGGCCGCGCCGACCACCGGCGCCGCACCGCCCAGCTCCGCGAGCCGCACCGGCAGGTCGGCGAGCGCGTCGACCACCTCCGCGCGCACCGCGTCCTGCAGCGCCTGCCACCACGTGCCGCGCGCCTGCGCGACGCCGCCGCTCACGACGACGACCTCGGGGTCCAGCACGCTCGCGACGCCCGCGATGGCACGCCCCACGACCGTCGCGGCGTCGTGCACCACGCGCGCCGCGAGCGGCTCGCCCGCCTCGGCGCGCGCCACGACGTCGCGCGTGTCCGGGCTCGCCGGGTCCCCGCCGAGCGCGAGGTAGCGCCGGTGGATCGCAGGGCCCGCGCCGATCGCCTCGAGGTGCCCCGCGCGGCCGCACGTGCACGGCAGCAGCTCGGCACCGGGCACGGGCACGTGCGCGATCTCGCCCGCGACATGGTGCGCACCGCGCCACGTGCGGCCGTCGAGCACCACGGCACCGCCGACTCCCGTGCCGACCGCGACGAGCAGCGCCGACGACGCGCCCCGCGCGGCACCGAGCCACGACTCCCCCGCGGCGTGCGCGTCCACGTCGTTCTCCACGTGCACCGCCGGCCCCGCCTCGGTGCGGGACGCCGCCCGCAGCCGCAGCGCGACCTCGTCGCGCACGCGCGTGCCGACCCAGTGCGGGAACGTCGAGGTGGCCGACACGATGACGCCGCGCGTCACGTCCACCACGCCGGCCGTCCCGATGCCGACCGCGGCGAGCGGCCGGGGGTCGTCCGCGACGACCGCGTGCACGGCCTCGGCGACCGCGTCCAGCACGGCCTGCGGGCCGCGCGCCGCGTTCGTCGGGCGCTGCACGAGCGGCCCCAGGCGGCCGGCCCGGTCGACCGTCGCCGCGGCGATCTTGGTGCCGCCGACGTCGACGCCGACGACGAGCGGGGTGGGCTCGTCGTCGGCGTGCGACACCTGCGGCTGGTCGTGCAGGTCAGACACGGACCAGGCCGGACTCGCGGACGATCGCCGCGACCTTCGCCGCGGTCTCGTCGTCCAGCGGGCGCACCGGGAACGCGGTCGTGCGCGTGGCGATCAGGCCCTGCTCCTCGCACGCGGCCTTGAACGCACCCACGCCCGCGGCGTCGCCCGAGCGACCCTGCGGCTGGAACACGATCTCGAACAGCGCGGCGATGCGGTCCTGCACCTCGCGCACCTCGTCCCAGCGGCCCTCGCCCGCGAGGTCCCACAGCCGCACGTAGGCGGCCGCGTCGACGTTGCCGAGACCCGGGACCACGCCGTCCGCCCGCCCGACCTTCACCGCGGCCGACGAGAGGAGGCGCCGATGCCCGACGACCGCCTCGCCCCGCCCGCGTCAGGCCGTGGAACCCGCCGTCCCACGAGTCGAGACGTCGCGGAGGCCGCCGGGGTCTCGCGCGCCACGGTCGGGTTCGTCCTCAACCGCACGCCGTCCCAGACGATCTCCGAGCCGACCCGCCGCGCCGTGCTCGACGCCTCCCGTCGGCTCGGCTACGTCCCGTCCGCCGCCGCCCGCGCGCTGCGCTCCGGCCGCTCGCGGCTCGTCCTGCTGCTCACGCCACCGTGGGTGCGCACCGAGACGCTGTCGGACTTCACGCGATCCGTGACCACCGAGCTCGCCGCGCTCGGGTACGTCACCGTCACGCACGTCACCAGCACCTCGTCGGCCGCCGACGTGCTCGCCGCGATGACGCCCGCGGCCGTCGTCTCCCTCGCGCCGCTCGACGCCGACGACGAGGCGCACCTCGACGTGCAGCACATCCCGTACGTGCCCGCCTACCTCGCCGACTACCCCGGCAACCCCCGCACGCTGACCATCGCGCAGCAGGACATCGGCGGCACGCAGGCCGGCCACCTGCTGTCCCGCGGGTACGAGCGCCTCGTGTTCGTCGAGCCCGCCGAGAGCGGGTACGCCGGGCGCGCCGACGGCCGGTGGGCGGGGGTCAGCGACGTCGCCGGGGCCGCCGTCGAGCGGTTCGTCGCCGACGACCGCCTGGCCGCGCTCGCGCGGCAGTGGCGCGAGTCCGACGAGCGCGTCGGCGTGTGCGCGTTCGACGACGGGACCGCGCTGCCCGTGCTCGCGGCGCTGCGCGACGCGGGCGTCGACGTGCCCGGGCAGGTGGGTGTCATCGGCGTCGACGACTCGTCCGCCGCGCGGTACGCGTGCCCGCCCCTGACGAGCGTGCGCCTCGACCTGGCGACCGAGGCGCACGGGCTCGCACGACGCATCGTCGCCGTCGTCGCCGGCGACGAGCCGCCCGCCACCGCGCGGACCGGGACGCCGACGCTCGTCGTCAAGCGCGGCTCGTCCTGACCCCCGCCGGGGCGCGCGTCACAGGTACCAGTCGGGGCCCATCGGCTCGTCGTGACCCCGGTATTCGAACGACCGCACGACGAGCGTGCCGCGCTCCGCGACCACCCCCACCATGCGACCCGTGAAACCGCCCGCGACCTCGGTCGACAGGTAACGCCCGTCGAGCCGGCCGAGCTCACGGCGGCCCTGCGCGTCCTCGACCGTCGCGACGATCTCGTCGGGCCCGCGACGGATGTCGAACCGGCCCTTCGGCGACGGGCGCACCGCGACCTCCAGCAGCGCGTCGTCGTCCACGTCCGCCTCGCCGAGCACCGACGTCAGCGTCCCCACTCGCGCGACCGCGCGCACCCGCGAGCCCTCGACCTCGAGCGTCACCGCGTGCAGCGGGTCCATGCGCACCTCGAGCCCGCCGACCACACCCGGCCCGGCCTCGACGCGCGCGTGCGCGAGCACCGTCTCGTGCTCCTGCCGCCGCCCGACGAACGTGCGCCCCGCCGGCTGCGCCGACAGCTCCCACACGTCGCCCGCGCGGCGCAGCACCTGCTCGGGGAACACGTGCGCACCCACCCACGAGTCCGCCGGACCGTGCTCGCGGACCGGCGCGACCTCGTCGGGCTCGATCGGCTCCCCGACCACCGGCCAGCCGTCGACCCAGTCGATCTGCACCGCGTACGTCTCGCGACCCCGCACGTGGAACGCCGGGAAGTAGCCGCGCGGCCGCACACCCAGGAACACCATCGCCCACGACCCGTCCGGCCGCTGCACCAGGTCCGCGTGGCCCGTGCTGCGCACCACCGCGCCCGTGCTGCGCGCGGTCAGGACCGGGTTGTGCGGGCACGGCTCCCACGGGCCCGACGGCGACGGGCCGCGCGCGATCGTCTCCATGTGCCCCGCGGCCGTGCCGCCCTCCGCGGCCATCAGGTACCACCGGCCGTCCACCCGGTACAGGTGCGGGCCCTCGACGTGCTCGCCGCCCGTGCCCTCCCACACCAGGCGCGGCTCCGTGAGCAGCGCACCCGTCGCCGGGTCCAGCACCGCCTGGCGCAGGCCCTGGTCGCACCACGTGAGGTAGCACGTGCCGTCGTCGTCCCACGCGATGTCCGGGTCGATCCCGCCCGCACCCTCGATCCGCACCGGCGCGCTCCACGGGCCCGCCGGGTCCTCCGCCGTGACCAGCAGGTGGCCCGGACCGTCCGACACGTTCGTCGTGATCATCCAGAACCGGCCGTCGTGGTGACGCAGCGTCGGGGCGTAGATGCCGCCCGACGGGTTCGCGTCCGCCACCTTCAGCTGCTCCGGGGTGTGCAGCGCGTGGCCGACCGGCGTCCACGACAGCAGGTCGTCGGAGGTGAAGACCGGCACCCCCGGTGCGTACTCGAAGCTCGAGCACGCCAGGTAGTAGGTCTCCCCCACCCGGCACACGGAGGGGTCGGGGTGGAACCCCGGGATCACGGGACGCGACGGCATCGGCACGGCGACCACCCTGCCACGGCCGGTCGGGCGTGCGGGTGGAGAAACGCTCACCTGGCGAGCGTTTCTCCACCCGTTCCGGCTCGCACCGGCGCTCGCGCGGGTGGTGCGGTGTCAGACTCGGGGCCGGTGGCGCGGGAGGGGACGGATGGGTGTGAGCCAGGGGCACCGGCCCGGAGCGGGGGCCACCGACGTCGTCGTCGTGGGGTCCGTCAACGCGGACCTCGTCGTGCGGGTCGACCGGCACCCCTCGCCCGGCGAGACGCTGCTCGGGACCTCGTCCGTGACGCTGCCCGGCGGCAAGGGGGCCAACCAGGCCGTCGCCGCCGCACGCCAGGGCGCGCGCGTCGCGATCGTCGGGGCCGTCGGCGACGACCCGTACGCGCACGTCGCGCTGTCCGCGCTGCGCGCGGCCGACGTCGACCTCACGCACGTCGCGCAGGTGACCGGAGCGACCGGGCTGGCCGTCGTCACGCTCGCCGCCTCGGGCGAGAACACGATCGTCGTCGTCCCGGGCGCGAACGCGCAGGTCACGGAGTCGTCCGTGGCGACCGCGACCGAGGTCGTCGCCGCGGCCGCGGTGTGCGTGATGCAGCTCGAGATCCCGCTGCCGACCGTCGAGCACGCCGCCCGGCTCGCGCACCACCACGGCACGCGCGTGCTGCTCAACGCCGCACCCGCCACCGCCCTGCCGCGCGCGGTGCTGCGCCTCGCCGACCCGCTCGTCGTCAACGAGCACGAGGCCGCCGTCCTGCTCGGCCGCGTCCACGACTCCCCCGCAGCCGCCGCGCACGAGCTCACCGGCCTCGGCGCCCGGTCGGCGATCGTCACGCTCGGGGCGGCCGGGCTCGTCGGGCACGACGACGACGGCGCCTTCTCGCTGCCCGCACCCGCGGTCACGGCGGTGGACACCACCGGCGCGGGCGACGCGTTCGTCGGCGCCCTGGCCGCCGGCCTCGCGGCCGGTCAGCCCCTGCGCGCGGCGTCCGCGCACGCCACGCGCGTCGCGGCATACTCGGTGACCCGCCTCGGCGCGCAGCCGTCCTACCCGGGACCGGCCGACCCGCTGCCCTGAGCCACCGGAGACCGTCATGGACCTCGACGCGCAGCGCCGCCACATGCTCACCGGCGCGACGTACGACGACCTCACCCCCGAGCTCGTCGCCGCTCGCGAGCAGGCCGTGCTCGCCACCGACCGGTACAACGCCGCGTTCGGCCGGCCCGCGCCCGAGCGCCTCGCGCTGCTGCGCGCCCTGCTCGCCGCCGCGGGTGAGGGCGCCCACCTCGAGCCCACGTTCCGGTGCGAGTTCGGGTTCAACATCAGCGTCGGCCGGAACTTCTACGCCAACTTCGACTGCGTGATGCTCGACGGCGGCGGCATCAGCATCGGCGACGACGTGCTGCTCGGCCCGCGCGTCGGCATCTTCACCTCCAACCACGCGCTCGACCCCGCCGAGCGCGCCGCGGGCGCCTGCTACGCGCGGCCCGTGACGATCGGCTCGCGCGTGTGGGTGGGCGGGCAGGTCACCATCAACCCGGGCGTGACGATCGGGGACGGCGCCGTGATCGGCTCGGGCAGCGTCGTCACGCGCGACGTCCCGGCGAACACCGTCGCCGCCGGAGTCCCCGCGCGCGTCCTGCGCCCCATCACGAACGCCGACCGCACGGGCTACACCCCCACCCACCTCTGACCACGAGAACGGGTGGAGCTAGTCGGCGCGGACCGCCTGCGCCGGTTCGACCGCGGCGGCGCGCAGGGCCGGGTAGAGCGACGAGACCACGCCGGCGGCCAGGCCGACCGTCGGGCCGAGGAGCACCCAGACCGGGCTCAGGGACGCCGTCCACCCGTTCACCGCGGCCACGACGACGACGGCGACGGCCGCCAGCGCGCTGCCGGTGACCCCGCCGACCGCACCGCTCAGCGCGCCCTCGGTCCAGAACATCGCCGCGACCCGTGAGCGTGACGCGCCGATCGCACGGCGCAGCCCGATCTCGCTCGTGCGGGACATGACGGAGACGACCATCGCGTTCCCGATGAGCAGGACGGTCAGCGCGAGCAGCAGCGCGCCCACCCAGGCGGCGAGCCGGTCGAGCTGTGTCGAGACCCCGGTGCGGAGCGCGGAGACGTCGACGACCTGCGACGACGCGAGGTCGTGCGGTGCGTCCGGGCGCACTGCGAGCCGCACGACGTCCGCGACGACGGTGCCCGCGCCCGGTGCCGTCCGCACTGTCATCGCGGCCGTGACGTCACTTCCGGCCATGCCGACCGCCACCCGGTAGGGGATCGCGACGACGTCCGAGAGCGTCGCATCGGGGCCGTCGTCGAGGAACCCCGCGACCTGGAACGGCTCGCCGTTCACGCGGATCGTGAACCCCGTGGGGTCGAGGGTGGCCGGCACGTCGAGCGCCTGCGCGGCGTCCACGCCGAGCAGGGCGATCCGGTCATCTCCGTCGAGCATCCACGCGGCGCGGTGGGGAGCCCGTACCGCGTCGAGGTAGCCGGAGGTCAGGCCCGCGACGCTCACCCCGGCGACCGGCCGGCCGCGCTCCGCTCGGGTCACGGCGACCGTCGTGACGTCGCCCGGGTCGAGCCGCTGCCCGGCTGCGTCCACGAGGTCGACCGCCGCGACCCGCGCCGAGGCGTCCGCGGGGAACAGCGGGTCGTCGTCCGAGGCCTGCACGCCCGAGGCCGCGACGACCGAGATGAGGTCGAGCGTGGAGGCCGCCATGTCCGCGTCGACCTGTCGCGCGGCGACCGTCGAGATCCCGACGGCCGACAGGAGCGTGCCGGTGCTCATCGCGACCGCCGCGATCATGAGCGCCGTCCGCGTGCGACGAGCGTGCATCTCGACGGCGACGTCGGCGAGCACGTCCCGCACGGTCGCCCAGCGGCTCACCGCCGCGCCCCTTCCTCGAGCCGGCCTGCGCACAGCCGCACGGTGCGGTCCGCCCAGGCGGCGATGCGGTCGTCGTGCGTGATGACCAGGACGGCGACTCCCGCAGCCGCCTGCTCGTCGAACAGCGCGAGGACGTTGTCGGCGTTCTCCGGGTCGAGGTTCCCCGTCGGTTCGTCGGCGAGGACGAGCCGCGGCCCCGACAGCACGGCGCGCGCCACCGCGAGCCGCTGCTTCTCCCCGCCGGACAGCAACCGCCCCAGGGCCTGCTGCCGCCCGGTCAGACCGACTCGCGCGAGCGCCGCGTCGACGAGCGTCCGCCGCTGCGTGCGGGGCGTCCCTGCGATCGAGGCGGCGATCTCCAGGTTCTCCGCCACGGTCCGGTGCCCGAGGACGTGGTGCTCCTGGAACACGAACCCGAGCGTGTGCGCGCGCAGCCGGTCGCGCTCCCGCGCGCTCAACGACCCGGTGTCCTGCCCGAGGAGCTCGACCCGCCCGCTCGTCGGGGTGTCCAGGAGCCCGACGAGGTTGAGGAACGTCGACTTCCCCGACCCCGAGCGGCCGACCACCGCGACCCGCTCCCCCGGCGCCAGCTCGAGGTCCACGCCCGCCAGGACAGGCAAGGGCGGGTCGGTCCGGTACGTCTTGTGCACGTCGAGCGCACGCAGGACGGAGGTCACGGGCTCGTCGCGACGACGACCACGTCGCCCACCGTCAGATCGGTGTCCTCGACCAGCGCATAGCCGTCCGCGGTCGTCGTCACGGTGACCCGCACCCGGTCCGCGTCCTGCTCGCGCGGGTCCTCCAGACCAGGAGGCAGACGCAGGACGAACGTGCCCGACGAGTCCTCGCGCACCGCGACGAGCGGAACGGCGAGCCCTGCGGCTTCGTCGCCGTCCGCGGCCTGCACGACGACGCCCGTGCCGTCCTCGAACCCCGCATCCTCAGGCAGCTCGATCGTGACGTCGTACCCGGGTGGTGCACCGTCCTGCGTCGCCTCGGCGACGAACGCGCCGACCGCCGTGACCGTCGCCGCGACCGTCGCGTCGCCGACCTGGGCCGACACGGAGACCGCTGCTCCGACGGTGTACGCGTCGGCCGCTGCGACGCCGACCCGAGCCGTGACGCTCGCAGCACCGGACCGCACCTGGGCGACCGGGCCACCCGGCTCGACGACGGTTCCGACCCGGGACACACGCACCAGCGTCACGTCCGCGCCGTCCAGGTCGAACGTCTCGGCAGCCGGCAAGGGCGTGAGCGCTGCCGTGTGCGCGTCCGCGGCCGCCTGACGGGCGTCGGCCAGCGCCTCCTGCGCGCCGCGCCCGCCGGTGGCGCCTTCGTCGAGGTCGTCGCCCTCGCGGCCAGAGGACACCGCGTCGCGTGCGTCCGCGACCGCCTGGTCAGCGGCTCGGGCCGCAGCGACCGCCTCGGCAGGGATCTCATGCGGCTCGGCACCTGCCGCCCGGTACAGCGCCTCGACCGCGAGCGCGGTCGCCGGCCCGTACTCGCCGTCGACCGACCCGGAGTAGTGGCCGGCGTCGAGGAGCGCCTGCTGCACCGCCCGGACGTCGGGCCCCTCAGCCCCGCCCCGCAGGTCCCGGTACATCGGGAACGGCAGCTCCCACCCGATCACGGGGCGACCCGACACCTCGACCAGCACCGCGCCGGGAGCGACCGGGTCCCCCGCGGCGACGGGCGTGGCGGTGACCACCGCGCGCACACCTTCACCGTCGGGCGCGGGGACGTCCTGGGTGCGCCCCAGCGTGACGGTCCCCGTGACGTCCTGCCCGGCCACGACGAGCGTGCGCTCCTCGACGGTCGCCGTCACCAGTGGGCTCGAGTGAGAGTTCGCCACCGCGACCTCCCACGGCGAGCGCACCTGCGACCCGACGACGAACGCGACGACCACGGCCACGACCGCCCCTGTCGCCCAGAGCCACAGCCACCGCGACCGCGACGGGCTCCGGGTCACGCGTCGGCCAGGAGCGCGCGCGCCGCCGTGAGCGCCTCGTCGATCTCGGCGCGCTTCTGCACGAGCTCGTCGGCGTACTTCACGACGATCGGGGCCTGCAGCCTTGCCTCCACCGCGGCGACCCGCGCGGTGAAGTCCGTCTGCTCCTTGCACTCGACCGACGCGAGCGCGAGCTGGATCTGCTGCTGGTCGATCACCGATCCGTTCGCGCCCCGCGGCCACCCCGGGCTGCCGTCCGACGACGCTCCGAGCCCGGCCTGCTCGTAGCACGCCTCGAGGTCGCGCAGCGCGCCCTTGGCCTCGGCATCGTCGAGAACCTGGTCCTTGACCGCCTCGAGCTCGGCGTACCACGGGCCCACGTGGCGCAAGGCGTCGTCGAACCTCGCCGACTCCGGAGCAGCGCCGCACGCATCGACGATCTCCCAGTCCGCGGCCGTGAGGTCACCGTCCGGCGGCGCCTGGTCGTCCGGGTCCGGCGTGTCGGCGACGATCCCGTTCGCGGCCAGGTCCGCCTGCGTCATGGGCTTGACGAAGCCGAACCGCTCCGCCTGGTCTTGCGTCCACGGGCCGTAGTACTGCTCCGAGACGTACACCGGGTCCGTCAGCGGCTGTGGCGGCGTGACCGTCACGCCCTTCTCGGCCGCGCACAGGCCCACCGCGACGGACGAGGCCGTCGCCAGCAGGTCCATCTCGAGGAACGTCTCGGTGAACCGGTCCGCCGGCAGCACCACGGCACCGGTCTTCACGTTCAACTCGGCCGCCAGGCTGATGCCTCGAACCTCCGTCGGCACCATCTTCGGCGGGGCCGCGCCCCGCTGGGAGCAACCCGCGACGGTCGCCACGGCCATGACGACGATGAGCGGCAATCGGTGCCGGAACCGCAAACTCCTCAAAGCATGCCCCCTCGAACTCGTTCGGTGTGGGCCAGCACATGGCCCACACCGAACGGAGATCAGCAACCGGTGAACTCGGTGGCCTCGATGTCGTTGTTGACGTTACTGCCGTCACTGTCATAGCCCGCGCCGTTCGACAGGTTCGGGTCACGGTAGTTCTTCTTCATGAGCTGACGGCTGTACAGCGTGAACGCCTTGCCAATCGGGCGACTGTCCCACCAGTGCCACGTGCGGTAGAAGACCGTGTACTTGCACTGCGCCCCGTTGACCGAGACCGACTCGGCGCGATTGGCAAAGCCTTGGGTCCCCCAGTCGGAGAGGTTCTTGGCCGTACCGAAGACCGCGCCGTCGTAGCTCGTCGAGTCGTAGCCGCATGCGAAACCCGAGTCACACAACCCGTCGCCGGCATGGGAGGCGGTAGCGAGCGGGATAGCAAGACCCGTCGCGAGGACGGCGGCAGTGAGTACGCGAACACCTTTGTTCATGTGATCCCCCTGGATCGTTTCCGGTCCGCCGCCTGCGACGGGGCCCTGAGGTCGACGCCGCGGAGCGTATCGGGAGCACCCGGACGACTCAGGGCCAAACGTCCCTTCCACAACCCCTGGCGGACGTGACCTCCCGACAGAGGGATCGGCCGGGACGGGACGCTCCGGCGCGACGAACCGCGGCGGCCTCACTCGTCTCCGCGGTATCCGCGGACCTCCCGAGCCCGACGACGCGGCCACCGAGCAGCCCAGGTCAGCGGGTGGAGAAACGCTCGTCTGGTGAGCGGTTCTCCACCCGTTGCGGCAGGTGGGCCGTCAGTGGTGCGTCGCGCGCTGCGGGGCGGGCGTCAGCAGCATGACCAGCCCGGGGCCCAGGAACGGGACGAACACCGCCGCCACGGCCATGACGGCTCGCGCGAGCCGGCTGACGTCGTGCGCTGCGGCCAGTCGCTGCAGCGCGACGACGACCAGCGCGAGGTTCGCGAGCACGGCACACGTCCAGGCGATGTCGTACCAGCCGCCGGCCAGTGGGGTCCCCAGCATCACGCCTCCTCGCGCACCGAGCCGTCGTCGTCGACGGACCGTGGCGAGACACTAACCCCCAGGCCGCGCCGCCGTGGGCGGTTCGTCCACAAACACACCGTGCTCCGCTTGTGCCCGATCACCAGACGGCGCGCCTGCAGCGCAGCGGCGACCCCGACGAGCGGGCCGCGACGAGCCAGGCACCCACCGGCACGGGCGCGTCGTGGCGGCACGACGAACGCGGCAGGAGCCGGGACGCATCGGGAGCGTCCCGGCTCCTGTCGAGTCAAGAGGGTTCCGGGCCGTCAGCCCTCGGAGGGAGCCGCCGCCGAGGTCGAGCGGGCGCGCAGCGTCGCACCCGCGAGCTTCATCGCCGCGGGCCACGCGGCCATCGTCAGGCAGAACGCGATCGGCCACGCGATCAGGAACTGCAGCGGCCAGGCGGCCAGCCACTCCATGGTGAGACCGGAGTGGAACAGGCTCATGAGGCCGGACATCGACGCAGCCATCATGAACGTCATGAAGACCTGGGACAGCAGGATGAACTTCTTGTTCACAGACGTCAGTCCTTGTCTGCGGTAACGCGGCACGCAGCGCCGTCGACCGCTCGTTGAGTGGTGGAGACGCCATGGGTTCGCGTGCGCGACTTCATCCCGGTTCGCGAGTGTGTTCACACCGGGGGCCGGAATAACCACACCGGCCTCAATCTTCTTGGCTGCCCCAATCTACCAACGAGGGCCCCGGCCCCCGCGACCGACGGGGACGAGCGCCGGGGGCTGGACCGGTCAGTCGAGCGGGCCGATCACATGGCCGACGAAGAACAGCCACGTCGACGACTCCCCCGGGTGGCGTGTCACCGGGCGCGACGCCACCTCCGGGCTCGAGCCCGGGCACGACCGTCCCCCGGGTACGGGCGTCCGGCTCGGGTGCGCCGACGATCAGGGCCGCGGGAGGCGGAGGCGGTGGACCATGAGGTCGCTGCCCCACCGTGCGGCACCGAACACTGCTGACCGGACGGGTGGTCTACGTGGTCTGGTCCATGTGGTCTGGTCCATGTGGTCTGGTCCACGTAGTCTCGGGCGTATGGAGACGATCGTGAACGTGCAGGACGCGAAGGCGGGGCTCTCCGGGCTCCTCGCACTCGCGGAGCACGGGGGCATCGTGAAGATCGCCCGCGCCGGAGTGCCCGCCGTGCAGCTCGTCCCCTTGGACGTACAGCCGCGCGAGTTCGGGATCATGTCCCTGCCGCCGGTGCCCGCCTCGTTCTTCGAGCCGATGACCGATGACGAGCTGGCGGACTGGGAGTGAGCCGGACCTACCTGCTCGACACCCACGTCATGCTCTGGTTGCTCGTCGAACCGGACACCGTGGTCGCCGCCACCCGGGACGTGCTGGCCGACCCGGGCAACACCTTGCTCGTGTCAGCGGCGTCCGCGATGGAAGTCGCGACCAAGACCCGGCACGGCAAGCTGCCCGAAGGGTATGCGGCGCTCGTGCAGGGGTGGCCGCAGCGGGTGGATGACCTCCGTGCGTCGGAGCTGCCGATCAGCTCGCGGCACGCTCTCCTCGCAGGTTCTCTCGCCTGGGAGCATCGCGACCCGTTCGACAGGTTCCTCGTCGCGCAAGCCATCATCGAGAACGCCACCCTGGTCACCAGGGACGCGGAACTGATCGCGTTCACGCAGATCGCGACACTGCCCGCCTAGTGCCCCGGCGTGGTCACCTCGGTACGGCGGGGGTCAGCTGGTCTCGGACCTGCCGTGGCGCCAGTAGCCCATGAAGGCCACCGACTTGCGGTCGATGCCGAGCTCGGTGACGAGGTGGCGGCGCAGGCCGCGGATGACGGCGGACTCGCCGGCGAGCCACGCGTAGACGGGGGACTCCTGGCGCATGGGGACGCCGGTCGCGGGGTCGACGGGCACCTCCCACAGCATGTCGTCGGTGTCGTACGCCCACGGGACGGCGTCGAGGTCGGTCGCGGAGCCATGGGGCAGGACGCGGGCGGCGGCCTCGCGCACGGCGGGGTCGAGGAGCGAGCCGTGCGGGGCGCCGTCGCGGCCGAGCCAGTGGATCGTCACGCCGGCGGGGGCGTCGATGTGGACGCGGTCGGCGGACAGCGGCATCTCGACGAGGGCCTCGCCGCGCGCGTCGCGCGGCAGGCGCTCGAGGATGTTCGCGATGGCGGGCAGCGCGGTCTCGTCGCCCGCGATGAGGAACGCCTCGGCGTGCAGGGGCGGGACGAAGTCGACGCCGCCGTGCGGGCCGGTCGCGTCCGCGTTGGGGCCGAGCACCACGAGCTCGTCGCCGACCTGCGCGCCGGTCGCCCAGCGGGACGCGGGGCCCGCGTCGCCGTGCAGGACGATGTCGACGTCGAGCTCGCGCGCCTCCTGGCGCACGCCGCGGGCGGTGTAGGTGCGGATGGGGTGGCGCCGGTCGTCGGGCAGAGCGCGCCAGCGGCCGTACCAGTCGCCGCTCTGCGTGAGGTCGAGCAGGCCCTCGTAGCCGCAGTCGAGCGGCAGGAAGAACTTGATGCGCTGGTCGAAGCCGTTGTCGGCGAACTTGTGCAGGTCGTCGCCGGTGAACGTGACACGCAGGAGGCTGGGGCAGACGCGCTCGACGGCCCGGACCCGGACGTGGAACGTGCGGAACGGGGCGGCGGCGGGCGCCTCGGTCTGGGTCACGGTCACGGCGCCACTCTAGGCAGGCAAGCCTTACCAAACAAGGCGGTGTCCGTCACACGCGGGTGCGTGGTACGTCACACGTCAGGAGACGGTCGTGCCGAACGCCAGCCCCAGCAGGTACGTCACCGCCGCCGCGCCCCAGCCGATCGCGAGCTGGCGCAGCGCGCGCTTCGCCGGCGAGGTGCCCGACAGCAGACCGACGACCGCGCCCGTCACCAGCAGCGCGAGCCCGACGAGCCCCGCCGACCACGCCACCGCGTGCCAGCCCTCGGCGCCGAGCAGGTACGGCAGCACCGGGATCGCGGCGCCCGAGGCGAAGAAGCAGAAGCTCGCGAGCGCGGCCCCCACAGCGGTGCCCACGGTCTCGTGCTCGTCGACCTCCTGCGCCTCGCCCTCCGGCGCGGGGACCGCGAGCGCCGTGCCCAGCGCCCCGAGCGACGACAGGACCGAGCGCGCGTGCTCGCCGGCCTCGGCGGGCGCCATGCCGCGCGCCCGGTAGACGAGCGCGAGCTCGTTGGCGTCGACGTCGAGGTGCGGCAGCGCGGCGCGCGCGTGCGGGCCGGGGCGGGACGCCTCGAGCAGCTCGCGCTGCGAGCGCACGGACACGTACTCCCCAGCACCCATCGACAGCGCACCCGCGAGCAGGCCCGCGAGGCCGGACAGCAGGACGGTCTGCTGCGCGACGCCGGACGCGCCGATGCCCATGACGAGCGCGAGGTTCGAGACGAGCCCGTCGTTGGCGCCGAACACCGCGGCGCGGAACGTGCCGGACATGCGGTTGCGCCCGCGCATCGCGAGGCCGCGCACGACCTCCTCGTGGATGCGCTCGTCGGCCGCCATCTGCGGGGTCGCGTCGTCGTCCTCGTCGTACGCCGAGCGCGCCTCCGCGCGCTGTGCGAGCGCGAGGACGAACACCGACCCGAACCGGCGGGCGAGCCACCCGAGGGTGCGCGTGCGCCAGTCGCCGCGCAGCGGCCTGCCGACCTGGTCGCCGAGCAGGTCGAGCCAGTGCTGCTCGTGGCGGCCCTCGGCCTCGGCGAGCGCGAGCAGGATCTCGCGTTCCTCACCGGTGCGGCGCGAGGCGAGGTCGCGGTACGCGGCGGCCTCGGCACGCTCGTCCGCGAGGTACTGACGCCACCTGCGGACCTGGGCACGGGATGGGGAGGTCGGGGTGGTCACGGCCTCCATACTGACAGCCGGGAAACGGGCATCGCGGACTTCGGCGCGAGTTCGCCGACCCGAATCCGCAGGTCCGGACGCCCGTGGCCGCCCACGCCGGACCGCCGGTCAGGACTCCCAGGGCGGCGTCTCGTCGAGCTTCGCGTAGTACTTGGCCAGGTGGCTCTTGATGCGGTCGACGTCCTTCGCGGGCACGTCCACGCCGCCGCGCGAGCCCTGCATCACCGCCGCCGCGGCGAACACCCCGCGCGGGACGGCCTTCAGCCGCCCGTCGACGACGTCCGCGATCAGCAGCTTGTACGCGGTGAAGTTCTCCTTGGACTCCGCGTCGTACCAGACGTGCGCGTCGCGGTACCGCTCGTTGGGTCCGTCCTGCGCCTTCGCCCACTCCCGCACGCGCTTCTCGGCGGCCGCGCCGTCCCACTCGCGGTCGCGGTCGGCCAGGGGAAGGTCCCCGAACGCGGTGACAGCCATCGCACCTCCCGGTGGGTCGCGGGCGTCGCACGACGACCGGCCCGACCTCCGACGCTCGCACCGGCTCGTCGGACGCGCATCTCCAGGCGCCGGGTCACGCCCAGGGCGGCGCCGGGACGGTCACCGCCGCACCGGTCTCGGCCGCCTCGCCGATCGCCAGTCCCAGTCGGTGGTCGTGGATGCCGTCCGCGAGCGGGTAGGGCTCCGGGCCGCCGTCGTGCAGCCACGACGAGCACGCGGCGAGCAGGTGGGCGACCGCGAGCTCGTCGTCGGCGAACCGCGTCCCGACGTACGGGTTCCGGTACAGCAGCCGCTCCCCCAGGCTCAGGTGCGCGAGGTCGAAGCCGTCCAGGTCCTGCTCGACGCCGCTCGTGCGCCGGTCGATGCGGCTCGTCAGCACGGCGCGGTCGGCGCCCCACCACGTGACGTCGTCGCCGACGATCTCGCCGTGCGACCCGCGCACGACGATCCGGTTGGTGCGCAGCGGGTTGTGCCACTGGTTGTCGGTGAAGTCGTACAGCGCGCTGCGGCCCTCGCCGAGGTCGAGCGTCGCGAGGGTCGTGCCGGCGGGCGTGGGCTCGGTCGCGCCGGTCCAGCCGTCGCGCGAGACGGGGTCGAGCAGGGGTGCGGTGAACCGCTGCGCACGCACGACGACGGGCCCACGGCCCACGTCGAGCAGCCACCGGACCAGGCCGACCGCGTGGTAGAGGTGCGTGGACGAGACCTGCACGCTCGTCGGCTCGCCGATGAGCCCGGCCTCGACGACCGCGCGCCGCGCCTGGTGCGCGGGCATGAACACGGAGTGCTCGGCGACCTGCACGAGCCCGGACGCGCCGACGTCCGCCCACAGGCTCTCGAGCCCCGCGACGTCCGGCGCGGGCGGGGTCTCGGCCAGCACGGGCACACCGGCGGCGACGAGCTCGCGCGTCGCCTCGGGCGTCACGGGCCACGGCACGGACACCACGACGAGCTCGGGACGCTCCGGCGCGGCCAGCAGCTCCGCGATGCTCCGCACCGTGGGCACGCCCCACTCGCGCTCGACCTGCGCGCCGCGCTCCGCCGAGCGCGTCACCACGCCCGTCACCGCGAACAGCTCCGGCAGCTCCCGCGCCGCCCGCACGAAGAACCCCGACCGCCACCCGCTCCCGACGATCCCGAACCGCAGCGCCGCCATCCGTCCTCCTCGACCCGTGGCCTCAGCCGTGGCCCACCCTACGAACCGGGGGCGACGACGGCTCGTCGCACCACCGGCGGCGCGGCGCGGTGCACCCGTCCGGCCGACGATGGCACGCTGACCTCCGCGTCGGCTCCGACCCTGCCGAGCAGCAGCCGAGCAGCAGCCGACCAGCAGCCGACCAGCAGCCGACCAGCAGCCGACCAGGAGCCACCCAGGAGGTCACGTGGACGTCGTCGTCGCCCTGTTCCGGTTCTTCGTCGTGTACCTCGCCCTCATCGGGACGCGCGAGATCTGGCTGCACGGTGAGGTCGACGGCCTCCTGTACTTCACGAACCAGTCGGGCTTCCTGCTCGCGGTCGTGATGACGTGGGCGGGCATCGCGTCCCTGCTGCACAAGCGGCAGCCACCGGGGTGGTTCAAGGGCGGCGTGACGCTGTTCCTGATGATCACGGGCCTCGTCGCGACGTTCGTCCTCGACCCCGAGGCGGCGGGCACGCCGACGCTCACGCTCGGGCTCACGGCCGGGCAGATCGAGCACCAGCTCAACCCCGTGCTCGCGTTCCTCGACTTCCTGCTGCTCGACCCGCACCGCCGGATGCGCTGGCGGTACGCGTGGTGGTGGCTCACCTATCTCGTCGCGTACGTGGTGTTCACGACGGTGCGCGGCACGGTCTGGGACCTCGACTACCCGTACGGCTTCATCGACCTGGGCGAGCTCGGGTGGGGCGGGCTGCTGCTCAACGTGCTGCTCTACGGCGTGGGGTTCGCCGGGCTGGGGCTGGTCGTCATCCTGCTCGACCGGCGCCTGCCGAAGCACGCGATCCTCGGCTCCCCGGTCCCGACGACCACCTGACCTGCACGAAGACGCGTGAACGGACGGGCATCCGAACCGTTTTCGGGGCGGAACGTCCAGACACCTCCCAGACAAGTCGCGTACCGTGCGTGGGTCGTCGCCGTTGCGGCGGCTCCCCGACCCCCGGAGCTCACCGTGCGCCGCACGCCCCACCGCCGCCTGGCCGCCGCCGCGATCGCGGCGGCGCTCGCCCTGACGCTCGCCGCGTGCAGCGACGACGACAGCGGCTCGGCCGCCACGCCGACCGCGACCACGACGGCCGACCCCGCCGCGACCGCCGACCCCACCGGCCCCGCGACCGCGTCCGCGGAGGACGTCGCCGCGCTCGAGAAGGTCAAGGTCGAGGGCGACCCGGGCAGCGAGCCCACGATCACGCTCCCCAGCACGCCGTTCTCCGTCGGTGCGGCCGTCGCGCGCGTCGTGACGCCCGGCGACGGTGACGCGGTCGCCGAGGGTGACACGCTCGAGATCCAGCTGACCGCCGTGAACGGCGAGGACGGCAAGGTCATCGGCAGCACGTACCAGGACGAGGCCACGGGCACGTGGACGGTCTCCGGCGACGGCAGCGGCATCCCCGCGCTCGACGAGGTGCTGGTCACCACGAAGCTCGGCGCCCAGGTCGTGTTCGCGCTCGTCTCGGGCGAGACCACGCAGGTCTACGTGCTCGAGCCCGTGCAGAAGATCGGCTCGCGCGCCGAGGGTGAGGCCGTCGCCCCCGTCGAGGGCCTGCCGACCGTCACGCTCGCGGAGGACGGCGCCCCGACGCTCACCGCCGCGACCGGGGACGCGCCCGCCGACCTCGTCGTGCAGCCCCTCATCCAGGGCACCGGCAAGGAGGTCGAGGAGGGCGACAACATCCTCGTGCAGTACCACGGGGCGCTGTGGGACGGCACGGTCTTCGACTCGAGCTGGGCCAACGGCCAGCCGTTCCCGGTCACCTCGATCGGCTCCGCGCAGGTCATCGACGGCTGGAACCAGGGCCTCGTCGGCACGCACGTGGGCGACCAGGTGCTCCTCGTGATCCCGCCGGAGCTGGGCTACAAGGACCAGGCCAGCGAGAAGATCCCCGCGAACTCGACGCTCGTGTTCGTCGTCGACGTCCTGTGGGCCTCCTGACCCGGTCGACCACCAGCACCACCTGCACCATCGCGCACCCCCGGCGCCCGGGACCCTTGTCCTGACGGCACCGGGGGTGCGTCGTTATCGTGGGCCCAGGTCGCCGACGATCACCGTGGGAACCGCCCTCGCACCCGCCCGGCGGCCGGGGAGACGAGCATGGACCAGGCAACGACGCCCAGGATCCGCACCGTGGCCCTGGTGGGAGCCTCGGGCGCGGGCAAGACGACCCTCGCCGAGGCGCTGCTGCACCGCGCCGGCGTGATCCCGAGACCCGGGAAGGTCGAGGACGGCTCGACGGTCAGCGACCACGAGCCCGAGGAGATCGCACGCGGGATCTCGCTCACCCTGTCCTCGCTGCCGTTCACGTGGACCACCCCGGACGGGGCGCTGCACGACGTGACGCTGCTCGACACCCCCGGCTCGGCGGACTTCGTGGGGGCGGTCGACGCGGCGCTCGCGGTCGCGGACCTCGCGCTCGTCGTCGTGTCCGCGGTCGACGGGGTGCAGGCGGGGACGCACGTCGCGTGGCGGCTCGCCGAGGCCGCGGGCGTGCCGCGCATGGTCGTCGTGACCAAGGAGGACAAGGCGCGCGCGGACTTCCACCACGTGCTCGACGACCTGCGTGCCGCGTTCGGCGACGGCTTCGTGCCCATCGAGCTGCCGCTCGGCGAGGAGCAGGCGTTCCACGGCATCGCGGACGTGCTCGCGCAGGAGGGGCTGGAGTACACGCCCGACGGCCGGCACTCCACGGTGCCCGTCCCCGACGACGTGGCCGACGAGGAGCACCGCCTGCACGACGAGGTCACCGAGGAGATC
This sequence comes from Cellulomonas palmilytica, assembly GCF_021590045.1. Taxonomy (NCBI): domain Bacteria; kingdom Bacillati; phylum Actinomycetota; class Actinomycetes; order Micrococcales; family Cellulomonadaceae; genus Cellulomonas; species Cellulomonas palmilytica. The sequence continues at coordinate 917,251 of NZ_CP062221.1, read as the reverse complement.
GTGTCGCACGACGACGACGCCCTCGAGCGGTACCTGAGCGGCGACGAGCCCACGGCCGACGAGCTGGAGCACACGCTCGCGCACGAGGTGCGGGACGGCGAGGCGTTCCCGGTGCTCGTCGTCTCCGGCGTCACCGAGGTGGGCGTCGACCGGCTCGCGGACCTGCTGTGCGAGCTCGGCCCGGCACCCAGCGACCGGCCCGCGCACGTGGTCGCGGGCGACACCCCGGTCGAGGTGCAGGTCGACCCGGTCGGACCGGTGCTGGTGCACGCGTTCCGCACGGTCGCCGACCCGTTCGTCGGGCAGGTCACGCTGCTGCGCGTGCTGTCGGGGACGCTGCGGGCGGGCGACAAGCTCGTCAACACGACGACCCGCACCGAGGAGCGCATCTCCGGGGTGTTCCGGCTGCGCGGCAAGGAGCACCTGCCGCTCGAGGAGGCGCAGGCGGGCCACGTGGTCGCGGTGGCGAAGCTCGCCGGGACGCCCAGCGGCTCGCTGCTGGCCGACCGGAACGGACCGGGCGCCGCGATGTCGGCGCCCGGTCTGCGTCCGCGGCAGGGCGTGTACGGGCTCGTCCTGGAGCCGGTCACGCAGTCCGACGACGACCGCCTGTCCGCGGCGCTGACGCGCCTCGTGGCCGAGGACCCCACGCTCGTCGTCGACCGCTCGTCGGACCGCCAGGTGCTGCGCGGTCTCGGCGACACGCACCTCGCGGTCGCGCTCGAGCGCCTGGCGCGCGTGTTCGGCGTGCACGTGACGACGTCGCCCGTGCCCGTGGCGTACCGGGAGACGATCCGCCGGCCGGTGGAGGCCGAGGGCAAGATCAAGAAGCAGTCGGGCGGGCACGGGCAGTTCGCGGTCGCGCACCTGCGGGTGTCGCCCGCGCCGCACGGTACGGGGTTCGAGTTCGTGGACTCCGTGGTGGGCGGGGCGATCCCGCGCAACTACCTGCCGGCGGTGGAGCGCGGCGTCCTCGAGGCGATGGCGCACGGCGGGCCGCACGGGTACCCCGTGGTCGACCTGCGCGTCGAGGTCTACGACGGCAAGGCGCACTCGGTCGACTCGTCCGACATGGCGTTCCGCACGGCCGCCGGGAACGGCCTGCGCGACGCGCTCGCCGCCGCGGGCACCGTGGTGCTGGAACCCATCGACCACGTGTCGGTGACGGTCCCGCCGTCGGTGCAGGGCGACGTCATGGGAGACCTGTCGGGCCGCCGGGGTCGCATCACGACCACGACGACGCTCGACGACGGCCGCGTGGTGATCGAGGCCGACGTGCCTCAGTCGGAGCTCACGCGGTACGTGCTGGACCTGCGCTCGCTCACCGGCGGACGCGCGGAGCTGGCCGTCGCACCGGGCACCTACGAGGTGTGCCCGGACCACCTCGTCCCGAGCTGACCGCTCGGGACGAGGTCTGCGAGCCGGGTCGCGGCGGCCCCTCCGCACGCCACGACCCGGCTCGACGCGCGTCACTCGGAGGCGATCGCCTCGAGCGCACGCATGCGGGCCGCGCGCGTCGCGGGCCACAGCGCCGCGACGACCCCCACGACCACGGCCAGCACGACCATCGTCACCAGCCCGCCCCACGGGACGACGAGCTGGTCCAGCCCGTCCTCGGCGTAGACGGTCGGCAGCGCGGACGCGAGCCCGACCCCGACGACGAGGCCGACGACCGTCCCGAACACCGCGGTGAGCACCGACTCCACGGTGACCGTCCCCGCGAGCTGCAGGCGCCCGAGCCCGACGGCCCGCAGCAGCCCGATCTCCCGGGTCCGCTCGATCACGGACAGCGCGAGCGTGTTGACGATGCCCAGCACCGCGATGACGAGCGACAGGCCGAGCAGCGCGTAGAGGATCACCAGCAGCTGGTCGACCTCCGCGGCCATCTGGTCCACGAACTCGTCCTGGTCCTGCACCGACACCACGACGTACGGCGCGACGGCCGCCGTCACCGCGGACCGCAGGTCGGTCGCCGAGACGCCCGCGGCGGCGTCGACGAACACGGTGTCGATCTGCTGCGCCTCACCGGGCGCGAGCTCGTCGAGCACCGCGGGCGTGACGACCACCGACGAGCCGACGACCTGGCTCTCGAACAGCCCGCCGACCCGCAGGTCGCGCGACCCCGTCGCCGTGGACACCGTGACGGTGTCGCCGACCGACCAGTCCTCGCCCGCGAAGTCCGTGTTGAGCAGCGCGGTGTCGTCCGCGAGCGCCGCGGTGTCACCCGCGGACACGTCGACCTTGAGCGTCGTGCCGAGCACGCCGTCCTCGAGCGCGACCACGCCACCCGCGTCCTGCGGGGTCGGCGCGACGCCCGGGGCCGGGGACACGCCCGCGAGCGTGAACGCGACGACGACGGTGCGTCCCACCTCGGGCAGGGCGGCCACGTCGTCCGCGGCGCCCTCCGGGATGACGAACGTCGCGGAACGCAGCACCAGGTCTGCGTCGGTCGAGCTCTCGACGATGCTCGCGAGCGACGCCTGCGCGGACGCCGCGATGACCGACACGGCACCGACGAGCGCCATGCCGATCGTCAGCGCACCCGCGGTGTTCGCGGTGCGGCGCGGGTTGCGCACCACGTTGCCGCGCGCGAGCCGGCCCACGGGCCTGAGCAGCGCGACGAACGGTGCCGCGAGCACCCGCATCGAGGCGCGCGCGAGCGTCGGGGACGCCATCAGCACGCCGACGAGGACGAGCGCCGCACCCGTGCCGAGCAGCGCGTCGGCCGCGTCCGCCTCGGGCCGCAGGACCGCCGCGACGACCGCGGCCGCGCCGGCGGCGACGACCGCCACGCCCAGCACCGCGCGCAGCCGCAGCGAGCGCTCGTGCACCGTGATGTCGCCGCGCATCGCCTCGACGGGCGCCACCAGCGCGGCCGTGCGGGCGGGGAACGCGGACGCCACCGCGGACACGACCGTGCCGAGCACGAGGCAGCCGACGACGTTCGTCGTCGACAGCGGCACGTCGGCCGTGAGGTCCATGCCCACCTGCGCGAACACCACGCGCAGCGCCGAGACGAGCCCCAGCCCGCCCAGCACGCCGAGCGCCGCACCCACGAGGCCGACGAGAGCGGCCTGCCCGACGACGACCGTGAACACCTGCGCGGGCGAGGCGCCCACGGCCCGCAGGAGCGCGAACTCCCGCACGCGCTGGCGTACCGACATCGCGAACGTGTTGGCGATGATGAACGCGCCGACGAACAGCGCGATCACCGCGAAGATCAGCAGGAACGTCGTGACGAAGCCGAGCATCTCGTCGATGTCCGACTGCAGCGTCGCGCGCAGCTCCGAGCCCGTCACGACCCGCGCGTCGTCGCCGCCCGCGAGCGTGGGCAGCGCGTCGCTCACCGCGGACGTCACCGCGGCCTCGTCGTACCCGGGCGCGGCGTACACCGCGATCTGCGAGACCTCACCGTCCGGGGCGAACGCGGCCTGCGCGGCCGCGGAGTCGATCAGGACGATCGTCGCGCCCGCCATGGGCCCACCGAGGTCGACCTGGCCGACGACCGTCACCTCGCGGACCTCGCCGGTCACCACCATGCGGGTCGTGTCGCCCAGCGCGAGCCCCGACGACTCGAGCGTCGCCGACTCCAGCGCGACCTCGTCGTCCCCCCGGGGCACGTCGCCGGCCACGAGGTGCAGGTCCGGGTCGCGCTCGTCGAACGCGACCGCGAACGACGGCGCCTGCGTGGACTGCACGGCCGTGCCGTCCGCGCCGACCAGCACGACCGTGCCCGTGATCTCCGGCAGCGCGAGGCGCACGCCGTCGACCGCGGCGAGCTCGTCCGCGAGCGTGATCGGCACCGGGTTGCGGGTCTCGCCCACGCTGAAGTCCGCGCTCCCGCCCGCCACCTGGGTGGCGCCCTGCACGTACGCGTCCGCGGGGGCGGACGCCTCGACGATCCCGTCGAAGGTGCTCGACATCATCGTGCGCAGGCTGAACGTGCCCGCGACGAACGCGACCCCCAGCGCCACGGCCAGCACCGAGAGCAGGAACCGGACGGCGTGCGCCCGGACCCCGCGCAACGTGACGCGCAGCATCACACCACCTCGGCGGGGGCGGCCTGCCGCGTGAGCCGGCCGAGGCGCTCCAGGACCGACTCGGGCGTGGGCGCGAGCAGCTCGTCGACGATCCGGCCGTCGGCGAGGAACAGCACCCGGTCCGCGTAGGACGCGGCGACCGGGTCGTGCGTCACCATGACGACCGACTGGCCCAGGTCGTCGACGCTGCGGCGCAGGAAGCCCAGCACGTCACGCGCGGACGTCGAGTCGAGGTTGCCCGTGGGCTCGTCGGCGAACACCACCGCGGGGCGCGTCACCAGGGCGCGCGCGCACGCGACGCGCTGCTGCTGGCCGCCCGACAGCTCGGCCGGCTTGTGGCCCAGACGGTCCTGCAGACCGACCGCGCGCACGACCGCGTCCAGGTGGTCCTTGTCGACCGGACGCCGCGCGATGTCCAGCGGCAGCAGGATGTTCTCGAGCGCCGTGAGCGTCGGGACCAGGTTGAACGCCTGGAACACGAACCCGAGGCGGTCGCGGCGCAGCTTCGTCAGGCGCCGCTCCGACATAGCGGAGACGGCCTCGCCGTCGACCGTCACCGTCCCGGCGGTGGGCTTGTCGAGGCCGGCCATGCAGTGCATGAGCGTCGACTTGCCGGAGCCCGAGGGGCCCATCGTCGCGGTCAGCCGACCGCGCTCGAAGTCGACGTCGATGCCCGCGAGCGCGTGCACGGCGGTGTCGCCGCGGCCGTACGTCTTGGTCAGGCCCCGAGCGGACGCGATCACGCGGGCCGGGTCGGGGGGAAGCATCGCAGTTGTCACGACGACGATCCTGGCCCCGCGCCCGGCCCCGAGTCGATCGGGTTTCCCCCCGGGTGTACCCCTGAGCCACCCCACGGATCCCTCAGGGTGCCACCCGGATGACGAAGGTCCTGGTCAGGGCCACGGCGACCGTCCCGGCCGACCGGCGGGCCGGACGGCCCAGGGCTACGGTGGCCGCATGGCCCGGTACCTCGACGTGCACCCCGACGACCCGCAGCCGCGCCTCGTCGCGCAGGCGGCCGACGTCCTGCGCGACGGCGGCGTCATCGCCTACCCCACCGACTCCTGCTACGCGCTCGGCACGACCATGGGCTCCGCGCAGGGCGCCGAGCGCATCCGACGCCTGCGGCACCTCGACGACAAGCACCACCTCACGCTCGTGTGCTCGGACTTCGCACAGCTCGGCCAGCTCGTCGTCCTGCCCAACACCGCGTTCCGCGCGATCAAGGCCGCGACCCCCGGGCCCTACACGTTCATCCTGCAGGCCACGCCCGAGGTGCCGCGGCGGCTCGCGCACGCCAAGAAGCGGTCCGTGGGCGTGCGCATCCCCGACCACCACGTCGCGCTCGCGATCGTCCGCGAGCTCGGCGAGCCGATCCTGTCGTCCTCGCTGCTCATGCCCGGCCACGACTGGCCCCTGACCGAGGGCTGGCAGATCAAGGACGAGCTCGACCACGAGCTCGACGCCGTCGTCGACGCGGGCGACTGCGGCACCACGCCCACCACGGTCGTCGACTGGACGTCCGGGTCCCCCGAGGTCGTCCGCGAGGGCGCGGGGGACCCCGACCGGTTCCGGTGACGGGACCGGCCGGCCCGGTCGGCCCGGCCGGAGGACCGGTCGGGGTGCCGGTCCCCGACGGCCCGCCCGGCGCCGCCGTGCCGCCGGGCGACCCGGACGCCGCCCGCTCCCCCGCGCTCGCCGCGCTCGACGCCGACGTCGTCGTGTGCCGCCGCTGCCCGCGGCTCGTCGCGTGGCGCGAGCAGGTCGGCCGCGAGCGCCGCGCCGCGTTCCGCGACCAGGAGTACTGGGCCCGGCCCGTGCCGGGGTTCGGCGACGCGCACGCGCGCATCCTCGTCGTCGGCCTCGCGCCCGCCGCGCACGGCGCCAACCGCACCGGCCGGATGTTCACCGGCGACCGCTCGGGCGACTTCCTGTTCGCCGCGATGCACCGCGTCGGCATGGCGAACCAGCCGACGTCCGTGAGCGCGGACGACGGCCTGCGGCTCACCGGGGTACGCACCACCGCGCCCGTGCGCTGCGCGCCGCCCGCCAACGCGCCCACGTCCGACGAGCGCCGCGCGTGCGCGCCGTTCCTCGCGCGCGAGATCGCCGCGGTCGACCCGCGCGTCGTCGTCGTGCTCGGCGCGTTCGGCTGGGCCGCGCTGCTCGACACGCTGCGCGACCTCGGGTGGGCCGCGCCGCGGCCCGCGCCGCGGTTCGCGCACGGCACCGAGGTCGTCGTGACGCGCGACGAGCGTGCGCTCACGCTGCTCGGGTGCTTCCACGTCAGCCAGCAGAACACCTTCACCGGCCGCCTCACGCCGGCGATGCTGGACGCGGTGCTGCTGCGCGCCCGTGACCTCGCGGCCTGACCCCTGGTGCCTGTCGGCGCGCAGGGGCAGGCTGGCCGCATGGAGATCTCGTTCGTCGCGGGCTTCGGGCCCATCACGCGTGACCCGAGCGCCGCCCGGGCCTTCTGGTCCACCGGCGGGCTCGGCATCCCCCTCGAGGAGCCCGCGCCCGGGTACCTCACCAACGACACGCTCGCCGGCGTCAAGGCGTTCGCGCTGTGGCCGCTCGAGCAGGCCGCCGAGTCCACGTTCGGCACGCCGCGGTGGCCCGCCGACCGGCCCGTGCCGCAGGCGTGGGTCGAGCTCGACGTCGCGTCGCACGAGGCCGTCGAGGAGTTCGCCGCCGAGCTCGTCGCGGCGGGCCACGAGCTGCTGCGCGGCGCGCACCTCGAGCCGTGGGGCCAGACCACCGCGCGGCTGCAGAGCCCCGAGGGGCTGCTGGTCGGCGTCTCGCACACGCCGTGGATGCACCCGGTCGACGACGACTCCGCCGAGGCCGCGCTGTCCCCGGGCCAGACCAGCTGACCCGGGGACGTGACCGCTGCGGTCACGCCGCGCTCACGAGTCGCGCAGCACCTCCGCGACGAACCGCGCCGACCGCTCGCGCAGGCCCGCGACGCGCGCGGCGCGGATCTGCTCACGGCGCTCCTCCGCGTCGTCGCCCGCCTCCGTGCGGGTCGGTGGGCGCCGCACGTTCGCCGAGCACGTGAAGTGCGTGCAGATGAGCGTGCCGATCGTGTTGCCGCGGCGACCGGACGCGCCCGCTCGTCGGGCCACGTACAGGCTCACGTCGTCCGTCACGACGACGTCCTCGCACCACGCGCACACCGCGCGGCGGCGGATGCGCTCCTTGGCGTCGGTCGAGCGCAGCAGCACGCCGACGGGCGCGCCGTCCACCGGCACCACCGCGTACGCGACGAGCGGCGCCTTGCGGTCACGCCAGCCCAGGTAGTCGAGGCGGTCCCAGTCGAGCTCGTCGAGCACGGGCAGCACGGCCTGGGCCGACTCCCGGCGCGACGCGTTCACGAAGGACGCGCGGATCTGCTTCTCGGTCAGGGGTTCCATGGGGATCTCCGGTCAGGCTCCCGCCGGACGCGTGCGTGGGTCACGGCGGGCGAGGGTGGGCACGACGACAGTGCGCCGCCCGGGTCCTGACCTGGCTGTCCGACGAACCGGCTGTCCGACGAACGGGCGGGACGACGAACGGGCGGGACGACGAGGGGGTCAGGCGGGGGCGACGCGCGGGGCGCCGTGGCCCGAGCAGGCCGCAGCGGCCACCTCGCAGCCTGCGATGCCGTGCATCCGCGTCTCCTCGTCGTGCGTGCGACCGTCGCGCCTCGCGCGCTCGCTCGTCGTGGTGCTCGTCGGCACCTGCCGCCCTGCGCGGCGCCGTCCATTGTGCACCGCGCCGCGCGCCGGGCCCGCCTGGAATACCCGGGGCCGGACCGGTCGTTGCCGCTGGCATGCCGCTGACCGGAGAGTACGAGCCCAGCACGTCGGACCGCACGCGTCGCCAGGTCGAGCTGTACGAGTCGAGCGGAGGGACCCAGGGCACGACGCTCAACGGCAAGCCCGTCGTCATCCTCACGACCGTCGGCGCGTCGTCGGGCAGGCTGCGCAAGAACGCCCTCATGCGCGTCGAGCACGACGGCCGCTACGCCGTCGTCGCGTCCATGGGCGGTGCGCCGCAGCACCCCGCCTGGTACCACAACGTCGTCGCGAACCCGCTGGTCGAGCTGCAGGACGGCCCGGTCCGCAAGGACTACGTCGCGCACGAGGCGACCGGCGCCGAGCGCGACGAGTGGTGGGAGCGCGCCGTCGAGGTGTGGCCCGACTACGACGTCTACGTCACGCGGACCTCGCGCACCATCCCGGTGTTCGTGCTCGAGCCCGTCGACTGACGCCGGCCCGGTCCCTCAGCCGAGCAGCAGCTTCCAGCCGCCCACGCCGATCAGGCCCGCGAGCATCGGCGCCGCGACCGGCACCCAGCCGTAGCGCCAGTCCGAGCCGCCCTTGTGCCTCAGCGGCAGCAGGCTGTGCACGATGCGCGGACCCAGGTCACGCGCGGGGTTGAGCGCCGGACCCGTCGGACCGCCGAGCCCCGCGACCAGGCCCCACACCAGGAAGCCGAGCGCGAGGTGCGCGAGCCCCGGCTCGGTCGCCGTGAGCGGCGAGCGCACGATCGCTAGCGCGCACGAGAACAGCACGACCGACCCGAGCAGCTCGTTCGCGAAGCCGTTCAGCCGCGACCTCGCCGCGTTGACCGTGGAGAACGTCGCGAGGATGTCGTCCGGGTCCTCGGTCAGGTCGTAGTACGGCTTGTGGGTCGCGACGATCGCGACCTGACCGGCCATCGCGCCCAGCACCTGCGCCACCACGTACGGGGCGACCTCCGACCACGGGAACAGCCCCCACGACGCGAGACCCACCGTGAACGCGGGGTTGATGTGGTTGCCGCTGATCCCGCCGAACATCAGCGCCGGGATCATCACGCCGAAGCCGTAGCCCATCGCGATGAGCGACCAGCCACCGCGGTACCCCTTCGAGCCCTTGAGGTGGACGTTCGCGACCGTCCCGTTGCCGAGGATGATGAGGATCGCGGTGCCGATGAACTCGCAGGCCACGCGCGTCATGAGGTCGTAGGAGGGGTCCACGTGCCCAGCCTGGCAGGCGGACGGGTGCGCGGTCACGCGGCACGACGGTCGTGTCCCGCCGCGACCCGACCCCAGCCCCCTGCGGCGTCGTGGTCGTCCACCGAAGGTGCCGGGCCGCCCGTGCTCGTCGCCACCGCGCCGCGAGGCTGCCGCGCGTGCGTGGCGGGTGGCCGTGGTGGACCGGGTGGCCGTGGTGGACCGGGTGGGCCGCCGTCGTCGTGCTCGGGCTCGTCGTCGGGCTCGGCGTGCCCGTGCTGCTGCGCGAACGGGCGTCCGCGCGCTGGCCCGTCACCGCCGCGGACCTCGCCGCCGGGCGCACGGCGCTCGACGCGCTCGACGTCGGGACCGTCCTGGACGTGCCGCCGTACGACCGCGCGCGCTTCGGGACCGCGTGGGCGGACGTCGACCGCAACGGGTGCTCCACGCGCGACGACGTGCTGCGCCGTGACCTGACCGCCGTGCGGCTCGACACCGACCGGTGCACCGTCCTGGCCGGCGTGCTCGCCGACCCGTACACCGGGCGTCGTATCCCCTTCCGGCGCGGGCCCGGCTCGGCCGACGTGCAGGTCGACCACGTCGTCGCGCTCGCCGACGCGTGGGCGAGCGGCGCGTTCGCGTGGGACCCGCGGGCGCGCGAGCGGTTCGCGAACGACCCCGCCAACCTGCTCGCCGTCGACGGCGCGGCCAACCAGGACAAGGGCGCCGCCGACGCGTCCGGCTGGCTCCCGCCCGACCCCGGCTACGCGTGCGTGTACGCGCTGCGCCAGATCCGCGTGAAGTCCGCCTACGCCCTGAGCGTCACACCCCCCGAGCGCGCCGCCCTGGCCACGGCCCTCACCACCTGCACCACCACCCCCTGACCCTCCCCCCGAGCGTCGACCCCCACCCCCTCGTCGACCCCGCCATCACTCGCGGAATCCAGCCCCATTCCCGGAGCAACCACAGGGTCGTCGGGAACCACCACCGCCGAGACCGCCATCCCTCGCGGTATCGGGGGCCAAAGCCGGAGCAACCACGGGGTCGGGACCGGGCGGGAGGGAAGGAGCGGGGCGGGTCAGGGGGCCGGGGTGGGGGCCGGGGTGACCGTGACGTCGGTGCCGGAGGCGGTGATGCGCAGGCCGTCGGGGTGGACGACGGCGTCGGTGAGCACCAGACCCTCCGGGAGGCCCTTGATCGGGACCGCGAGGTCGGTGAGCCGGCCCGCGAGGTCGGCGGGCAGGAGCGACGGGTCGAGGCCGACCCCGCCGACCGACACGCTCGCGAGGTCGACCAGCAGACGCCCGTCGACGACGTGCGGCACGAGCGTCGCGACGAGCGGGAGCCCGAGCGCCGTGCCGCTCAGCTGCAGCTCGCCGCCCTCGACACCCACCTCCACGTCGAGGTCGGTGCGCTGCGTGACGACGTCCTGCACGGAGGCGACCGGGACGGTGGCCTGCACGTCGAGCGTGTGCATCGCGTGAGGGCCGGTGGTGGACACGCCCTGCGCGTCGACGGACAGGTCCGTCATCACGACACCGCCGAGCGTCGCCCCGTCGAGTCTCAGATCGACGTCGTCGACCTCGCCGGAGACGAGCTGCCCCAGGAGCGGGAAGCCACCGACCTCGACGTGCGGCTCCCCGACGGGCTGCTCGACGCGCGCGGTGAAGGCGTCGGCGACGGCCTGCCGCACCCGCGCGGCCACCACGCGGTCGACGACGACGAGCGCGAGCAGCAGGACGAGCAGGCCGCCCGTCACGACCGCCCACCGGGCCCCCCGCCTTGCACGCATGCGCTTCACGCTAAGCGCTGTCTGTCGCAGCACCGCGACGAGGGCCCGGGCGCGGCCACCGCGCGACCCTCCCACGGACCTCGGAGATGGACACATGTCCGACATCTCGCCCGGGCCGCCCACCGCGTACGCCACCAGCAGCTTCACCCGCACCACTCGAGCGCCACGACCGCTGCGGGAGCGGCGCGGACCGCCTGCGGCGCGGGTCATTTGTGTGGCGCACGTCACGGCGCGCACCTAGCCTTGGACCGAAGGGACCGTGACGAAGGACGCCCGATGATGTGGGTTCTGCTGCTGATCAGCGTTCTGCTCCCGGCCATGCTCTTCGGGGCGATGCTCTCGTTGTTCCCCGGGGAGGACGAGCCGCCGCGATGGCGCACGGCCCTCGCCCGGACGTTCGAGCGCTGGGCGCACGCGCTGCGGCGCCCGGCCCCGCCCGAGCCGCCCCCGGCGAACCCGTTCGACGCGCTGTGGGTGCAGGACCGTCTGACCAAGGTCGCGGACCACGTGCGCCGGCTCGAGCTCGACACGCGCGGCTACGCCCGAGCGGAGCGGATCATCGCGTCACAGCTCGCGTACGACCAGCTGCTCGCGAAGGCGTGCGACCTCGCGGGGGTCGAGGTCGAGGAGAGCCCGCTGGGCGACCCGGCCGAGCGCTTCCGCGAGGAGGTCGAGCTCACGTCCCGCGGCTGGTCGTGGTGACCTGACGCGCCCCGTCCGGACGGGCCGTCCCGACGGGCCGTCTCGACGGCCGACGCCGACGGGCTGTCGTGACGAGCGCGGAGGACGAGCGCGACGGGCGCGGGTCAGCCCGCCCTGACGGTGAGGGTGCTCGGCCCGGCCGCCGTGCGCCGCACCTCGACGCGGTCCGCGATCGTCTGCTTGAGCGCGTCGACGTGCGACACCACGCCGACGACCCGCCCGCCAGCGCGCAGCCGGTCGAGCTCCGCGAGCACCTGGTCGAGCGTGTGCGGGTCGAGCGACCCGAAGCCCTCGTCGACGAACAGCGTGCCCAGGTCGATGCCGCCGGCCTCGGCGGTGACCACGTCGGCCATGCCGAGCGCGAGGCACAGCGAGACGTAGAACGTCTCGCCGCCGGACAGGGTGCGCGGGTCGCGCTGCTGCTCGGTGTGGTGGTCGAGCACGCGCATGGCCAGTCCGCGGCGGCGTGAGCTCACGTCCTCCTTGGCGTCGCTGCGCACGAGCTCGTAGCGGCCGTCGGACATCGCGACGAGCCGCGCGTTCGCGGCGGCGACGACGTCCTCGAACCGCCGCACGAGCACGTACGTCGCGAGCGACAGCGCGTGGTCGTTGTCCGAGCCGGTGCCCGACGCGAGCCCGGCGAGCCGCAGCACGGGTGCGGCGTCCCCCAGGCGTCGCATGTGCTCGTCGAGTGCGGCGAGCACGCCGCCGACCGCGTCCTGGGCGGCCTCCGCGCGGGCCCGGGACACCCCGGCGCCGGCGGTCGCCGCCTGGGCGGCCTCGGCGGCCGCCTGCTCGGCGGCCAGCACCGCGCCGATGTCCGGGACCGCTCCCTCGGGTACGTCCGCCAGCAGCGGTTCGTCCGCGAGCTCCGCGAGGCCCGTCTGCACGCGCGCGGTCTCGGCCTCGTGCGTGCGGACCAGCCGGTCCCGCGCGTCGGCCTGGTCGTCGGCGAGGTCGGCCGCCCGCGCCGCGTCGACGTCCGCGAACCCGTGCTCGGCGAGCGCGACCTCGAGCTCACGCGTGCGGCGCACGAGCTCGGCACCCGCGTCGGCCACGGAACGGAGCGCGTCGCGCAGGTCGGCCGCGATCCCGGCGCGCTCCTTGAGCGCGGCGAACCGTGCGGCGACCGTCGGGTGCTCGCCGCGTGCGAGCGCGACCTCGGCCTCGGCGGCCTCGACCGCGACCGTCTGCACGTCGACGAGCATCGCGGCGCTCTCCCGACCGGCGACCGCGAGCGCCCGTGCGCGGCGCCGCGCCTCGGTCTCCTCGTCGTACGTCGCGAGCCGGGCGGCCAGGACGTCCGCCTCGGTGCCGGCGGCCCGCGCCGCCTCGAGCGCCGCCTGCGCCCGCACCAGCGCGTCGCGCGCCTCGTCCGGCGTGGTGCCGTCGGTCGTCTCGCGCGCGGCGGCGACCTCCGCCCGGACGCGGGCGAGCGCCTCGCTCGCCGCCACGAACACCGTGTCGGCGCGCGACAGCGCGGCCTCGGCGGCGGCGACCTCGTCGGCCGTCACGTGGTCCGCGCCGAGCGCGGCTGGCCGCGGGTGCTCGACGCTCCCGCAGACGGGGCAGTCCTCTCCGGCCACCAGCTTGCCCGCGAGCTCGCCCGCGAGCCCCGCGATGCGCGCGAGCCGGGCCGCCGCCGCGGCGCCGACGGCCGCCTCCGCGTCGCGTCTCGCGCTCTCCGCCTCCGCCTCGGCGCGCTCCTCGCGGACCAGCAGCGTCGCGAGCCGCTCGTGCCCCTCCACACGCTGGCGGGCGCCCTCGAGGGTCACCGCGGCGGCCGCCTCGAGCGCGGCCTGCGTCCGGGCCTCCTCGAGGGCAGCCGCGAGCGCGGTCGCCTCGGCGGGGCGGTCCGCGAGCCACGCGTCGTGCGCGGCGATCTCGGTCTCGCGGTCCTCGACGGCGCCGCGCGCGCGGGTCACCTCGGCGCGCAGCGACTGCAGCGACGCCTCCGTCGCCACGACGTGCTCCAGGCCGGCCGCGGCGCGCACCGCGTCGTCGCGCGCGGCCACGAGGCGGTCGACCGCGGGGCCGGCCACGCCCGGCACGGGCTCGCCGTCGCCGACGAGCGCCGCGAGGTCCGCGGGCGCGACGTCCCGCGCCGCGACGAACGCCTTGGCCGCCGCGTCCCACGCGGACGACGCGGCGTCGACGGCCCGCAGCAGCGGGCGCACCGCCCGCGCGGCGCGCGCCGAGGCCAGTCGCTGCGTCGCCTGGCGGTACGCGTCCTGACCGGCCTCGAGCGCCACGAGCTCGGCGCGCAGCCCGCGGCGCCGCTCGGCGAGCCGCACCGTGCGCCGCCCGACCTCCGCCGCCGTGCGCGCTGCCTCGAGCGCGGCGGCCAGCCGGTCGGCCTCGGCGCGGTCGCGCTCCGCCTCGGCCGCGAGCGCCGCGAGCGGAGCCGCGAGCGCGCGCTCCACCTCGTCCGCTCCGCCGTGCCCGGCGAGCACGCGCGTCACGACGTCCCGCGCCTCGGCGAGCTCGTCGTCCAGCCGGGCCGCACCCGCGAGCTGCGCGACGCGCTCGGCGACCGTCCGACGCGTCGCCTCGGTCGCCCGGTCGGCCTCGCGGCGCATCTCGACGAGCCGCGCCTGCATGCGCTCGTACACCTCGGTGCCGAAGATCTTCTGCAGCAGGCTGCGCCGGTCCTCGGGGTCGGCCTTGAGGAACCGGGCGAACTCGCCCTGCGGCAGCACGATCGTCTGGACGAACTGCGCACGGTCCAGCCCGACGAGCCGCTGGATCTCGACGCCCACCTCGTCGAGCCGCGTCGAGAGCATCTCCCCCGCGGGCTCGTCGTCGGCCCCGGTCGTCCCGGCACCGCCGTCGCCCGTCAACCGCCACAGCCGCACCGACGCCTGCTGCCGCACCGTCCCGGTCCCGCGCTTCTTGGCGCGGTCGAACGCGGGCGTCCGGCGCACGCGGTACCGCCCGGCCGCGACCTCGAACACGAGGTCGACGAACGTCTCGGTGTCGTCGTCCGCGTACGCCGAGCGCACGCGGTCGCCGCTCGCGTCCGCCGAGGCGACCTTGCCGTACAGCGCGAACACGACGGCGTCGATGAGCGTCGACTTGCCGGCGCCCGTGGGGCCCTCGAGCAGGAACAGCCCCGACGCGCCGAGCTCGGCGAAGTCCACGGTGTGCCGGCCCGCGAACGGCCCGACGGCCTGCAGGGTCAGGGACAGCAGCCGCATCAGGCGCTCCGCTCCGCCGCGGCGGCGTGCTCGTACGCGGCGCGCAGCACCGCGAGCTCGTCGTCGTCCGGGCGTGCGCCGCTGACGTGCGCGACGAAGTCGCACGCGACCTCCACCGGGTCGGCCGCGGCCGTGACCGCGCGCAGCACGGCACCCTGCTCCGTCTGCGGCGGCCGGTGCTGCACGACGAGCGCGTGCGGGAACCGGGCGCGCACGCGCGCGTACAGGTCGTCAGGGCGGCGCTCGTCGGTCACGACGACCCGCACCCAGTCGTCCACGTGCGCCTCGCCCGCGGCGCCGAGCAGGTCCGCGAGCGCGCCCGTCACGTCCGCGAGCCGCCGCGGCACGGGCGCGGGCACCAGCTCGGTGCGCACCTCGTCGGACGACAGGTCGACGAGCACGCTCGACTTGGTGTGCCGCTGCTCGGAGAACGAGTACGCCAGGGGCGAGCCGCTGTACCGCATCGTCGTGCCCGCGGGTCCGCTCACGGCCTGCGGCCCGTGCAGGTGCCCGAGCGCGACGTAGTCCACGCCGCCCAGCACGTGCGAGGGCACGTGGTCGACGCCGCCGACCCGGATGTCCCGCTCGGACTCGCTCGCGACCCCGCCGACGACGAACGCGTGCGCCGCGACCAGGCTGCGCGGCCGGGTGCCGCCCGACAGCCTCGTCGAGCGCGCGGCCACGTCGGCCCGCACGCGCGCCATCGCGGCGGCGGTGACCGCCTCGTGCGAGCGCGCGAGCGGTGCCGCACCCGGCGCGGTGAGCTCGGTGCGGACCGTGTCCGGGTCGAGGTAGGGCAGGCCGTACACGAGCAGCGTGCGTCCCTCGTCGTCGGCCACCTCGACGGGACGGTCGAGCGTCGCGACACGCGTGCGCAGCTGCACGCGCTCGCGCATGAGGGCGGCGCCGAACCCGAGGCGCGTCGCGGAGTCATGGTTGCCGGACGTGAGGACCACGGTGGTGCGCTCGGCGAGCCGCGCGAGCGTCTCGGACAGCAGAGTCACGGCCTCCACGGGCGGGATCGCGCGGTCGTACACGTCGCCCGCGACGACGACCGCGTCGACCTGCTCGGAGCGCACCACGTCGACCAGGTGTTCCAGGTACGCCGCCTGGTGGTCGAGCAGGTCGACCCCGTGCAGCGACCGGCCCAGGTGCCAGTCGGAGGTGTGCAGGATCCGCATGCCCGGACCGTATCCGGCGGCGCCGACACACCCCGCGGGACAGGCCGGGACCCGCGCCGCACGTTTTCCCCCACCGGCCGCCCGGGCCGCGCAGCAGGCCGGCGCACCGCGTCCGACCTGCGCACCGGCCTGCTCGCCGAAGGTTGTCGGCCCCTGGGTTGATTCGTGGAGGTGCGCCGTTCGAGAAGTTCATCCCCCAGGTGGACCCCACGGCGGCGACGGCTTCGAAAGGGTGGCCCTGCGTGCCGGGGGTATCCAGGTCGACCGGACCAGGGGCGGCGCGCGACCCAGACAGGGGGTTTGTTCGTATGCACACTCGACCTCGCGCGTCCGCGTTCGCGACGCTCGTCGTCGCGGTCGCCCTCGCAGGATCCACGACCGCCGCGGCCCACGCCGCCGAGCCCACGGCCACCACACCGAGCGCCGTGACCGTCCCCGACATCACCGACCCGGCCGAGGCGGCCCGGGTCGACTCCGTCGTCGCGGACATCGACTGGTTCGACTGTTCCAACGTCGTCGACAAGGGTGTGCAGTGCGGCACCGTCGACCTCCCGCTCGACTACGACGACCCCGAGGGCCCGACGACGAGCGTCGCGCTCGTCCGCGTGCCCGCGACGAAGCCGACCGCCAAGCTCGGCTCGCTGTTCCTCAACCCCGGCGGCCCCGGCGGCTCGGGCGTGAACATCGCCATCAACGCCCCGTACTTCCTGCCCAAGGACATCGTCCAGCGCTTCGACCTGATCGGCGTCGACCCGCGCGGCACGAACTTCTCGGACAACGTCGCCTGCTTCCGCAACATCGGCGAGCAGACCGACACGCTGCTGCCCACCTGGGAGACCGCCTACCCGCGGACGACCGCGCAGCGCACCGACTTCGTGAACTCCGCGAAGAAGTACGGCCAGGCGTGCACCACCCTCGGCCAGCCGCTGTCGGCGTCGATGTCCACCGCGAACGTCGCGCGTGACATGGACGTCCTGCGCCGCACCCTCGGCGACGAGAAGCTCTCCTACCTGGGCTTCTCGTACGGCACGTACCTCGGCAACGTCTACGCGAACCTGTTCCCGGACCGCGTGCGGGCGATCGTGCTCGACGGCGTCCTCGACCCCGAGGGCTGGGCCGGCACCGAGGCGAACAAGGCCGTCCCGCAGACGCAGCGCATCGCGTCGGGTGACGGCGCGCTGAAGGCTCTGCGCTCGATCCTGACGAAGTGCGGCCAGAAGGGCCCGGACTACTGCTACCTGGCCAAGCGCAGCTCGAACCCGTCGAAGAAGTTCGACAAGTTCGCCAAGGAGCTCAAGCAGAACCCGATCGTCTTCGACGACGACTTCGAGATCGACTACGGCCTCGTGATGTCGTTCCTTCTGTCCGACCTGTACCAGTTCGAGGCGGGTGCGTGGGTCGACATGGACCTCGACATGTTCATGGAGCTCCAGGAGACCCCGACGAACGCGACGGAGCGCAAGCAGTGGAACGCGGCGGCCAAGAAGTTCAAGGCCCGCCTGAAGGAGTACAAGCAGTTCGCGGCGGACCAGGACGCGCAGAAGCAGCAGCTCGCCGCGAAGGTCCCGGGCTTCGCGTTCCCGTACGACAACTCGCCCGAGGCGTACCAGTCGGTCATGTGCTCCGACAGCCTCAACCCGGGCAACGCGGCCAGCTGGGTCGCGGCGGGCAACACGGCCGCCAAGACCGGTGACGCCTTCGGCCAGATGTGGACCTGGGCCTCGGCGCCGTGCGCGTCGTGGACGTGGAAGGCCGTGGACGAGGACGCGTACCGCGGGACGTTCGACCACGTGACGTCCGCGCCGGTGCTCGTCGTCGGCAACTGGTGGGACCCGGCGACGAACTACAACGGCGCCAAGGCCGCGGCGAAGCTGCTGCCGAACTCGTCGTTCGTGTCGAGCAACAGCTGGGGCCACACCGCGTTCGGGTCGTCGACCTGCGTCGACAACGCGATCACGAACTACCTGCTGACGGGCAAGGCGACGAAGGGCGCGACGCGTAGCTGCGTCGGTCAGCAGCCGTTCACGCAGAAGCTCGACTCCTCCGGGTACGAGTCGCTGTCGATCACGCCGCAGAAGGGCCGTGCGCCCATCACCATCCCGGTCCCGGGCGAGGTCCCCTCGCTCTGACCGGCGCCGCACCCGGGTACGTCAGCCGGGTGCGTCTGCCGGGTGCCGGAACGACCCGACGGGGGTCGCGACCACAGCGTCGCGGCCCCCGTCGCCGTACCCGCCGCGGGCCGGCATGTGGTGAGGTGGGCGCATGACGAGCGACGGGGAGCGGCGGGCGGTCGCGGCGCTGGAGGCGTCGGGGGTCGAGTTCACGGTGACCCGGCACGGCCGGGTCGGCTCGCTCGAGGAGGCGGCCGCGGCGCGCGGCGTCTCGCCGGGCGACGTCGTGAAGTCGCTCGTGGTGCGGCGCGGTGACGACGACTTCCTGTTCGTGCTGGTGACGGGCGACCGCGCGATCTCGTGGCCGAAGCTGCGCGCGCTGCTGGGCGTGTCCCGGCTGTCGCTGCCGGACGCGTCGACCGCGCTCGAGGTCACCGGGTACGAGCGCGGGACGATCACGCCGTTCGGGTCGCTCACGGCCTGGCCCGTGGTGGCCGACGAGCGCGTGCGCGGGCGGCGCGTGTCGATCGGCGCCGGCGCGCACGGGGTCGCGGCGACGGTCGACGGTGACGCCCTGGTCGCGGCGCTGGACGCGACGGTCGCGGACGTGACGCAGGACGCGTCGGAGCGCTGACGTCCCGTCCGCGCGCTCGTCGGGCCTCGACCGGAATGAGCGCGCGATCTTCCGGGGGGACCTGGGAGGATGGGACCCCGTGACCACCGACCAGCGCGACGAGCGCCGCCCGCCCCGCCGGGGTCGCGACCGCGCACGGGGCACGGGCGAGGCACGGGGCACGGGCGAGGCCCGGCGCGCACGCGCGGCCGCGGCTCGTGAGGCGGCGGTGCTGCCGCCCCTCACGTATCCCGAGGAGCTGCCGGTCAGCGCGCGGCGCGCGGACATCGCCGCCGCGATCCGGGACCACCAGGTCGTCGTCGTCGCGGGTGAGACCGGCTCGGGCAAGACGACGCAGCTGCCGAAGATCGCGCTCGAGCTCGGCCGGGGGCGCGCGGGGCAGATCGGCCACACGCAGCCGCGGCGCATCGCGGCCCGGTCGGTCGCGGAGCGGATCGCGCAGGAGATCGGCACGCCGCTGGGCGAGCTCGTCGGGTACCAGGTGCGGTTCACGGACACCTCGAGCGAGCACACGCTCGTCAAGGTCATGACGGACGGCATCCTGCTCGCGGCGATCCAGCGGGACCCGCTGCTGCGCCAGTACGACACGCTGATCATCGACGAGGCGCACGAGCGCTCGCTCAACATCGACTTCCTGCTCGGCTACCTGACGCGTCTGCTGCCGCGGCGGCCGGACCTCAAGCTGGTCATCACGTCCGCGACGATCGACTCGCAGCGCTTCGCGCGGCACTTCGCGGGCCCGCCGACGCCCGAGCACCCGGACGGTGTCCCGGCGCCGGTCGTCGAGGTCACGGGCCGCACGTACCCGGTCGAGATCCGGTACCGCCCGTTGTCGCCGGACGCGCTGGGCGTGGACGACGACGAGCTGGACGACGAGCGCCCGGCGCGCCGCACCCCGCCCCCGGCCCGTCAGCCGGTCCGCGAGCGCGACCTCATGACGGGGATCACCGAGGCGGTCGACGAGCTGTGCGCCGAGGGTCCGGGCGACGTGCTGGTGTTCCTGTCCGGCGAGCGGGAGATCCGCGACGCGACGGACGCGCTGCGCGCGTCGCTGGGCGCACGCGTGAGCGACCCGCGCCACCCGCAGGCCGTGGAGCTGCTGCCGCTGTACTCGCGCCTGTCGGCCGCGGAGCAGCACCGTGTGTTCTCGTCGCACCCGGGGCGGCGCATCGTCCTCGCGACGAACGTCGCGGAGACGTCGCTGACCGTGCCGGGCATCCGGTACGTCGTGGACCCGGGCACGGCGCGCATCAGCCGGTGGTCGAAGGCGACCAAGGTGCAGCGGCTGCCGATCGAGCCGATCAGCCAGGCGTCCGCGAACCAGCGCTCGGGCCGGTGCGGGCGCGTGGCGGACGGCATCGCGATCCGCCTGTACTCGCAGGAGGACTTCGAGCGGCGCGACCGGTTCACCGAGCCGGAGATCCTGCGCACCTCGCTGGCCTCGGTGATCCTGCAGATGATCGCGGTGGGCGTCGCGGCCTCGCCGCAGGACGTGGTCGACTTCCCGTTCGTCGACCCGCCGGACGTGCGCGCGGTGCGTGACGGCGTGCAGCTGCTGACCGAGCTCGGCGCGATCGAGTCCGGCCCGGACGGCACGCGGCTGACCGACACGGGGCGCGCGCTCGCGCAGCTGCCGGTGGACCCACGGCTCGCGCGCATGGTGGTCGAGGCGTCGCGCCGCGGCGTGCTGCGCGAGGTCGTCGTCGTCGCCGCCGCCCTGTCGATCCAGGACCCGCGCGAGCGGCCCGCCGAGGAGCGTGAGAAGGCGGACGCGCTGCACGCACGGTTCGCCGACCCGTCGTCGGACCTGCTGTCCTACCTGAACCTGTGGACGTACCTGCGTGAGCAGCGCCGCGAGCTGTCCGGCAACGCGTTCCGCCGTGCGTGCCGCGCCGAGCACCTCAACTACCTGCGGGTGCGCGAGTGGCAGGACGTGGTCACGCAGCTCAAGGAACTCGCGAAGGGTCTGCCGGGGACCAAGGGCAGGGGTCCCGACGAGAACCGCGCGCACGCCGACGACGGTGGCGGGTGGCCCGCGCTCGCGCAGGGTCCCGACGAGGACGCCGAGGCCGGTGGCGGCCCGCGCCGCGGCGAGCTGCGCCGCGACTGGGACTCCGACGCGATCCACCAGTCGGTGCTGTCCGGCCTGCTCTCGCACGTCGGGATGCAGGAGGCCACCGAGGTCGCCGCGCCCGCTCGTCGTGGCGACAAGCGCCCGGCGCGGCCCGACCGGCGCGGCCGCAACGAGTACCTGGGCGCGCGCGGCGCGCGGTTCGCGGTCTTCCCCGGCTCGGGCCTGGCCAGGAAGCCGCCGGCGTGGGTCATGGCCGCCGAGCTCGTCGAGACGTCGCGGCTGTGGGCGCGCGACGCGGCCCGCATCGACCCGGCATGGGCCGAGGAGCTCGGTGCGCACCTGGTCAAGCGCACGTACTCCGACCCGGCGTGGTCCACCAAGCAGGGCGCCGCGACGTGCACCGAGCGCGTGCTGCTGTACGGCCTGCCCGTGGTGGCCGGGCGGCGCGTGCTGTACGCGAAGGTCGACCCGGAGGCCGCGCGCGAGCTGTTCCTGCGGCACGCGCTCGTGCAGGGCGAGTGGACCACGCACCACCAGTTCTTCCACGAGAACCGCCGCCTGCTCGCCGAGGCGTCCGAGCTCGCGGCACGCGCCCGCCGCGCGGACCTGCTGGCCGACGAGGACGCGCTGTTCGACTTCTACGACGAGCGTGTCCCCGCGGACGTCGTCTCCGCACGGCACTTCGACCAGTGGTGGAAGTCCGCGCGGCGCCGCGACCCCGACCTGCTGACGTACTCGCGCGAGCTGCTCGTCTCGTCCGACGCGGACGCGATCGACGAGTCGTCGTTCCCGTCGCGCTGGCCGCAGGGCGACCTGTCGCTCCCGCTGACGTACCAGTTCGAGCCGGGCACCGAGGCGGACGGCGTCACCGTGCACATCCCGCTCCCCCAGCTGCCGCGGCTCACGCCCGACGGGTTCGGCTGGATGGTGCCGGGGCTGCTCGACGAGCTCGTCGTCGCGACCATCCGCGCGCTGCCCAAGCCCGTGCGCGTGCAGCTCGTCCCCGCGCCCGACGTGGGCCGCGCCGTGGCCGCGTGGCTGCGGTCGAACACCGCGTCCTGGGCGGACACCGTGCGCGCCGGTGACGCCGCGCCCTCGTTCCACGACGCGTTCCGCTCCGCGGTGCGCGCCGTGCGGGACATGGACGTGCCCGCCGACGCGTTCGACGACGACCGCCTGCCCGCGCACCTGCGCATGACGTTCCGCGTCGTGGGCGACCGCGGCGGCGTGGTCGACGAGGGCAAGGACCTCGCGGCTCTGCAGCACCGGCTCGCGGACCGCGCGCAGGACGCCGTCGACACCGCCGTGAAGGCGGCGCTGCGGCAGGCGATGCGCGAGGCGGGCCTCGCGGCCGACGAGCCCGCACGGCCCGGTCCGCGAGCGCGTCAGGACCGGCGCGGTGCCCGCTCCCCGGGCGGGTCGTCGGACGCGCGCTCGTCGGGGCAGGCCGCGACCGAACCCGCCGAGTCCGTGACGCGAGGGGGCCTCACGGCCTGGCCCGACGACCTCACGCTCCCGGAGGTCGTCGAGGTCCGCTCGGGTGCGACCGTCGTGCGCGCCTACCCGACGCTCGTCGACGCACGCACGAGCGTCTCGGTGCGCACCCTCGCCGACGCGTCCGCGCGCCCCGCCGCCGCGCGCGCCGGCCTGCGCCGGTTGCTGCTGCTCGACGTCGGGCTCGCCCCGGCCCGCGTGACCTCCCGCTGGACGGGCGCGCAGGCGCTCGCGCTCGCCGCCAACCCGTACCCGAGCCGCGAGGCGCTCGTCGAGGACGTGCAGCTCGCCGCGGTCGACGCGCTCGTCGACGAGCACCTGCGCACCCGCCCCGCGGACGCGGGCCGCACCCCCGCCGACGTCCGCACGCCCGAGGACTACGCCGCGCTGCGCGCGTACCTGCGCGACCGGCTCGAGGACCGGGTGCACGCGCTCGTCGGGGTACTGGTGCAGGTGCTCACCGCGTGGCGCGAGCTGGAGGTCGAGCTCAAGGGGACGTCCAGCCTCGCGCTGCTGGCCACCGCGTCCGACGTGCGCGAGCAGTCGGCGCGCCTGGTGCACGCGGGCTTCGTCGTCGAGACCGGCGCGGAGCGGCTGGTGCACCTGGTGCGGTACCTGCGCGCGGCGCGGCACCGGCTGGCCAAGGCCGCCGAGAACCCGGCGCGCGACGCGGACCTGGCCTGGCAGGTGCACGACCTGGAGAACGCGCTCGCGGCGGCCCCCGGCGCGGACCCGGCGCAGGTCGCGGCCGTGCGGTGGCAGCTCGAGGAGCTGCGCGTGAGCCTGTTCGCCCAGCAGCTCGGCACGCCCACCCCGGTCTCGGCCCAGCGCATCCGCAAGACCCTCGCCACCCTGACCTGACGCCCCGCCCCCGCGAGCCGGCTCCCCTCGTCGAGACCGTGGTTGCTCCGGCTCTCGGCGGCCGGAGCCGGAGGAAGGACGGGCTCGTCGGGCTCGCATCGTCGAGACCGTGGTTGCTCCGGCTTCGGGCCGGGGGTCTCGGCGCGGGACTGCTGCTGGGCAGGAACGCGGCGGTCGCGCGCGCGCGTCGGCCCAGGCTGACGCCTCGTCGTCCACAGGTCGACGCCGCGGGACTCCCGCATGTCGGCGCGGCACGGCAGACTCCCCCGCATGGACGACACCGCGACGGTCGACAGCACGGTCGACGCCCCTGCGGGCCCCGCCGACCCGACAGCCGGCCCTGTGACCGGGCGGTGCTTCGGGGACGGGGACCCGCTCTACGAGCGCTACCACGACGAAGAGTGGGGCGTGGCGGTGCACGGGGAGGAGGCGCTGTTCGAGCGGATCGCGCTCGAGGGCTTCCAGTCGGGGCTCGCGTGGATCACGGTGCTGCGCAAGCGCGAGTCGTTCCGGGCGGCGTTCGCGGGGTTCGACCCGCAGGTCGTCGCGGGGTACGACGAGCACGACGTGGAGCGGCTGCTCGCGGACGCGGGGATCGTGCGCAACCGGCAGAAGATCGAGGCGACGATCGCCAACGCGCGCGCCCTGCTCGCGCTGCACGAGTCGGGCCGCACGCTCGACGCGCTGCTCTGGTCGTTCGCGCCGGACCGCACGCAGCACGTGCGCCCCGCGTCCTGGGCGGACGTCCCCGCCGTGACCCCGGAGTCGCGCGCGCTGGCGCGCGAGCTGAAGTCGCTGGGGTTCCGGTTCGTCGGGCCGACCACCGCGTACGCGGCGATGCAGGCGTGCGGGCTCGTCGACGACCACCTGGCGACCTGCCCGTCCGCCCGCGGGTGAAGTGTCCGAACGGCGGCGCTGACGCGGGTGGGCCGCGTGTGGCGTTCGGGTGACGGTCCGGGCGGACGGAGTCGCAGGTCAGCGCGTGCTCGTCGGCCGGTGTCACGCGATTGCCCGCGGCGTCCGTCCGTCGAGGTGCCGCCCGCACGGATGACCCCCGTGCGTGCTCCCCTCGGGTGATCCGCCCGTCGGGGCTTCGCCTGATCGTGCGCGGCGATTACAGTTCCGCGCATGACCGAGATGCCCGACCCCGAAGGCGGCCTGGACGCCGTCCGCGGCGCGCGGGACGCCCTGGGCGGGTCGGTCCCGCCGGACGCGCAGGTCCTGCAGGCGGTCGAGGCCGGTCTGCTGTCGACGGTGACGGGGACCCCGCCGTGGGGCGAGATCCCGCACCAGCGGCCTCGCCCCCTCGCCTGACCTGCACTCCCCCGACCGCTCCGGCGAGCCGTGACCGGACTCCGGCCGGTGCCGTGGCGGCCCTGTCCCGGGACCCGCGGCGGCCGCACCGTCCCGCGCGAGTCCCGCGCCCGTCCCGCGGCCCTCCGCCGCCGCGACCCCGTCTGATCTGCGGCTCGTCGTCCGGCCGTCCGCTGGACGATCCGACCGTCTCGGTAAGTGAGAAGTCGTGGTCAGCATGTGGGCTCCCGGCCTACGATCACGCCAACCATCCAGAGCGGCCGAGAGACCTGGCTCGTCGACGCCGCAGCAACCCCCCTCCGCGACGAGGGTGTGGGTGCTTCCGCCAGGACCGATGGAGTCGACATGTCGCAGACCCTGTGTCTGAACGGACCGCTGGCGTGAGCGCGGCAACCGTGAACCCGCCCGCGGCGCACGTGGCGCCCGAGCCGCGCCCGCTGGGCACGCTCGACCGCCCGACGCTCTCGTTCGAGTTCTTCCCGCCCCGCAACCCGCAGGCCGCGCCCCGGCTGTGGGAGACGGTCCGTCAGCTGGAGTCGCTGCACCCGGACTTCGTCTCGGTGACGTACGGCGCGTCGGGCAAGACGCGCGAGACGTCGCGCGCGTTCGTGTCCCGCCTGCTGCGCGAGACGTCGCTGTCCCCCATCGCGCACCTCACGTGCGTGGGGACGAGCCGCGACGAGATCACGACGATCGTCGAGGAGTTCCTCGACGAGGGCGTGCGCTCGTTCCTCGCGCTGCGCGGCGACCCGCCCGCGGGGCAGACCGACTGGCAGGCGCACCCCGAGGGCCTGGAGACGGCGAGCGAGCTCGTCGGGCTCCTGCGGGACATCGAGTCGCGCCGCTGCGGCGCGAGCCCCGCGCAGGCCGTGCGCGCTCGCGTGCGTCCGCTGTCGGTCGCGGTCGCGGCGTTCCCGCGCGGCAACGCGGCCACCGGCGGCACGCGCGCGCAGGACGTCGCCTCCCTGCTGGCCAAGCAGCAGGCGGGCGCGGACTTCGCGATCACGCAGGTGTTCTACGACGCCGAGGCGTACCTGGGCCTGGTGGCCGAGGCACGTGACGCGGGCGTCGTGATCCCGATCATCCCCGGGATCATCCCGCTCACCGACCCGGCCCGGCTGCTGCGCACGCAGGAGCTCACGGGTGTCCCGGTGCCGCGGGACCTGCTGGACGCGCTGGGCGCGGCGGACGACCCGCTGGCGCGGCACCGCATCGGCACGCGCGCGGGCGTCGACCTCGTCAAGGGCATCCTCGACGGCGGCGCGCCCGGCGTGCACGTCTACACCTACAACAAGCACGAGGCCGCGCTCGACCTGCTCGAGGGCGCGCAGCTGGACGGCAAGGCCCGCTGAGGCCGCACCCCTCGTCGTCCCCCCGAACCCCGCACCACCACGAGACGAAGGCTGGACCCCATGAGCGAGACCCCGCAGTTCCCGACCGGCTCCGTGCTGGGCTACCCGCGCATCGGGCCGCGCCGCGAGCTCAAGAAGGCCATCGAGGCCTTCTGGGCCGGGAGGTCCACGGCCGACGAGGTCGAGGCGACCGCCGCGGCGCTGCGCAAGCGCACGCGTGACCGGCTCGTCGAGCTCGGCCTGCCGACGGACGTCCCGGCGATCCCGAGCGCGTTCTCGTTCTACGACCAGGTGCTCGACGCGACCGCGGTCGTCGGCGCGATCCCGGCCCGGTTCGCGGACCTCGTCGGCGAGGACGGCACGCTCGACCTCGCGGGCTACTCGACGGTCGCGCGCGGCCGCGGCGACGACCTGCCGCTCGAGATGACCAAGTGGTTCGACACGAACTACCACTACCTGGTCCCGGAGATCGGCCCCGAGACGACGTTCTCGTACGTGGGCACGCGCCCGGTCGCGGAGTTCGTCGAGGCGCTCGCCGACGGCGTGCTGACCCGCCCGGTCGTCGTCGGCCCCGTGACGTACCTGGCGCTCGCGAAGGCGACCGAGGGCTCGCCCGCGGACTTCTCCCCGATCGACCGCCTGCACGACCTGCTGCCGGTGTACGCGGACCTGCTGCGCGACCTCGCGGCCGCGGGCGCGACGTGGGTGCAGCTCGACGAGCCGGCGCTCGTCTCGGAGAGCATCGACGTGCCCGTCGAGCGGCTGCTCGCGGCGACCGCGGACGCCTACCGCGTGCTGTCGACCGAGCTCGCGCGCCCGCAGCGCCCCGCGCTGTTCGTCGCCGCCCCGTACGGGGACCTGGGCGCGGCGCTGCCGGTGCTCGCGGCGAGCGACGTCGAGGCGATCGGCCTGGACCTGGTCAAGGGCTCCGCGCCCACCGAGGCGGTCGCGGGCCTGGAGTCGAAGACGCTCGTCGCGGGCGTGATCGACGGCCACAACATCTGGCGCGCGGACCTGGACGCGAAGCTCCAGGTCCTCGAGCAGCTCGAGGTCATCGGCGCGGGCGCGGTCGCGGTCGGCACGTCGACGTCGCTGTTCCACGTCCCGCACGACACGGCCGACGAGCCGAACCTCGACCCGACGCTGCGCTCGTGGCTCGCGTTCGCGGACCAGAAGGTCACCGAGGTCGTCACGCTCGCCGAGGGCCTGTCCGAGGGTCGCGAGGCGATCCACGAGCAGCTGCTCGAGGCGTCCGACGCGGTCGCGTCGCGTCGCACCGCGCCGGGCGTGGTCCGTCTCGAGGTGCGCGAGCGCACGGGTGCGCTGTCCGACGACGCGTTCGCGCGCGGCTCGTTCGACGAGCGCAAGGAGGCGCAGGCGGCCCGCCTCAACCTCCCGCCGCTGCCGACGACGACCATCGGCTCGTTCCCGCAGACGCCGGAGATCCGCAAGGCCCGCGCGGCGCACGGCAAGGGCGAGCTGACCGCCGAGCAGTACGTCGAGGAGATGAAGGCGGAGATCCGCCGCGTCGTCGAGCTGCAGGAGCGCATCGGCCTGGACGTGCTGGTGCACGGCGAGCCCGAGCGCAACGACATGGTCCAGTACTTCGCGGAGAACCTGGACGGCTTCGCGGTCACGGAGAACGGCTGGGTGCAGTCGTACGGCTCGCGCTGCACGCGCCCGTCGATCCTGTGGGGCGACGTGTCGCGGCCGAAGCCGATCACGGTCGACTGGACGACGTACACGCAGTCGCTCACGAGCAAGCCGGTCAAGGGCATGCTCACGGGCCCGGTGACGATCCTCGCGTGGAGCTTCGTGCGCGACGACCAGCCGCTGCGCGAGACCGCGAACCAGGTGGCCCTGGCGCTGCGCGACGAGATCGCGGACCTCGAGGCCGCGGGCATCGCGGTGATCCAGGTCGACGAGCCCGCGCTGCGCGAGCTGCTGCCGCTGCGCGAGGCGGACCACGCCGACTACCTCGACTGGTCGGTCAGGTCGTTCCGCCTGGCGACCTCGGGCGTGCGCCCCGACACGCAGATCCACACGCACCTGTGCTACTCGGAGTTCGGCCAGATCATGGGTGCGATCGACGGCCTGGACGCCGACGTGACGTCCATCGAGGCCGCGCGTTCGAAGATGGAGATCGTCGAGGACATCGCGGCGGCGGGCTACCCGCGCGCGGTGGGCCCGGGCGTGTACGACATCCACTCGCCGCGCGTGCCGTCGGTCGACGAGATCACCGAGCTGCTCACGGGTGCGGTCAAGGCCATCGCGCTCGACCAGCTGTGGGTCAACCCGGACTGCGGCCTCAAGACCCGCCGGTACGACGAGACGACGCCGAGCCTCGAGCACATGCTCGCGGCGACGCAGGCGGTCCGCGCGACGCTCTGACGCGTCTCGCAGCACGCACCACGGCGGCGGCCGGTTCCCCTCGGGGAGCCGGCCGCCGCCGCGTTACGGTCGTCAGATGAGCCTGTTCGACGTCGACCTGGACGAGCTGCGGACGCGCACGAGCCAGAAGTGGCGGCGGTACCCGCCGGACGTGCTGCCGCTGTTCGTCGCGGAGATGGACGTGCGCGTGTGCGAGCCGGTGGTCACGGCGGTGATGCACGCGCTGCACCGCGGCGACACGGGCTACGTCGACGGCCGCCCCTACCAGGAGGCGTTCGCGGGGTTCGCGGAGCGCCGCTGGGGCTGGTCGGTCGACCCGGCGACGGCGGTGCTGATGCCGGACGTCATGCAGGGCGTCGCGGAGCTGGTGCGCCTGCTCACGGACGCCGACGGCGCGGTCGTCATCAACCCGCCGGTCTACCCGCCGTTCCGTGCGTTCGTCCGGCGCACGGGCCGTCGCGTCGAGACCGCGGATCTGGGCGCCGACGGCCGCCTGGACCTCGCGGCGCTCGACGAGGCGTTCACGCGGGCGCGGGCCGGCGGACGCAGCGCCGCGTACCTGCTGTGCCACCCGCAGAACCCGACGGGCGCGGTGCACACGCCCGACGAGCTGCGCGCGCTCGGCGAGCTCGCGGTGCGGCACGGGGTGCGGGTCGTCTCGGACGAGGTCCACGCGCCGCTCGTGCTCGACCCGGACGTGCCGTTCGTCTCCGCGACGACGGTGGTCCCTGACGCCGTCGCGCTGCACTCGGCGTCCAAGGCGTTCCACCTCGCGGGCCTCAAGGCGGCGCTGGCCGTCCCGGGCCCGGACGCCGCCGCGCACCTCGACCGCCTGCCGGCCACGATCCTGTCCGAGGTCGGCCACGTCCCCGTCCTGGCGCACACGGCGGCCCTCACGCACGGCGACGCGTGGCTCGACGCCCTGCTCGACTCGCTGCGCGACTCGCGCGCCCACCTGCGAGCGCTCCTCGACGAGCACCTGCCCCGCACGCGCTGGACCGCGGGCGCGGCCACGTACTTCGCGTGGCTGGACCTGCGTGACGAGATCCCGGACGACGACGACCCGGCGGCGCGCCTGCTGCGCGACGCGCGTGTCGCGCTCAACCCGGGCCCGAGCTTCGGCCGCCCGGGTGCGGGGTTCGCACGCCTCAACTTCGCGACGTCGCGCGCGGTCCTCACCGAGGCGGTCGGGCGCGTGGTGCGCAGCCTGCGCGCCTGACGACCGTTCGACCGGCCCGGCGGCCGCGTGCGACCGGCCGAGCCGCGTCGGCCGGCCCGCGCGGTCGGGCGCGGGCCGGTCGTCGGTGGGTGGTGCGTCGGGTCAGGCCGAGGCGGCCGTGATCTCCGGCGTCGAGCCGGCCGTGCCGTGCTGCACCTCGACGCGCCGCGGCTTGGCCTCCTCGGCGACGGGGATCGTCAGCGTGAGGACGCCGTCGGTGTAGGTCGCGCTGATCGCGTCGAGCGCGAGCCCGCGGCCGAGCGTGAGCTGGCGTGCGTACGTGCCGGACGGGCGCTCCTTGGCGAGCCACTGCACGTCGTCCTCGGTGCGCGGGGAGCGCTGCGCGCGGATGGTCAGCGTGCGGTCCTCGACGTTGACGTCGATCGTGCCCGGGTCGGCGCCCGGCAGGTCGACGTGCAGGACGTAGTGGTCGCCCGAGCGGTACAGGTCCATCGGCATCGCCTGCGCGAGCGCGGCGGTGCGGTCGGCGGTCAGGACGGACGTCAGGAGCCGGTCCATCTCACGGAACGGGTCGATGCGCGTAGCCATACCCCTCACCTCCTCGACGACGAGGTGCCGGACCGTCCGGCGCCTCGGGTACGTACCGGGCGCGCGGCCCGGTGGGCTACGCCTCCAGTTCTAGCACTCTGCTACGGAGAGTGCTAACTCGAGTTCGCTCAGGGCAGACGTGCACCGACGAGGTGCTCGACGATCCGCACGTCGGCGTCGAGCCACGGCACGCCGAGCCAGTGCGTGCGCGGCAGCCACCGCAGCTCGTCGTGCTCGACGAGCGGCTCGGGCGTCCCGGCGCTCACCTCGGCGTACCAGAGGCGCATCGCGTACGTCTCGGACAGCCGCCACGCGCCGTCGTCGGGCCCGACGACCTCGTCGCCGAGCGTGACGCGCACGCCGAGCTCCTCGCGCAGCTCGCGGTGCAGCGCGTCCACGGGCGTCTCGCCCGGGTCGACCTTGCCGCCGGGGAACTCCCACCGGCCGGCCAGGCTCGCGGGGGTCGCACGGCGCGCCGCGAGCAGCGCGTACGGGTTGTCGAGGTCGTCGACGATCGCAGCGGCGACGACGAGCACGGGAGCCATGCGGTGAGTCTGCCAGGCCGGTGGGCGAGGAGATCGTCGTCGGCGCCGCCGACCGACCCTCGGAGGAACGTCCGGAGACGACGACGGCCCGCCCTCGTCAGGGCGAGCCGGTCGGGTGCCCGCCTCGCGGCGGGGACAGCCGTTCGTCGTCGAGCGGCGCGTGACGGGTGTGGGTCAGCGGATGCCGTGCGCCTCCGCCCACGCCACTGCCTCGGCGCGCGTGGAGACGCCGATCTTCCGGTAGACGCTGCGGACCTGCGACTTGACCGTGTTGCGGGTGACGAAGAGGCGGGTCGCGATCTCCTCGAGGGTGACGTCCTCGGCGAGCTCGGCGAGCACCACGCGCTCACGTCGGGTGAGAGTCTCCGCGCCCGTGAGGGGGGCGGTGGTCTCGAGCATGCTCATTCTGTCCTCCGATCGGTGCACGGCCCCGGTCGAAGACCGGGTGCCGCGGGGCGTTCGGAGGATGAGAGCGCGCAGACACGGCACTATGACGCCGTTTCGTCCGACTTCTTCTCACCGTGTTCCGCACCCCACGGTCGTCCTGCTGTGCCCACAATGAACGCGGAACCGGCTGCCTGATACACCCGGTCCCCCGGAGCCGTCCGGCTTTCACCCGTTCGGCCCCGTATGTCGCCGGATGGCGACCACGTCGGCGCTGGAGTCAGCGCCCTTGTCGACACCCGCCGGAGGGTCCTCCCGACCGGCGGTCCGCTCAACCCGCCGCGTGCGCGGCGTACTCCTCCGCGGTGAGCAGCGGGCCCGCCTCGGCGACGTCGACCTTGAGGAGCCAACCCGCGCCGAACGGGTCGGAGTTGACGACCGACGGGTCGTCCACGGCCGCGGTGTTGACCTCGACGACCGTGCCGGTCACGGGCGAGAACAGCTCGGACACCGACTTCGTGGACTCGATCTCGCCGATCACGGTGCCGGCGGTGACGGTCTCGCCGACCGCGGGGAGCTCGAGGTAGACGATGTCACCCAGCGCCTCGGCGGCGACGGACGTGATGCCGACGGTCGCGGGTGCGTCGTCGGAGAGCCACTCGTGCTCGAGGGTGTACTTGAGGGCGGCGGGAAGGTCGGTCATGAAGGTGCTCCGCTCTGGTGTCTCTGGTGAAGGGTCTACCGGGGACGACGGTAGAAGGGAAGAGGGACGACACGCACCGGCTCGTGCCGGCCGCGCACGTCGACCGCGAGGTCGGTGCCCTCGGCGGACACCTCGGGCGTCACGTACGCCATCGCGACGGGGTGGCCGAGCGTGGGCGACGGTGCGCCCGACGTCACGGTCCCGACGACCGCGCCGCTGGTCGTGACCACGGGGTAGCCGTGCCGGGCCGCGCGGCGCGACAGGCCCTGCAGCCCGACGAGCGTGCGGGCGGGGACGGCGTGCGCGCGCGACTCGAGCGCCGCGCGCCCGACGAACGGCAGCGGCTGGCCCGAGGCGTCGACCTTGTCGAGCTTCACGACCCGGCCGAGGCCCGCGTCGTGCGGCGCGGTCGTGGTGTCGAGCTCGTTGCCGTACAGCGGCATGCCGGCCTCGAGGCGCAGCGAGTCGCGCGCGGACAGGCCCGCGGGGACCAGGCCGAGCGGGCTGCCGGCCTCGAGCAGCGCGCGCCACAGCGTCGGCGCGTCACCCGCGGGGACGAACAGCTCGAAGCCGTCCTCGCCCGTGTAGCCGGTCCGCGCGACGAGCGCGTCGAGCCCCGCGACCCGGGCGGGCACGGACGCGTAGTACTTCAGGGCGCGCACCGCGTCCGCCTCGGCGGGGTCGGCGACGAGGCCGACGACGATCTCCTCGGCGCGCGGTCCCTGCACCGCGACCAGCGCGGTCAGCTCCGAGCGGTCCGTGAGCGTCACGTCGTCGCGGCCCGCGAACCGCTCCGCGAGCGCGTCGCGCACCACGTCCACGTTCGAGGCGTTCGCGACGACGAGGTAACGCTCGTCCGCCCCGTCGGCGGCGAGCCGGTACACGACGAGGTCGTCGAGCACGCCGCCGTCGTCCTGGCAGATCATCGTGTAGCGCGCGCGGCCCACCGCGAGCGCCGAGAGGTTCCCGACGAGCGCGCGGTCGAGCGCGTCGCCCGCACCCGGGCCCTCGACCCACAGCTCGCCCATGTGCGACAGGTCGAACAGACCGGCGGCGGTGCGCACCGCGGTGTGCTCCGCGACGTCCGAGCCGTACCGCAGGGGCATCTGCCAGCCCGCGAAGTCGGTGAGCGCCGCGCCCAGCGCGACGTGCTCGTCGTGCAGCGGGGACAGTCGTGCCGGCCGGTCGCTCATGCTCGGTCCTCTCGTCGTGCGGGTGTCGTCCGGGCCGTGCGGCCCGCCGGGGTCGCGGAAGTCACGGGGCTCACGGGGGTCACTCGGCGAACGCCTCGACGGGCGGGCACGAGCAGACCAGGTTGCGGTCGCCCCGCGCGCCGTCGATGCGGCGCACGGGCGGCCAGTACTTGCCGCGGCGCAGGCTCGCGAGCGGGAACGCGGCGCGCTCGCGCGGGTACGCGTGCGTCCACTCGTCCACGCTGACGGACTGCGCCGTGTGCGGGGCGTTGCGCAGCGGCGAGTCCTCGAGCGGCCACGTGCCCGCCGCGACCTCGTCGATCTCCGCGCGGATCGCGACCATCGCGTCGACGAACCGGTCGAGCTCGGCCAGGTCCTCGCTCTCGGTCGGCTCGACCATGAGCGTGCCGGGCACGGGGAACGCGAGCGTCGGCGCGTGGAACCCGTAGTCCATGAGCCGCTTGGCCACGTCCTCCGCGGTCACGCCGGTGCGCTTGGTGATCTCGCGCAGGTCGAGGATGCACTCGTGCGCGACCAGCCCGTTCGGTCCCGTGTAGAGGATCGGGAAGTGCTCGCGCAGGCGCGTGGCCAGGTAGTTCGCGGCGAGCACCGCGACCTCGGTCGCGCGGCGCAGGCCGTCGGGGCCCATGAGCGCGACGTACGCCCACGAGATCGGCAGGATGCCCGCCGAGCCCCACGGCGCCGCGGAGACCGGCGGCACGTGCGACGCGTGCGCCGCGGCGTCGGGCGTGCGAGGGCTCGTCGTCGGGTTGCCCGGCAGGTACGGCGCGAGGTGCGCCGCCACCGCGACCGGGCCGACGCCCGGGCCGCCGCCGCCGTGCGGGATGCAGAACGTCTTGTGCAGGTTGAGGTGGGAGACGTCGCCGCCCATCTCGCCCGGTCGGGCCAGGCCGACGAGCGCGTTGAGGTTCGCGCCGTCGATGTAGACCTGACCGCCCGCGTCGTGCACCAGGTCGCACACCTCGCGCACGTGCGCCTCGTACACGCCGTGCGTCGAGGGGTAGGTGATCATGATCGCCGCGACCTGCGGGCCGTGCTGCTCGAGCTTCGCGCGCAGGTCGTCGAGCAGGATCTCGCCGTCCTCGGCGGTCGCGACGACGACCACGCGCAGGCCGGCGAGCGCCGCCGACGCCGCGTTCGTGCCGTGCGCCGAGGCCGGGATGAGGCAGATGTCGCGCTGCGCCTCGCCGCGGGCGCCGTGGTACTCCTTGATCGCGAGCAGCCCCGCGAACTCGCCCTGCGAACCGCCGTTCGGCTGCACCGAGACCGCCGCGTACCCCGTGATCTCCGCGAGCCAGTCCTGCAGCTGCGTGACGAGCTCGGCGTAGCCGGCCGTCTGGTCCGCCGGCGCGTACGGGTGCACGTCCGCGAACTGCGGCCACGAGATGGGCTCCATCTCCGCGGTCGCGTTGAGCTTCATGGTGCACGAGCCCAGCGGGATCATCGTGCGGTCCAGCGCGAGGTCCTGGTCGGACAGGCGGCGCAGGTAGCGCAGCATCGCGGTCTCCGAGCGGTACAGCTGGAACACCGGGTGCGTCAGGTAGCCGTCGGTGCGCAGCGCCCAGTCCGGCAGCGTCGGCGACGCGGCGATCGGGCTGTAGGCGAACGCCTCCCCGCGAACGGTGAACGACTCGCTCGGCGACGTCCACTGCTCGTCGTCCGTGCCGAACGGCGCGTCCGTGACGCCCGCCGCGAAGAACGCCAGCACCACGGACATCACGTCGCCGTCGTCGGTCGTCTCGTCGACGCTCGCCTGCACGTGGTCCGCGTCCGGCGCCCACAGGTTCACCCCCTGCTGCACCCCCGCCGCGACGACGTCCGCCGCGCGGCCCGGGACGACCGCGCGCACCGTGTCGAACACGACCTCGTGCTCGACCTCGACGCCCAGGTCACGCAGGAACGCCGCGAGCGAGACGGCACGGTGGTGCACGCGCGTCGCGATCTCCCGCAGGCCGTCGGGGCCGTGGTGGACCGCGTACATCGACGCGACGATCGCGAGCAGCGCCTGCGCGGTGCAGATGTTGCTCGTCGCCTTCTCGCGGCGGATGTGCTGCTCCCGGGTCTGCAGCGCGAGGCGGTACGCGGGCGCACCGTCGGCGTCGACCGACACCCCGACGAGCCGGCCCGGCAGCATCCGCTCGAGGCCCGAGCGCACCGCCATGAACGCCGCGTGCGGACCGCCGCCGAACAGCGGGACACCGAAGCGCTGCGCCGAGCCCACCGCGACGTCCGCGCCGAGCGTGCCCGGGGACGTCAGCAGCGTGAGCGCCAGGAGGTCCGCCGCGACCGTCACCAGGCCGCCGCGCTCCTTCGTCGTCGCGATCACGTCCCGCAGGTCCCGGACCTGCCCGGACGCGGCCACCTGCTGCACGACGAGCCCGATGAGGTCACCCTCGACCTCGGGCAGCCCCTGCGACAGGTCCGCCACGACCACCGGCAGGCCGATCGCCTCCGCGCGGCCCACGGTCACCGCGAGCGACTGGCCGAACAGCTGGTCGTCGAGCACGACCGTGCCCGCCTTGCCGCGCTGCGCGCGCCACATGAGCGCCACGGCCTCGGCGACCGCCGTCGCCTCGTCGAGCAGGCTCGCGTTCGCCACCGGCAGGCCCGTGAGGTCCTCGACCATCGTCTGGAAGTTCAGCAGCGCCTCGAGCCGGCCCTGGCTGATCTCCGGCTGGTACGGCGTGTACGCCGTGTACCAGGCCGGGGACTCCAGCACGTTGCGGCGGATCACCGGTGGCGTCGTCGTGCCGTAGTAGCCCTGGCCGATCATCGGGCGCAGCACGCGGTTCCGGTCCGCGATGCGTCGCAGCGCCGTCTGCACCTCGGCCTCGCCCAGCGCCTCGGGCAGGTCCAGCGGGCGGCCCGTGCGGATCGACGCCGGGACGGCCGCGTCGATGAGGTCGTCGAGCCGCTCGTACCCGACGGCGGCGAGCATCCGGTCGACCTCGGTGCCGCGCGGACCGACGTGACGGTCGGCGAACTCACGCGCGGCGGGGGCCGATCCGAGGGGGACCGGCGGCTGGTGGCTGGACTTCGACACGGGCTGCTCCGGGGGTCGCCCGGCGTCGGCCGGGACGGGCGGTGGGCTCCCCGCTCTGTCATCCGCCGCGTACGACGACCTGAGAGTTTTGCCGGTCCGCCTTGGCCGTTGAACCCAGCCCGGGGCGCGCCGGCTTGCACCGTCGGTGGGCCACCGCGCGGGTGGCCGCTTTCCAGAGTTGCCTCGCCGTGGCGGTACAGGGGGCCTGAGAGATTCCCGGGGAGGGTTGCTCCTTCGGCGCCCGCTTCGCGGGACTCTCCCGCCACGGTTCGAGCAGCATGTTCAGTTGACCTACCGCCCCAGGCTACCGGCTCCCCCACCCACCGCAGCACCCGGTGCGGGGTTTCCCACGGCGAGACGGTGGGCAGATCCGGACGAGGCGTGGTTAGCCTGGCGCGGTGAGCCTGCACCCCGAGGGGCCGAGCGCGACGAGCGCCGGTGCGGCGGCTCCCGTGCGGGCCGCGGTGGTCGTGGTCTCGGACCGGAGCGCGGCCGGCGCGCGCGAGGACCGGTCGGGCCCCGCGGCGGTCGCGGCGCTGCGCGACGCGGGCTTCGACGTGCCGGACGCGGCGGTCGTGCCGGACGGGGCGGCGTCGGTGCGCGGGGCGCTCGAGGACGCGATGGCGGGCGGCGCGCGGCTCGTCGTCACGTCCGGCGGCACGGGCGTGGGACCGCGCGACGAGACGCCCGAGGGCACCCGCCCCCTGCTCGCCAAGGAGCTGCCCGGCCTCCCCGAGCTGCTGCGGCGCTCGTCGGACGTGCCCACCGCGGTGCTCAGCCGCGGGCTCGTCGGCGTCACCGCGGGCGGGGTCGTCGTGGCCAACCTGCCCGGCTCCCCCGGCGGCGTGCGCGAGGGGCTCGGCGTCCTGCTCCCGCTCCTGCCGCACCTGCTCAGCCAGGTCGAGGGCGGTGATCACTGATGATCACGCGGATCTGCGACACCCCCCTTGACCTGCTGTTTCACGTGGAACATGTCGAGAGCCCCCGCGCCGGCGCCGTCGCGACGTTCGTCGGGCTGGTCCGCGACCACGACCCGTCGGTCACGGGCGAGGTCGTCGGGCTCGAGTACAGCGCCCACCCGGACGCGGAGGCGGTCCTGCGACGGATCGCCGACGAGGTGGCCGCGGACGACGACGTGCTCGGCGTGGCCGTGAGCCACCGGGTCGGGCACCTGCGCGTGGGCGAGGCCGCGATCGTCGTCGCCGTCGCCGCCGCGCACCGGGCCGAGGCGTTCGACGCGTGCCGCCGGCTCGTCGAGACCGTCAAGGCCGAGCTGCCCGTCTGGAAGCGCGAGCTGCTCGCGAACGGCACGCACCACTGGGTCGGGCTGTGAGCGGCGGGGCCGCCGAGACCGGCGGGACGACGACGAGCGGGCAGCTCGTCGACCGGTTCGGCCGCGCGCACCACGACCTGCGCATCTCCCTGACCGACCGCTGCTCGCTGCGCTGCACGTACTGCATGCCCGCCGAGGGCGTCCCGTGGCTCGCCCGCTCGACGATGCTGTCGACCGACGAGATCGTGCGCGTCGCGCGCGTCGGCGTCGAGCTCGGGATCCGGGAGATCCGGCTGACCGGCGGCGAGCCGCTGCTGCGGGTCGACGTGGTCGACGTCGTGCGCCGCCTCGCCGCGATGACCACGCCCGACGGCGCACCCGTCGAGGTCTCCCTCACCACCAACGCGCTGCGGCTGCCCGCGCTCGCCACTCCCCTGCGCGACGCGGGACTGCGCCGCGTCAACGTCAGCCTCGACACGCTCGACCGCGCGCGGTTCCTCGAGCTCACGCGCCGCGACAAGCTCGTCGAGACGCTCGCCGGCATCGCGGCCGCCGACGCCGCCGGGCTGCACCCCGTGAAGATCAACGCCGTCGCGATGCGCGGCGTCAACGACGACGAGGTCGTCGCACTCACGCGGTTCGCCGTGGAGCGCGGCTACCAGATGCGGTTCATCGAGCAGATGCCGCTCGACGGCGGGCACACGTGGGACCGCAAGGAGATGGTCACGCAGACCGAGATCCTCGAGCGCCTGCGGGGAGCGTTCCGGCTCGAGGAGGTCCCGGGCCGCGGCGCCGCGCCCGCCGAGCTGTGGACCGTCGACGGCGGGCCGGCCACCGTCGGCGTCATCGCGTCGGTGTCCGCGCCGTTCTGCGGCGCGTGCGACCGGCTGCGCCTCACCGCGGACGGGCAGCTGCGCGCGTGCCTGTTCTCGCAGTCCGAGGTCGACACGCGCGAGGTCCTGCGGTCCGACGAGCCCGCGGAGAGCGTCGACGAGGGCCTCGCCGCCGCGTACCGCACGTGCCTGGCCGGCAAGAAGGCCGGCCACGACATCGACGACCCGACGTTCCTGCAGCCGCGCCGCCCGATGAGCGCGATCGGCGGCTGACCCAGCCGGCCAGCCGCACGCGCGGCGGGCGCGGCCGGTTCGTCAGCCGCCCGCGAACGGGGGCAGGACGTCGAGCGTCACCCCCGCCGCGACCTCGTCGGACGCCTCGAGGCGGCGGCCGTCGGCGAGCAGCGCGCACCGGTCGAGCACCGGCGCCAGCGCGGGATGACGCGCCAGCAGGTCGGCGCGCACCGCGGCGCCCGAGCCGGCGGGCACCTGTTCCGCGTCGACCCCCGCGGCCTCCGCGGCGGCCGCGAAGTAGCGGACGGTGATCACGGCACGTCCCACGCCGCGGCGGCCTCGTCGACCTCCGCGAGCAGCGCCGCGATCTCGTCGGGCGAGCGACCCGCAGCCGCGAGGCCCGCGACGAACATCGACACCGGCACCGCCGGGCGCGCGACCGAGTGCGCCACCCCGCTCGACAGGTCGAGGATGCGGTCCACGTCGACGAGCGCCGGGTCCACGCCGAGGCGGGACGTGAGGTGCTCGACCCACAGCGGCAGGTCGGCGCCGGGGGCGCGGCGAGGGTCGGTCATGACGGGCTCCGTCCGTGGTCGGCGGCGTGGTCGGCGTGCTCGGCCTCGATCGTCCCACCCGCGGGCGTCTCGGCGGCACGCCCGGCGGTGTCCGACGAGCGGGCGTCCGACGAGCGCGCGGCCGACGAGCCTGTGTCCGACGGCGTCGCCCTCCGAGCCGTGAGCGCGGCGGACAGGGCGCGGACCGACGGCCAGGTGTCGGCGTCCGCGGAGGCGCCGCCCGGGTCGGGCACGTCGACCAGCGTGAGGTCCGCGACCAGGCGGCGCACGGACGCGCCGTGCGTGCCGGGGCCGAGCGCCGCGACCGCCGAGTCGAGCGCGTCCCGGCGATAGGCCGCGACCAGGTGCTGCGGCGCGCCCTCGTCGTCCACGAGCCGCGCGCCGTCCACGCCCGGCCGGCACGCGGCCGCCACCAGCGCGTCCACCACCTCCCCCGCGCGCGGCACGTCGCACGCGAGCACGACGACGACCGCGGCGCGCCCGTCACCCGGCTCGTCGCCCCGCTCGCGGCGCGGGTCCCGGCCGGAGTCGTCGCCCGGCTCCG
The DNA here is from genome assembly GCF_021590045.1 of Cellulomonas palmilytica. Taxonomy (NCBI): domain Bacteria; kingdom Bacillati; phylum Actinomycetota; class Actinomycetes; order Micrococcales; family Cellulomonadaceae; genus Cellulomonas; species Cellulomonas palmilytica. The sequence continues at coordinate 878,011 of NZ_CP062221.1, read as the reverse complement.
TCAGCAGTGCGAGGCCCGCGGCCAGCCCCGCGACCGGACCGCCCAGCGGCGGGTCCTCCAGGGTCGTCGCCACGCCCGGTCGCGCGAGCTCGGGCGGTGCGACGAGCACCCGCCGGCGGGCACCGGCGACCGCCGCGAGCGCGTGGTCGACCAGCGGCAGCCCCGCGACGACGAGCCCCGGTTTCACGTCCCCGGGCCGCTCTCCACCCAGTCGTCGTGCAGCGCCACCCGCCAGCACGACCGCGTCGAAGACCACGGCACGCTCGTCGGGACCCGTGGCGTCCGCGTCGGGCCGGACGCCGACGGCGTCAGGGCTCGCGACGTCAAGGCTCGCGGCGTCAGGGCTCGCGGCGTCAGGGCTCGCGGCGTCAGGGCTCGCGGCGTCAGGGGTTGCGGTGCCAGTCACCCGACTTGCCGCCCGTCTTCGCCTCGAGCCGCACGTCCGCGATGTGCACGGACTTGTCGAGCCCCTTGACCATGTCGACCACCGCGAGCGCCGCCACCGACACGGCGGTGAGCGCCTCCATCTCGACCCCCGTGCGGTCGGCGGTGCGCACGGTCGCGATGATGCGCACGCCGTCGTCGTCGACGACGAGGTCCACGACCGCCCCGTGCACGCCGATGACGTGCGCGAGCGGCAGCAGCTCGGGGGTGCGCTTGGCGGCGGCGATGCCCGCGATCCGCGCGACCGCGAGCACGTCGCCCTTGGGCAAGGACTCGTCGCGCAGCGCGGCGACCACGGCGGGCGGGCACGCGACCAGCCCCGTGGCGGTCGCGGAGCGGATGGTCGGCTGCTTCGCGGTGACGTCGACCATGCGGGCCTGCCCGCGCGCGTCGAGGTGCGTGAGCGGCTGCGTGAGCGGCTGGGTGGGCGGCTGGGTGGGGTCGGTCATGTCCAGAGGACCTCCAGGGTGTCGCCGGCGCGGACCTCGTCCACGTCGGCGGGGATGACGGCCAGGCCGTCGGCGACGGCGAGCCGCGCGACGAGGTGCGAGCCGGAGCCGCGCGCGGTGGCGCGACGCACGTGGACGTCGGCACCGGTGCCGGTGTCCCTGGTCGGGACGCGGCGCACGGGCATGAGCTGCGCGCGGCCGGGCGGCGTGCGCCAGCCCTCGTCGGCGACGGCGGCGACGCGCGGGCGCTCGGGTTCGGCGCCGAGCATGCGCCGCACGGCGGGCCGCACGAACATCTCGAACGACGCGAACGCGCTCACCGGGTTGCCGGGCAGCGTCCACACCGGCGTGCCGGACGGCAGCCGGCCGAGCCCCTGCGGCTTGCCGGGCTGCACGGCGACGGGCACGAGCTGGACGCCGGGCTCGTCGGCCAGCGCGGCCTTGACCACGTCGAACGCGCCCGCGCTGACCCCGCCGGACGTCACGACGCCGTCGACGGTGCCGTGCCCGCCCGCGTCGAGCTCGTGCAGGAGGCGGCGCAGCGCGGCCGGGTCGTCGCCCACGGGGCCGAGGCGCAGCGCGTCGGCGCCCGCGTCCTGCACCGCGGCGGCGAGCAGCCACGAGTTGGAGTCCGGGATCTGGCCGCGCCGCAGCGGCGACCCGGGCGGCACGAGCTCGTCGCCGGTCGACACGACGGCGATGCGCGGGCGGCGGTGCACGACGAGCGTCGCGCGGCCGACCGACGCGGCGGCAGCCACGTGCGCGGGTCCGACGACGTCGCCCGCCCGCAGCACGACGTCGCCCGCGGCGGCGTCCTCCCCCGCGCGGCGCACGTGCTGACCCGGGGTGACGGCCGCGCGGACCTCGACCTCGCCGCCGGTCGTCGCCCACGCGTGGTCGCCCGCGGCCTGCCCGCCGGCGCGCGGCGCGGTGAGCTCGACGGGCACCACGGCGTCCGCGCCCGGGGGCACGGGGGCACCGGTCATGATCCGCACCGCGGTGCCGGGCGTGACCGCGGGCTCGTCGTCGGACCCCGCCGCGACGTCCCCGACGACGCGCAGCGCGACCGGGCTCTCGGCGGTGGCCGCGGCGACGTCCGCCGCGCGCACCGCGTAGCCGTCCATCGCGGAGTTGTCCCAGCGCGGCAGCGGGCCGTCGGTGGTCACGTCCTGCGCGAGCACCTGGCCGAGCGCCTCGAGCAGCGGCACCAGCACGGGCGGCAGGGGCGCCGCGAGCGCGAGCGCGGCCGCGCGGTGCTCGTCGAGACCTCGCACGATGCCCTCCCTGTCGTCGTCGCCCGATCCTGCCATCGCGCAGGTCAGGCGGGTGTCCGTGCCCGCCAGGCGACGATCCCGCCCGCGAGGTTCGCGGCGTCGACCCCCGCGGCGCGCAGCACCTGCGCGGCGGCGTGCGAGCGCGCGCCCGCGTGGCACACGACGACGACGTCGTCGCCGTGCTCCCACGCGCGCAGCGCCGACCCGTCGAGCACGCGGGCCAGCGGCACGTGCGCGGCGCCCGGGAACGGCAGGGCCTCGAGCTCGTGCGGCTCGCGCACGTCCACGACGACGACCGGGTCGGCCGGGTCCGCGAGGCGCGCGGCGAGGGCGTCGGCGCTGACGGTCGGGACGTCGTCGGGCGGCACGGGACCCGCGGGCGCGCCGGGCTCCGGCACAGCATCCGTCTCCGGGCGGGTGGCGACGCCCGCAGGCTCCGGGTGGGGGGCGAGCGGCACCTGCGACCAGCGCGCGCGCAGCGCGTCGAGCACCAGCACGCGCCCCAGCAGCGGCTCCCCCACGCCGCACACGAGCTTGACGACCTCGGTCGCCATGAGCGACCCGACCTGCCCGCACAGCGCACCGAGCACGCCGGCCTCGGCGCACGACGGCACCTCGTCGGGCGCGGGCTCGCGCGGGAACAGGTCGCGCAGCGTCACCCCGCCACCGGGCGCCGCGGACCAGAACACGCTGACCTGCGCGTCGAACCGCAGCACCGACCCCCACACCACGGGCACGCCGAGCGCGGCGGCGGTGTCGGAGACCAGGTAGCGCGTCGGGAAGTTGTCGGTCCCGTCGACCACCACGTCGTAGCCCGCGAGCACGTCCGCGGCGGTCTCGCGCGTGAGGCGCACGTCGTGCGCCACGACGACGACGCTCGGGTCGATCGCCGCGACCGCGTCGCGCGCCGAGTCGACCTTGCGACGGCCGACGTCCGGCGAGCCGTGGACGACCTGGCGCTGCAGGTTCGTCAGGTCGACGACGTCGTCGTCCACGATCCCCAGCGTCCCGACGCCCGCCGCGGCGAGGTACTGCAGCACCGGCGCACCGAGCCCGCCCGCGCCGACCACGCACACGCGCGCGGACCGCAGCCGCCGCTGCCCGGTCAGGCCGATGCCCGGCAGCAGCAGGTGCCGGGCGCTGCGCACCCGCTGCTCGTCGTCGAGCTCCGCCACCGGCTCCACGAGCGCCTCGATCCGCACCCGCCCAACCTACGTCCCCGCCCGCGGCGGGCGCCCTGCCGACCGGGCGGTGAAAATCGGGGGCCGCGGGTCAGTCGAAGTCGAGGAGGTCGCCCAGCCACGAGTCGCGCTTCTTCTTGCGGCGGTAGCGCGGGTCGCCGTAGCGGGGGTCGTACGACGAGCCGTAGCGTGCGCGGTCGTCGTCGCGGCGCTCGTCGTACCGGGGCTCGTCGTGCCGGCGCTCGTCGTACCGGGGCTCGTCGTACCGGGACGGGCGGGCGTCCTGCGGAGGCGTGCCGTACACGGGCGCGGGCGCGGCGGTCGTCGGCGCGGCCCCGGGGACGGCCTGGGCGGCCGCGCGGTCGAGGATCTTGTCCAGCTCGCCGCGGTCGAGCCACACGCCGCGGCAGGTCGGGCAGTAGTCGATCTCGACGCCCTGCCGCTCGGACATCACGAGCTCGGCCTGGTCGACGGGGCACTTCATGGCGCGCTCCTCGGGGTTCGGGTGCCTGACCTCACCCCAACGAGCGAACCGACGCAACGGTGCCCGGTTCGTCCGAGATCGTGCACGGTCGCGTCGGAGGGAGTCAGAGCGTGCGCTGCCAGGCGACGATCCGGTCGACCGCCTCGCGCACCACGTCGGGCGACGACGCGAACGACAGCCGCACGTACCGGGACCCGTCCACGGGGTCGAAGTCCGTGCCGGGCGTGAGCGCGACGCCGGCCTCGTCGAGCAGCCGCGCGCACCACGTCACGGAGTCGAGGCCCGACGCGGACACGTCGCCGTACAGGTAGAACGCGCCGTCGGCGGGGGCGACGTGCGTCCACCCGAGCTCGGGCAGCCGCTCCAGCAGGAGGGCGCGTGATCCCGCGTAGCGTTCGACGTTCTCGCGCGCGGCGGCCATGCCGTCGGGCGAGAACGCGGCGACACCCGCGTGCTGCGCGAGCGCGGGCGGGCACAGCGCGACGTTGCCCGCGAGCGCGTCGACGGGTGCGACGAGGTCGTCGGGCAGGACGAGCCACCCGAGCCGCCAGCCGGTCATCGCCCAGTACTTGGAGAACGAGTTCACGACGACCGCGCCGGCGTCCAGGTTGCGCGCGGCGGTCGCGACCTCGGCGTCGGTGTACGTGATGCCGTGGTAGATCTCGTCGCTCACGAGGCGCACGCCGTGCGCGCCGCACCACTGCGCGAGCGCCTCGAGCTCGGCGGCCTCGATCATCGTTCCGGTCGGGTTGGCGGGCGACGCGACGACGAGCCCGTCGAGCGGGCGGACCGCGTGCGCCTCCTCGAGCATCGCGACGGTCGGCTGGAACCGCGTCGTGGGGCCGGCGGGCAGCTCGACGACCTCGCACCCGAGCGCCGCGAGGATGTTCGTGTACGCGGGGTACCCGGGGCGGGCGAGCGCGACGCGGTCGCCCACGTCGAACGCCGCGAGGAACGTCAGCATGAACCCGCCCGACGAGCCCGTGGTCACGGCGATCCGCGCGGGGTCGAGGTCCACGCCGTACCAGTCGCCGTAGTGCGCGGCGATCGCGGCGCGCAGCCCGGGGGCGCCGAGCGCCTCGGTGTAGCCGAGGTCGCCGGAGGTCAGCAGCTCGACGGCGCGCCGGCGCACCACGTCGGACGCTCCCGTGGCCGGTTCGCCCGCGCACAGGTTGAGCACGTGCTCGCCCGCGGCGCGGCGCGCGTTGGCCGCGGCGATGATCTCCATGACCGCGAACGGGGGGACGTGGGCCCGGGTGGCAACCTTCACACCCCCATCCTGCCCGCCGGCGCCCCTGCGCACCCCGGTGGGCCGCGCGGTGGTCAGGGGGTGGACGTCGCCAGGGCCGCGCGGACGTGGGCGACGACGCCGTCGGCGGCGGCCTCGATCTGCGCGAGGCAGTCCTCGAAGTCCTGCATGCCGCCGTACCAGGGGTCGTCGATGTCGAGGACGTGCTCGGGCTCCCCGGGTGCGACGACGGGCGCGGCGGGGTCGAAGCGCCGGAGCAAGACGATGCGGTCGGCGACCTCGGCGGGGGCGAGCCGGCGCAGCGCGCGGGCGTGCTGCGCGGTCGCGGGCAGGATCAGGTCGCGGGAGGTGAGCTCGCTCGCGGTGATGCGGTGCGCGCGGTGGCCGTCGCCGGTCGGGTAGCCGTGGGCGGCGAGCACGGAGCGGGCGCGACGGTCGACGGGGTTGCCGTGCTCCTCGTCGGACACGCCGGAGGAGTCGACGACGACGAGGTCGCCCAGGCCGGCGGCCTCGAGCCGGTCCCGCAGCACGATCTCGGCCATGGGTGAGCGGCAGATGTTGCCCGTGCACACGGTCATCACGCGATAGGTCACGCCTCATCCTCCCCCAGACGGGTGGCGCTCTGGCCTGCGATTTCACCCTGGCTTGACTTTGAGTTCACCCGGCCGCACCCTGGACACAGCACTGGTGACACGAGTCAACGGACATTTCCCCGGGGGCTCGGACGCCTCGACGTGGAGCCGTCCACCACTCGTGCCGCACCACGGTGACCCACCCTCACCGCCGCTTCCTTGTGCGGGCAGCTCCCGGGCGACGACGCCCTGGCACTGCCCCGTCCGGCGTCCCGCCGCGGTCGCCGGTGACCCGCGCTGCCCGATGCCCCCCTGGCGGGGCAGCCGAGAACGGAGATGACCGGATGCCTCCCCTCGCCCACCCGTCACGGACCGGGGTGCCGCGCCCCGCGCCGGACCAGCGAGCCCTGCCGACCCGCCGCACGGTCGTCGCGCTCGCCGCAGCCGCCGCCCTCGTCGTGTCGCTGCTCCAGGCCGTCGCGCTCGCCCCCGACCGCGCGCAGGCCGCGACCGTCGGGTCGGGCAGCTACGCCGACAGCACCCCCGCCGGCGGCGCGGTGCCCACCGAGTGCAACGACCGGCCCATCACCAACCCGCGCGCGCACGTCACGTCGAGCTTCCCGTCGGGCGCGATCCCGACGAACGACTGGTGGACGTCGCTGCTGTGGCGCAAGTTCGACTGCTCCGCGGTCTCCGCGGCGCTCGCGGCCCACCCCGCGGTGTTCCAGGCGTTCACCGACGGCCTGGGCGTGAGCTACCCGACGACCCCGTCGATCTCCGGCACGGCCACGGGCGTCTCCGAGTACCACTACTCCTACGCCGAGGACGTGCGCATCGGCGTCGCCGGCCTGAGCGCCGACGGCAAGGTCGACGGCTACTCCGACTGGACCGTCAGCGAGCTGTGGAGCAACGGCTCGAGCAGCCTGCGCACCACGTTCGGGCACGGCCTGCCGTTCGTGTACGCGACGAAGACCGGCTCGGGCGACGCGACCCTGACGACCAACGGCACCCCCACGGTGTGGAGCAACACCGGCGGCGCGATCGGCTTCACGGTCAACGGCCACGACTACGCCGCGTACGCGCCCACCGGCTCGACGTGGACGGTCTCCGGCACCTCGATCCGCTCGTCGCTCTACAACCGTGACTTCTTCTCCGTGGCGGTGCTGCCGTCCACGGGCAGCGCGTCCGGCCGCGCCGCCGCGCTCGCCGCGTACGCGCCGTACGCGCACAACCACGTCACGGGCACCAAGGTCTCCTGGTCGTACGACGAGGCCTCGGCGAAGATGACCGCGACGTACGCGTTCACGACGACCGCGAAGCAGGGCTCCGGCACGGGCACCGTCTTCGCGCTCTACCCGCACCAGCGCGACAACCTCACGGGCGTCACGCCGAGCAGCTACTCCTACGTCTCGCCGCGCGGCCCGATGCGCGTCGTCGTCGGGGCGTCGCAGTTCCGCACGGTCACCGCGTTCAACGGCGTCCTGCCGCAGCTGGCCAACACGGGCTTCTCGTCGGGCGCGGACCTCACCCAGCTCAACGGCTACGTGAACGACGTCGCCTCGAAGGACCCGTTCGCGGGCTTCGGCGAGGACACGTACTGGACCGGCAAGGCCATCGGCCGCGCCACGCAGGTCATCCAGATCGCGAACCTCACGGGCAACACGTCCGCGCGCGACGCGCTGCTGTCCAAGGTCAAGGCACGCCTGACCGACTGGATGACCGCGTCGCCCGGCGAGACGCAGCGCCTGTTCGCGTACGACTCGCAGTGGGGCACCCTCATCGGCTACCCCGCCTCCTACGGCTCGGACGTCGACCTCAACGACCACCACTTCCACTACGGCTACTACGTCGTCGGGGCCGCGACCGTCGCGCAGTTCGATCCGTCGTGGGCCGCGAGCTCGGCGTACGGCTCGATGGTGAACACCGTCATCAAGGACGCGGCGAACTGGGACCGCAGCGACACCCGCTTCCCGTTCCTGCGTGACTTCGACATCTACGCGGGCCACGACTGGGCGTCCGGGCACGGTGCGTTCGGCGCGGGCAACAACCAGGAGTCGTCGTCGGAGGGCATGAACTTCGCGTCCGGCCTCATCCAGTGGGGCCAGGCCACGGGCAACACCGCCGTGCGCGACCTGGGCATCTACCTGTACACGACGCAGGCGTCCGCGATCGAGAACTACTGGTTCGACGACGACGACGAGGCGTTCCCCGCCGCGTTCGGCCACTCCACGGTCGGCATGGTCTGGGGCGACGGCGGTGCGTACGCCACGTGGTTCTCCGCCGAGCCCGAGATGATCCAGGGCATCAACCTGCTGCCCTCGACGGCCGGCCACCTGTACCTGGGCTACGACCCGGCGTACATCACGCGGAACATCGCCGAGCTCGAACGCAACAACGGCGGGCCCGCCACGGTGTGGCAGGACATCATCTGGGAGTTCCAGGCCCTGGCCGACGCCCCGAAGGCGCTGTCGCAGTTCCGCGCGCAGGCCTTGTCGTACCCCGTCGAGGAGGGCGAGTCCCGGGCGCACACGTTCTACTGGCTGAAGAGCCTCGCGGGTCTCGGGACGGTCGACCGGTCCGTCACGGCGAACACCCCGCTGCACGCGGTGTTCCTCAAGAACGGCGTGCGCACCTACCAGGCCGCGAACATGAGCGGCTCGGCCACCACCGTGCGGTTCTCCGACGGCGTCACGCTCGCCGTCCCGGCCCGTTCGGTGGCCGCGACGACGGGCGACGGCTCGACGACGAACCCCACGCCGACCCCGACGCCGACGGTCACCCCGACGCCGACTCCCACGGCCACGCCGACACCCACGCCCACGCCCACGCCCACGCCCACGACGAGCCCGACGCCGACCCCGAGCCCCACGCCGACCACCGGCACGGGCATCCCGGCGACGTCGCGCATCCAGGCCGAGGCGTACAGCGCGGCCTCGGGCGTCGACACGCAGGCCACGTCCGACGTGGACGGCGGGGAGAACGTCGGCTGGATCGCGAACGGCGACTGGCTGCGGTTCGACGGCGTGGACTTCGGCAGCACGCCGCGCACGCAGTTCATCGCGCGCGTCGCGTCCGGTGCCGAGGGCGGGGCCAGCGGCCTCGTGCAGGTGCGGCTCGACTCGCTGACCGCCGCGCCGATCGGCAGCTTCGCGATCGCGAACACCGGCGGCTGGCAGCAGTGGCGGACCGTCCCGGCGAACATCGTCGGGACCACCGGCAAGCACACCGTCTACATCACGTTCGACTCCGGTCAGCCGGCGAACTTCGTGAACGTCAACTGGCTCACCTTCGGGTGAGCACGACCGCCGCCGACGGGGGGAACGGGACGGCGGTGAGACAGCGGGGCCCGGCCGATCGCACCCGGCCGGGCCCCGCTGCACGTCGCACCTCGGGCGTCGTGCGCCGGCTCTTCGTCGTCGGCTCGTCGCCCTCGGCTCGTCGTCCCGACGAGCGTGCGCGTCAGGTCGACGCGCGCTGCACGACGTGGAACACGTCGTCCGGCCGCGTCGGGCGCGGACGCGACGGGTCCAGCGCGGCGAGCACCGCCTCGGCCAGGTAGTCCGCCTGCGCGTCGATCGCCTGCCACACGGTGGTCAGGGCGGGGGTCGCCAGCCGCGCGACCGGGATGTCGTCCACGCCGATGACCGCGAGGTCCTCCGGCACGCGCAGCCCCAGGCCGTGCGCCGCGGCCAGGACCGCGAGCGCCACCTCGTCGTTGTACGCGGCGACGGCCGTCACGGGCTCGTCGCCCTCACGCCACCGAGCGAGCGCCGCGGCCGCGGACTCGACCGTCAGGTCGACCTCGGCGACGTGCGGCTCCGGCAGCCCCAGCCGCTCGCACGCCGCGCGCACGCCCGCGATGCGCCGCTGCGCGAACGCCGTCAGGCGCTCGTCCGCCGTGGCCGCGTACCCGAGCGCACGGTGACCGCGCTGCACCAGGTGGTCCACCTGGAGCTGGCCGATCGCCGACTGCGGAACGGAGAACGTCTGCGGGTGCGGGTCCTCGTCGAGCGCGGCGTCCACGACGACGATCCCCGCCCGCGTCATCGCGCGCGCCTCGGCCTCCCCGAACGGCAGCAGCCCCAGCACCGCGCACGGCGTCACGGCGCGCCACAGGTCGTCGAGCGGCCGCGTCCCCCGGCTGATGTGCACGAGCACCGACAGACCGTGCTGGTGCAGCGACGTGGTCACGTGGTCGATCAGCGAGTCCAGCAGCGGGCCGACCGTCCAGTCGGGCAGCACGCACAGCACCAGGTCGCTGCGCCCCGAGCGCAGGGCCCGCGCCGCGGCCGACGGCGTGTAGCCGAGCCGCGCCGCCGCGTCGAGCACGCGCTGCCGGGTGGCGTCGGTGATGACCACGCCCTGCTTCGCGTTGAGCACGTAGCTCACGGTGGTGCGCGACACCCCGCTCTCGCGGGCGACATCGGCACTGGTGACCCGCACGACTGACCTCCTCGTCCCGCCATCGCGACGCCGACACAACTGGTCGATCCTAGTCCTGAGCAGGCACGACGCGCTGATGACCCAGGTCCTGGACGCCCTCGCCCGTGAGGGTGACGCGGATCGCCCTGTGCCTGGTCACGGGCGGTCGTGTACGCTTCACCTGCGTTCATGTCGCGGGCACCTGCCCGCTGCGCTCTTCGGTTCAGCATCGAAGCAGGACCGCGAGCCCGGACGGCACCCGCCGTCACCGATTCACGAGATTCACCCATCCCGCCTCGGCGGGATGCGAGAGTAGTCAGCATCTTCACCAGTCTTCATCCCCTGTCCCGGACAGGTTCCCGGCCCGCCGCGCCTCGCTGGCGCCAGGCCGACGAGGACCTCTGGGTCGCCACCGTCGACGACGAGTACGCGGGCCTCGCCCAGCGGACCGTCGACGGTCTGCGCGTCAGCGACCGCTACACGGGGCCGCTCGGCGTCGTCGCCACCTGGGCCGCAGCCGACGTGCTGCTCGTGCCCGGTCGTGCGGCCCGTCCCCACCCGCGTGCTCACCGAGCACGCGCCCACACACGTCCGTGCCCGTCGGGGCGCGGCGAGCGAGGTCGCGCCCGCGGCCGCGCCCCTCGAACGAGAAGAGACATCATGGCCACCGGAACGGTGAAGTGGTTCAACGCGGAGAAGGGCTACGGCTTCATCGCCCCGTCCGACGGTTCCGCTGACGTGTTCGCGCACTACAGCGCGATCGCGACGCAGGGCTTCCGCACCCTCGAGGAGAACCAGCAGGTCGAGTTCGACGTCACGCAGGGCCCCAAGGGCCCGCAGGCGGAGAACATCCGCCCGCTCTGACTCGAGCGCGCGAAGGGGGCCGTACCCGGTGTGGGTACGGCCCCCTTCGTCATGCCCGGGCCTGGTCGGCGGTCGTCGTCGGCACCCTCGCGGACGACGACCGCCGGACGGCGTCAGACGCGGCGGAACCTGGCGACCACGTGGCACTCGAACGGGTCGCGGGCCGCGAGGCCGACCTCGTTCAGGTAGCGCACGACGATCGCGTACGAGCGGAACAGCGACGTCTCCGTGTACGGGACGTCGAGCGCGCGGCACTGCTCGCGCACCAGCAGACGCGCCTTCGCGAGGTGCGGGCGCGGCATCGACGGGAACAGGTGGTGCTCCACCTGGTAGTTCAGGCCGCCCATGAGGGACGTGGCCCACCAGCCGCCGCGCACGTTGCGCGACGTGCGGACCTGCTTGGAGAAGAAGTCGAGCTTCGAGTCGCGCGAGATGACCGGCATGCCCTTGTGGTTGGGCGCGAACGACGCCCCCATGTAGACGCCGAACACCGCGAGCTGCACGCCGACGAACGCGAACGCCATGCCGATCGGCAGGAACCAGAACACCGGGACCCAGAACGCGGCGAACCGCAGCACGATCAGACCGAGCTCGGTCCAGCGCTGCTCGACCTTCTCCTTGCCCAGCAGGTGCTGGAAGCCCAGGCGGTGCAGGTTCAGGCCCTCGAGCGTGAGCAGCGGGAAGAACAGCCAGCCCTGGCGGCGCGTGATGAGCGCCCGCAGGCCGCGTGCCGTGGCCGCGTCCTCCTCGAGGAAGGAGATCGTGTCGACGTCGATGTCCGGGTCCTTGCCGACCTTGTTCGGGTTGGCGTGGTGGCGGTTGTGCTTGTTGTTCCACCAGGACAGGCTCACGCCGACGACGCCGCACGCGAGGATGCGCGCGAGCCGGTCGTTGGCCTTGCCGCCCGCGAGCACCTGCTTGTGCGCGGCCTCGTGCGTGAGGAACGCGGTCTGCGTGAGCAGGACGCCCAGGCCCGCGGCGATCAGGAGCTGGAACCACGAGTGGCCCAGCAGGAAGAACCCGGCGAGCGCGCCGGCGAACCCGGCGGCGATGACGGCACCGACGCCGCCGTAGAACCCGTACGCGCGGCGCAGCAGCCCGCGGTCCCGCACCTTTGCGGCGACCTCGGTGTACGCGTGCGTGAGATGGGGGAAGGAGGTGTCCCGCCGGACCGTGGCGCGGAAGCCCTCGGGCAGAGCCGGGGTCGCAGTGGTCGGGGACGTGGTCACAGAGGGAGAAGCGATGAAGCACCTGCTTGTTCGGGGGCCCGCGACGGCGGGCGACGTTGCCAAAGGCGGGTGCCGATCGCCTCCCCACCGTACCCCGAGGACCTGGGCGGAGCAGGGCGTTCGTGCGCAGGGTGTGTGTGGGTCGTCGCCCGTAGCGTGACGGTCATGCACGCCGCCGAGGTGGTCCGCCGCCGCCTGCACGCCCAGCACCTGCGAGGACGCCGGCTCGACCACCCCGCCGAGGTCGTCTCCGGGCTGCTCGCGGTGCAGGGTCAGGAGCTGCCCGTCGCGCGCTGGTCGCTCGGGTGCCGTCTCACCCGGGCGGGTGACGAGGACGTGCGCCGCGCCCTCGACGACGGCGAGGTGCTGCGCACGCACGCGCTGCGGCCCACGTGGCACCTCCTCGCGCGCGAGGACCTGCGGTGGGTGCTCGCGCTGACGTCGCCGCGCGTGCTGCGCGCGTCGGCGCCCGGGTTCCGCCGCGTCGGCCTGGACGACGAGACGCTCGCGCGCACGGACGTGCTCGTCGCGCGGGTCGTCGAACGGCTCACCGCCGAGGGGCGGCACCCCACGCGGCCCGAGGTCGCGGCGGCGCTGGCCGACGACGGGTTCGAGGCCGGGTCGGAGGCCGTGGGCTTCGCCGTGATCCACGCCGAGCTCGCGGGGATCGTCGTGAGCGGACGCGCGCGCGGCACGCTGCACACGTACGCCCTGGCCGACGAGCGTGCGCCCGGCGGCGTCGCGCTCACGGGCGACGCGGCGCTCGTCGAGCTCGTGCGCCGCTTCCTCGTCGGGCACGGGCCGGCCGCGGTGCGGGACGTCGCGTGGTGGGCGACGCTCACGCTCACGCAGGTCCGCCGCGCTCTGGACGCGCTGGGGGACGCGGTGGAGCGCGTGGAGGTCGACGGGCACGAGCTGTGGTGGGTGCCGTCGTCGGACGACGACGACCTCGCTGGTGACGCGGCGTCCTCGTCGGACGAGCCCGTCGTCGACGTGCTGCAGGTGTACGACGAGGTGTTCGGCTCGTTCCCGACGACGCGCTCGCTGGCCGACCCGGCCGGGCTCGGCGCGTCACGGCCCACCGACTACGCCTCGCTGCACGTGGTGCTCGTCGACGAGCAGCTCGCGGCGTGGTGGCAGCGACGCGTGACGAACGGCGTGATCGAGGCGCGCGTCCACCCTCTGCGTGCGTTCTCGGCGGCCGAGCGCGCGGCGGTGCTCGCGCGGTTCGACGCGTACGGGCGCTTCGCGGACCAGGAGGTCGCGGTCACCCTGCCCTGAGCCGAGACGGGACGCGCTTCCTGCCACGGCGACGCCGGGATCGAGCCGGGGCCGGGCGAGGGGCACCGTCGCGGGCGGCTGCGGGCAGGGAACAGCCCGTGGGCCGGACCCCTGTCGGGGCCCTGCCGCGAGGGACGAGGTCGCGGCTCCCACGGGCTGCGGTGACTGTCGTGGATTCGCTCGCCGCCCTGCCGAGGTCCAGTACCCGGCGGAGCTCTGCGAACGGATCGACAATCCGTCCGAGTACTCGGGCGACTAGCGGACAGTCACCTCACGCGTCCGAAGAAACTTCATGTCTCCGACCACCTCCTTCCCGTGTGCCTCGACGCTAACCCCGCCCGCGCACCCCCCGCACCCTTTATTTCCCCACCACCCGCCCCGTCCCCTCCCCACCCCGTCCCTCCCCCACCCCGACCCCACCCCGACCCCGCGCTTCCTCCGGGTACGGGGGTGGAGACCGCGAGGAATCGCGGGATCGGACGAGGGTGGGACGGCGGGTCCGGCGCGGGCAGGTGGCAAGGTGGGGGCGTGATGCTGAAGACCGCGGCCGAGCTGGCCGCCATGCGTCCCGCCGGGAAGTTCGTCGCGGGGGTCCTGTCCTCGCTGCGCGACGTCGCGAAGGTCGGGACGACGCTCCAGGAGCTCGACGACCACGCGCACCGGATGATCGACGCCGCCGGCGCGCACTCGGTGTACCTGGGGTACCACCCGAGCTTCGGCGCGATCCCCTACCCCGGCGTGCTGTGCACGTCGGTCAACGACGCCGCGCTGCACGGCCTGCCGTCGCCGTACGTGCTGCAGGACGGCGACGTGCTGTCCATCGACTTTGCCGCGCAGGTGCAGGGCTGGGTCGCGGACTCCGCGATCACGTTCCAGATCGGCACGACGACACCCGAGGCGACCGCGCTCATCGAGACCACCGAACGCGCCCTCGCGGCGGGCATCGCGGCGGCGAAGGTCGGCGGCCGCATGGGCGACGTCTCCGCCGCGATCGGCGAGGTCGGCCACCGAGCGGGGTACGGCATCAACACCGACTTCGGCGGGCACGGCGTCGGCCGCACGATGCACGAGGACCCGCACGTGCCCAACGACGGGCGCCGCCGCAGCGGCATGAAGCTGCAGGCCGGGCTCGTCATCGCGATCGAGCCGTGGTTCATGGCCGGAGGCAGCGGGTACGTGATCGACGACGACGGCTGGACGATCCGTTCCGCCGACGGCTCGCTCGCGGCACACTTCGAGCACACGGTGGCGCTCACCAAGGACGGCCCGGTCGTCCTGACGTCACGCGACTGAGGAGGAGCCGTGTCGGGGACCGACGGCGACCGCTACTTCGACGGGCACGAGCGCCGGTACGACGAGCCCGCGACCTCGCCGTACGGCACGCCGGCCGCGGGCGGTGGGACGCCGGCGTACGGGACGCCGCCGGCCTCGGGTCTCGACCTGCCGCCGACCGCGCAGTACCCCGCGGTCTCGTCGTACCCCTCCGGCCCGAACCCGGCAGCCTCGTCGTACCCCGCAGGCTCGTCGCACCCCGCAGGCTCGTCGTCGCCGACCGTCTCGGCGTACCCGGCGTACGACGTCACGCCGTACGACGACGTGCCGCAGGCCCACGTGGTCCGGCCCGGTGTGGCGCCCTACGCGCCCGGCGCGTGGCCGGCAACCATCACCGACCGTGTGACGCCGTCGACCGCGGGCATCGTGGTGTCCTGGCTGCTCGCGGCGTTCACCGGGTTCTACATGCTGCCGTTCGCGATCGCGATGACCCGCGGGAAGGCCGCCCGGTGGGGGATCTTCTGGGTCACCCTGCTGCTGGGGTGGACGTTCGCCGGGTGGGTCGGGGCGCTCGTGTGGTCGTGCCTGCCGCACCGGGTGCTGTCCGCCGCGCCGGGTGCGGCCGGCTACGCGGTGCCGCCGGGGTGGTACCCGACGCCCGACGGTCGCCGTGCGTACTGGGACGGCGCACGCTGGACGGGCCACGTCGCCTGACGACGGCCCCGCGGGTCAGCGCAGGTCGGCGAGCGCCTCGTCGAACGTGCCACGGCCCGTGCCGTGCTCAGGCGTGAGCTGCGCGCCCGCGCGGAACGCCGCGAACGAGCGGCCCGGCAGCCGCACGCTGACGCTCCGCGGCCGCCGACCCCGCGCCTCCGCGACCGACCGGTAGGCGGTGCGCGCGTCGACGACCCCCGGCCCACCCAGGTCCGCGACCCGCCCCGACGGCCCCGCCTCGACGAGCTCGACGAGCCGCACCGCGACCTCGTCGACGTCGACCGGCTGCAGGCTCGTCCCCGCCGGCAGGACGGTGAGGCCCCCGACCGTGAACCGGTCGAGCAGCACAGGCACGAACTGGTGGAACTGCGTCGCGCGCAGGATCGACCACGGCACGCCGCCGACCTCGACGAGGTGCTCGACCTCGAGCTTGGCGCGGTAGTAGGAGTACGGGATCGCGTCGACGCCGACGATCGAGATGAAGACCAGGTGCGGGGTCGCGGCACGACGAGCCGCGAGCAGCAGGTGCGCGGCGGCGGCCACGTCGTGCTGCGGGCGGCGCGGCTCGCTCGCGCAGTGCACGATCGCGGCGGCTCCCGCGACGGCGTCGTCGACCCCGGCGCCCGTCGTCAGGTCCGCGACGACACGCTCGACCCCCGCCCGGCTCTCCCCGGGCCGGCGGCTCAGCACCCGCACGGCGCGGCCCCCGCGGACGAGCTCGGCGACCACCGCCCGCCCGAGCATCCCCGTCCCTCCGGTGACCAGGACCGGACCGTCGCCGTGCGCGCTCTCCCCTGCCATGAGGGCCATCCTGGCAGCGACTGCGGCGGGCGGTCGTGGTCTTGGGCGCCCTCCGGGTCGTGCTAGCCTTCTGCAGCGCGCGCGAGTGGCGGAACGGCAGACGCGCTGGCTTCAGGTGCCAGTGTCCGAAAGGGCGTGCGGGTTCAAATCCCGCCTCGCGCACCACGGGGTCTCGGGACAACCGAGGCCGAGCAGTCCGGACAGCTCCCGGCAGGACGAGATCCTGCCGGGAGCTCCTGCTTTCACGGCCCGACCACTCGGCTGACGAGCAGCAGGCCTCTCCCTGCGCTCCCTCTCGACACGACGCGGATCGGTCCGCCTCGTGGACGGGATTGCACCGTCTGCCCCGTTCCGCGAGGGTAGGCGGTCGTCACCCCGGCGTTCGGGTGTGGCGAGCATGTAGTGCCGGAGGCGAGGGGGCCGCATCCATCATGTCGTCGAGGCTGATCCCACTGCTGCCCAACCAGGCATGGTTCCTCGCCGAGCTGGCGACCACCATGGTCTCTCCCAGCCGGTGGAACCTGGCACGGTTCCTCGACCTGCCGTCGGACGTCACCGGCGACCAGGTGAGGCGCGCCGTCGAGGCGGCGTGGCAGGCGCACGAGTCCCTGCGCGCTCGGGTCGTGCGCACGGCCTCCGGCTGGCAGCAGGATCTGCGTGACCGCGACGAGCCGATGCCCTTCCGTGTCATCGACGTGGCACACGTCCCGCCCTCGGAGCGCGAGGCGCTCATCATCCGGGTGGGGGGCGAGATCCGTGCCTCGTCGCTCGACCTGGAGAGCGGGCGCCTCGTCGACATCACACTCTTCAGGGGCGGCCCTGAGGACCCGTGCAGGCTGCTTCTGGTCGTGCACCACCTGCTCGCCGACGTGCAGTCGCTCCGACTGGTCGTCGCTGACATCGAGACGGCGCTCGCTGCGATCCTCCGCGGCGATGACCCGCCGCCGCCGCGCGCCGAGACGTTGGAGGCGTGCGTCGCGGGGTTCCACACGTACGTCGACACCTTCGCGGACGACGACCTCGAGATCTGGGCGCGTGACGTCGAGCCGGCCGCGACGCTGCCGGCGCTGCCTTGCTCCCCGTCCGCGATCCACACCTGGACCGTCCGGAGCCACGACGTCACGCTCGACGGCTTGGCAGACGTCGGCCGGGCCTCCGGGACCGGACGGCCCGACGACCCCGAGCTCGCGCTCCTGGCGGGTGTGGGCTCTGCGGTCACCGAGGCCGCGGACGGCCCCGTGTGGGTCAAGACGATGACGCACGGGCGCACGCTCCGGAGTCCGGACGGACGCTCACTCCTTCCCGCGGGTGCGCGACGGACCGTCGCCTTCTTCTCCACTGCAGGACTCTTCCAGCTCAAGCCCCGGGACGGACGGGGCCACGGCGCCTACGCCGCCGACCTCGCGGCTCGGGTCGCGGAGCAGCCCAACCGGGCGCTCGCCCCGGGTCTCGTCCGTTGGCTGCGCCCCGACGGGCAGCGCCCGGCCCTCGTGGACGAGGCGGCGCGAGCGACCGTGCTGCTGTTCAACTACCGTTCGAAGGCGCGCAGCGCCGCCGCCGCGAGGATCGTGAGCTCGTCCCCGTTCTCGGCACCCGGCGGCGAGGACGCCCTGGAGCCTCGGCCACCGTTGGTCGTGGACGGGCTGCTCGAGGCCGGGCGTGTACGCGTCGGCTGGTCGTTCGACCCGTACCGCTTCGACTCGGACCTGGCGGCCCAGATCAGCAGCTCCGCTGCCGCCGACGCGAGGAACGTACTCGCGGACGCCACGCACCCGGTACCGGATCACGCGGTAGCGGCACAGCTGTGAGCGGCCTCCTGCGGGACCGTTCGTCGGCCCTCGCGCGCCTCGTCCAGACCGCCCGTGACCGGTACGCCATGGTCCTCCTGCTGCCCGTAGGCGGGCGGGTATTTCCGCTCGTCGCCCTGATCGTGGCGAACACGGTCCAGGTGGCCGTTCCGGTGGCGGCAGCCGCGGCCACCGGCGCGCTGGTGGCCGCGGTGCAGAGGGCAGCCGCTTCCGGGGACCTGAGTGTCATGACGGCGCCGCTGGTCGCGATGGTCGCGTTGCTCGTGATCGGCCAGGTGGCGGAGATCGCCTGCCAGGTCCTCGACACGCACATCGCCCGCCGGATCGACGGGCACATCCGCGCCGACGTGCGCAGGATCGCCCTGGAGCCCCGGGGGCTCGAGCAGCTCGAGGACCCGGACTACCAGGCCGAGCTGCTGCGTGCGTCGGACTTCAGCTCCGAGCGCGGCCGGAACCAGTCCCCGGGGGCAGCGGTCGTCGGGCAGGTGTGGCTGATGTTCCGCTTCGCGGGCGCGATAGCCGCCGCTGCGATCGTGGCGAGGATGTCGGTGCCTCTGGCGCTCTTCCTGCTCGTCGGGTCGATGGTGGTGCGCGCCGTCGTGCGCAAGCAGTGGCTCGGGCTCTCCGAGGGGCACGACGAGAACGTCGTCGGTGAGCGGCGCACCGGATGGTGGAGCGACCAGGCGACGCATGCGTCCGCGGCCAAGGAGATCCGGATGTTCGGCATCGGCGACTGGGTCGTCGACCGGCGCACCGCGGCGGCACGCGCGTGGCTGACCCGGGTCTGGAGCGACCGGGACGAGGTGCTGAAGGAGCAGGTCCCGGTGGTCCTGCTCGCCTTCGCGACCTGTGGCGCAGCGCTCGCCGTGCCCGCCTGGTACGCCGGCTCCGGAGCCGTGGACCAGGCGACGATGGTGACAGTCATGGTCGCCGGGATCGCCGTCCTCGCGATGGGCCTGATGGGCCAGGAGGCGTTCGCCATCGAGTACGGCACGGTCGCGGTCCGCGCGTACGGACGGGTGCGCGCTGGGCGGCCCGTCGAGACCACGCTCTCCGCTGCCAACCTTCCGGTCGACCTCACCTCGGACGACGACCTGACCGTGCGGTTCGACGGCGTCGGCTTCACCTACCGCGGCACCAGCACGCCGGTGCTCGCCGACCTCGACCTCACGCTGCGGCCGGGGGAGGTCCTCGGACTCGTCGGGCGCAACGGGGCCGGCAAGACCACACTGCTCAAGCTCCTGCTCGGGCTCTACGAGCCGACCGACGGCCGGATCCTCGTGGGGGGCACCGACCTGCGCGCGATCGACCACACCGCCTGGCGACGACACGTGGTCGCCGTGTTCCAGGACTTCCTCCGCTACCCCCTGCCGGCGACCGAGAACGTCCGCCTCTCCGTCCCGGAACGCCCCGTCGACCACGGGCTGGTCCGCGCGGCGCTCGAGCGCGCGGGGGCCGGCGACGCGCTGACGCAGATCGACCGTCACGGGTCGACGCTCGGCACGGGCTTCGCGGGCGGAAGCGACCTCTCCGGGGGCCACTGGCAGCGGCTCATCATCGCCCGGGCCCTGTACGCGCTGGAGCACGGCCGGCGGCTCCTGGTGCTCGACGAACCGACCGCGCACCTGGACGCCGCCGCCGAGGTCGAGTTCAACGACAGCGTGCTCGACCAGCTGCCCACCTCGGTCGCGACACTGCTCGTCTCGCACCGGCTCTCGAGCGTGCGCCGGGCCGACCGGATCGCGGTCCTCGAGCACGGACGCATCTCGGAGCACGGGACCCACGAGGAGCTCATGCGTCGCGGAGGCGCCTATGCCTCGCTCTTCACCCTTCAGGCCTCACGCTTCCAGGACGTCGGGAGCGCGTCGTGAGGGGCCGGCTGGGGGTGTTCGCGCATCTGCTCACGCTGACATACCGCGCCGGCCCCGCAGCGACCGTGTGGACCAGCAGCATCACTGTCAGCCGGGCCTTCGCGGTCGCCCTGCTCGCGACGTCCCAGCGATGGCTGGTCGACCACGCGGGGATGGGATTCACGTCGAGCATCGTCGGTGTCGCTCTCCTCGGTGCGGCCGCGCACGTCGCCACCGTCGCCGGCGGCCGCATCCAGGGCACCAAACGCGCGAGCCTGAACGAGAGCGTCGACATCGCGCTGAACGACGACATCCTCCGGCGCACCGCACGCATCCCGACCATCGCCCACCTGCAGAACCCGGCGTTCCTCGACCGGCTCTCGCTCCTGCGCCGCGGCACGCACGTCCTCGCCGCCGCGACGTGGTCACTCGCCGAGGTCGTCACGTCGGTCGTGAGTCTCGGCCTGAGCATCTGGCTGCTCGCGGGGATCCACCCCGCGCTCGCGCTGCTCGCCGCCCTCGCCGTGCCACCGCTCATGGTCGTCGGACCGAGCCAGCGGTCCGTGAAGCGGTCGCTGCAGGAGGTCGCCGAGTCGAAGCGCCTCGAACAGCGCCTCCACGAGCTCTGCGTGACGTCGGACGCGGGAAAGGAGGTCCGGGCCGCCCAGAACGGTGGCGAGCTGTCCGCCCTCGCTTCCTCCCTGTGGGACGCGGCCGCCGCGCGGGAGATGCGCGGCCGCGTCCGAGCCGCGGCGATGCAGCTCGGCGGATGGGTCGGCTACGCGATCGGGTACGCCGCCGCGCTGGTCGCCGTGGCCCACATGGCCGTGGACGGGTCCGCGACCGTCGGTGACCTGGTGCTCGTCCTGACGGTCGCGGCGCGCCTGCGCAACCAGGTCTCACAGACCGTCTCCAACGCGAGCCGCATCGCGGAGAGCAGCACGGTGGTCGAGGCCTACCAGTGGCTGCTCGAGTACGACCGCGGGCGGCCGGTCACCGGCCTGTCCGCGCCCGAGCGACTGGAGGACGGGATCCGGCTCCGGGACGTGAGCTTCCGGTACGAGGGCGCCGACCAGGACGCCCTGTCGCACGTCGACCTCCACCTGCCGGCCGGCTCGGTGGTCGGCCTCGTGGGCGTGAACGGCGCCGGTAAGAGCACCCTCGTGTCGTTGCTGCTCGGCCTCCAGCGGCCGACCGCGGGGTGCATGGAGATCGACGGGACGCCGCTCGCGGAGGTCGAGCCGACGGCGTGGACGCAGCGCTGCACGGGCACCTTCCAGGACTACTGCCGGTTCAACCTCCTGGTGCGCGAGGCCGTGGGGGTGGGCGATCTCGACCGGATCGAGGAGACGTCCCCGGTGCACGCCGCCCTGCACCGAGCGGGTGCCGACGGCTTCGTGTCCCGTTTGGACGACGGCATCGAGACGCAGCTCGGCGGGCTGTTCGACGGTGTGGAGCTCTCCGGCGGGCAATGGCAGAAGATCGCCGTCGCGCGCGGCCTGATGCGCCCGGACCCGCTGCTGGTGGTCCTCGACGAGCCGACCGCAGCGCTCGACGCGGAGGCCGAGCACGAGCTCTTCGAGACGTTCGCGGCACTCGCACGCACCCACGGGGCGAGCAGGGGCGCCGTGACGGTCCTGGTCTCGCACCGCTTCTCCACGATGCAGATGACCGATCTCGTCGTCGTCCTCGACCACGGCGGCGTGATCGAGCTCGGCTCCCACGCGGACCTGATGCGCCGCGCGGACGGCGTCTACCGACGCCTCTACTCCCGGCAGGCGGACGGGTACCGCTAGGTACCCGTCCGCCTGTCAGCGCGCCGGGTCGCCGGCCAGCTGGGCGAGGACCTGGTCGTACCAGTCACCGAGCTCCACGGCGGACGGCTCCGCCAGGTACCAGTCGTCGTCGGCGGCCAGCCCGATCGACGAGGAGACGGACCGGAGGACACGGACGCCCTCGGCCCACGAGCGCGTCGCTCCTGCGCGAGAACCGTCTCCGGCGTCAAGCGTGTCACGGAGGAACCCCAGCGTGCGCTGGACCTCCGTCTCGAGCTCCTCCGCGGTCTCGGGCACCGTTCTCTCCAGCAGCGCCCATGCCCGGTCGGCGAGCTGCGGGTTGACGAGGCCGAGGGTGTCCAGGGCGGCGATGCCCTCGTCGAACGTCCCCGGGAGGGTGGCGACGTGCGCTCCGGTCCGGACCGCGAACCTCAGGAGCCCCACGAGGAGCATGCGCTCCTGGGTGTACCACAGGAGGCCTGCCTGACCTGCTCGTCGGGCGCCTTCCAGGTCGAAGTGCAGGCTCATCAGCCGCTGGTCGATCTGGCTGGACCGTCGACGGCCGCGCAGCCAGTCGGTGAGCGGCTCCGCCTCAAGCTCCAGCATCGGACACCTCCGTCATGAAACCGCTGGCAACGAGCCGACGCATACCCGGGACGAGTCCGATGCGCGCCACCGCGTCGGGCACGCCGAGCTGCGCCGACACATGACGGGTCGCCGTCGACCAGTCACCGGACGCGGCGAGGGCGCGGCACGCTGCGGCAGTCTCCGGCGTGAGCCGCACGATCCGTCGTCGGCCGAGGACGAGGTGGACGTCGTCCTGTCCGTCCACCACGCGGACACCCTGCCCCAGCGACCAGCTCGGTGCCGCCAAGGCCGAGACGACCTCGTCCGGGCAGGCGAGCACCTCGTGCAACAAGGCGATCGCATCGGTGACGCCCTCGGGCCGCGTACGCCTGAAGCGCGCCAGCAACTCCGCTTCGGGGTGGCCGGGCGCCCACGTGCGCCGCGCCTTCTCGATGACCCACTTGGGCGCCGGATACCCGTCGCCGGCCGCCGCGAGCCGCGCCGTGGCCCACCAGATCGCCGCCTCGCGAAACCGCAGGAGGGTACTGCGGTCCCCGGTTGCGCACGCCAGGTGCGCCCGCGCGAGCCACCGTGCACTCTCCGCCGTAGCCCACCGCTCGACGGCGGCTGCCGCCACCTCGACCTGGAACCGTGCGAGCAGATCCGCCATCGCGGGATCCACCTCGTACCGGAAGCCGATGGCCACCCGGTAGAACCGGTCGACGTCCTTGTGCGACAGGGCCGTCGCGCCCACCGGGGTCACCCCGACGGTCCGGTCCGCCAGCGACGCCAGCGACCCCACGGTCATGTACTCGCAGTCGACGTACCGGTTGTCGCGGACGCCGATCGCGGTGGCCCGTGCCCCAGATCCGCCGTCGGGAGCGATCACGTACAGGTCGATGTCCGAGTTGGCGTTTCCGAGACCGTCGACGAGGGAGCCGGTGAGCACGCACGAGTACGGCCGCGGAACCGACTCGAGGACCGCCGCCGTCTCCCGGTCGACCTCGCGCCACACTTCGTCGGGCAGCTCGAGAGCCGTGCGCTCGTCAGCCGTCGTCATCGTTCGACCTCCACGAGGTTCGAGGCCGGCAGGTCGGCCGCCAACGAGAGACATGCCGAGCGCCGCACCTTCCCGCTGCTGGTGAGCGGGATGCTGCCCGGCGGGAGCAGGTGCACCCGGTGGACCCGGAGGCCCGCACCGCGGGCGGCGGACGCGACGATCCGTCGGTGCAGCGCAGGCACGTCCGAGGGCTCGGTCGGTATCCGCTCCTCCGCGAGCACGACGACGCTCGTTCCCTCGTCGTGGTCCACCGGCACGACGATCACGCGACCGTTCCGAAGCTCGGGCGCGGCCGCCTCGATGCATGCCTCGACGTCCAACAGGTAGACGTTCTCTCCGTTGACCTGGAACCGGTCGGCGCTGCGTCCGAGCAGGTAGAGCTCGCCGTCGTGGACGAATCCGAGGTCCCCCGTCCGCCGCAGGTGCCCCACGCGCGCGGCGGCGAGGGGTGGGACGACCTGCGGTCCGTCGATGGCGATCTCACCGACGCACCCGTCCGGCAGCGCCGCTCCCGTCGAGGGGTCCGTGACGGCCACCTCGGTTCGGGGAAGAGGGCGTCCGCACGACACGACAGGGACCGTGTCGCGCCCCTCGGACGCGGGTTCGGCCCGGCCTGCCCTCAAGGAGGCGGCGTCGACGTGCAGCACCCTCGGCAGCTCGTCGACGCCGGAGGTGGTGACGGTGAGAGTGGCCTCCGCCATGCCGTAGGACGGCGAGAGGGCCGTCGCCCGCAGGCCGCACGCACCGAACCGGCCGGTGAACTCGCGCACGGTGCGTGCCCGGACCCGCTCGCCGGCAGACCTCGCGACAAGCACCGAGCTCAGGTCCAGCCCGTCGAGGCTGAGCACCTTCCGGGTGCACAGCGCATAGCCGAAGTCCGGTGCGGACACGTGCGTCGCACCGCGCCGACCGACCTCGTCCAGCCACCTGCGCGGGTCCGAGACGAACTCGGACGGGGACATCAGGACGGACGGGTAGCCCGTGTGCAAGGGACGGAGCACCGAGGTCACCAGGCCCATGTCGTGGTGCAGAGGCACCCAGCCGACCGTGACGCTGGACGACGACTCCCGGTACACCTCGGCCGCCTGGCGCAGGTGTGCGAGCGCGGTCGAGGCCGTCACCGGCACGGGCGTCGGGGCACCGGACGACCCGGACGTGTACTGCCAGTACGTCGCGCCCTGGCCGAGAGGTTGCAGGGGCGACCGAGCGGGGTCCGCGCAGAGCGTGCCGTCACTCGCCGACCTCGAGACCAGGTCCCCGACCGCCCGGACTGACGTGCGAGCGACCGTCCCGTCGAGCGCCGCCGCGACGCCCGGTTCGTCGCCGGACGTGAGGACGAGCCACGGCTTCGCCGACGCAGCGATCCCGGCGACGCGGTCGCGGTGCCGCGGGTGGCCGCGTGCGGGATCGGGCACGGGCACGGGCGCCGCACCGGCGACGAGACACCCCAGGAAGCCCACGACGAACGCGATCGGGTCGCTCGTGGTGACCAGGACCGTCGGCGCGCCGTCGGTCGGACGGGTTGCGGCGAGCTCGTGAAGAGCGGCCGCGAGAGCGCGGGACCGGCGAACCGCTTCGGAGAACGGCAGGTGGTCCTCGTTCCCGTCCTCGAGCCACGTCCAGCCCTTGTCGGTCGTCGCGCCGCGCGCCTCCAGGAGTTCCTCGTACGTCGTGAACAGCGGCCTGGCTGGGTCAGGCGTCATCGAGCGCGCTCAGCAGGTCGGCGAACGTCGCCGACTCCAGCACGAGGCGCTCGTCCACCGGGCGCCCGAACGCCTGCTCGAGGATCTCCGCAACCTCCAGCGCCGCGAGCGAGTCGCCGCCGAGCTCGTAGAAGTTGTCCTCCGGCCGGACGACCGGCGCGCGCAGGGCCTGCGCGACTTGCACGAGCACCTCGGACGTCTCTGTCGACACTGGTTGCCCCCTCGGCGTGTCCGTCTTTCGAGCGCAGAACCGGGAGGAACTGCGTCAACGGTGCGGAACCGTAGCAGGGGGTCACGTCGATGTTCACCCGTTCCGGCGAAACGGCGGGGCCGAAAGTCTCAGAAACTCCGCCGATCTCAGTTCGTGGGACATACCGGGTGAACTCGGTGCGAGTCCGTATGATCCGGACCCACGTAACGCCCATCGCCGGGCCCGACCCGGCGCGAGGGGCGCCAGGCAGGGGGCCGCGAGTATGACGATGACTACTGACGCGCGTGCGCATCGCGAGCTGGTGAGCTCGCCGTTGGCGGCGACACTGGCCGGGGGCCACGTACGGATCGAGGCGGGGACGTCCGCCGCTGTGGGCGACCTTCTCACGCACGAGCTCGGTCCGTTCTTCGACATCCGTCCCGGCTCGCAGGGCGACGCGGCCCCCTTGCTCGCGCACGTGGAGTTTCGCCGCGAGGACGTGAACCCGCCGGCACGCCGGGGCGAGCCCGTCGTCCTGCACAGCGGGAGTCACGACTATGACGTGCGCCTCGGGCGCCGTTGGGTCGAGGCCGACGGCGCAACGATCATCAGGTCCGATCGGACCGGCTCGCTCGTCACGGCGGACCCGTCCACCCGCCGGGTCGTGGTCGCCAACCCCGACGAGAAGCAAGGTGCGTCCGACGTCCGGCGGGTCGTCCGCGACTTGGTCTTCCTGCCCTGGCTGGAGTCGCTCGGCGGCCTCGTCGTGCACGGCGCCGCCTTCGAGGGAGACGACGGCGGCGTGACCCTCGTCGTCGGCGACCGGGGCGCTGGGAAGACGACCTTGTTCATGGCCGCCGGCACCGTCGGGACGCGGCGCGCGCTCTCGTGCGAGCGCGTCGTGCTCCTTCCGGGACCGGACGGGCTGACGTGCTGGGCGTGCCCCGAGAACGTCAGCATCTTCGCCGGGACTCTGCGGTCGTTCACCGAGACGGCGGACCTGGCACCGGCTCCCGACGCGGCGACCGAGTGGGAGCGCGAGTCCAAGATCCGGGTTCCCTGGCGCACGCTGTTCGCGCGACTCGGCATGGTCCCCACGACCGGCGGCCGCCTCACGCGCGTCGTGCTGCCGCGCTGGGTCGACGGCGGGTCGGCACGCAGCCGCGTCGAGCCCGACGCGGCGCGACGCAGACTCCTCGACCACGTCGTGACGGGGCGCGACACCAACCGGCCCGACTGGCTCGCATGGTGGGCTCCCCAGCACTCGACCGCCACGCTCGCCGCGGCGGCCGCGGTGCCGACCGTGGCGGGCGAGTGGTCGGACGTGCCGTCCGCCGCGGATCTCATCCTCAACTCCTGGGAGGGCTGACGTGACCGAGACGTTGACCGACAGGCCGTTGCCCGACGCCGCCGAGGCGTGGCGCAGCCGTCCGATCGAGCAGGCCGTCGCCTGGCCCGACGCGGGCCTGGCGCGCCAGCAGATGGAGGTGCTGCGCGGCCTGCCGCCGCTCGTCTTCGCCGGGGAGACGCGTAACCTCCACGACCGGCTCGCCCAGGCCGCGGCAGGCGAGGCGTTCGTCCTGATCGCGGGCGACTGCGCCGAGTCGTTCGACGTGTTGCGCGCCGACCGGATCCGCGACCAGCTCGCGATCATCCTGCAGATGTCCCTGATCCTGACCCACGGCTCGGGGATGCCCGTCGTCAAGATCGGGCGCATGGCGGGTCAGTTCGCCAAGCCCCGGTCGAGCATGGTCGAGGAGACCCCCGACGGCGTGCTGCCGTCCTTCCGTGGCCACCTGATCAACAGCGAGTTCGCCGACTCGGTCTCGCGGACCCCTGACCCCCGTCGCCTCGTCCAGGGGTACAACTACTCGGCGTCGATGCTCAACCTGGTGCGTGCGTTCACCACCGGCGGGTTCGCCTCACTCAGCCGGGTCCACGCCTGGAACCAGGATTTCGTCGCGCACAGTCCGGCCGGGCACCGCTACGAGCTGCTGGCGCAGGACATCGACCGTGCCGTGCGCTTCATGCGCGCGTGCGGGCTGGAGCTCGAGCACGAGCGCGCGCTGCAGCAGACGGAGTTCTTCACCGCGCACGAGGCGCTCGTCCTCGACTACGAGTCCGCCCTCACGCGCATGGACTCGATCACGTCCCGGTGGTACGGCTGCTCGGCACACCTGCTGTGGATCGGGGAGCGGACGCGGCAGGTCGACGGCGCGCACGTGGAGTTCGCCCGAGGCATCAGCAACCCCATCGGCGTCAAGGTGAGCGCGTCGTGCACGCCTGAGGAGCTCGTCGAGCTGTGCGGACGGCTCGACCCGCAGCGCACGCCCGGCCGGCTGGTGCTGATGGCACGGATGGGTGCCGAGCGCGTCGAGGACGCGCTGCCGGGGCTCGTGGCGGCCGTCCGCCGGGAAGGTCACCCCGTCGTGTGGATGAGCGACCCGATGCACGGCAACACCCGGACCACCGACTCGGGCATCAAGACACGCGACTTCGACACGGTCATCACCGAGCTGCTCTCGTTCCTCACGATCACGCACGCCGAAGGGGTGCCGCCCGGCGGGGTGCACCTCGAGCTCACACCCGAGGACGTGACCGAGTGCACCGGGGGCAGCTGGGCGACCTCGGAGGACGCCCTGACCCGCGACTACCGGTCGCTGTGCGACCCGCGGCTGAACGGGACGCAGGCGCTCGATCTCGCGTTCATCGCCGCGGAGCACCTCCGGTCGCTCGGTGTCAGCTCCTGACGGCTGGGCGACCGACACGGCTGCCACCGTGCGGCGAGTGGCGGAACGCCGGATCATCGCGGCCGCGCACCGGTGTGGGCGGACTCTCGGTCCGCTCGAGCAGATGCCGAGCGTCACCGACATGGTCTTCGCGACGTCGTGCGACGGCCACGCAGCGGTCGCGAAGTGCGCACTCGCCGGGATGTCGAGGAGCACGCTCGTCGCGACGCTGGGCGCGCGGGTCCGAGACGACGACGTCGAGCGTCGGGCGGAGACGTGGGCGCAGGCTCTCGCGTGCTCGCCGGAGGGGACGAGCCTGGAGATACTCGCCGAGATCGTCGCGGACGACGTGGTGCGGGTCCCGCGAGTGCTCGTGGCGGACAGGGACGTCACCGTGGTCGAGCGCGTGCCCGCGGACGGGGCGACGCGCCTCACCGGGCAGCAGGCGGAGCACCTGTGGCGTGCGATGGAGCGGCTCTGGAAGACCAGCGCCGTGACCGGCGAGGGCCGTCGCCACGGGGTCAACGCCAACCACCGGCGATCGATCGAGTGGACGTACGAGCGGAAGTTCGGTGGAACCCGTGCGCACCGCTACCTGCGGACCGCCTTGCCGGCACCCCGGCTCCATCGAGCCGTCGGTGCGGTCGTCGACGGCGTGGCGCTGAGTCGACCACGTGCGGCAGCCACCCCACGGCTCGTGCACGGAGACCTGAAGCCTGAGCACGTGATCTCGTCGGTCGGTGGACACGTGCACCTCATCGATCCGGCCGTGCACCTCGGCGACCCCCGGGCCGATGTCGCCAGACTCCTACTGCGCAGCGCGCTGGCGTCGGGGGGAGCGGGTGCGGCCCTGCAGGGCCGCGCAGGCGAGGCTGCGACGGAGCTCGGCGGCGAGACGGTCGTCGTGCTGATGGCGATGGACTGGGTGAACATCGTGACGACGTGGGCGACGAGCGGTCTCTTGCGCGACAGCACGCTGCTCGCCCAGGCAGGCGTCCTGATGAGTGCGCTCGGCCGGCGCGGTGACGCGGCTGGCGTCGCGTCCGACCTGGCCGCGGCGGGGATCGACGCGCGGTGATCCCCCAGCAGCCGCAGCGACGGGCGCTCGTCCTCAGCGACGGTCGACTCGACGCCGAGCAGCTCCGGCGTGAGCTGCGCGGCTGGAGCGTCGTCGATATCGCGTCCTTCGCGAACGGATGTCCGCCGTCCGTGGTGGACCGAACCGTGCTGACGATCCTCGAGGACGCGCACGAACGGGTCCTGCTGCTGGGTGACGTACGGACCGCGCCGCTGCGTTCGTTCTACACCTGGGTCGGGTCGCACGGTGACGCGCCGGCCGTCCTCGTCCGGGAGGGACTCGACGCCGGTCCCTGGGTGGTCGCGCTGCCGGTGCGGACGTACGCGACCGTCGACGACATCCGTCGCGAGCTCGAGACCTCGGGCGCAGGACCGTCGCCCAGCGGGCGCCCACGTCGTCGGACGATGGCGGCGCCCGACGTGCAGGAGGGTCTCGAGCGCCTGTTCACCGCGGAAGGCCTGACCGCGCAGGACGCCGCGACGGTCGCCGCCGCACTCGTCCACTCCGAGCGTGAGGGGTACCCGTCCCACGGCGTCCTCCGGGTGCCGGAGTACGTCACCAAGCTCCGGTCGGGCCTGATCAACCCCCGGGGTCGTCCCCGCACGACCGCCTGGGGTGAGGGTCGGTACACGATCGACGGGGACCGGGCGATGGGTGCGGTCGTCGTCCGGCACCTGGCCGACGACGTCCTGGCGCGTGACGAGTCGGTGCAGTGGATCGCGGTCCGCCGCAGCGGTCACCTCGGTCGGCTCGCTCACCTCGTCCGTCCGGTGGCCGAGGCGGGCCGCATGGCGTTCGCCGTGGCCAACTCCGCGGGCGGGGGGCAGAAGGTCGCTCCGTTCGGCGGCTCGGAGCCGCGGCTCGGGACCAACCCGATCGCCTTCGCGACGCCCATGCCCGGTGGGCCGCCGCTCGTCGTCGACGTGAGCACCTCGTCGGTGAGCGAGGGCGCCGTGCGGAACGCCGCACTGGGCGGTCCCGGCGTGCCGCGGGGTGCGGTGCAGGACCGGTACGGCCGAGCGGTGCGGATCGCCCCCGACGTCCTGAGCCGTGCCACCCTGCAGCCGCTGGGCGCGACGCAGGGGCACGGGCACAAGGGCTTCGCGCTCGCGCTCATGGTGGAGGTGCTCGCCGGGGTGCTTCCCGGCTCGGGGTTCGTGCAGGCCGGTGTCCCGTCGTCGGGAACCTCGGCGCTTCTCGTCACCATCGACCTCGCTGCGCTCGGGCGCCGCCGAGAGGCGGTGCTGGAGGACCTGGGCCGGATGGCGGCGTACGTCGCGAGCTCACCGTCGCTGCCGGGCAGCAGCGTCAGGCTGCCGGGCGAGCGCGCGCTGTGCGAGACCGACGTGCACCTGCCCGAGACGGTCGCGCGTCATCTCGCGCCCTACCTGGCCGCGAGCACCGCATGACCTCCACACGTCCGACAGGAAGGGACTCACGGCACCGATGACGAGGATCTTCATCACCGGTTGCAGCCGGTCCGGCACGACACTGCTGTCGAACATGTTCCGCGGCTTCGCGGGGGTTCGCGTGGTCGCCGGCATGCACCGGATGACCGACTTCCCGCGGTCGAACGCCGAGGGGACCGCGGTGGTGCTGCGCCGCACGCCGGCGTGCGCCCTGGACCTCGCCGACCAGGTCCGCGAGCACCCCGGCGTCTGGCTCGTCGACATCATGCGTGACCCCCGTGACGTGGTGACGAGCCGGTACGGCGGCTCGAGTGCGTTCCACACGAGCTTTCGTCGGTGGGAGCGAGACGTCGCTGCCTTCGAGCGTGCCGCGGAGCGGCACCCCCGCACCCTCCGGATCCGCTTCGAAGAGCTGATCCGTCAGCCCGGTCGGGTTCAGGACCGCATCGCCGCCACGCTCGACCTGGCCCCCACGAGCGACTTCGCCGACTTCCCGGCACTGGTCGCCGACGTGGCGATGAGCCCCAAGGAACTCGTCTCGCTCAACTCGGTCCGCACGCTCGATCCGCGCGTGATCGGTCGATGGCGCAGGGCGGCGGACGCAGCCGCCCGCGTCCGTCAGGAGCTCGTGCGGTTCCCGGCGCTGCCCGGCCATCTGATCCGGCACGGGTACGAGGCGGACCGGTCCTGGATCGACGATCTGCTCGCCATGACGAGAGGAGCCAGAGGATGACGGAGCTGACGGACGAGGAGCGCTACCGATTCGAGACGCTCGGGCTGTTCGTGCGCCCGGCGATCCTGTCGGACGACCTGGTCGCGCAGGTCAAGTCGCAGGTGCGGACGGATGAGCGGTCGATCCCGGCGGGCCCGGCGGCAGCGCTCATCGACCACCCCGGCGTGCTCGGTGCGGTGACGGAGCTCATCGGGTCGGATCCCAGGCTCGAGCACGTCGAGGTGCTCGACCGCCACTCGGGCAACGTCGCCTGGGGAGGGATGCCGGCCGAGCCGTACCGGTCGGACATGCACCTCTTCGCCAACGGGACTCGCCGGGGCCGGGCGGTGTGCGGTGTCGTGCGGGTCTCCTTCGAGCTGGACCGGGTCGAGCCTGGCGAGCGCGCGACGGTCTTCGTACCCGGGAGCCACCGCGTCGAGAGCGGTCGGCCGGTGGACCTCGTGGACCGTCCGGACGATCCTGACGACCCGCTGTTCGCCAGCTTCGGCTGCCCGCCCGGGAGCGCGGTCATCAGCTCGGAGTTCCTGATCCGCAGCTCGCCGCCGTGGCCGTCGAGCCGGGACCAGTCGACCGTCTCGTTCGTCTACGCCCATCCTGCCGTGGCGTACAGCCGGAACATCGTCACGCGCGAAGTCCTGGACGCGCTTCCCCTGCGCGTGCGCGGCTATCTCCGTGATCCCTGGCAGTACGACTTCGGCACGCAGCCGCCGACGCGGAACGTACTTGACCGCCACCTGGCCTCGATGTCGAAGGGGGGGAGCTGACCATGGACTCGTTCTCCGTGTACTGCCCGCAGGGGTCCGTGGACGTGGAGTCGGACACGCCCACGGTCCGGGCTCTCCTCGAACGCGAGATCGGCATCTTCTTTGGCATCGGCGACGCCCCCGCCGGCGGTCGTCACCTCGGGACGGTGCGGTTGCACGCCAGGGCGTTCCCCGGTTCGTTCGACGGGGCGGGCGTCCCGCTCTCACTGCACTCGGGCAGCCACGACTACGACATCCGCCGGTCCCACGTCCACACGTCCTCCGACGGCGTCCGCACGATCGACTCGTACGACACCGGATCCGTCCTCGTCGTGTCGGACGAGACGCGGGAGGTCGACGTGTACAACGTCAACGCCCAGGTCCTCGCGGTCGACTCGAAGCGGGTGATCCGCGACCAGGTGCTCGTGCCATTCCTCGAGTCGCTGGGCGGCGTGACGTACCACTCGGCGGCCTTCGAGCTGGACGGCACCGGGTTCCTCGTCGCGGGAGACCGCGGCGCGGGCAAGACCACGGTGTTCTTCTCGGCGATGCTGGCCGACGTGGCTGCCGCGCGGTTTCTGTCCTGCGAGCGCACGGTGGTCCTGCCCGTCGACGACACGCTGCTCCTGCAGGCCTGTCCGGAGATCATCAGCCTGTTCCCGGGCACGCTGCGCAGCTTCGCCGCGACGCGCCCCATCGCCCCGGTGGTCGGGCAGGAGCTCGAGTGGGCTCGCCCGGCGAAGAAGCAGGTGGGTTGGCGGCAGCTGTTCGACCTGTTCGGAGTCGTGGCGGAGGCGTCGAACCCCCGGCTGTCGGTCGTGCTGCTGCCGCGGTGGACGCCAGGGATCGACGAGGTCGAGGTCGAGACGTTGACCGCGGACGAGGCCGAGGCCGAGCTGATCGAGCACCAGATGACCCACCGGAACGCGAACAAGCCGAACTGGCTCGGGTGGTTCACCGAGGCCGACTCCCGTCCGACGGCGCGACGGATCGCCGAGAGCACGTGCCTCGTGCTGCGCTGGCCGGATCCCGCGGTGCTCACGCACTGGTTCGAGCGGTTCACCGCGGACCGCGTGGCGGTCGCGGGATGAGCCTGGCGATCCCGCTCTTCGTCCCTGGCCCTGTGACGTTGAGCGACGCCGTGATGAAGGCCGGCGCCTCGGCGACCGTCTACCACCAGGGCACCGAGTTCGGTCGTCTGGTCGCGGAAGTGGGGCGGCTCGTGGGCGAGGTCCTCGGGACGGCCGAGCCGGTCTACTGCCTCGCGGGCACCGGGACGGCTCTCCTGGAGACGGTGCTGCGCAACGTGTCCGCCGCGGACGAACCGGTGACGGTCGCCTCGAACGGCTATTTCGGCGAGCGGCTGGCAGAGACCGCGGGCCGGTTGGGGCTGCGAGTCGTGCACCTTCGTGAGAGCTGGGGCGCCCCCGTGTCCCTTCCCGCCCTGAGGGCCGCGCTGGAGGCGGGTGCGACGAGCGTCTACGTGGTGCATCACGAGACGTCGACGGGGTTCGTGAACGACCTGGCTCCCATCGCGCGGCTGTGCCGTGAGCTCTCCGCGGTGCTGGTGGTCGACTGCATCTCGAGCGCCGGTGCCCTGCCGGTCGAGATGGACCGGGTGGGCGTCGACGTGGCGGTGATGACGAGCCAGAAGGGCGTCGGCGGCCCGCCCGGGGTCGGGCTGCTCGCCATCTCTCCGCGTGCCTGGGCACGGGCTGAGGCGGTGGGCCCACCGACGACGCTGGCGGGTGACTGGTCCCGGATGCGGGCGGCGGCCCTGCGCACTCCTACCCAGGCGCTGTGGACCCCGCCGGTCACGGTCGTCGCGGCGTTGCACGCGGCGCTCGTCGAGCGTGTCGTCGACGTACCGCTGCCTGAGACCTGGCGGCGGACGGAGACGGTTGGCGTGGCGATGCGCCAGGGCCTGGCCGCCCTCGGCTTCCGCCATCTGCCGACGGGCGCGGTCGCTGTGCCGCCTGTCACGGCCACCCGACCGCCCGAAGGCGTGAACGCCACCCTGCTCGTCGAGGCCTTGCGTGCGTACGGCGTGCAGACCGGCGCCGGTCAGGGCGAGCTCGCCGGTGAGATCCTGCGCATCTCGCACGTGGGTCTGGAGCTGTTCCACGTCTTCGGGCTCCTCGGTGGGATGGAGGCAGCTCTCGACGACCTGCGAGGATCGGCCGGCACCGCACCGGCGGTCCGCGCAGCCCGGGCCTGGGGCGCCCGGTGACGCGACCTGCTCTCGGCGGCACGCTCTCGGTGCGGCCTTCGGCGCTCGCGTCCAACGCCAGGCTGGTCCGTGCTGCGGCCCGGCCGGGCATCGCAGCGGTCGTCAAGGGCGACGGGTACGGCCTCGGGGCCCAGGAGTGCGCCGAAGCGTTCTGGCAGGCCGGCATCCGCGACTTCTACGTCGGTAACGGGCCGGAAGGTCGACGCGTCAAGCGTGCGGTGCCGGAGTCGCGCGTGCGCGTGCTGCCCGGCCCCGCGCCGGCCCGAACCGACGACTTCCCGGAACTGGAGTGGATACTCGGCCGGTCCGCGCTCCAGGGTCCGCTCGGCCCGTCGATCAGCATCGAGGTGGACGGAGGGACCGGGCGGGGCGGCGT
This sequence comes from Cellulomonas palmilytica, assembly GCF_021590045.1. Lineage (NCBI taxonomy): Bacteria > Bacillati > Actinomycetota > Actinomycetes > Micrococcales > Cellulomonadaceae > Cellulomonas > Cellulomonas palmilytica. Next base: position 843,524 of record NZ_CP062221.1, on the reverse strand, counting down.
CGCGCTGAGCGACCTGCACCGGCTCATCGAAGCCCTCCCACGCTCGACGGTCGTGCGGGAGCTTTCCGCACACTTCCCCAGGGATGTCCCGGCGGAGTGCGCAGCGCGGGCCGTCGAGATCTTGGAACGGGCGTCGGACACCCGCCGGATCGGGACCGTGTCGCTGGGGGGCGGGGACGTCCTGTCCTGGGACCTGGACCTGCCCGAGCACTGGTTGGTACGCGTCGGCAGGCTCTTGTACGGCATCCCGTCCCGGGCTCCGACGCCTCCGGGCGCGCACGTGGCGGTGGCGTTCGGCTGGTCGGCGAGCGGGCGCGCGGCGACCCCGGTGGCCTCGATCGGGTACGGCGCGGAGGCGCCTCCGGCAGGGGTCCCGCTCCACGTCGGCGTCGGTTTCGCCCACGGTATGCCTGCGCCGGCCGTGGGGACCTGGCAGGTCCTGGCGGGCGGCCACCGCTACGAGATCGCACACGTCGCGATGCTGTCGTCGGTCGCATACCCCGTCGCTGAGGGCTTGCCAGAGGGCGCTGAGGTCGACGTCGTGCTGCTGGGCCAGGGCGACGCGGGGTCCGTGTCGGTCCGGGAGACGGCCGCGCGTCTGCGGATGCCGACGAGCTCGCTCCTCGTCGGCATCCGCCCGGCGGCGCGCACCTACGGTGAGGAACCGCAGTGAGCATCCATCGAGTGACCGGGCTTCGGCTGCGGCTCCGTGCCACCGGGATCACGCCGAGTCCCTCGCGGTTCCTGCCCAACGGCGGTCGGGTCGCCGCCTACCCAACCGGCGTGACGTACGCCACCCCGGAGGTCACGGGCCCGCTGGACGCGGTCCGGTGGCATCGTGCAGGAGCCATGGTGATCCCCGGTGCGGTCGGCGATCGCGCCCACGCGACCGACGAGTTCTACGAGGTGGCTCCACGCGTCCCCGTCGGAAGGATCCGTCACCTGCTCAGGCCTCACCTGACGACGCGGCGAGCGATCGGTGTCGGCACGCCCAGCGTGACCATCAGGTCGCGCGGCACCGTGCTGGTGGTCGAGGAGCACGCCGAAGGCAGGGCCAGCGACCGGGGGACGTTCCTCCGGGTGGGGACGACCTCGTTGGTCCTGGCCATGATCGAGGACGGCTACCTGGTGGAACGGATCGACGAGACGGACGCGCGTGCCGCGCAGGCACGCTTCCGCGAGCTGGCGGGCCGGTACCTGGACCGACGCTTTGGCGACGATGCGGACCCGGACGCGCGGGCGGTGCTTGAGTACTGGTCGCTCGCGCTCTCCGGTGAGGTGGTCGAGGAGGACCCGCTCGCGGCGCTGGTGGCGTCCCGTGACGTCGCGCTCGCGGCAGTCGCGCCCCCCGCCGACACCCGTGCGTACTTCCGGGGCGAGTGCATCCGCCGGTTCGGCGCGGTGGTGACGTCGTGGGACGCGATCCACGTGCGTGACCGATCGATCCTGATGCGCGACCACCTGGGATGGGGCCGTTCGCGGATGGGATCTGTGCTGGAAGCCTGCGAGGACGTCGACGACCTTCTCGCTGCGTTCGCGCCGGGCCGGCGGCCTTGACCGGAGACGAGCCAGGGTAGGTAGCGCTGCTGCGCCCGGGCCGTCAGTGGGTCATGCCCTCCATGGGGTTGCCGTCCGGCATGACGTGCGTCGGGTCCCAGCCCAGCACGGTGGGGTCGAGCATGCCCGCGATCATCGCGACGTGGGCGACGACGAGGAAGATCCCGACGAGCGTGGCGTGCGTCTTGAGGCGGCGTCGCTCGTCCCACTGCTCGCCGACGACACGGGTCTCGAGCAGGGTCATGCCGAACAGCGGTACGAGGCCCAGCAGGTAGAAGCCGACGGCGATCACGTCGGCCGGTCCGCGCCAGCCGCCGTCGATGGTGAGCGGCACGACGGCGTGCTGCAGGAGGTAGACGACGACGCCGAGGAAGTAGAGCCCGGCGGCCATGCCGACGTACTTGTTGAGTGCGCGCACGGTGCGCCCGGCGCGCTGGGGCGAGAACAGGATGACGAGCTCGGTGACGGCGACGGTCTCGGCGGCGATCACGGGGACGGCCATGAACAGCAGCAGGTTCCACGGCTGGTTGTCGGCGAGCAGGCCCATGTAGTGCGTCGAGCCCATGTCGGGCCCGGTGGGCCAGGCGGGGAGCAGGAGGCCCAGCACGACGATCGCGCCGCTGGCGGCGGCGAGCAGCATGGCACGCACCTCCCAGGTGAGGCTGGTGCGTGCGGGTGCGGTGGGGGTCGGGCTGGGTGCGGTGGCGACCATCGGGACTCCTTCGTCGTGGGACGCCGGACGGCCCGGCGGCGGGGCCAGCCTTCTGACCGCGGGTCGAGCGTCGGCTCAGGTCCGATGAAGGATCGATGAAGGTGCTGCGGGCGCGGGCCTGCGGGTGGCCGCGTCGGGACTGAGGGCCCAGGTCGCGCGCGTCAGTCGTCCGTGAGGGGCGCCAGCAGGGCGCGCATCTCGGCGATCTCGGCGGTCTGGTCACGCACGATCCGCTCGGCGAGCGCGAGGGCGCCGGGGTCCCGTCCGGCGCGCTCCTCCATGCGCGCCATGTGCACGGCGCCCTCGTGGTGCACGATCATCAGCTCGAGGAAGAGCCGGTCGAACGCGGGCCCGCGGGCGGCCTCGAGGTCGCCGAGGTCGTCGTCGGACGCCATGCCGCCGTCGCCTCCCCTCCCGCCGTGGTGCATCCCGGGCATCGTCGCGCCGTCGTCGGGCACGGCGGCACCCCAGGCCTCGAGCCAGCCGCTCATGAGGTCGATCTCGGGCTGCTGGGCTGCGGCGATGCGGCGTGCGAGCGCGGCGACCTGGGCGCTGCCGGCACGCTGCGGTGCGAGGGCGGCCATGTCGAGCGCACCCTGGTGGTGGATGATCATCTGCTGCGCGAAGTGCACGTCGGCGCGGTCGGCGACGAGCGATGACGTCGAGGTCGCCGGCCGGTCCGCGGCGGGGGTGGCGGGGTCGGTCTGCGCGCACGCGGCGACGACGGTCGTGCTCGTCGCGACCACGAGCACGACGAGGAAGGGGCGGACGACGCGCACGGGAGCTCCAGAGATCGGGGACGGTCCGTCTCCACTGTCCACGCCCGGGACGTAGGTCCTACTGGCGAACGGTCAAGATCCGATGAAGCCGCTCACCGGTCCGCCGGCAGGTCCACCCAGAACCGCGCCCCGCGGCCGGGGCCGTCGCTGCTCACCCCGGCGCGGCCTCCGTGCGCCTCGGTGAGCGCCTTCACCACGGCCAGCCCGATCCCCGAGCCGCCGTGCGACCGGTCCCGAGCGGTGTCGACCCGGTAGAACCGCTCGAAGACGTGCGGCACGTGCTCGGGGGCGATGCCCTCACCGTCGTCGTCGACCCGCAACCGCACGCCGAGGGGCGCGGCCTCGGCGGTCACGACGACGCGCCCGCGCGGTGCGGTGTGCCGCACCGCGTTGTCGAGGAGGTTCGCCAGCACCTGACCGACGCGGTCGACGTCGACGACGACCGGCGGCAGCCCGGCCGGCACGCGGGCCTCGACCTCGACACCGTTCTCGGCGGCGCGCGCCTGCACGCCCGCGACCGCTGCGGCGACCAGGTCGCCGGCGGCGACGGGACGCCGGTCGAGCACGAGCCCTCCGCCCTCGGCGTGCGCGACGGCCGCGAGGTCCGTCGAGAGCCGGGTGAGCCTCGACGCCTGTGCGCGCAGCACGTCGACGGTGCGGGGGTCGAGCTCCTGCACACCGTCCTCCAGCGCGTCGACGTACGCGACGATCGTCGCCACGGGCGTGCGCAGCTCGTGCGCGACGTCGCTCATCAGACGCCGACGCTGCTCGTCGTCGCGGCGCAGACGCTCCGCCATCGCGTTGAACGCGTCCGCGAGGTCGTCGAACTCGCTGCCCGCAGCGGGCCGGTCGAGCCGGATGTCGAACCGGCCCGCAGCGACCTGCCCGGCGGCGGCGGACAGCGCCCCGAGCGACGTCCCGATGCGCCGCGCGAGGACGGTGCTCGCGAGCAGCGCGGTCACGGCCGCCGCCCCGAGCGCGGCCGCGAGCGTGACGGTGCTCGCCGAGGAGAACGCGAGCTCGGCGTGCTCGACCGCCGTTCCCGGCCCGTGGTGCGCGGCCGTCATGTGCTGGTGGAACAGCGCGGGCCCGACGACGGACGCGACCGCCCACGCGACGAGCGTCGCGCTGGCGAGGACGACGACCATCGCGACGAGGAGGCGCGCGGCGATCCCCGTGCGGCGCGTGCCGCTCATCCGCCCGTACCCATGCGGTACCCGACGCCCCGCACGGTGCGGACGTAGCGCTGCTCGCTCGCGCTGTCGCCGAGCTTGCGGCGCACGTGCAGCAGGTGCACGTCGACGAGGTGCTCGTCGCCCACCCACTCGTCGCCCCACACCGCGGCGATGAGCGCACGCCGGGAGAACGCGCGCTGCGGTGCGCTCGCGAGCGCCGCGAGCAGGTCGAACTCGGTGCGGGTGAGCGCGACCTCCCGACCGTCGAGCCACACCTCACGGCCGACCGTGTCGATGCGCAGCGCCCCCACCGTCAGCGCGGACGCCGTTGCCGAGTCGTCGCGCACGCGGCGCGGGCGGCGCATCAGCGCGGCGACCCGCGCCATGAGTTCGCGGGGGCGGAACGGCTTGGTCACGTAGTCGTCGGCCCCCACGGACAGCCCGACGAGCGTGTCGACCTCGTCGGCGCGCGCGGTGAGCATCACGACGTACGCGTCGGAGAACGTGCGGATCTGGCGGCACACCTCGACGCCGTCGAGCCCGGGCAGCCCGAGGTCGAGCACCACGACGTCGGGCTCGCGCTCGCGGGCGGCCCGGACGGCGCCCGGCCCGTCGAGCTCGACGCGCACCTCGAACCCGTCCTTCTCGAGGTATCCCGCGACGAGCCGCGCGAGCGGCTCCTCGTCGTCCACGACGAGGGCGCGGCGCGTCGGCGGCACGGATGTTCGGCTCTCCACCGTGCCAGTGTCGCGGCACCGAGGACCGGACGTCATGAGGCGACGTGCCCGGGGACGTGCCTCGCGGCGAGCGTCAGCCCAGCGTGACGGGGCGGCGGTCGTCGGACGTCCACTCCGACAGGGAGCCGTCGTAGACGGCGACCTCGGTGCCGTCCACGACGAACGCCGCGAACGCGGGCATGGTCGCGGCGATCCCGCCGCCGCAGTACGTGACCGCCCCCTCGGCCTGCAGCACGCCGGCGTCCTCGAGCAGCGCGCGCAGCTCGTCGACGGGCAGGAACCGGCCGGTGGCCGGGTCGAGCAGCGCGAACAGCGGGACGTTGACGCTGCCGGGGATGCGGCCGCGCCGCGGGTAGGGGCTGACCTCCTGCTCGCCGCGGAACGTCGCGGGGTCGAGCGCGTTGACGAGCAGCCCGGTCGCGTCGCCCGACGAGATGCTCTCCACCCGCGGGAGAGTGGCGAGCAGCTCGGGCCGCTCGCGCGGAGTCAGTGTGGCGCCCGAGGCCCGCGCAGCCTCGTCGTCGGACGCGCCCGAGGCGGTCGGGAAGCCCGCGGCCTGCCAGGCGCCGAGGCCACCGTCGAGCACGGACACCGCGTCGTGCCCGAGCCAGCGCAGCAGCCACCACACGCGCGTCGCCCACGCGTTGCCGCCGTTGTCGTAGACGACGACGTGCGTGTCGTCCCCGACGCCGACGGCCGCGAACGCCGCGGCGAGCGCGTCGGCGGACGGGAGCGTGAACAGGAACGGCCCGTCCGGGTCGGACAGCTCGCTCTTCACGTCGACGAACGCCGCACCCGGCACGTGCGCGTCGAGGTACTGCGCGCGCAGCGGCTCCGCGGTGTACGGGTCGCCCTCGCCGCCCTGCGCGAGCGCCGTGGACGCGTCGAGCACGAGCACCCCGCCCGGCCCGTCCAGGGCGGCGCGCAGGTCCTCGGGGCTGACCAGGGGCGGCAGTGCGGGCATGGGTCCTCCTCGGGCGGTCGGCTGACGCCTCGACGCTAGGCGGGCGACGCACGGGCCGGAAGGCCACGCCCACCAGGCGGGCATTCCCGACGAAGCCGCCCGGAAACCTCGTCGGACCACCACCCGAACGACGGAAACGTCTGGTGACCTGCGACGACGTGCCAGCACCCCGGGACCTTGAGCCCTCCGGGAGTGGCGTCGGCGGACCTAGCGTCGCAAGCACCGGATCCGACGACGGAGGCTGACATGACCGAGGTCCTCGTCCTGGGAGGCACGGGCCTCCTGGGCTTCCACACCACGAACCTGCTGCTCGAGCGCGGCTACGAGGTCACCACGCTGTCGCTGCCCGTCGAGGACTCGTCGTTCCTGCCCGAGGCCGCCACGGCACGGTTCGGCGACGTCACGACGATGACGGATACCGATCTGCTCGCGCTCCTCGCCGACAAGCACGCCGTGTTCTACGCGATCGGCGCCGACGAGCGCACGGTCCCGCCCGCGCCCGCGGCGCGGTTCTTCTATGAGGCGAACGTGCTGCCCACCCAGCGCGTCGCGCGCCTCGCCCGGCAGTCGGGCGTGCAGAAGTTCGTGCTGTACGGCTCGTACACCGCGCAGTGGGCCGAGGAGTGGCCGGACCTGGGTTACCGCACGCGCAACGGCTACCCCCGCACGCGCCTGATGCAGGAGGAGGTCGCCTGCCTGGAAGGCGCGGGCGAGATGGACGTCATGACGCTGCGCCTGCCGTACATCTTCGGCACCGTACCGAACCAGCGTCCGCTGTGGCAGATGTTCCTCGACATGGTCGCCGGCCAGTCGGGGCCCGCAGCGGTGCTCGGCGGCTCGACGTCGTCGGTCACCGTCCGGCAGGTCGCGCAGGCCGCCGTCGGGGCGATGGAGCACGGCGAGCACGAGGGGCGCTACCCGATCAACGGGTACGACCTGTCGTACCTGGAGTTCCAGCAGATGTGCCTCGCGGCCGTCGGCCGGGACCCGCAGGACGCGGTCGTCGTGCCGCTCGAGGTGATGCTCCCCGGCTACGAGGCGGCCCAGGAGCAGTCCACCGCGGCGGGCGTCGAGCACGGAATCCACCTGCCCGACTCGGCGCGCTTCCAGGCCCGCGACGCCGTCTCCGACCCGGCGGTCTGCGCCGTCCTCGGCATCGAGCCCGACGACGTCCCCGCCGCCATCCGCGAGACCCTCACCTGGTGCGTCCACCACCCCCGCGAGACCACCGGCTACTGACCCGAGCACGACGAGGGTCCCGTCGCAGGTGCGGCTGGGGCCCTCGTCGTCGCTGAGGCTCAGGCGTCGAGGCCCAGGTACGGGCCGAGGACCCGGCGCAGCGGAGTGAGGATCACGGCCTTCTCGGTGTCGTCGCTCGGCTGCGGGCGGGCGCGGGCGGCCTTCGTCGCGCTGAGGATCATCGCGTCGACGAGGTCGGCGACGGCCTCGGCGTCGGGCTCGCCGTGCTCGCGCAGTGCCGCGCGCAGCGGCTCCTGGAGAGCGGCGTGGAACTCCTGCATGGGCCCGGACAGCACCGCGGGGTCCACGACGCTGCCGAGCGCCCGCGCGACGCGCTGCTCGTCGCCGGCGAAGAACGCGACGTTGGCCTCGACGTACGCCCAGACGCGCGCACCGGGTGTCGGTGCCTGCGCCATGGCGTCCTGGATGCGCTGCGCCCAGCTCGGCAGCACGTCGGCGACGACGGCCGCGAGCAGGTCGTCGCGCGAGCGCGCGTACTCGTACACGCTGGACCGCGCGAGGCCCGCGCGCGCACCGACGTCGGCGAGCGACGGCGCCTGCCCGGTCTCGGCGAGCAGGTCACGCGCGGCGTCGAGCACCGCGCGCCGTTGGCGGGCGCGGTGCTCCGCGACGGTCGCGGCGTTGATGCGAGGCACGGATCCCTCCCGGCGTCAGGTCAGCCGACGTGCTCCTCGAGCCGGCCGTCGGTCATCTGGAGCACCCTGTCACAGTGGTGCAGCACGTCGTGGTCGTGCGTGACCATGACGGTCGCGACGCCGTGCTGGTGGGACTCGCGCGCGAGCAGCGCGACGACCTCCTGGCTGCGTGCGCGGTCGAGCGCCGCGGTGGGCTCGTCGACGAGCAGCAGCTGCGGGCGGGTCATGAGCGCACGGGCGATCCCGACGCGCTGACGCTCGCCGCCCGACAGGTGCGCGGGGCGACGGTCGGCGCGGTGGGACATGCCGACCTCGTCGAGCAGCTCGCGCGGGTCGCGCGGGTTCTCGACGGGACCGAGCTGCAGCGGCAGGCGGAGCTGGTCGAGCGCGGTGAGCGCGGGCAGCAGGTTGCCGGACTGGAACACGAAGCCGATGCGCGCGCGGCGCAGGCGCGCGAGGTCACGCTGCGAGGCGTTGGTCAGGTCGGCGTCGCCGACGTGCACGGTGCCGGACGTGGGGCGGATGAGTCCGCCCGCGACGGCGAGCAGGCTCGACTTGCCCGCACCGGACGGTCCGACGACGGCGAGGAGCTCGCCGGGCTGGACGGTGAGCGACACGTCGTCGAGGGCGGTGACGGTGTCGTCCCCGTCGCCGTGCAGGAGCGTCACACCGGCGAGGTTCAGGCCTGCGGTCACGGTCGCGGCGGTCATCGGTTGCCTCCGAGGGCGGTGAGGGGGTCGACGCGGGTGATGCGGGTGACGGCGACGGCGGCGCCGATCATGCCGAGCACGACGAGGAGCACGGCGGCCCCGGCGACGGGCGCGGCCTCGAGCGCGAACGGCATCTCGGTCGCGGACAGCCCGCTGCCGAGCAGCAGGCCGATCCCGACACCGATGGCGGTGGACGTCACCAGGAGGATCGCGGACTGCGTGAGGCTGTCGCGCAGCAGGAACCGCGAGCTCGCGCCCATGGCGCGCAGCACCGCGAGCTCGTGCTTGCGCTGGATGGTCACGACGAGGAAGAACGCGCCGACGACGAGCGCGGAGATCGCGTAGAGGAACACCTGGATGAGCTGCAGCGTGGCGGTCTCGGCGGTGTAGCCGGGCGAGGCGCCGAAGGACTCGTCGAGCGTCATGCTCGTCGTGTCGATCGCGGCGTCGCCGGCGGCGAGGTCGATCCCGTCGCCGCGCAGCGCGACGGCGGTGACCTGCTCGTACACCCACGCGGGGGCCTCCTCGCCGGGGCGTACCCCGCCGTGGACCTCCTGCCAGGTGGACAGGTCGACGTAGCCGATGTCGACGTGGCCGAACGTGTGCTGCCCGTCGAGGAACCCGACGACGGTGAGCTCGGTGCCGATCTGGTCGATGACGACGACGTCGCCGACGTCGACGCCCATGTCACGCACGTCGCCTGCGAGCACGACCTCGCCGGGGCCGGCGAGGTCCTCGCCCGTGGCCGACGAGGGGGCGATCCAGGTGCCGGGCTGGACGCCGAACAGCGCGAGGTCGAGGTCGACGCCGGAGTCGGTGCGCGTGTTGACGAGCACGTTGCCGAAGGGAGCGGCGTCCTTCACGCCGTCGACCGTCGCCCACTCGTCGACCGCGGTCACGTCCACGGCCGAGCGCGCGAACGCGGCGGAATGGTCGACGTCCTCCTCGAACGCGAACGCGTCGACGGGCATCCGCTTGAGCCCGGAGACGCCGTCGTTGACGAGCCCGACGGACAGGCCGGACAGCAGGACCATCAGGACGCCGATGAGCGCCACGACCGAGCCCATGAGCGCGAAGCGCCCCCGGGCGAACGTCAGCTCACGCCACGCGAGGAACACCGCGCACCACCTCTGTTGTCGACACCATGTCGGCAACCATAACTCGGCCACGATCTTGCCGACAACATGTCGACAAGATGCGGACGCTCAGTGGTCCACCGGCACCAGCTCCAGCACCCGGCGCGCCAGCGCGACCCGGTCCGTGCCCGCGTGCCCGAGGCTCCCCGAGTCGAGCGCGCCGGCCACGACCTCCCGCAGGTGGCGCGTCGCCGGGGACGCCGGCTCGTGCAGCGCGAGCAGGTGCGCGACGACGAGCCCGTGGTACTGCTCGAACGCCGAGACCGGCTCGGTGATCGCCCGCTCCGCGACCTCGTGGCTCGCGGCCGGAGGGTGCCCGCTCATCATCGCGAGCGCCATCACGCGGTTCGCCTCCGAGCCCTCGTCGTACACCTGCTCCAGCAGCTCGCGCGTCGGGTGCGTGCGGTGCGCCGCCTCCGCCCACGACCTGACCTGCAGCTCCTGCTCCACGGACCGCCGCCACCCCGGCGACGACCGCCGCGTCACGGCGAACCGCGCGGCCTCCGCGGAGTTCAGCTCGATGAGCTCGCGGGCCTCGTCACGCAGCTCCGCGGCCCGGACGTGGTCGCCGTCCTCGTCCGCCCGCGCGGCCTCGTCGAGCTTGCGCGCGACCGCCTGGCCGAGCTCGACCTTCACACCCCCGGCCTCGACCGCGGTGATCCGCTCCGCGAGCACCGCGACGAGCACGAGGGCGGCCCCGGCCGCGAGCACCGCCGCGGTCCCGGCGCCGTTGTCGGACACGAACACCGCCACGCACCCGAGCGCGACGAGCACTCCCCCGCCGACGGCGCACCACCCCCGCACGGCCCTCGACACCTGCGCCCGCGCGCCCGGCGCGCCGCCGTTCCCCCCGCCCCGCTGCATGCCGCGATTGTGGCGGTTCACCCCCACCCTGGCTACCGCCCCCTCCACCGAGCCGGCCATTCGTCGCGAGTCAGCGGTTACGGCGCGGGTCTGTCGGTGGGTCGTGCGGATGACTGCGCGACCCACCGACAGACTCGCGACCCACCCGGAGAGGCGCGATCGGTGAGGCCGGGGTCAGTAGCGCCAGTGGCGCATGTCCTGCTGGTAGGTGCGGTAGATCACCGGTGCGAGCAGGGTCGACGGCGGCATGTCGGTCGGCGTCAGGTCGCCGGGGAGGCGGGCGGTGTCGGCGAGGGAGCGCTGGTCGTGGAAGCGCAGGCCGTCGGGCAGCGGGGCCGCGGTGAGGAACGAGTCGCCGGCGCCGGGGAGCGAGAGCGCGAAGCCCCACTCGCCGAACGACGGCACGTTCACGCTGAGCGGCACGACGGTCCGCCCCGGCCCGCCACCCTCGCGCAGCGTCGCGACCACCTGCCAGTACGCACGCGGCGTGAAGTACGACGAGGTCGCCTGCGTGGCCAGCACGCCACCGGGCCGCAGGTGCGCGACGACCGAGGAGTAGAACTCGGTCGAGTAGAGCTTGGCGACGCGCTCGTCGGACGGGTCGACGAGGTCGACGAGAACCGCGTCGAACGTCGCGGCGGTGTCCCGCACCCAGCCGAACGCGTCGGCGTTGACGACGCGCACGCGCTCGTCGCCGAGCGACCCCTCGTTGAGGTCGCGCAGGAGCCGGTTGCCGCGCGCGAGCTCCGTGACGGCAGGGTCGAGGTCGACGACGACGACCTCGCGGACCGTCGGGTAGCGCAGCACCTCGCGCGCGAGCAGGCCGTCCCCGCCGCCGAGGATCGCGACGGACGCGGGCGCGCGCACCGAGGTGAGCGCGGAGTGCGCGAGCGTCTCGTGGTATCGCGCCTCGTCGACGGACGAGAACTGCAGCTGGTCGTTGAGGTACAGCCGCACGTCGCCCTGGTAGTCCGTCACGACGAGCTTCTGGTACCGCGAGGCGGTCGCCGTGACCACGGGGTCCTGGTACAGGCGCGTGGACAGCGCGGCCTCGAGGCCCGACGAGACGGCGAACACCGCGAGCAGCACGACGAGCGCGCCGCCCGTGGTCCACGTCCAGCGCGGCTGGTGGCCCATGCGCGCGAGCATGAACAGCGCGACCGCGACGTTGAGGATCGCGACCGCGAGCGCGGTGCGCACGAGCCCGAGCACGGGCAGCAGCAGGAACGGGAACAGCAGCGACGCGAGCAGCGCACCGAGGTAGTCGAGCGCGAGCACCTTGGACAGCAGGCCCACGGACTCGTCGCGCCCGTGCTCCTTGAGCAGCGCGACGAGCAGCGGGATCTCGATGCCGATGCCGATGCCGATCGCCACGGCGAGCAGCACGAACACGGGCCAGTACAGCTCGGTCTGCCCGTACGCCCAGAACAGGACGAGCACCGACGAGCCGCCGAGCAGCCCGAGCGCGAGCTCGTTGCGCACGAACGCGATGCCCGACGGTCCGGGCAGGCGCGGCGCGAGCAGCGAGCCGATGCCCATGCCGAACAGCGACAGGCCGGTCGCCACGGAGAACGAGACGACCGAGTCGCCCACGAGGTACGACGCGGCGGTCCCGAGGATCAGCTCGTAGACGATGCCGCCGACGGCGACGAGCAGCGCCGCCGCGAAGACCGTCGGGCGGTCCATGCGGCGCGCCCCGGCCCGACCCTGCACCGGCGCCCGCGGCCCCGGCGCGCCGGCCGTGTCTGTCGCGGGGTCGTCGGGCACCCCGACGCCCGGCGCGGGCGTCCGGTCGACGTCGGTCTCGGTCACGCGGCGCTCAGGAGCTGATGGTGCCCGCGATGATCACGCCGATCGCGATGGCCATGCCCGCGATGAGGATGCCGAACGCGACGTTGTGCTCCTCGACGAGCTCGTGGCGCAGGTTGAGCCGGAACAGCCGGTCGGCGACGACGATCGCCAGCAGCAGCATGACGATGCCGACGACCGAGTACAGCAGGGTCGACAGGAACTCGACGATCATGGACGTTTCTCCTTCATCGATGACGCTGATCACGGGCGCACCTCCTGCTGCGGGACGTTCACTTGCCGAGCCCTCCGCCGCCTCCGCCGAACACGGACCGCCGGACGCACACCTGGTCGGTCGTGGTGACCGCACCCGTCTCGGTCTGCACGGTGCGGGGCGTGCACTCCTCGACGGTCCGCGAGCACGCGACGCCGAGCACGCCGAGGCCGAGCGCCATGACGAGGCCGACGACGAGCGGGCGCAGGTTGCGCGGCGCGACGCGCCTGCCGAAGTGCGCCTTCTGGCCGGCGGTGTCGAGGACGACGCCGTGGTAGACGTCGAGCACGCGCTCGTCGAACTTCTCGACGGACAGCACGAACCCGTGGCCGCGCAGCTCGGCGTACGCGACGTCCTGGCCGAGCTGCAGGTCGTACGTGAAGCCGCCCTCGAGGTACGCGATGCGCCCGACGCCGACCTCGTCGACGCGCACCTGGTGGGTCTGCCCGCGCCACGTGACGCCGAGCCACTGGCCTTGCTGCAGGTGCGTGGGGTCGAGCCGCTCGACGATCTCGAGCGGCCGGTACAGCGTGACGTTGCGCGTGTAGTGGTCGTACTCGACCCAGAAGTCGAGGTTCTCGTACCCGAGGACCTCCCACTCCTCCCACGTGTACGTGGTCCGGTCCTCGGAGTCGTACTCCTCGTACACGACGACGCCGTGCGGGATCGAGCGCCACGGCGGGTCGCCGACGAGGTGCTTGCCGAGCGCCATGCGGGCGCGGGGCCGGGGTCCGACGCTCATGCGGCGGGGACCTCGCGCACGACGACGGTGCCGGCGAGCGCGGTGGCGAGCGCGGCGCGCGTCCGTTCGACGAACCCGTCGTCGGGGCGGCGGCAGCTCGTGAGCGTCACGTACGCCGCGCCGTGCTCGGGCCACGTGTGGACCGCGACGTGCGACTCGGCGAGCAGGATCGCCAGGCTCAGGCCTTGCGGCGCGAACCGGTGCACGGCCTCGGCGCCCACGGCGTGCAGACCCGCGTCCGCGACGAGGTCGGTCAGCGCACCGCGCACCGCGTCGAGGTCGTCGAGCCGCGCGGGGTCGGCGCGCAGCACGTCGAACACGTAGACGTGGTTGCGGTGCACGTCGCGCGGCCTCCCGTCGTCCTGCGCCGGACGGCGCGGTGGTCGCTGGAGACCGTAGCGAACCGGACGCACCCGCGTGGGCGGTATCCACGGCACGGGGACCGATCGGGTGACCCCGGCCGGCCGCGGGGGCTCAGGGCAGGAGGGCCGGGGTGCGGGTGGCCGCCGCGACGTGGTCGAGGATCTTGTCGAGGACGACGCCGCGCTCGAACTGCAGCGCGTGCTCGCGCGCCCGCCCGGACCAGGCCGCGCGTTCGTCGTCGTCCATCGCGAGGACCTTGTCGAGCGCGGCCGCGATCGCACCCGGGTCGCAGGTCGGCACGACGAGCGCGGTGGTCCCGACGGCCTCGCCGATCCCGCCGGTGTCGGTCGTGACGACCGGCCCGCCGCCGGACAGCATGTTCTCGACGAGCGCGATGCCGAACGTCTCGACGAACTCCGGCCGCGGCTTGGACGGCAGCACGAACGCGGTGCAGCCCGCCATGAGGTGCGGCTTCTCGTCGTCGGGCACGTCGTGCAGGAACGTGATGAGGTCGCCGTGCCCGGACGCGGCGGCGCGGTCGTGCAGCTCGGCGGCCTGCGGGCCGTTGCCGGCGACCACCAGGCGCTGCCCGGCTTCGGGCGCTCCCGAGGCGACGAACCCGTCGATGAGGTCGTCGACGCCCTTGGCGTGCGCGAGGCGCGACAGGTACAGCACGTACCCGCCGCGGGTCAGGCCGCGGGCCGCGAGCACGCGCGCGGTCTCGTCGTCGTCCCGGTGCACGTACGCGGCCACATCGACGGCCGGGTAGGAGATCGCGACGCGCGAGCGCAGCTCCGAGGCGAACCGCGTGCCGTGCGCCGCGTCGAGCGCGGCGGCCTCGGTCACGACGAGGTCGCGCGTGTAGTGCGAGACCGCGAGGCACACGTCGTGCTCGAGGTAGGCGGACAGCACGTGAGCGGCGGCGCCGAACCGGCCCTCCTCGACGCACGCGCGCACCACGTTGGTGACGTCCGAGCCCACGGCCTCCGCGACCGTGACGACGTCCACGGGCAGGCCGGTGCGGCGCGCGACGTGCACGGCGTCCGCGACGGCCGTGGCGTGCGGCGACAGGTACAGCGACATCGCGACGGTCGGCACGCCGTCGGTGAACAGCTCGACGAGCCGGCCGGTGAGCCCGGCGAGCCAGCGCCCGTCGGGCACCTTGTAGTCCCCCACGGGTGCGGGGCGTTCGACCACGATGCCCGGCGAGTACGGCAGCACGCCGTCGAGCGGCTTGAGCGGCAGCCCCGCCGCCTGCAGCCGGTCCACGGGCCAGGTGACGATGCGGACCTCGTCGAACCCGCGGTCCAGCGCGGCCTCGGCGAGGTTGCGGGCCTCGCCGGAGTGCCCGCAGATGACCGGGTCGGCGCGTACGACGATGACGAGGCGGCGGTTCGGGCGGGCGACGGGCTGGGTCATGGCGTCGTCCTCTCGGGCTGTGGGTGGTGGTGCGGGGAGGGTGCGCGGGTGCGCGCGGGACGGCCGGGTCACGGCCGGGAGGTCGGCGGGGTCAGGGGGTCGCGAGCCGCGAGAGCGGCACACCTGTCGCCGGTGCGGGGGCGGAGGGCGGTCGGTTCCGCGTCCCCCACCCCGAGGGTTCGGGGCCGAGAGCGACGAGCAGCCGCCCGCCGCGGTGCAGCTCGCCGCCCGTCAGGTAGGGCCGGTCCAGCTCCACGCCGTCCAGGTGCACGGACTGCACGTGCTGCGCCGGGCCGCCCGGTTCGGGTTCGACGAACCCGGTGGTCTCGATCGACAGCGTCCCGCCGGCGACGTCGACGCGCGACTCGCGCCACGCGGGCGCGTTGAGCAGGAACAGGTTCTGCCCCGCGACGGGGAAGACCCCGAGCGACGCCCACACGTACCAGGACGACAGGCCGCCGGAGTCGTCGTTGCCCGGCAGCCCGCCACGGCCCGTGCCGAACTGCTGCTGGACGACGTCGTGCACCACGTGCGCGGTGCGGTCGGGACGCCCGGCGTACATGTACGCCCAGGGAGCCTCCATGTCGGGCTCGTTGTTGAGGCCCTCGAACCGGTCGAGCGCGTAGCCCGCGGCCATCTCCTCGGCGTCGGGGCGCACGCCCGGCTGCTTGACGGGGTCCGCGCCGAAGCCGAAGAACCGGTCGAGCATCCCGACGAACGCGCGGTCGCCGCCCGCGAGCGCGACGCGCGTCGCCATGTCGTGCATGAGGCGGAACGAGTAGTTCCACTTCCCGCCCTCGTACCAGGTGGAGTCGACGAGCAGCCCGTCGGGCCCGTACGCCTTGGTCCACCCGCCGGCGAGCGAGCCGAACTGGTCGACGAGCGTGAGGTCGCCGACGCGCGCGGCGACGATCGCCGAGCACCAGTAGCCGAACGCGATGTCGAGCGTGTGGCTGACGGGGTGGGTGATGCCGCGCTGCAGGTACTCCTCGCCGTACGTGCGGCGCAGGTCGTCGTGCAGGTGCACCAGCGCCCAGTCCCACTCGAGGCCCGGCAGGCCGAGCGAGCACAGGTCCGCGAGGAACGTGTGCGCGAGCGCGGAGCCCTGCCGCGAGAACCGGTCCGCGCCGCGCGCCATGCGGTAGCCGATCGGGAGGTTGCCCTCCTCCTCGGCGATCTGCAGCAGCGCGTTCGCGAGCTCGACGGACCGCTCGGGGACGAGCGCCGTCATGAGCGGCAGGTGCGTGCGGTAGATGTCCCACATGGTCGACAGGTCGAACGCGAACGGTCCCGGCGTCGGCCAGAACGGCGACTCGTCGGGCGCGAGGCACGGCTTGACGAGCGAGTGGTACAGCGCGGTCGCCATGATCGTCTGCTTGTCCGAGGAGGGCGTGTCCACCGCGACCTTGCCCAGGTGCTCGCGCCACACCTCGCGCGTCGCGCCGCGGCGCTCGTCGAACGCGGGCGCTCCCCCGCCGCCGAGCTCGGCCTCCAGCGTCTGGCGCGCCTGGTCGACGCCGCGCAGCGAGAACCCGAACCGCAGCTCGACCACCTGCCCGGCCTCGGCGGGGCCCGCCCACATGAGGCCGAACGGCCGCAGCGTCGTCGGGCGGATGCGGTCGAAGTCCAGGCGCGTCCCGCCCGGCATGAGGCGGCGGTCGTACCAGAGCATCTGGCGCCAGCCCGGGGTGTCGCACTCGACGCGCACCGCGAGCGGCGCCCCCTCGACGACGATCTCGCCCTCCGCCTGCCCGGGACCGACCATGCCGAGGTGCGCCCGCAGCGGGATGGTCCGGCCGAACGGGATGTCGAGCCCGCCGAGCGAGAAGTCGATGACCACGCGCGCCGCGTGGTGCGCGGGGAACGTGTACCGGTGCACGGCCGACTTGGGGCCCACGGTGATCTCCGCGCGCACGCCCGACTCGAGCGTCGCCGCGTAGTACCCGGGCTCGGCCTCCTCCTCGACGATCCGCCACGCGGTGCCCAGGTCGTCGAGCGGGCGCAGCATCGGCGTCACGCGGAAGTAGTTGTAGTACTTGCGGATCGCGCCCGTGCCGGACTGCTGGAAGTGCGTGAACCCGCTCGCGACGAGGTCGTCGTGCAGCACCGGGGGCAGCCCCTCGGTCGACAGGTCGTACAGGCCGTAGCCCGTGGGGTACGCACCCGAGTACGCGCACGCGGAGACCATGCCGAACGGGTAGGTCGCGCCGGGGTGCGTGTTGCCGACCTGCGGCTTCGGCCACCACCACGTGGCCGCGAGGCCGGTGGGCACGGGCAGGTCGGTCGCGTCCGTGCCGATGAACGGGTCCACGTGCTCGAACATCCGCGCGCCCTCCCTGCCCACCGTGCGGGGACGCCGGACGCGGCCGTGGTGACCGCGCTGTCGTTGCCCCGTTCGTGCGCGACGGTACGAGTGGAGTGTGACAGCCGTGTTGCGGTCACGTCACGACGAGCGAGGCCACCGGCCACCGCGCACCCCGCCCTATGCTGTGCCGGTGCCGCAGCCCACCGACAGCCCGCGCCCGCGCATCGCGATCCTCGCCTCCGGGACGGGCTCGACGGCCGCCGCGATCATGGACGCCGCCGGTGACACCGTGGCCGCCGAGGTCGCGCTCGTCATCAGCAACAACAGCGGTTCGGGCGCCCTCGCGCACGCCCGCGAGCGCGGCGTCCCGACGCGCCACCTCTCGGGAGCCACGCACCCCGACCCCGCGGTCCTCGACGCCGCGATGCTCCACGCGCTCGTCGAGTCCGGCGCGCAGCTCGTCGTGCTCGCCGGGTACATGAAGAAGCTCGGCCCGCGCACGCTGTCCGCGTTCCCCGGGCTCGTCGTCAACACGCACCCCGCACTGCTGCCCGCGTACGGCGGGCAGGGCATGTACGGCGACCGCGTGCACGCCGCGGTGCTCGCCGACGGCGCGCGCGAGACCGGCGCGTCCGTGCACGTCGTCACGCCCGAGTACGACGAGGGTCCCGTCCTGGCCCAGGTCACCGTCCCCGTCGAGCCGGGCGACGACGTCCCCGCGCTGCGGGCGCGCGTCCAGGCGGCGGAGAAGGCGCTCCTGCTCGAGTGGCTCGCCTCGCGCTTCGCGTAGCCCGCGTGGCCGTCACTGCTGGTTGCGGCCGTAGAGCCAGACCGCCAGCACCACGAGCACGATCCCGACGACGACCGCCGCGACGATCTTCGGCACGGACCACGGCCGCTCGCCGACGACCTGCCCGGTGTTCGCGTTGACCATGACCTGCCACTGCTTGCCGGCGTACATGAACGTCGCGAGCCACACGGGCAGCAGGACGAGCTTGAACATGACGTCCGAGTACGTCGTGCTGATCGAGTGCACGCGCTGCTCGTCGCCGCCGATGTCGTGCTCGACGTCCTGGCGGATCTGCGCGTCCATGCGCTGCTTCGCCTGCGCGTGGGCGTCCTGCGGGTCCACGTCGTAGCGCGGCGCGCAGTGCCCGACGAGGTACTCGTGCCGGTACGGCTGCGCGGCCTTGAGCGTCCACGGCCCGAGCTTGTCGAGCC
This sequence comes from Cellulomonas palmilytica, assembly GCF_021590045.1. Lineage (NCBI taxonomy): Bacteria > Bacillati > Actinomycetota > Actinomycetes > Micrococcales > Cellulomonadaceae > Cellulomonas > Cellulomonas palmilytica. Next base: position 824,883 of record NZ_CP062221.1, on the reverse strand, counting down.
GGTTGCGCGGCAGCGCGCGGGACGCCGGGACGAGCAGGTCGTCGAAGTCGCGGCGCACGCGGCCGGCGGCGTGGCGCCAGCGCGTGCGGCGGACCTCGTGGTCGCCCTGCTTCTCGGTGTAGTGGTCGCCGCGCTGGCCCACGTAGTCGCTCGTCGTGCGGGCGTCGAACGTCCAGTGCGGCACGTAGGTGCCGCGGATGGACTCGGTGTCGCCGACCTTCTTGAGCGCGGACGGCGCGAACCACCGCGAGCGCACCCACGTCGTGACGTTCTCGCGCGCGGTGCGCGAGTCGACGCCGAACGGCAGGACCGCCTCGGGGGCGATGACACCCTCGGGGAGCGTGGTCGCGACGAGGTTGCCGCCGCAGAACCGGCACGCGCCGGCGATGTCGGTGGTCTCCGTGGTCGCGCCGCACCCCTCGCACGCGAGCGGCTGCGCGGGCACGGACGCGACGGAGTAGCGCGGGTTGCGTGCGCGCCAACGCTCGTAGTCGTGCTCGTCGACGCGCTCGTCCTCGCCGTGCGTGACGTCGAGCGTCGCGCGGCAGGACCCGCACCGCAGCGCGGCCACGGCCGCGTCGAACGCGAGCGAGCCGCCGCACGCGGGGCACCGCCCGCGCTCGACGTCGGCGCTCGCCTCCGCCCACCCGGCCGGCGCAGCGGTCGGGTCCTGCGGCAGGGGCGGCGGTGTCGTCGTCCCCGTCACGTCAGGCCCCCGGCACCGGTGCGGCCGTGGGCGGCAGCGGCGGCGGCGCGGTGAACAGGCCGGCGAGCTGCGGCACCTGGCCCGCCGCGGTCCACGCGGCCATGCCCTGCTTCCAGACGAGCGTGTCGCGGCCCACCTGCCCGGCGGCGACCTGCTGCGCGAGCGCCTCGGGCGTCACCGGGCCGGCCTGCTGGCTGCCCGCGGCGTAGTACCAGAGCTCGTCGGTGACGGGCAGCGGCGGCGGGCCGGCCTGCGCGGCGGGCGCGGGCGCGGCCTGGTTGGCCGCCTGGATGGACTGGGCCATCTGCGTGCCCATCGCCATGCCCATGCCGAGGCCCATGCCCTCGCCCGCGCCGCCCGGGTTCTTGGCGGCGTCGCCGATCGCGGTCGCGGTCTGGAACTTGGTGAACTGGTCGAGGTCGCCCAGCACGCCCATCTGGGTGCGCTTGTCGAGCGCGGCCTCGACCTCGGGCGGCAGCGAGATGTTCTCGATGACGAACTTCGGGATGGTCACGCCGTACTCGGCGAGCTCGGCGGACAGCGCGGGTGCGAGCTTCGCGGACAGGCCCTGCTGGTTCGCGGCGAGGTCGAGCATCGGGACACCCGACTGCGCGATGGCCGGCGCGAGGTGGGAGATGACGTTCTGGCGGAAGAACTCGCCGATCTCGTCGGTGCGGAAGTTCGAGTCCGTGCCGACGAGCTGACGCAGCAGCGCGGACGGGTCGCTCACCTGCAGCGCGTACGTGCCGAACGCCCGCAGCCGGACCATGCCGAACTCGGGGTCGCGCAGGGTGATCGGGTGCTGCGTGCCCCACGTGAAGTCCGTGAACTGCCGGGTCGCGACGAAGTACACCTCGGCCTTGAACGGGGAGTTGAAGCCGTACTTCCAGCCCTTGAGGGTCGAGAGGATCGGCAGGTTCTTCGTCTCGAGCGTGTAGTGGCCGGGGCCGAACACGTCGGCGATCTGGCCCTCGCTCTCGAAGACCGCGACCTGCCCCTCACGGACGATCAGCTGGGCCTGGTTCTTGATCTCGTTGCCCTGGCGCGGGAAGCGCCAGACGATCGTGTCCCGCGAGTCGTCGAGGAACTCGACGATGTCGATGAACTGGCCGCGCAGCTTGTCCGCGAATCCCATGCGGTGCTCCTTCGTGTCAGCCGGGCCCGTGCCCAGCCGGTCGTCGTGGCGCCGCCACGTCCGTGCCGGGACCTGGCGAACGGAGCAGCATCCCAGGCGAAGGCCGGTGCGTCTACTACCTCTTGACCCCCGCATGGCCTGCCGCATACCGCGCGTGCGGGGCGCGCGACGAACTTCACCCGAGCGGAGGACAGGCCGGGGGTCGGGCCGACGTGGTCTGCTGGGACCGTGACGGTCTACGACGACGAGCGCGCGGCGTACGACGAGGCGGCGCACTGGTTCGCGACGACGACGCGGCTCGCCGCCGGCCGCTGGACGGAGCCCGGGCTCGGTGAGTGGGACGTGCGCGCGCTCGTCGGGCACACGTCGCGCGCGCTGCTGACCGTCGAGGCGTACCTCGCGAACCCCGCGCCCGCGGTCGAGGTCGCGACGACCGCCGACTACTACGCCGCGACGCGGGCGGCGACCACCGGCCCGCAGGTCGCGCAGCGCGGCCGCGACGCCGGTGCGGCGCTCGGCGCACCCGCGGAACCACCCCCGTCCGCCGCCGCGAGCGCGTTGCGCGTCCTGTCGGCGCTCGCCGTGCAGGGCCGAGCCGCGGGTGCCCTGCTGCTCGCGGCCACGGGACGCGGACCTTTACCGGATCAGTTCTCGATCCTCTGACCGGAAGCACCTCGCGCATCCACCAGAATGCGTGCATGGCCAGCGCCGACCACCATCCCACCGCCGTCATCGACCTCGACCTGCCCGGTCCGCGCATCTCGCGTCACGTGTACGGGCACTTCGCCGAGCACCTGGGCCGGTGCATCTACGGCGGGTTCTGGGTCGGCGAGGACTCCCCGGTGCCCCACGTGCGGGGCATCCGTTCCGACGTGGTCGAGGCGCTGCGCGCGCTGCAGATCCCGAACCTGCGCTGGCCGGGCGGGTGCTTCGCCGACGACTACCACTGGCGCGACGGCATCGGCCCGCGCGACCAGCGCCCCCGGATGGTCAACTCCCACTGGGGCGACGTCGTCGAGGACAACTCCTTCGGCACGCACGAGTTCATGGACCTGTGCGAGCTGCTCGGCGCCGACCCGTACGTCTCCGGGAACGTCGGGTCCGGCACGGTCCGCGAGATGAGCGAGTGGATCGAGTACCTCACGCGCGCCGACGACTCCCCGATGGCCGCGCTGCGCCGCGAGAACGGCCGCGACGAGCCGTGGCGCGTGCCGTACTGGGGCATCGGCAACGAGGCGTGGGGCTGCGGCGGCAACCTGCGCGCCGAGCAGTTCGCGTCCCTCGCACGGCAGTACGCGACGTACGTGCGCGACCACGGCGACAACACCGTCTACCGCATCGCTGCCGGCGCCGACTCCGACGACCTGCACTGGACCGAGGCGCTCATGCGCTCGTTCGACGAGGCCGAGCTGTCCGGCGAGCGGCCCACGCCGTTCCAGGCGCTGTCGCTGCACTACTACACGATGACCGGCACGTGGTCCGCGAAGGGCTCGGCCACGCAGTTCACGACCGACGAGTGGTACCTCGCGCTCGCGAAGGCCGCGCACATGGAGACGCTCCTGCAGCGGCACTCCACCGTGATGGACCGCTACGACCCGCAGCGGCGCGTCGGGCTCGTCGTCGACGAGTGGGGCACGTGGTGGGACGTCGAGCCCGGCACCAACCCCGGGTTCCTGTACCAGCAGAACACGCTGCGCGACGCGCTCGTCGCGTCCACCCACCTCGACGCGTTCCACCGGCACGCCGACCGCGTGGTCATGGCGAACATCGCCCAGACCGTCAACGTGCTGCAGGCGATGCTGCTGACCGACCCCGACACGGGCGCGCTGGTCCGCACCCCGACGTACCACGTGTTCGCGATGAGCACCGGCCACCACGACGCGGACGCGCTCGCGGTGCACCTGCGGGACGTGCCGGGCATCGCGACCGGTGGCACGGACCTGCCGCTCGTCTCCGCGTCCGCGTCCACGCGCGGCGACACGGCCCTCGTGTCGCTCTCGCACCTGGACGCGGCCGAGACCCGCACGCTCGTCGTCGACCTGCGCGGACGCGACGTCACGGGCGTGTCCGCGCAGGTGCTGACCGCCGACCGCGTCGACGCGCACAACACGCCCGACACGCTCGACGCCGTCGCCCCGCGCCCGCACGACGACGCCGTGCGCCCCCACCCGCGCGGCCTCGAGGTGACCCTGCCGCCCGCGAGCTTCGTGACGCTGACGCTGGACCTCGCCTGACCCGACACGCCCTTCACTCTTTCGGGTGAGCGCATCCGGGGTCGGCAGGCGGATACTGAGCCCGATGACGGCCGATGTGCCGCCGTCCGTGGTCAGCGGCGGCGAGGGGGCGGTCGGAGCGCCGACGACGGCGTGGCCCCGGGTGCCCGAGGGCGCGGTCGTGCGCACGCGGCTGCTCGACCGGCTGGACCGGGTCGACCCCGTGGGCGTGCTCCGCGCGGCGCCGGGGCTCGGGCGCACGCTCCTGGCGGCGCACTGGGCGCAGCGGCAGCACGAGCGCGGCCGGGTGGTCGTGTGGGTCGCGGGCACCGGACGCCGTGACCGCCCGCCGCTCACGTGGACCGCGGTGCGCGACGCCCTCGCCGCGGCTCTGCGCCACGCCGGCACCGACGTCCCCGACGACCCCGACCCCGGCCGGCTCGCCGCGGCCGTCGACTCCCGCGACGCACCCGTGGTGCTCGTCGTCGACGACGCCGACGACCTCGCGGCACCCGACGACGTCGACGCGCTGACCCGGCTCGTGACGGCCGCGCACGGCCTGCGCACCCTGCTCGTCACCGGCACCCGGTTCCCGCTGCGCCCGCCCGCCGCCCGGCACCCCGTGGCCGCGGCGCTCGACGACCGGCTCGACGTCACGACCTTCGCGACGCGCGACCTCGCGTTCACCGCCGACGAGCTCCGAGAGGCCGCGGCGTCCTGGGGGCACCCCGTCGACGACCGCATGCTCACGTGCCTGCTCGACCTCGTCGGCGGGTGGCCCGCGCTGGCGCGCACCGTCCTCGACGACACCGGGCCGGACGACGAGGAGCCGGCCACCGCCGCGGTCCGCGCGTTCGTCCGCGACGTGGTGCTCCCCGACGTCACCGACGCGCCCCTGCTCGACTCCGCGATGCTCCTCGCCGTGCCCGTGGACCTCACCGAGCACACCGCGCAGATCGTGCTCGACCTCGCGCGCCGCCACGACCTCTCCCCCGTGCCCGACCCGCTCCTGCCGCTCGAGGCCGTCGGGGTCGTCAACCGCCTGCCGGCCGTCCGCGACACGCCGCAACGCTGGGCCGTGCCCGCCGTGTGGCGCGACGAGCTGCGCGCGCGGCTCGCCGAGAAGCACCCCGCGCTCGTCGTCGACGCGCACCGCGCTCTCGCGCAGGACGCGCTCGCCGCCCACCCGCCCGACGCCCGCCGCGCCGTCGAGCACGCCGCGCTCGCGCAGGACTGGACGCTCCTGGAGAGCGTGTGGCTCGAGTTCGGCACGTACCTGGTGGCCACGGGCGGCGCGCCCGTCGGCGCCTGGTACGCCAAGATCCCCGACCAGGTCGCGGCGTCCTCGAGCATCCTCGCGATGGCACGGTCCGTCGCGCGCCGCGGCGGCATCTCGCAGGACGACGCCGGTGCGCTGGTGCTGCGCCTCATGACGGAGCTCGGCACGCTCGCGCTCGAGGGCGCGTGGCGCAGCCGCAGCCCCCAGGGCCGCTGGACGGCGGCCGCCGCCGCGCTCGTCGCAGCCCGCGCGCGCGGCGACCTGCGGCGCGCGATGACCGTGCTGCGCGACACCGAGGTCGCCGCGGCGCGGGCCGGCAACGGCGGTGCGGCGACCCGGTCCTACTGGTGGTTCCTGGTGCAGGCCGGGCGCACCGCGCTGCTCGACGGCGACGTCGGTGCGGCCGTCGAGCTGCCCGCGCGCGCGTTCGCGCTCGCCGACCCGTACCGCGCGCCCGACATCCTCGCCGCCGCCGCCGCGCACGTCGCGCTCGTGCACGCGCTCGACGGCTCGCTCGTCGAGGCCGACCGCTGGCTGGTGCGGCACGACGAGGTGCTCGACCCCGACTGGAGTCCGCGCGTGCGGGACGGCGCCGCGGACGTCGCGCGCGCCATCGTCGCCACCGACCGCCTCGACCTGCCCGCCCTCGACGACGCGCTCTCGCGCGCCACCGACGTCGCGCCCTCGCCCGACGTGACGTGGCCGTTCCTCGTGCGCGCCCGCGTGCGGCGCGCCGTGCTGTTCGGCGACCCCGAGATCGGGCTCGCGCAGCTCGAGCAGATGGAACGCTCGCACCACGTGTGGCTCTCGCAGCCCGGGCTCGTGCACCGCATCTCGCTGCGCGTGCGCGCCGAGCTGCTGCTCGCGCTCGGCGAGTTCCACCGCGTCGCCGACCTCCTGCAGGAGACCGACCCGACCGGGGTGTGGGGCGACGTGCCGCGCGCCCGCTGGCTGCTGCTCACGGGCGACCCGCAGCGCGCGCTGCGGGCCGCGACCGTCGGCGGACGACGACGCCGTGTCAACCTCGCCGACCGGTTCGACCTGTGGGTGCTCGAGGCGTGGGCCGCGCACGAGGTGGGCCGCACCGAGCAGGCGGTCCACGCGTTCGCGTCCGCGCAGCGGCACGCGCGCGAGCACGGAACGCTGCGCGCGTTCGCGCACCTGCCGGCGTCCGTGCGCGACGACCTCGCCGCCCAGACCGGCCGGCCGTTCGACGACGCGGCCCGCGCACGGTTCGCGACCATCGGCCGCGTCGTGCCCGACCCGGGCACGCTCGTGCCGTTGACGCCCCGCGAGCGCGCCGTCCTGCAGCTGCTCGCGCAGCACGAGACCAACCGGCAGGTCGCCGACGCGCTCACCGTCTCGGTCAACACCGTCCGCAAGCAGGTGCTGAGCATCTACACCAAGCTCGGCGTGCACGACCGCACCGAGGCGCTGCGCCGCGCGCACGAGCTGGGGCTCCTGGGCGCCGGCTGACGCCGGCTGCGGGCGGCCCGTGCGAGCCGCCGCTCGGGTCGCAGGGTGAGGCCGGCCCGGCCGGAGGGGTGGACCGGCCGGACCGGCTCGTGGGTGAGCCGCGACGAGGCGGGATGTGCGGGCCCGCCCCGCCGCGGCCCGGTTCAGGGGGCGGCCGTGAAGCCGCGCGTCGGGGGATGGACGCCGTGGCGACCGTTGTCAGCGGTGCGGTCGCCACGGCGTTCTCCCGGGCACCGGGGTGCGAGCAGGCCGCGGTCCCGGCGGGAGTCGAGGTGCCACGGAGGTCCGACCAGGGCGCTGACGGCCGACCCGACCGTCGCCGTCGACCGCCCTGCGCAGCGGCGCGGGTGGCATCCGCCCCGCTGCGGTACGGGCACGCACTCTGCGGCCCGCCGTCGGTGGGCCGGCGCGGACCCGACCGCGACGCCGACCCGGTGAGGAGTCATGAGGCGGCCTGCGGGATGTGCGTGCCGCGCGCTGCGCGACTGCCGGAGCGTGCTGCTCACGGGCGACTCCCTTCGGCTCGATGCGGCCGCACCGACGCGGCCAGGTCCTGCTTACGGCCCGCCGCCACGGGCTTCACGCCGATCCGGGACTTTGGTCCTGCGCATGGTCCACCTCGCCCGGCGACCCCGAACGCCTCCTGACCGGCCCGAGCGCGTTCTCTCGACCCTCTTCCGACGTCCTGTCGGCCCCGCGAGGGCCCTCTCGCCTCCGCCGTCCACGACGACGACCCCGCCATCGCTCCGGGAGTCCGGCGTGGGAACCAGAGGAACGGCGGGGTCGGCCGCTGCTCGCCGCGCGTCGTCGGACCGCCCGTCGCGGGCGGGCACGCGCTTCAATGGGCGGACCACCGTCCCGGGGAGCCGCATGAGCCACGCCGACGACCTCGCCGCGCTCGAGCCGCGCTGCACGCTCACCGACGCACTCGCGCTGTTCGACGCGCTGCCCGCGGTCACCACGCGCGACGTGCACGGCCGGTGGCGCGGCCGCGAGCTCGCCACCGGGCACCCGTGGGACGGCGTGCTGCGCGCCGCGGGCTGGTGGGGCAAGGACCTGCACGACGACGAGGGCGTGCACCCGCTGCTCATGGCCGGCCGCCGCGGGCCGTTCCCGCTCGAGCCGCGGCTCGTGCCGCTGCAGCTCGTCGGACGCACGCCCCTGGTCGCGGTGCACGCCGCCCGCCGCGTGCTGCGCGTCGCGGAGCCGCTCGTCCGTGCCCGCACGCCCGGCGCGCGGCTGCGGGAGATCACCGTGCGCGGCGTGACGAGCGCGGCGATGGTCTACGACCACCTGCCGGTCGTCGACTCGTTCCGCCGGGTCGACGACCGCACGCTCCTGGGCCTCATGGACGCCCGACCGGCGCCGCGCCCGTTCCTCTTCGTCCTCACCCGCCCTTGACCCGCCGCTCCCCGACCCCGCCATCGCTCCGGCCATGACCGCTCGGAGCCGGAGCAACCGCGGGGTCGGCCACTGGTTCCTCCGCGACCCCGTCGTCGCTCCGGGTATGGCGGCTCGGAGCCGGAGCAACCGCGGGGTCGGCCCCAGGGGGCCGCTCGTCCGGGGGTCGTCCGGGGGTCGACCGGGGGTCGACCGGGTCGGATCAGGGGAGGGGGCGTTGCATGAGGACGACGACGAAGCCCGGGCGGTCGGTCCGCGCGACCTCCTGGAAGCCCCACGAGCGGTACACGTCGTCGAGGTGCTCGTTCGACGCGCGATGGTCCAGCCGCAGCCACTGCGCGCCCGCCGCGCGGGCCCGCCCGTCCGCCCACTCCGCGAGCGCCCGCCCGAGCCCCGTGCCGGAGGCGCGCCGCGCCACCATCAGCCCGTGCACGTACAGCGCGGGCGTGTCGTCCTCTCCCCAGTAGTCGACGTCCGGGCTCACGAGCCGCAGACAGCCGCGCAGCCCCTCGTCGTCGTGCAGCACCCACCACTGCCCGTCGGCGACCTGCGCCGCGATCCGCTCGGCCGGCAGCGACCCCACGGGCCACTGGTCCAGCCCGCGCGCGGCCATCCAGTCCTCGAGCGAGCGTCGCAGCGCGTGGATCGCGACGACGTCGTCGGCCCGGGCCGGGCGCGGATCCACGGTCGGGTGCGGGCGGATCGGTCCGGTCACGGCTCCCGACGATAGGGCCAGGCCGGACGGGACGCGACGGGGATCAGACCGGCTGCGGCACCGCGAGCACCCGGCGGCGCGGGCGGGTACGGACCGTACGGCCCTGGGGGCTGCGGCTGCCCCGGGTACTGGCCCGACTGGTAAGGACCCGGCTGCTTCGGCTCGTGCGGTGTGCCCCGCATGACCCGCGACCCTACGGCCCCCGAGCCGCGCCGCGCAGCCGGTTGCGCGGGTCGGTGACCCGACCGACGACCCCGACCGGACCGGCTCGTCGGCCGCAGCGTGCGTCAGTCGGTGCGCTGGCTGGGGTCGAGGCTCGTGACCGTGGTGAGGAGGAACACCGAGTCCTCGAGCGCGAGGACCGCGTGGCGCTCGTGCGTGAGGACGGTGAGGTGCCCGGCGGCGACCTCGGACTCGTCGAGCCCGGTCACGCGGACGCGTCCGACGAGCACCTGCAGGCTCGCCGCGGGCGGTGAGTTGTGCTCGGCGAGCTCCGAGCCCGCCACGAGGGCGATCACCGACTGCCGCAGCACGCCGTCGTGCACGACGATCTGCGCGTCCCGGCCGTGCGCGGACGCCCGCGCCGCGTCGAGTCGCTGTGCCACGGCCTCCCCGAGATCCGTCACGAGCCCTCCCCGATCGGTCCTGCGACCCTCGTCGCCGCTGATGACCCCACCTTGCCGGTTCAGCGCGGAGTCGGCACGACGACCGCTCCGGACGGACCGCGCCGCGTCGTCGTCCGCCGCGCGAAGGGCCGGACGAAGCGGGCGTACCGCCTGTCGTTCTCCTCCTGCGCCGCGAGCGCACCGCAAGCGCACGGCGTGACGTGCGTGGACGACAGCCGGTCGTACGGGGGGACGTCGCGCGCCTCGGCGCGGCGCAGGTCGACGGGCGGCGGGGGCGGGGTCGTCGGTCCGGTCACGCCTCCCGACGACAGGTGCGCGCCGGACGGGACGCGACGGGCGCGGGCGTCAGAACGGCTGCGGACCGGCGACCACCCGGCGGCGCGCCCGCGCGCGCACGACCCACCAGATGACGCCCCCGACCGTCAGCCCGAACCCGATCACGCCGAGCGCGATCGCGAGGAACACGCCGCCGACGGTCCCGAAGACCCCCGAGATGAACCCCGCGAAGTCCGGCCCCTCGACGAGCACGACCTGCGCGTCCGGCGTGGTCGCCTCCGGAACGGTGAGCGTGTACTCCCCCGCCTCCAGGACGCTGAACCCCGCGACGAGGACCGCGCGGTTGCCGCCCATCGTCGCGGTGCCGTCGATCGCCGACTGCTCGCCGGTGATCGTCGTGCCGTCCGGCCCGGTGAGCTGTGCGACCCCGACGAGGCTCGCATCGTGCTCGTCGGACGGGACCACGAGATACAGGTGGTGGTAGCCGGCCGCGAGCTGCGCGGTCGTCGTCCCCGGCGCCGACGTGGAGGCGACCGAGGCCGAGCCGGGCCCACCGCCCGCGTCGAGTACGCCGAGCGGGACGATCGACAGGAACGTCCGCACGACGAGGACCGCGACGACCACCGCCGCGACCAGCAGGAACGCGCCGATCCCGGTCAGGACCACCGGCCCCACGAGCGAGGTGCGAGCGGGCGGTCGCGGCGCGGGCGGGTACGGCCCGTACGGTCCGTACGGGCCGGGGGGTTGCGGCTGGCCGGCGTACGGCTGACCCGGGTACGGGTGACCCGGGTACTGGCCCGGCTGCTGCGGTTCGTGCGGTGCGGCCCCCATGACCCGCGACCCTACGGCCACGGGGACGCGTCCCGCAGCGGTTCGCCCGGATTCGTCCGTGACCCGGACGGGCGGTACACGATCGGTCGAACCTCCTGTGGACAGCACCACGAACCGGACATCCCGCCCTGTAGGTTGGCGGCGCCGGCGACGAGAACGGCACGACGAGGGGGCTTCGTGGGACCGACTCCGAGCTGGGCACGCGACACCGCGCCCGCGCAGGCGGACGCACCGACGGGTCTCTTCTCGCGCATCGCCGCGGAGCCCGGCGAGGTCATCCGCGGGCAGGACCCGGACGGCCTCGTCACGGTCGGCCGGGACCTCGCCGGCGCGGTCGTCGAGGTGCGCCTGGCGGACGGTTGGCGCACCCGCGCGAGCGCGACGACCCTCGGCGGGCACGTCACGCGCGCGCACCAGGCGTCCGGCCTGGAGTACCTGCGCCGACGGTTCGCGGCGTCGCGCGGCGAGGCCGCGTCCGTCCCGGTCCCGCGGCAGGCGCAGCCCGCGGTCGCCCCGGCGACGTACTCGTCCGACGAGCTGCTCGAGGCGCTCACGGCGCAGGAGGAGGAGCAGCCCCGCCTCGAGGCGGCGCAGGCGCGACGGCTCGCCCCGCGCCAGGTGTCCGACCCCGAGGGCTGGATCACCGCGACGGTCGTCGGGGAGAACGTCCAGGCCCTCGAGATCGACGCCCTGCGGCTGCGGGTCGTGCCGGACGCGGGCGTCGAGCAGGCGCTGGTGCGCGTGTACGCGAGGGCCGCGGCGGCCGCCGCCGAGGAGGAGCGCGCGTTCGCGCAGGAGTTCCCGGCGACCGCACGGCTCGCCGAGATGAGCGCCGCCATCCAGCAGGCGCGGACGGGAGGACGGTCATGACGGGTGACACCGGGTTCCGGGTCGACTCCGCGCTGCTGCGCGCGGAGGCCGCGCGGTGGGACGAGATCGCCGCGACGTTCTCGGCGGGGGTGCGGACGCTCGACGACGACACCGACGTCTTCCTCTGGTACCTCGACAGCATCACGGCCGAGACCGAGTGGCAGCACGAGTTCGTGACGTCCGCGGTGGAGCTCCACAACTTCGCCCTGCGCGGGCGGGACCGCATCGCGGGCGCCCCGTACATCGGGATCGCGGGCGTCGCCGCCGTCCTGCGGGCGATGGCGGACGCCTACGACGCGGCCGACGACGACGCGAAGGTGACGTTCCAGCGCGGCTGGGACGACGCGCTCGGCGCCCGCTGACCGACGAGACGAACGGACGACCGTGAGCACACCCGCGCCGCTGCCTCCCCGATCCGAGTACGACGCCCAGGTCGCCGCCCACGCGGCCGACGTCGCCACGTTGGGCAACCAGCCCTCGGCGGCCGTCGGCGAGGCGAACAGGAGCCTGGAGAACCTGAGCTGGTGGGACAAGCTCTGGGAGTGGTTCACCGACCTGGTGGACGACATCCAGCGCAAGCTCGAGGAGTTCGCCACGAAGGTGAACGACTTCTTCGTCACGATCGACGGCCTCGACCAGGGCAACCCGTACGCGCTGTACGCGGCGGGCGAGGGCTACCTCACCGCGCAGCGCACGTTCAGCGGGCTCGACTCGTCGTTCAACGCGTGGAACCTCAAGGCGCTCGACGCGTGGGAGGGCCCGGCGGGCAGCACGTACGCCGCCTCGGTCCCCGTGCAGGCCGCGGCCGTCGCGCGCCTCGCCTCCTGGTGCGGGTCGGTGGGCGAGATCCTCATGGACCACTCGCGCAACGTGGTCAACGAGTTCCTGGCGATGCGCGCGATCATGCGCGACAAGCTCCGGTCGATCACGGCGGCCGTGACCTCGCTGGCGGTCGTGGACCCGGTGAAGCTCGCGGACACCATCGAGAAGCTCATCGGGCTCACGATCGAGATCATCGCGGCCGTCGACGAGATGAAGACCGCGTTCGAGCAGTGGGCCAACGCGTCGCTGCGGTCGATCGACTCGCTCAAGGCGGCGATGGCCGACCAGACCGGCACGCACAACGGGGAGTGGCCCGAGTTTGTCCGCGCCTGAGCTCGACACCCGTCCGGCCCCGTCCGGCGGTCCCCGTTCGCGTCGTCGACGGCGGCCGCGCGCCGTGGGGCTGGTGCTCGCTGCGCTCGTGGTGCTCGCGGCGGTGGTGGGGGTCGTCGTCGCGAACGCGCAGCGCGACCGTCCGGTCGAGCTCGTCGCGCTCGACGAGACGTTCTCCGACGAGGGCCTGCGAGGCTGCGTCGCGCAGACCCTCGGGGTCGGCGCGACCGCGTCGGTCCCGCGGGACGATCTCGCGGGCCTCACCGTGCTGAGCTGCAGCTTCCCGGAGCCCGACGTGATCTCGCTCGAGGGTCTGCGGCACCTGGCCAGGCTCGAGGACCTGTCCCTCGTGGGCACGTCGGCCTCGACGATCGGCCGGGCGAGCAACCTCCCCCGTCTGAAGCACCTCAGCCTCACCGCGACCGGGATCCGCGACCTGTCCCAGCTCACCGCCCTGCCCGCGCTCACGTCGTTGAGCCTGGCCGACCCGTGCTGGGACATCGGGGAGCCGTACGACCTGGACGCGCTCGCCGAGGTGGACTCGCTCACCGAGCTGAGCCTCGACTGCCTCGACGTGCCGGACCTCGCACCGGTGGGGCGGCTGACCGGGCTGACGCAGCTGTCCCTCGGGGCGCTGACCACGCGGGACCTGCGCCCGCTGAGCGCGCTCACGTCCGTCGAGGTCCTGGTGATCAGCGAGCTGCCGGGCGCCGACCTCCAGCCGCTGAGCGGGCTCACGTCGCTGCGCGCGGTGCGGGTCGAGGACATGGGGAAGGTCGACCTCACGCCGTTCGCCGACCTGCGCGAGCTCGTCTCCGTCGCCGTGCTCAGGAGCGAGGTCGCGGACCTCACGCCCGTCGCGTCGTTGCCCGAGCTCAGCATCCTCGACCTCTCGTGGTCGACGGTCGGCTCCCTGGGTCCGCTCGCGGAGCTCCCCGCGCTCGACCAGCTCCGGCTCGTCGACACGGTCGCTCCGGCCGTCGACTCGATCACGCTCGACGGCGTCGAGATCCACCGCTGACCGCCCGGGCGGCACGCCGGGGTGCCGGGTGCGTCAGCGCGGCGCCAGGACGACGACCGCGCTGGGCACCCCGCGCCGCGCCTCGAACCCGTCGACGCGCCACTCGACCTGCGACCACCGGGCCCGCAGCCGCTCCCGCTCGGGACCGGTCGCCTCGTGCGCCCGCACGGCGAGGGAGCGCCCCGGGAGCGTGACGGTCGCGTCGGGGTGCGCGCGGAGGTTGAGCAGCCAGGCGGGCTCGCCCGCGGCCCAGCCGTTCGTCTCGAGCACCACGAGGTCACCCCCGTCCTCGAGGTAGCTGAGGATCACGTCGCGGGGCTCGCCCGTGCGCCGCCCCGTCGTCGTGAGCCGGAGCGTCCCCCACCGGTCGGGGCGTGCTCGCCACAGCCCGACGCGTCCGCGGGTCGCGCGCAGCAGGGCACGGTGCACGGCCCAGACGGACCGCACGACCGCGTGCGGCGGCAGCCAGGGTGCTCGCTCGTCGGGCACGCGTCCACCCTCTCGCGCGGGGCGCCGACCTGTCGGCGTCAGCAGCAGCTCTCGTGCGCGGTGTGCTCGCGCGCGTCGTCGCGGGCCCGCCACCACTGCGCGCGCGTGAGCGGCGGGTGGTCCGCTCCCGCGTGCGCGGCGACGTACCGGTCGTACGCGGCCTCGCCGGTGAGCTCGCGCACGTACCAGCGCACGCCCGCGAGGGCTCGGCGCACGCGCGCGCCCATCAGTGGTGCGCTCCGCGCAGCAGGGCGGGGTCGCCGACGACGGCGTGCTCGGCCTCGACCTTGCGCTCGAGCGGGGTCGGGACCAGCAGCCCGGACGGCGCGTAGAAGTGCGACTGCTGCGGCGGGTCCTCGCTGGTGCCGACGTCCTGGCCCCGCCCGGCGCCGGCGCGCAGCGCCTTCACGACCGTCAGGGTGGCGGCGACCATGAGCGCCGAGACCATGACGACGAACGCGATGGACAGCGTCCCCTGGATCGCGGTGTTGCGGACCGTGGCCTGGGCGTCCGCGAGCGCCTGACCGCTGAGGGTGCCGGAGTCGATCGCGTCCTGGGCCTTGCGGTTGAGCGCCCAGTACCCGAGCGCGACGTCGTCGGAGAAGATCTTCTGGAACGACGCGGTGAATGTGGTCGCGGTGTCGATCGCGAGCGGCACGAGCGGGATCCACGCCCATCGGACGTAGCCCTTCTTGACGACCATCACGGTGACGATCACCAGGGCGCACGCGGCGATGAGCTGGTTCGCGATGCCGAACAGCGGGAACAGGGTCCTGATCCCGCCGTTGGGATCGGTGACGCCCATGAGCAGCAGCGACCCCCACGCGGCGACGACGACGCCCGTGGTGAGCCACGAGCCGACGCGCCACCCGGGGTCGCGGAACCGGGGCACGAGGTTGCCGATCGCGTCGCCGAGCTGGAACCGGGCGACGCGGGTGACGGCGTCGACCGCGGACAGGATGAACAGCGCCTCGAACATGATCGCGAAGTGGTACCAGAACGCCATCATGGCCTTGCCGCCGACGACGTGGTGCAGGATGTTCGCCATCCCCACGGCGAGGGTCGGGGCGCCGCCGGTGCGGGACACCACGGAGGGCTCGCCCACGTCGTCGGCCACGGCCTCGAGCGCCTCCGCGCCGGTGAGCGTGACCTCGTCGCCGGCGATCTCGGTCTCCCAGACGATCTCCGGCTGGTTCCCGGCGGGGTCGGACACACCGAGGTTCGCGATGGCCGCCTCGGCGTTCTGCTCGGGTGTCGCCTCGGCCGAGTACGACGAGCCGGCGGTCGCCTCGATCGACGCGGCCGACATGTTCATCGAGAAGTAGATGCCCTGGTTGAGGGACACCGCCGCCGCGAGCGCCATGATCGCGACGAACGACTCCATGAGCATGCCGCCGTACCCGATCATGCGGGCCTGCGACTCCTTCTGGATCATCTTGGGGGTCGTGCCCGAGGAGACCATCGCGTGCATGCCGGACAGCGCGCCGCACGCGATGGTGATGAACAGGAACGGGAACAGCGCACCCGCGAACACGGGGCCTTCGGTGTTGAACGCGAACTCGGTGAAGTCCGGCATCTGCGCGACGGGCCGCACCACGACGATCCCGATGGCGAGCACGATGATCGTGCCGACCTTCATGAACGTCGACAGGTAGTCGCGCGGCGTGAGCAGCAGCCACACCGGCAGCACGGCGGCGAGGAAGCCGTAGATCACCATGCAGACGACGAGCGTCGTGGGGCTCAGGTGGAAGAACTCGCCCCACGAGGACTCCGCGACGTACCGGCCGCCGATGATCGCGGCGAGCAGCAGCCCGAACCCGATGATCGAGACCTCGCTGACCCGTCCGGGCCGCAGGAACCGCAGGTACAGGCCCATGAGCAGCGCGATCGGGATGGTGCAGCCGACGGAGAACACGCCCCAGGGCGACTCGGCGAGCGCGTTGACGCAGACGAGGGCGAGCACGGCCAGGACGATCATGAGCATGACGAACACGACGATGATCGCGACGGTCCCGCCGAACCGGCCGATCTCGTCGCGGGCCATCTGACCGAGGGACCGCCCGCCGCGGCGCATCGAGTAGAACAGCACGAGCATGTCCTGCACGCCGCCCGCGACGATGACGCCGAAGATGATCCACAGCGTGCCCGGCAGGTAGCCCATCTGGGCCGCGAGCACGGGGCCGACGAGCGGGCCCGCGCCGGCGATCGCCGCGAAGTGGTGGCCGTACAGCACGCGCCGATCGGTGGGGTCGAAGTCGCGGCCGTTGTTGACCCGCTCCGCGGGGGTCGCGCGCGTGTCGTCGGGACGCATGATCCGGCGCTGCACGTACAGCGCGTAGAAGCGGTACGCGATCGCGTACGACGCGACGGCCGTCACGACGAACCAGATCGTGTTGACCTCCTCGCCGCGGACGATCGCGAGCATCGTCCAGCCCAGCGCCCCGACGAGCGCGACCGCGACCCACACCGCGATGCGCGCGGGGGTCCACCGCGGCCGCTCGACGATCCCGACGGGGACCCCTGCGTCGTCCCTCTGGATGTGCGCCGCCTCGTCGTCGGTGTACTGCGGCAACGTGCTCGTCGTGCTGGCCATGGTGAGGTGCTCCCTCGGGTGCGGGGATGACGACGAGCCCATCGTTCCCCTGCCCCCGTTCCCCGGCGACTGGACCTGCGTCCGACTCCGCCGGTGCGGCCCGGGTACGGCCGCACGGGCGGTTTGCGACGGAACCGGCAAACCGGCGCGAATCCGCGGTGTACGGTGACGGCAGCGCTGGTCCGACGAGCGACGTCGTGGGGGGCGGACGTCGGGCAGGCAGGCCACGGGCGCGACACGACCGGGTCGCGATGGAGCGCGCGGTCGTGGGAGGGACGCGAGCCGCCCCACGCCGGCAGGCACCTGCCGCACCGGACTCCCCCGACGATCGGACGGCACATGCCACCGAGCTCCGAACCCGGCCACCCAGCCCCCCGGCAGCTGCCCCCCGGCCACCCCTCGGCACCGCTCGAGCTCATGGGCGTCATCTCCGCGACGGTGCCTCACGAGCACCGTGCGGGGTCCCGCTCGGCGCGGTACACCGTGGCCGCGCGGTTCTCCCGCAGCGCGTCGGCGTGGGAGCGCGCGCTGATCGAGCATCCGCGCGTGCAGACGATCCTCGCCGAGCAGGGCTACGGGTCGGTGCGCCTCAAGGTCCTCGACCGCCGCCTGCTGATCGAGAACACGAACGTGCAGATGCTCGAGCGCGGGCTGGCCGCCGCGATCGCGGAGATCCTGGCGGCCGTCGACCGGGAGGTCGCGGCGGGCCGGGCGCGCAGCCTGCGTGAGGCGCAGCAGCGCCGGGCGGCGCAGTCGCAGCGCTCGGTGGTCGGCGAGTAGGCCGGGGGGCCGTGTCCGGGCCCTGGCCGGGAGGGCTGACGACGAGGGCGGCGGGCCGCGGGTGACCGCGCGCCCGCCGCCCTCGGGCGGTCAGCGGGTCAGACCGTGCGCGGTCAGACGGTGCGCGTCGCCTTCGCGAGCGCGTCCTCCAGCTCGGTGCGCGTGAGCGGGACGCCGTACCCGGGCCGGTCGCGCTCGATGCGCCACGACTCCGACAGTGGCGACACGTCGACCGCGTCGTACCCGGCCGCGTCGTACAGCTCGGTGACCAGCCGAGCGGCCTCGGGGAAGTCGCTCGACACGACGAGCGCCCGGCGGTCGGGCGCCCCGGCGGGCTTGCCGTCGGTGGTGATCTCGGCGGCGACGATGTGGTTGAACGCCTTGACGACCTTGGACTTGGGCAGGTGCTCCTGCAGCAGCGCGGACGTCGTCGTCTCGCCCCGGTCGAGCGCGTCGATGCGGCCGTCGCGCTCCCAGTAGTAGTTGTTGGTGTCGAGCACGACCTTCCCGGCGAGCGGCTCGACCGGGATCGAGCCGATGGCGTGCAGCGGGACGGTGACGACCGCGACGTCGGCGGCCTCGGCGGCCTCCTGCGCGGTGGCGGCCCGCGCGCGGTCCCCGAGCTCGGCGACGAGGTCGACGAGCGTGTGCGGGCCGCGCGAGTTGGCGATGACGACGTCGTGGCCGAGTCCGACGACGACGCGGGCGACCTGGCTGCCGATGTGACCGGCGCCGATGATTCCGTAGGTGGTCATGCGGGGGTAATCGCCCCGGAGCGCCCGAAATTCCCCGGCTCGCTCGCGACGAACGCGGCCAGGACCGGCGCGAACTGCTCGTGCGCCGCCTGGGGAGTCAGCTGCCACTTCTCCTGCAGGTCGGCGTCGATGTCCCGCGCGAGGCTCGCTGCGCGCAGCAGCAGCTCGGTCTTCGCGGCGCGCTCGAACGAGACCCACCAGAACGCGGCCTCGAGGATCGACGCCCCGAACGTCACGGCGCCGTGCGCGCGCTGCACGAGGATCCGCGCGGTGTCGCCGAGCGCCTGCGAGCAGGGAACGGCGAACGAGTCCCGCACCGCGATCCACGGCCGGATCCAGGAGGCGTCGGTGGTGAGCGGCGCGAGCACGCCGCCCGCGCTGGACCATGCGAACGTGTGCTCGGAGTGCAGGTGCAGGCCCGCGCGCAGGTCGGGGCGTGCGCGGTGCACCTCGAGCTGGCCGTGGTAGCCGTTGGCGCCGTGACGGCCGGCGACGACGGTGCCGTCGGGGTCGACGAGCACGAGGTCGTCGGGCGTGATGACCGAGAACGGCAGGCCGGTCGGGTTGACCCAGTAGCGCTCGGGCTCGCCGAGGTCGCGGACGGTCACGTGGCCGGCGAGCGCGTACTGGTAGCCGTGCGTGCCGAGGTAGCGCAGGGTCGCGGCGACGTCGTGCTTGACGGCGGCGCGCTGCGCCTCGACGTCGGTCGCGCCGGTGGTCGTGGTGTCGGGTGTGGTGACGGGTGTGGTGTCGGGTGCGGTGACGGGTGCGGTGGCGGTGGTCGACATGCGGCGGACGGTAGGAACGCCCGTCCGACCCGTCAATAGTTGACCAGCTCCGTCCGGATTACGGACGCGCGCTCAGCGCACCGGTTCGAGCACGACGACCGCGGTCCGCCGGCTCCGGCGCGCGGCGTACGCCTCCAGGTTCTTGTCGACCTCGCAGTACGCCGACCACAACCGCTCACGCTCGGCGCCCTCGGCCTCGCGGGCCCGGACGTCGAGCGTCCCGTCCTTGAGGTCGACGCGCGCCGTCGGCTCCGCCTGCAGGTTGAGCCACCACGCGGGCTCGGGGTCGGCCCAGCCGTTCATCGCGAGCGTCACGAGGTTCGGCCCGTCCTCCAGGTACCCGAGGATCACCGCGCGCTCGGCACCGCTGCGGCGGCCCGTCGTGCGCAGCACGATCGTCCCCCACGCACCCGGCTTGGGCTTCCACAGCCCGAGCCGCCCGCGCGAGAACCGGACCATCGCACGGTGCACGACCCACGCGGTGCGGATGAACCAGCGCGGCGGGAGCCGCGGCTCGCGGGCGGGCGCGGTCGCACGCTCGTCGGTGTCGCCCATCGGTTCCCCCTGCGTTGCGCGGCGGGCGGGTCCTGCACGACGCTACCGACGTCACCCACCCCCGTCGAGGCCCCCACATGTCCGACTTCCCCGCCACGCCGCCCGTCGCGGAACTCGCCGTGCTCGCCGCGCGCGTGCGCGACCTGCGGGCCGCGCGCGGCGCACGCGTGCTCGTCGGGATCACGGGAAGCCCGGGCGCGGGCAAGACGACGCTCGCGACGCTGCTCGTCGCCGAGCTCGGCCCCGACGCGGTGCACCTGCCGATGGACGGCTTCCACCTCGCGAACGCGACCCTCGACGCGCTCGGCCGCCACGACCGCAAGGGCGCGCTCGACACGTTCGACGGCTGGGGCTTCCTCGCGCTGCTGCGCCGCGTGCGCGACGAGCGCGACCGCACCGTGTACGCGCCGTCGTTCCGGCGGGAGGTCGACGAGCCGGTCGCCGCCGAGATCGCGGTCGAGCCGCATCACGAGGTCGTCGTGGTCGAGGGGAACTACCTGCTGGTCGACGACGGGCCGTGGGCGCACGTGCGCGGCGTGCTCGACGAGACGTGGTTCGCGGTGACGCCGGACGACGAGCGCACGCGCCGGCTCGTCGAGCGGCACACGCGCCACGGCCGCACCCCGGACGCCGCCGCCGCGTGGGCCGAGCAGGTCGACGGCCGCAACGCCGCGCTCGTCGAGCCGACCGCGGCGCGCGCGGACCTGCTCGTCTCGGGCTTTCGGGCCGCGCGTCCGGAGGCGTGTCGGGGCACGTGTCGGTGCGCGGTGGGAGCCTCGGACGATGGAGATCCTGCGACTGCAACCTGACGGGCTCGTGCGGAGCCCGGCCTTCAGCCACGTCGCCGTCGTCCCGCCGGGCGCGACGACCGTCTACGTCGGCGGCCAGAACGGCGTCGACGAGTCCGGGGCAGTGGTGTCCGACGACGTGGCGACCCAGGCCGTGCGGACGATCGAGAACGCGCGCACGGCGCTCGCGGCCGCGGGCGCGACGCTCGCGGACGTCGTGCAGTGGACCGTGCTGATCCACGCCGACGCGGACCTGCGCGCCGCGTACGGGGCGATCGGGCCGATGCTCGCGACCGGGGGCGCTCCCCCGCTCGTCACCGCCGCGCGCGTGGCGGGGCTCGGCGTCCCGGGTGCGCTGCTCGAGGTGAGCGCGGTCGCGGCGGTCGTGCGCGACTGAGGCCCGCTCCGGGGTGGCCCACCGGGCCCGGCCACCGACATCGACCGCCGCGACTCGCGGTGGGTGTCACGACCGTGCGCCTCCGGCTCGCCCGCACAGGGCGTCCCTCGGGTCTTGGTGGACCGCTCTCGCTGCCCGGCACAGTCGTGACTGATGCGTGCCTGAACAGTAAGGTCCCCGCCCGCCGCGCGCATCCGGAACGCAAAGCCGGGCCGCGCGCGGCCGGTCGAGGGTGCTCCCGGGTCAGAGCCCGGGCAAGGACGGCGCCCGTGCGTCCCGTGCCCTCCCTGATCCGGGCATGTTCCGGGCATGGTCCGGGCATGTTCCGGGCATGGTCCGGGCATGGAAGCACCCCGGTGGGCGCGGTTTCCGGGCGCGCGCCCACCGGGGTGCGTCTGTGGCTCGACTCAGCCGACGCGGTGCGTCAGGAGGCCGAGCAGCTGATCGACGGCCAGCTCCAGTTGCCGCCGTGGTTCACGGTGAAGCCGAACGTGGTCGACTGGCCGTTGGCGAGACCGCCACCCTGGACGATCATCGTGCGCTGAGCGGGCCAGCTGGCCTGCCCGCCCCAGACCGCGGAGATGAGCTGCGGGTACTGGAGCTGCACCGTGGTCGTCCACGAGCTGATGTTGCCGTTGGCGCGGACGGTCACGTTGCCGTTGAACCGGTCGTTCCACTTCTGGCCCTCGGAGTACGTGACCGAGCAGCTGCCGCCACCCGTGGGGGGCGGGGTCGTCGGGTTCGTCGTCGGGTTCTGGGTGGGGTTCTGCGTCGGGTTCTGCGTCGGGTTGGTCGTGCCGCCGCCCTGGACCGGGGTGCCACCCGCGTTCAGCTGGTTCAGGACGCTCGTGTACGCCTGCTTCTTGTTGCCCGAGCCGTCGAAGAGCAGCGGGGTGCCCGAGGAGCGCCACGAGTCGGAGTCCTTGACGCCCCAGACCGTGATGCCGGTGCAGCGCGCGACCGCGAGGCACGCCTGCACGACGCCCTTGAACTGGTCCGCCTGCGACGAGCCCGAGCCCTCGATGTCGAGCTCGGTGATCTGCACGTCCACGCCGAGCGCGGCGAAGTTGCCGAGCGTCTCGTGGTAGTTCGACGGGACCGGGTTGCCCGAGTTGAAGTGCGCCTGGAAGCCGACGCAGTCGATCGGCACGCCACGGGCCTTGAAGTCCTTGACCATGTTGTAGACGCCCTGCGTCTTCGCGTGCGACCAGTTGTCGGTGTTGTAGTCGTTGTAGCAGAGCTTGGCGCCCGGGTCGGCGGCGCGGGCGGCGCGGAACGCGGCCTCGATCCAGTCGTTACCGGTGCGCTGCAGGTTCGAGTCGCGGCGGCCGCCGGAGTTCCCGTCCGCGTACGCCTCGTTCACGACGTCCCAGGCGTAGATCTTGCCCTTGTAGTGCTCGGCGACCTTGGTGACGTGGTTGAGCATCGAGTTGCGCAGCGTGGTGCCGGACTGGTTCTGCATCCAGCCGGGCTGCTGCGAGTGCCAGGCCAGGGCGTGACCGCGCACGCGCTTGCCGTTCTGGAGCGCCCAGTTCACGATCTGGTCGCCGCTCGAGTAGTTGAAGTTGTTCTGCGACGGCTCCGTCGCGTCCATCTTCATCTCGTTCTCGGCGGTGATCATGTTGAACTCACGGTTCGTGATGTTCAGGGTGCCCGAGTTGTTGAAGTAGTGGCCGGCCATGGCCGTGCCGAAGTAGCGGCCGGTCTCGGCGGCGGCGGCCTGCAGCGTGCTGCCGGCGGCCTGCGCGGGCACGGCGAGCGAGACCGCGACCGCGGCGGCGGCGAGGCCGCCCACGGCGGCGACGATCCGCCGGCTGGGGCGCCGGCTGCGGTGACGTGGGGTCGTCATCGATCCCTCCTGGGTTCGGGTAGCGGGGGTTCTACATCGGTGGGTTCTACATCGGTGAAGATTGCCCGGCACGCCACCTTTCGCCCGGGACGCCCGACCCGTCAAGACTTCCGAAGCGATTGATAGTTTCGGAACCGGGACCGAAGCGATTTGCCACCCTTCCGGGCGACTTACACCGGTGTAGGGTGCACTCGAACGGTAGATTCCGGGTGACGTGGACGTTCACCCGGGAGACGCAGGGACGCCACCCTCGCAAGTATCGGGATCAACTGCACCGTCCCCGGGCGAACCGGACGGACGAGTCTCAGCCCACCAGGCCCACGCGGAGCACCTCGATGCTCACCCGGTGCTCGTCGAGCCGCGGCACCAGGAGCCCCACGTGCACGCCCGTCGCGAGCCACGCCGGCCCGTGGGCGGGCACCTCGAACCGCGGGGCCGTGAGGATCGGCAGCGTCGGGCTCGGCGGGTGGACCGCCGTGTTCAGCACCGAGACCACCACGCCACCCGCGAGCCGCAGCTCGTAGCGCGCCCACAGCTCGACGGTCCCGTCGGGGCGCGCGAGGTTCCAGTCGGCCCCGCCCGGCAGCACCTCGCCGTCGACGTCGCCGCTCACCGTCCCGCCGACGATGGGGATGACCCGCCGGAACCCGGTCGGCACGTGCCCGACCTCGACCACCTCGCCGAGCAGCGCGTCGATCGTGAGGACGTGCTCACCCGTCAACGCGGGCGCACCCGGCAGCACCGTCACGCGCCCGCCTCGTCGACCAGGACGCGCCGGGCGAACCGCGCGATGCGCTCCCAGGCCGCCGCGGCCTCGTCGTCGGGGCCGACGTGCGTGAACGCGTGCCCGCAGCCCGCGTGCACCACGTGCTCGACCGGCACCCCCGCCTCCGCGAGCCGCTCGGCGAACCGGTCGCCCTCGGCGCGCAGCAGGTCGAGCTCCGCGGTGAGGACGAGCGTCGGCGGCAGGCCGCTCAGGTCGTCGGCCAGCAACGGTGACGCGAGCTCGTCGGCCGGGTCGGCGTCCGCGAGGTACCAGGCGTTGAACCGCGCCCCGGCGTCCGCCAGCGCCACGGCCCCCGGGTCGGGCGCCGTGGTGAGCTTCGCCGCGGGCGGCGTCGCCAGGTCGAGCGGCGCGTAGTCGACGACGACGCCGCGCAGCGACGGCCCGCCCGAGCGCCGCGCGAGCAGCGCGGCCGCCGCCGCGAGGTTGCCTCCCGCGCTGTGGCCGGCCACCGCCAGGCGCGTGCCGTCCAGGCCGTGCGCGCCCGCGTGCTCGGCGAGCCACGCCAGCAGGCCGTGCACCTGGTGCACCGCCGCGGGGAACGGGTGCTCGGGCGCGAGCAGGTAGTCGACGTTGACCACCGCGCAGCCCGCCGCGTCGGCGAGGAAGCGGCAGTACGGGTCGTCGTCGCGACCCTCCCCCAGCACGAACCCGCCGCCGTGCAGGTTCACGAGCACCGGCGGCGGGCCGGCCACGCCGGCCGGGCGGTAGACCATGAGCTCGCGCACGGGCGCGCCCGCGCCCGCGTCGAGCACCTCGTACGTCCCGACCGGCAGGTGCGGCAGCGCGCGCGTGAGCGAGGCCCCGTACCGCGCCGACTCCACCCGGAACGCCGCCACGTCGTCGTGCACAGGGCTCACTCGTGCGACCTCATCCCTTCACCGCGCCCGTCAGGCCGCCGACGATCCGACGCTCGAACAGGCTGAAGAACAGCAGCGCGGGCAGCATCGCCAGCGACGTGAACGCGAGCACCTTAGCGGTGTCCACCGAGTACTCGGACGAGAACGCCTGGACCCCGAGCGGCAGGGTGAACGAGTCGGAGTCGTTGAGGATGAACAGCGGCAGCAGGTAGCTGTTCCAGCTGCCGATGAACGCCAGGATCCCGACGGTGATGACGCCGGGCAGCGACAGCGGCAGGACCATCCGCCAGAAGAACCCGAGGCGGCTGCAGCCGTCGATCGCGGCGGCCTCCTGGAGCTCGGCGGGGATCGCGCGCAGGAACGGCACCAGGATGATGACGGTCGTCGGCAGCGCGAACCCGATCTGCGGGAGGATCACGCCCCACAGGTCGTTCATCAGGCCGAGCGTGCGGACCAGGATGTACAGCGGCGTGATCGCCACCGTCATGGGGAACATGAGGCCCGCCGCGAACAGCGCGTACAGCCCGCCGCGCCCGACGAACCGGTACCGCGCGATCGCGAAGCTCGCCATGAGCCCCAGCACGACGACGCCGATCGTCGTCGCGCCCGCCGCGAACGCGGAGTTCAGCACCTGGCGCCAGAACACGTCGCCGGTGAGGACGTCGACGTAGTTGCCGACCTGCCACGGGTCGGGCCAGCCCGACGGGTCCGTGGTGATCTGCGCGTTCGTCCGGAACCCGCCGATGACGACGTACGCGACGGGCGCGAGCATCACGAGGATCAGCAGCACGGCGACCGTGTACACACCCGGACCGCCCCACGGGCGGCTGTCGGACCGCCGCAGGTCCGGCTGTCGGTCGGGAGCCAGCGGCGGCGGGGCGAGGGTCGTGACGGCCATCAGCGAGCACCTCCCGTGATCGCGCCCTCGGTGTCCCGCCGCAGGACGAAGCGCTGGTAGACGAGTGCGACGACGAGCGAGATGAGGAACAGCACGACGGCGACCGCGTTGCCGTACCCGTAGCTGCCCGCGTTGCGGCCGAACGACACCATGTACGTCGCCATCGTCGAGGTGCCCGCGGTCGACGCCACGTACTGGCCCCAGATGATGTAGACGAGGTCGAACAGCTGCAGCGCGCCGATGATCGACAGGAACGCCCAGATGCGCAGCGTCGGCGCGAGCAGCGGGAGCGTGATGTGCCGCTGCACCTGCCAGTACGACGCGCCGTCGATCGACGCGGCCTCGTGCAGCTCGGCCGGGATGCCCTGCAGCCCGGCGAGGAAGAGGATCACCGCGAAGCCGATGTACTTCCAGGTGATGATCCCCATGAGGGTCCAGATGGCGATGTCCGGGTCGGAGATCCAGTCCCGCGCCCACGACTCGAGCCCGATGTTCGCGAGCAGGTCGTTCAGCGCACCGGTGCTCTGCAGGATCAGGCTCCACCCGGTGCCGACGACGACCTCGGAGATCACGTACGGCACGAAGATCAGCACCCGGATCACCGACTGCCCGCGCATGCGCCGGTTGAGCAGCAGCGCGATCAGCACGGCGGCCGGCCCCTGCAGGACCAGGGAGAACACCACGATGAACGCGTTGTGCCGCAGCGCGTCGTGGAACAGCGGGTCCTGCAGGATCGTCGCGTAGTTCTTCAGCCCGACGAAGTCGGTGGGCGGCCCGTAGCCCTCCCACCGGAAGAACCCGTAGTACGCGGCCATGACCACGGGGAAGATCACGAAGGCCAGGAAGACGAGGAGCGCGGGTCCCGTCAGGACCGCGATCTCCAGACGCTCGCCCCAGCCGAGGCCGCGCCGGCTGCGCGGCGGCGGGGGTGGCACCTGCGCGGTGTCACCCCCGCCGACGGGCACGTCGACGGGCGAGCCGGGCTGCGAGCTCGCTCGTGAGGACGTCATCGGTGCGGCTGCCCCGTCACGCCTTCGCGGCCGCGTCGTTGACCGCCTGCACCACGCCCGCGGCGTCACGCTTGCCCGCGAGCAGGTCGACGATCGCGACGTTGAGCGCGTTGCCGACGTTCTGGCCGTAGACCGTGTCGAGCCACTGCGACACGAACGGTGCGGCGTTGTAGGCGTCGAGCACGCTCTTGAGGTACGGCTCGGTGATGACCTTCTGCGACTCCGTGTTCACCGTGGGCGCGTTGAAGGCCTTGTAGTAGGCCTCCTGCACGTCGGTGCGCGCGATGTAGTTCAGGAACGCGGCGCACGCCTCCTTCGGCGCCTGGGCCGAGCACGAGTACCCGTCGACACCACCGAGGATCGAGCCGGGCTCGCCCTCGCCGCCGGGGACCTCCGGGAACGCGAACCAGTCGAGGTCCGGCAGCGGCTTCTCGTCGGGCGTGAGGGAGCCGATGACGCCCGGGTTCCATGCGCCCATGAGCTCCATCGCGGCCTTGTGGTTGGCCAGGAGGCCGGCCGACGAGCCCGCGCCCTGCTGCGCGGAGGTCGTGAGGAAGCCCTGGTTGAACGGCTCGGTCGCGGCGAACGCCTCGAGGTTCTCGGCCGCGTCGAGCCAGCACGGGTCGGTGAACTCCATCGAGCTCGCGGTCGCCTCGAGCGTCTCGGGGCTGCACGCGCGCAGCGCGAAGAAGTAGTACCAGTGCGCGGCCGGCCACGCGTCCTTGGCGCCCAGGGCGATCGGGGCGACGCCCGTGCCCTTGAGCTTGGTGACCGCGTCGTCCAGCTCGTCGATCGTCGTCGGCGTGGACGTGATCCCCGCGGCCTCGAACAGGTCCTTCGAGTACCAGATGCCGCCGGGCAGCACCGCGATCGGCATCGCGTACGTCTTGCCCTCGAGCTCGTTGGCCTTGAACGAGCCCTCGGGGATCAGCTCCTTGGTCTCGTCGGAGATCAGGTCGGTGATGTCCAGGAGCTGGTTGGCCCGGACCATCGCCGCCATCTTGCCGCCGCCGCGCTGCAGGAAGATGTCCGGCGCGTCACCCGAGTTCAGAGCGGTCTGCAGCTTGCCGTCCAGGTCCTCGTTCTGGATCGACTGGACCTTGATCGTGACGTTCGGGTTGTCCGCCATGAACGCCGCGACGGTGTCGTCCCAGAACGCCTTCCCGGCGCCGGTGGAGGCGTTGTGCCAGAAGGTCATCTCGACCTTCTCGTCGGTCGCGCCGTCCGAGCCACCGTCGTCGTCGCTGCTGCAGGCCGTGAGCCCCGCCAGGGTCAGGAGCATCGCGGTCCCTGCCGCGAGCATCGTCCGTGTCTTCATCCCTGCTGCCTTCCTACTCGTCCTCGAGAGATCGCAGCCGCGTCGCCGGGCGACGCTGCGCGGACCGCGCGGTCGACCGCACACGTCCCCACCGTGCAGAAAGTTGCGTCTACACCGGTGAAAGACGATGTCCGCAATCACCGTGGCAATCCGGACGAGAGGTGTCAATCCCGTCAGGCTACGGTTCCCTAACGGTCCGGGCACGACCCGGACGCGCGCCCGCCGCGACCCGTGCGGGCGTGCTCTCGCGCTCGACGAGCCGCAGGTCCGCGACGTGCAGCACGGGGGGTCGACGCGTCGCGCCCGGCGCCTCGTCGAGCCGGGCGCGCAGCAGGTCGACCGCCACCTGGGCGATCTCCCGACGGCCCGGGTCGACCGTCGTCAGCGCCGGGGTGGAGTACCGGGCGTCCTCGATGTCGTCGAACCCGACGACCGCCACGTCGCACGGGATCGCGAGGCCCCGGACCTGCAGCTCGAACATCGCACCCACCGCGAGCGCGTCGTTGAACGCCACCACGCCGTCGACCTCGACCCCCGAGTCGAGCACCGCCGCCATCGCGCGCGCACCGTTCGCGCGGTGCCAGCCGTCGTCCGCCCAGCCGAGCAACCGCTCGTCGACCCCGATCCCGCGCGCCGCCAGAGCCTCCCGGTAGCCCTGGAAGCGCAGCGTCGCCGAGCCGGCCGTCGGGGCGTGCAGCATGCCGATCGCCGCGATGCTCCGACGCCCCGCGTCGAGCAGCAGCTCCGCCGCGGCGCGCGCGCCCTCGACGTTGTGCATCGTCACGTGGTCCACGTGCGGGGAGAAGATCTGCTCACCCAGCAGCACCAGCGGGTAGTCGAGGTCCTCGAGCAGGTGCGCGTCGGACTGGTCCAGCGCCGCCGGGCTGAACACCAGGCCGTCGACCAGCCGGCGCCGCGGCTCGCGCAGCGCGTCGAGCTCGCCCTCGCGCGTGAAGCCCGTCGGCTGGATCAGCACGTGCAGGTCATGCCGCCGCGCCGCCGCGAGGATCTCGTCGGCCAGCTCACCGAAGTACGGCTGGCCCAGCTCCGGGACCGCCAGGCCGATGAGCCCGCTGCGGCCCGAGCGGAGGATGCGCGCGGTCACGTTGATCTCGTAGCCCAGGTCGTCGACCGCGGCCAGCACGCGCGCCCGCGTCGACTCGCGGATGTACGGGTAGCCGCTCAGGACGTTGGAGACCGTCTTCGCGGAGACGCCCGCGCGCCGCGCGACGTCCGCCATCGTCGCCACAGCCCACTCCTTCGCGTCGCCGCCGGGGGTTCCCGCGCACACAGGCGCGGGCAGCGGCAATCTACCCGAGTCGGGACACCTCGGGCCCCGGGTCCCGTCTGCGATGTCGAGAGCTCGCCCCGCTCCGCGCCCCGGACCGCCGCGCACCCGACGAGGTCGAGCGCCCCTGGCGTCCGTGCGCGCACCGCGTCTGTACAGTGCTCGCGTGCCCGAGAAGCTCCTCTCCGACGGACAGATCCGACTCGTCCGCACCGCGACCGCGATCGTCATGGGCCTGCTCGTGCTGGGCGTGACCGTCGCCCTGCTCACCTACCCGAGCTGGCAGCTCGGCCTGGCCCTCGCGCTCGTCGTCGTCGCGGCCGTCGTGGCCGTGCTCCTGCCCGGGCGCATGCTCGCGCCGCTGCAGCCGGGCGTGCCCGCGTCCGCGTACCTGCCCTCGGCCGGCCTCGCGCTGCTCGTCGTCGCGCTCGTGGCAGGCGCCGGGGTGCTGTTCTCGCAGGCGCCGATCTCCTGAGGCGTCTCCCGAGGCCGTCCCCGGGGCCCGGACGTCAG
The DNA here is from genome assembly GCF_021590045.1 of Cellulomonas palmilytica. Taxonomy (NCBI): domain Bacteria; kingdom Bacillati; phylum Actinomycetota; class Actinomycetes; order Micrococcales; family Cellulomonadaceae; genus Cellulomonas; species Cellulomonas palmilytica. Next base: position 795,514 of record NZ_CP062221.1, on the reverse strand, counting down.
GTCCCGTCGCCGTACCGCTCCCGGTAGACCTCCTCGCGCGCGCGGGCGACCTGCTCGCGCCCCTGCGCGACGAGCGCGTCACGCTCCTGCGGGGTCAGCGCCGCCCACTGCTCGGTCGCGACCCGCGCCGCGGGCGCCACGACCTCGTCGAACTCCGGCGTGCGCGCCACGTCGCGCAGCGTCCGGCGCCCGGCGAGCACGTCGTCGAGCATGTCCCCGAGCGGGGTGCCCGCGGCCTGGTCCCGCAACGCCGCGACCTGGCGGCGCAGCACCCGGTCCGCTCCCGCGTCGGCCGCCGTGACGCTGAGGAGGGGCTGCTGCTCGTCCTGCTCGCTCATCACACCGCCGGGTTGTCGTAGGCACCCGCGGGCAGCGGGTGCGTGCTGAATCCGTGGATCGAGCCCAGGTAGCCCGCGGTCACGCCGACGACCCCGTCGACCGCCGTGATCGCGTACCCGTGCACCTCGATGACCTTGAGCCACGTGCGCACGGCCTGCGTGATCGAGAACGCGGTCGCGCCGCCGCCGAGGATCCCGCCGACCACCGTCCACGACGAGGCCGCGGCCGCCGCCGCGCTGATCGCCGCCGCGATCGCGTAGTCCAGCAGCGCCTGCAGGAGCCCGACGAGCATCGCCTGCGTCGACTTCATGCCCTGCGCGACCACGTCGACCTCGTGCGCGATCGACGTCAGCGGCTTCTCCTGGTCGCGCACGGCCGTCTCGAGCTCGGTGAAGTACCGCGACGCCGCCGCGGCCGCGTTGCCGTCCCAGCCCTCGCGGAACGTCGCACGCGCCTCGGCGAGCTCGGTCGCGTACTGCTGGTGGAACGTCGCCAGGTGCTCGAGCGCGGACGCCGCGCGGGACATCGCCTCCCAGTCGCCCGCGAAGTGCTCGGTCACCCACTCGAGCGGGTTGGTGCCGCTCACCTGCTCGATCACCCACATCAGCCAGTAGCTCGGGCTGATGAGGTCCGGGAAGTGCAGCGCCAGGTCGACGAAGTCCGGGATGGGCGCCGAGGGGACCGGCGAGACGAGCGCGTCCGCGGCCGACGTCATCGCACCCCGCCCGGCGTCCGCGCCTGCAGAGCGTCCAGGCGCGCGTCCGTCGCGTCGTCGGTCCGGCGGTACGTCTGCGCCGTGAGCCGCAGCTCGCGCGCGGACGCCTCCGTGAGCTCCCGGAGCCGGGAGAGCTCGGCCTCGACCGCGGCCCGCACGTCGTCGAGCACGCCGATCGCGGTCACGAAGATCCCGGAGTCCCCGAGCCCGCCCTTGAGCTCGACGTGCGACCGCGCGTACGTGCGCGCGGTGCTCGTGTCCCCCGCGAGGTCCGTCAGCGCCTGCGCGGCGGCGTCGAGCTTCGACTCGTCGACCCGGAACGTCATGGCCCACCCTCCCCTCGCGTCGCCGGACCGGCGGCGACGTGTGGGACGCACCCTAACAACCCGGGACGAGCCGCACGCCGCGCGCGAGCCGCTGGACGCGCGTCAGCGGGCGGCGGGACCCCAGTCGATGAAGCCGGGGCGCAGGGACGTCAGCGGCAGCGCGTGCGCACCGTGGCCGTCGGGCCGCACCACCATCAGGGCGTACCCGCCGCCGCGCTCGTACCGGTAGACCACCCATTTCCCGTCGGGCGAGTACCCACCGGCGACCGCGCGCTCGTCGGCCGACGTCAGGTGCGTCAGGTAGCGCAGGTCGCTGCCGTCCGCACGGATCGTGACGACGTTCGCCGGCTGGGTGGGGTCGTCGGCGTTGTCGCTCGTCACGATGCGCCTCCCGTCCGGCGACCAGCCGTGCTTGTACGAGATCCCGAACAGGGCCGGCGTGACCTGCCGGACGTGGCCGCCGCCGTGCATCGGGGCCGCGAAGACCGCGGTGCGTCCGTCCGGGAGCCAGGACAGGAAGCTGAGCGTGCGGCCGTCCGGGGAGACCTCGGGCGTCGCCGCGCCCTCGGGTCCGGTGGCGATGCGGCGCCGGTCGCCGCCCCGCAGGTCCATGACCCAGATCGCGTCGTCGCCCGTCGTGGCGTCGTAGCGTTCGAAGACCAGGTGGCGACCGTCGGGCGTGAAGGCCGGGTCGGTCTCGCAGCCGTCGGGTGTCTGCGACGCGAGGGTGCGCTGCCGACTGCCGTCCGCGCGGACCAGAGCGATCGTGCACTCGTCGGACGCGTAGGCGATCCACCGGCCGTCGGGCGACCAGTCGGGCGCGGTGGCGGGCGCGGACCCGTGCGTGACCTGGCGCAGACCGTGCCCGTCGCTGCGCACCGTGAAGACCTGCGTGGTGCCGTCCTCGGCCTGGGACTGGAACGCGATCAGCCCGTTCCTGACGTGGCCGGTCGCGGCGGCGGACCCGGCGCCCGTGGGCGCCAGGAGGAGCACGACGAGAACTCCGATGACACCCAGACGACGCATGACCGATGCACCCCATCCTGTGGTCGCCGAACGTGCGTCCCAGCGTGGTCCTCGGGCTACGGACCCGTCACGGGTGCCGGTTCACTGAGCGAACCGCTCGGTGGCGGGAGGCTCGCCGCGAGCTGCTCGCTCGCGCGGCGCAGCGGCACGCCGAGCGCGTCCGGCCGCCAGCCCCCCGACGGGCCGAGCACGCCCACGACCTCGACGACCCGGCCCAGCGCGTCCCGCACGCCCGCCGCGATGCACGACCAGCCGAGCGTGTGCTCGTCGCGCTCGACGGACGTCCCCTCGCGTGCGGCGGCGAGCGCCGAGGCGAGCACCCGGGAGCTCGCCGGGGAGTAGCGCGTGCGGCGCCGGATGCCGGCTCGCAGGAGCGAGTCGACCACCTCGGGACGCCTGGCGTACGCCGCCCGACCCGCAGCCGTCAGCAGCACGCCGCTCGTCAGGCCGGTGCGCCGCGGGAACCCGCCCTGGCGCTGGAGCGCCTCGACCCGCTCCTGGCCGTACGCCACGTACGTCGTGACGAGCGACAGGTCCGGCTCGACCCGCAGGAGGAACGCGATCTCCCTCGTGCGCTCGTGGAGCTCGGCCACGTGCGGGACCGCCGCCGCGCGGTCCGGGTGGGCTTCGGGAGCGCGGTGCGGCGCGCGAGCTCGGCCTGCGAGAGGCAGCCCGCGTCCGCCACCGTCGTCAGCACGAGCGTCACGCGGCCCAGCACCGTGCCGTCGTCGAACGCGCACATGCACCCACTGTCCTCCGCGCGGCGCCGGCCGGGTAGGGGTCCGCGCACGGAGCGCGGCGGCCGGTCAGCGCGTCGCCACCGCCACCGGCGCACGCCGCGCGCGGCGGATGGCGGTGAGCACGCCCGCGACGACGAGCACGAACCCCGCGAGCTCGAGCGCGGGCGGCACCCGGCCCTCCCACACGAACACGTACGCCAGCCCGGCGCACACCTGGACCACCGCGAGCTGGCCCGCGACCGAGATGGGCGTGAGCGCGGACGACCGGCTCCACAGCACCGTCCCGAGCCACGACACGACGACGCCCAGCACGACGCTCGCGACGACGACGGGCACGACCCCGGCCGGACCGTCACCCGGCCCGTCCACCCGCAGGCCGCCGGTGAGCGCCACGACCGGAAGCGCGGCGAGCGACAGCACGAGCGTGCCCACACCCATGAGCGTCGACCACGTGGTCGAGGCGATCTGCGGGTTGGCGCGCAGGAAGTGCGCGTTGCGCACCGCGTACGACGTCCACAGGACGAGCGCCCCGAGGGCGGCCGCGATGCCGAGCGCCCACTCGCCCCGCGACCTCCCGGCCACCGCGCTCTGCCAGTCCAGCTCGACGGCGTACACGAGCGCGAGCCCGCAGACGATCAGCGCGAGCGGCGGGACCAGCCGGGCGAACGGGTACTCGCGGCGCAGCCAGTTGCCCGTGACCGCCACCGACACCGGTAGCAGCCCGATGATCACGGTCGCGATCGGCGCACCCGCCCACCGGATGCCCTGGACCAGGAGCGCGTAGTAGCCCAGGTGCCCGGTCACCGCGAACAGCATCGCGGTGCGCCACGCCTGCGGGCCCACGCCCACGAGCGCCCGACGCCACGTCGCCGCGAGCAGGACCGCCGAGAGCGCGCCGAACGCCAGGTACCGGCCGAGCGCGAGCGCGGTCGTCGGCGCGTCGGGCAGCACGACGGGCACCAGGAACGCCAGGCCCCAGACGAGGTTCGCGCCGACGCCGCACGCGACGCCGACCCTGACGCCCGCCGCGCTCGTCGTCGCCCTACCCGGCACGACCCCGGACGGCCGTCGCCACCGACGCGCGCAGGATGTCGAGCCCCTCGGTGAGCTCGTCGTCCGTCGTCGTCAGCGCGGGCAGGAGCTTCACCACCTCGTCGCACGACCCGGCGGTCTCCACCAGCAGCCCGCGGGCGAACGCCTCGTCGGCGGTGCGGCGCGCGAGGCGCGGGTCGCGGAACGCCAGACCCCACACCAGGCCGCGCCCGCGCGCCTGCGTCACGTGCTCCTCGTGCTCGTGCGCGAGCTCGCCGAGGTGCTCGCGCAGCAGCAGCTCGCGGACCATCGTCTGCTTCTCCAGCGAGTCGTCGGACCAGAACTCGCGCAGCGCGGCCGTCGCGGTCACGAACGCGGGGTTGTTCCCGCGGAACGTGCCGTTGTGCTCGCCCGGGCTCCACACGTCGAGCTCCGAGCGGAAGAGCGTGAGGGCCATCGGCAGACCGTAGCCGCTGATCGACTTCGACAGGCAGACGATGTCCGGCACGATCCCCGCGGCCTCGAAGCTGAAGAACGGTCCGGTCCGGCCGCAGCCCATCTGGATGTCGTCGAGGACGAGCAGGATGCCGCGCCGCGCGCACACGTCGGCGAGGTCCGCGAGCCACGTCAGCCGCGCCGGGTTGACGCCGCCCTCGCCCTGCACGGTCTCGACGATCACGGCCGCCGGCAGGTCCATGCCGCTGCTGCTGTCGTCGAGCATCGACTCCAGCAGCGTCAGCCCGCAGACCTTGCCGCCGCCGAACCCGTCGTACGGGAGACGCCACGTCAGCCCGAGCGGCACGCCGGCGCCGGCACGCTTGCTCGCGTTGCCCGTCACCGCGAGCGAGCCGAGCGACATGCCGTGGAACGCGCCCGTGAACGCGACGACCGTCTGACGGCCCGTGACCTTGCGCGCGAGCTTGAGCGCCGCCTCGACGCTGTTGGTGCCGGTCGGGCCGGGGAACTGGACCTTGTAGTCGAGGCCGCGGGGCTGCAGCACCCGCGCGTCGAGCTCGTGGAGGAACGCGGTGCGCGCGCCCGTGAACATGTCGAGGCTGTGGGTGACGCCGTCGCGCTCGACGTAGCGCAGGAGCTCCTGCTTGAGCACCGGGTGGTTGTGCCCGTAGTTGAGCGCGCTCGCTCCGGCGAAGAAGTCCAGGTAGGCGCGGTCGTCCTCGTCGTACAGCCGGCTGCCGCGTCCGTGCGTGAAGACGACGGGCCAGCTCCGGCTGTAGCTGCGGACCTCGGACTCGATGGTGGTGGGTACGGCCACGACGGTCTCCCTCGTGTGTGGGTCAGGCGGTCGGGTCAGGGCGGTCTCGGGATCGGGTGGTCTCGGGATCGGTGGGTCTCGGGGTCGGTCAGGGGTGGGGTCAGGGGTGCGGGCGCGGGCGCGCGTGCCGGACGGCCGCGACCGCGGCGAGCGCGTACGTGACGACGACCGCGGCCGCGGGTCCCAGCAGCAGGAGCGGCACCGCGCCGGGGCGGTCGACCGCGACGACGAGCGCGCACGCGAGCGCCGCGACGGCGACGACGAGCCCGCGCGGCGCGGCTCGGGCGTGCGGGTCGGCGGGTCCGTCGCGCGATGCGGCGGGTCCGTCGTGCGGGCCGCGCAGCCGGGCGGCGATCCCGGCCGCGGCACGCAGGTTCGTCACCACGTACGACGCGAGCACGACGCCCACCGCGACGCCGAGGGCCCGGCGTACGAGCGGCGCGTCCGCTGCGGCAGCGGACGCCGGTGCCCACCGCGTCAGGACCGCGAGGCCGAGGTACACGGCCGCGACCACGGCCGCCGCGCGCAGCACCGCGGTCGTCGCGCGGCGCCCGGCCGCGTCGTCGGGGCGGGCCTCGGTCACGGACTCCCAGCCGACGCCCGCGAACAGCGTCGCGGCGAACGCGAGCCACACCGCCGCGGTCGTCGTGATCCCCGCGGGCACGAACGCCGCCGCGTCGCCCGGCCATCCGCACACGCCGCACGCGACCGCGAGCCCGCCGGCGACGAGGCGCCGCGCCCGCAGGACCGCGTCGGGCACGCGCAGCGCGGAGACCGCGACGGCACCGGCCACGACGAGCACGCCGACCGCGAGCCACCGACCGTCGGGACCGCCGCCCGGGCCGGCAGCGCCCGGCAGGGCCGTCACGACGAACCACGCGATCGCTGCCTGGCCGCCCGCGAACGCCACCGCGAAGCACCCGTCGACCACGAGCCGGGCCCGTCGGCCGAGCGCGGCACCCAGCACGAGCGACACCGGTGCGGGCGCCCACCGGCCGCGGGCGACGAGGCGGGCGAGCAGCAGGCAGGCCGTCGCGCCGAGCACCAGGTGCGCCGCCCAGACGAGCAGGCCGGCACCGGTTGCGAGCGCCAGGACCACGGGTGGCACGACGAGCATGCCCGCCCCGAGCACGCCGCGCACGACCGTCGTCGTGACGTCGTGCCCCGCGCCCGGCGCACGCCCCGCACCCGCGACCCGCCCCGTGTCGCCGACCGGCCCGGGGCGCGGCTCCTGCGCCCGCCGCCCCGGCACGGGGGCGGGCGCGGCGGACGGGAGGCCGGCGGCGGTCCGGGGCACTACGCGAGCCGCTTCCAGAGGCTCTCGGCGATCACCTTCGCGCGCAGCGACAGCAGGCTGAACGAGCCGGCGTCACCGATCCCGTGCGTCGACTCGCACAGCCCGTTGAGGAACAGTGCGGGCGTACGCGCGTCGAGCGGGCGGACCTCGTAGTGCGGCTCGACCTCGAGGTACCCGTGGTCGTCGAAGCGGAAGTCGTCCGCGACGGACCGGATGAGCGCGGGGACGCGCTCCTGGTGCGGCCCGGGGCCCAGGTCGCGGAAGCCCGTGGCGAGGACGACCGCGTCGGTCTCGAGCTCCTCCACCTCACCCGTGTTGAGCTCCTCGACGGTCAGCCGGACCCCGCGCTCGTCGGCGTCCACGGTCCGCACCTGACGGCTGCCGCGCACGAACACCCGCTGGTCGCCGTCGATGCGCTGCTCGTAGACCAGGCGGTACAGCTCGCGCAGCACGTCGCCGTCGGCCGACGAGTAGTTGGTGAGCCGCATGAACGAGTCGATCGCGTCCTTCCGGTCGCGCGGCGCCCGGTAGTAGTACTCCGTGAACTCCGGGAAGTAGCCCTCCTCGCTGAACGGGCTCGTGTCCTTCTGCCGCAGCGTGAGCGAGCGCACGAGCGTGTGCACCTGCGCGCGCGGGTAGCGCCGCGCGAGGTCCAGCGTGAGCTCGACCGCGCTCTGGCTGCCGCCGACGACGGTCACCGAGCGCGGGCCGCCGTCGTCGGCCGCGAGCGCGTCGAGCCGCTCGAGCGCGGGCAGGTAGTCGGTGAGGTGGAAGACGCGCGGCGAGTCGACCGTGTCGAACGGCTCCGGGACGAACGGGCTGCGCCCGGTCCCGACGACGAGCGCGCGGCCCAGCAGGGTCTCGCCGTCCGACGTCGTGACCCGGTAGCAGGGCTCCCCCGCGTCGTCGGTGGTGCGCTCCACACCGACGACCCTGACGCCGTAGTCGACCTGCGCGGGCACGAGGCCCGCGACCCAGCTCACGTACTGCGCGTACTCCTTGCGCAGCGGGAACTCCATCGGCACGTTGAGGTGGTCGAGGAGCCGCCCGTTCTCGAACAGGAAGTTGATGAAGCTGTACCGGCTGCGCGGGTTGCGCAGCGAGACGAGGTCCCGCACCGGGTGGTTCTGGATGTCCGAGCCGTCGAGCATCATCGCCGCCTGCCACGACGGCTCGGGGCGGGACTCGACGAACCGCACGTCGAGGTCGTAGCCCTCCTCCTCGAGCGCGACGGCGAGGGCGATGTTGGCCGGGCCGAATCCGATGCCGATCACGTCATGTCGGTGAGCCACGGGTCTCCCTTTCGGTGGGTGGTGGGGACAGGTGCGGCGGCCGGCGCGCGGTGGCGCTCGGCGACGGCCGCGACGACGGTCTCCGCGATGCGGCGGCCCGCCTCGGGTGCGACCTTCACGCCGCCGCCGTCCCAGCCGCGGACGGTCCGCACGTGCGGCACGGCGGTCGGGGCGAGCAGCGACGCCCCGGCCGGGCCGTCCGCGTCGGGCAGCGCGTACGCGTCCGCCGAGCGGACCGTGCGGCGGACCGACACGTCGGGCAGCCACGGCAGGTGGCCGGCGAGCGCGGCGAGCGTCGCGTGCACGTGCTGCTCGTCGGGCTCGGCGTCGAGGTCGACGTCCCACACGAGGTGCGGCATGCCGACGAGGCTCGCGCCGGTCCCGTACGGGCGCGCGTACACGCCGGTGCGCAGGTCGACGACGGTGGCGTGGTCCGTGCCCGGCGGGCGGCCCTCGACGATGCTGACCTGGATCGAGCGGGTGCGGACCCGCGGCCGCGGACCGAGCCCGTCGAGCGCGTGCGCACCCCACGGTCCGACGGCCACGACGACCTCGTCGGCGAGCACCGGTCCGGCGTCCGTGAGCACGCGCGCCCACCCGTCCGCGTCCTCGACCCCGGCCTCCTCGACCCCGGTGACGCGCACGCCGTAGCGGACCTCGGCGCCCGCCTCGACGGCGCGGCGCAGCCAGGTGCGGGTCACCGCGACCGGGTCCACGAAGCCCGCCTCGGGCTCGACGAGCGCGACACCCCCCGAGAGCTCGACGCCCACCGCGGTCGCGCGCCGCGTCACCACGTGCGCGGACGTGCCGAGCGCGTCGTTGATCCGGGCCGCGGCGGCGCGCAGCGCGTGCTCCTGCGCCGGGTCCGCGATCGTCAGCGCGCCCACCGCGTGCAGCGGTGCGCCGTGCGGCCACCGGGCGTCGTCGCGGTACGTCGCGAGGCTGCGCAGCGCGAGGTCGGCGACGAGCGGGTCGGGGTCGTACGCGCGGACCATGCCGCCCGAGCTGCCCGTCGCGCCCGTCGCGGGCTCGTCGGAGCGCTCGAGCACGAGCACGTCGAGCCCGCGTCCCGCGAGGGCGTCCGCGACCGCGGCCCCGATGATGCCCGCGCCGACGACCACGACGTCCGCGCGGGACGGCAGCCTCGTCGTGCCGGTCGGGCTGGTCACGCGCGCACGCTCGCGACGAGCTCGCGCTCCTCGTCGGGTGCGGTCCCGCCGCCGGCGGCGTCCACGGGGCCCTCGTCGGACGCAGCCTCGTCGACACGCGGCGCCGGACCGTCGCACCGCGTGCCGCCGGGCAGGAACGTCCACCCCGACTCGCGCACCGGCTCACCCTCGAGGCCGAGCCACCGCCACACCGCCAGCGCGGTGCGCGGCGCGAGCGGCCACACGAGCGCGGCGAACACCTTGGCCGCGAGGAACTCCAGCGCGAGGCTCGTGCGCGCCTCCTCCGCGAGCGAGCCCACGGTCCGCGCGACGGTCTCCGTCGCCCGGAACTCCACGCACCGTTCGACGAACGCGTCGAGCAGCCGCACGTACCCGCGCGCGCTGAACGACTCGGGCAGCAGCAGCCCGTCGAGCTGCTGCGTGACCAGGCCGAGGTAGCGGTAGAACTCGCGGTGGCTGTCGGTCCACGCGCCCGTCCCGGGCACCACGCCGTCCGCGCCGATGCCCGCGAACCCGGCGAGCCACGCGCGCGCCGCGCGGTGCAACGGGTCCTGCGTGAGGCTGACCGCGCGCTCCTCGTCGAGGTGCGTGACCCGGCCCTCGGGCGCGTCACGCAGCAGCGCGACGCGCAGGGCGTCGGGACCGGACGCGCGCAGGGCGTCGTCCGCCCACACGGCGTGCCCGCGGCTCGTCGAGAACTTGTCCGCGCCCAGGTGCAGGAACTGGTTCGTGACGAACGTCGCGGGCAGGTGCTCGGTCAGCCCCGCAGCGATCGCGAGCACCGGGAGCAGCACCGCGTAGTAGTAGCTGTTGTCGTACCCGAGGAACAGCACGGTCCGGGCGGGGCCGTGCTCGTCGACCTCGGCCTGCACCGCCGCGAGGAACGTGAGCGCGAGGTCCACCCACGCGTCGATCGCCTGACCGTCGTCGAGCGTGATCCCCCAGTCGCTCGTGCGCGTCAGGCGGTACGGCGCGAGGCCCTCGTCGAGCAGGCGCTCGACCAGCACCATGAGGTCCGGCGACGCGTGGACCGAGCGCAGGTAGGCGCGCAGCTCGTCGGCGTGCGCCGCGAGGTCGAGCCACAGCGCCCGCTCCGTGCGCAGCTCCGCCGGGCCGCCGCACGCACGGCAGCGCAGGTCGACGAGCTCGCGCGCCTCGTTCGGCCGGCCGCACGCCTCGCAGATCTCCCCGTCGCTCGCCGCGTCGCAGTGCGCGCACGTCCCGCGCGCGAACGCCTGGTGCAGCGACAGGTCGCACGCCGGGCAGTACGGCGTCTCTCGCTCGCGCTCCTCGACGGTCGGCGCCGCCGCGACCCGCGCGAACAGCTCACGGATCCGCTCGGCGTGTCCCGCGTCCCGCAGCGGCCGCGTCACGCGGTCCACCCGGACGTCCGCCGCCGCCAGCGTCGCGACGATCCCGTCGCCCGCCGCGAGCGCGACGTCCGTGCTCGTCGCGCCGGTGACCCGCGCGTGCGCGGCCACGTACGACTGCTGGTCGTCGGTCCCCGTCAGGTGCCGCGCCTCGCGGCCCTGGCTGCGCAGCGCGCGCACCAGCATGTCGGCGCGCACGTACGGCCCCGACAGGTGCCCCAGGTGCAGGCCGCCGTTCGGCGTGACGGGCGGGCACGCGACGAGAGTGCGGTCCGCGACCTTGTCCGCGGCCGGCTGCCGGCCCAGCACCTCGACCGCGCTCGGGATGTGCTCCCAGTAGATCGAGACGATGTCGAACGGCTCGTCGCGCTCGTTGCGGATCTCGTGCGCGCTGAACGGCGGGATGAACACCGTCTCGCCCGCGCCGAGCTCGCGCTCCTCGTCGCCGACCACGACGACGGCCCGCCCCGCGAGCACGACGAAGACCTCGCCGTCCTGGTGCGCGTGGCGCTTGGACACGGTGTGCCCGGGCACGCTGCCGAACACCGAGCCGAACGGCAGGCCCTCGATGTCGGTGGCCGAGAGCATGGGCTGCAGGTGCATCTCGTAGGACCAGCTCATGGCCGATCGGTCGAAGGCGCGGGTGAACATCCGGCTCACTCCTCAGGACGTCGGGACGGGGTCGGGCGGGGTCGAGCGGGGTCGAGCGGCGGTGGTGCGGGGTGCGCCGCGCTCAGGCGTCGGCGGGCTGCGCGGCGACGAGACCGCGCACCCGGACGGGCGAGCCGTCGGCGTCGAACGCCTGGCGCAGCGTGAAGGCGTACGGGCTCGGCCCGGTGTCGTGCAGGTGCTCGAGGCGGCGGCACGCGTCCGCCCACGTCGGGATCACGTCGTCGTCGACCCACCACACCGCGTACGTGGGCCACTCCGGCTTGAGGAACCAGTCGTGCCGCTGCGCGAGCGCGGTGCGGTGGATGCCCGAGTAGACGAAGGAGAACACCGACTCCAGGTCCGTCCACAGCGACAGGGTCGACGCGCGGCTGTCCGTCTCGTCGGTCCGGCCGCCCGTGTAGAACCGCGGGACCTCGAACCGTCCCCAGGCGCCCCAGTCGCGGTTGAAGTTCGTGATGTGCGACTGGTCGGGGCTCTCCTTGGCCCGCGCGACGAAGCCCGGGCTGCCCTCGGCCTGCGCGAACGTCGGCGGCGTGAGGTCGTCGAACCCCTGCACCACCGGGTCCCCGTACGGCCTCTTGAGGATCGCGAAGGTCGTGAAGGCGACGCGTGACATCGAGCTCTCTTTCGTCCGGAGGGTGACGGGCGGGCTACGCGGACGCGAGCGAGGCCGCGCGTGAGCGGCCCGCCATGAGATGCGTCAGGAGCGCCCGCTGGAACCGGGCGGGCTGCGCGAGCCGCCCCGTGACGTCGAGGTACAGGCGCGCGAGGTCGTCGTCCGCGCAGACCGCCTCGAACATGCGGCGCTCGGACTCCTGGTTGCGACCGACGAGCGAGTCCGCGCAGATCCCGTCCACGTGCGGTCGGATCTCCGCCGCGTGGCCGGCCGCGTAGTCCGCGAGCGCGGCCGTCACGTCGTCGGGCCCGAGCGAGCGGCCCTCGAACGCGCGGCGCAGCAGGTCCGCCGACAGCAGCGCGAACCCGCAGCCCGTCCCGCTCATCGGGTCGAGCGACAGCGCCGCGTCTCCCACGAACGGCACGCCACCGGCCACGGTGCTGCGCACCTGGTTCGGGTAGTCCGTGAACCCGAGGACCGGCGAGTCCAGGACCGCACCGGACATGTCCGGGACCGCGTCGAGCCGCGCGAAGTACCGCACGAGCTCGCGCGCCCGTTCCTCGCCCCGCCAGTCCTGCACGCGCTCGTGCTCCGCGAACAGGACGAGCGCGGTGCGTCCGTCGACCAGCGGGTACAGGCACGCGAGGTCGCCCTCGGTCCGGACGAACACCGAACGGTCGCCCGCCGGCGCGTCGATCCCGCGGAAGTAGGCGAACACCGCGGCGCGCTGGTTCGGCCGCACCTCGGCCTCGTTGCCCAGCAGCCCCGCGACACGCGAGCGCCGGCCGTCCGCCGCGACGACGAGCCGCGCCCGGACCTGCCGGCGGGCGCCGCCCTGGCGCAGCGTCACGTCCCACCCGTCGCCGCCCTGCCGGACCTCGTCGACGCCCGTCTCGTCCAGGAGCTCGGCACCCACCTCACGCGCGCGGGCACGGACCTGCGGGTCCACCACGCGCCGCTCGAGGTTGAGCGCGTACGAGTCCGGGCGATCCGGGTCGTAGCCCGTGCCCGGCGGGTCGATCACGCCGCCCGACGTCACGAACACCGCCTTCGTCGCGACGCCGTGCTCGCGGCCCCGCAGGTGACCCAGGCCGAGCGCGTCGAGCAGCGGGACCGCGTGCGGCTGCACGAAGTGCGAGCAGAGCTGCTTGTAGTGGTCGTCGGTGAGCGACCGCTTGTCCACCACCGTGACCCGGTGCCCGAGGCCCCGCAGGTGGATCGCGGTGGCGCAGCCCGCGAGGCTCGCACCGACGACGAGGACGTCGGTCTCGAGCGCGGGCCGCACCACGCGGTCGTCGTGCGACGTCATCCGGCGCAGCCGCAGGCCGAGTGCGCCCCGTCCACCGCGCACGCCTGCTCCGCGGCACCCTCCACCGGGTGCCCGTCGCGCTTCCACCAGTCGAGCCCGCCGATGAGCTCCTTGACGCGGAACCCCTCGCGGCCGAGCTTCAGGGCCGTCTTCGTCGAGGCGTTGCAGCCGATCCCGTCGCAGTACGCCACGTACAGCGGCTCGCGCGAGAGCTCCGCGACCGACTCCGGCGTGATCGTGCGGTGCGGGATGCTCACCGCGCCGGGGATGTGCCCGGACGCGTACGCGTCCGCGCTGCGCCCGTCGACGACGACGATGTCCTCGCCCTCGGCCAGCGCGACCGACAGGTCCCAGGAGTCGATCTCGTACGCGAGCTTCGCCTCGTAGAAAGCCAGCTGCTCTGTCTGCTCGTCGATCGGTGTCGTCTGGACCACGGTGTCATCTCCTCCTAGGAATCGTGCTGCCATGTCGTGCAGGTCGGCGATGGTGCTGGGGGTCTCGAGCGCGTCGGGGTTGTCGACGAGGTCGACGCCCGCGTCGTCGAGGAGCGCGACGATCACGCTGATGGTCAGGAGCGAGTCCAGACCCAGGTCGCTGAGCGCGGTGTCGTCGGGGACCGAGTCGTCGACCGGTCGGCCGAGCGCGCCCTCGAGGTACTGCGCGACCTTCGCCCGCACGGCCTGGCTCACTGCGGTCCGGCTGACTGCGGTGCTGCTGACTGCGGTGCTGCTGACTGCGGTGCCGCTCGCTGTCGTCGTCATGTCGTCCTTCCGTGGGTGGTCCCGCCCGCTCCCGCGGGTGTGCGCAGCGCTCCGGTGATGTCCCGGGCGAACGTCTCGACGGCGTGCCGCGCGGAGCGCAGGCTCGGCGCGTACAGGCAGAAGTCGTGCGGCAGGTCGTCGAGCACGAGATGGCGGACGTCCGCGCCGCGCGCGCTCACCTGCTCGACCCACGCGAACGCCTCGTCGCGCAGCACGTCGCACCCCGCGGTCACGACGAGCGTCGGTGCGAGCCGCGCCACGTCGGCGTCGGGCAGGTGCATCGGGTCCAGGCCGAGCGCGTCGAACGCCGGCCGCAGCAGCGCCGTGAACTGCCGCATGGCGTCCCGGTCGAGGAACAGCCCGGCGCCGAACTGCTCGTACGAGGGGCGCTCGGTGTGCAGGTCGAGCACCGGGTACAGCAGCACGACCTGCGAGAACATGTCCGGAAGCGTGCGCAGCGCGAGCAGCAGCGAGAGCAGACCGCCGACGCTGTCGCCGACGAGCACCAGGCGACGCCCCTCGACCGCGCGGGCGCGCGCCGTCACCCGCAGCGCGAGGTCCCCGACCGAGCCGAGCACCGGGTTCTCCGGCGCCTTGTCGTAGTCGAACGCCTCGACGGGGGCGCGCAGCTCGTCGGACAGCACCCGCAGGAACGGCGCGAAGACGTCGGTCGAGTAGTAGACCAGCCCGCCGCCGTGCACGTAGAGCACCCACAGCTCGCCCTCGTCGTGCACCGGACGCACGACGAGCGAGCGGCTGCCGGTGCGCTCGGAGGCCGGACGCCCCTCGTCCTGCGCGGCGGACCCCGCGCCGAACCGGGCGACCCAGCGCTCGGCGTCACGGCGGTCGTCGGCGAGCGAGCGGGTCGTGCCCGTGCGCGGCGAGACCAGCGCGCGTGCCGTCGCGAGCCGCGCGAACTCCCGGTCGACGCCCTCAGCCACGCCCCGCCCCGATCGTCGGGGCGGCACCGTCGGGCAGCAGCGCGAAACGCGTGTCCCGCGTGCCCTTCGCGGCGTCCGCGAGACGGCGCAGCAGGTCACGCTCGTCGGTCTTGCCCGTCGACGCCACCGCGAGCGACGGCGACCAGCCGACGAGCGTGGGGAGCATGTACCCCGGCAGCAGGGCCGCGAGGCGCGCCTCGACGTCCGCGAGCACCGCCTGGTCGGGCGCGACGACGATCATCGCGATGACCTGCTGCGCGTCGCGCGGCAGCAGCGCGACCGCCGCACGCTCGACGCCCGGGCAGCTCAGCGCGGTCTCGCGGATCTCGCCCAGGTGGATCCGCCGGCCGGCGAGCTTCACCTCGTCGTCGTCCCGGCCCCGGAACACGAGCCGGCCCGCGTCGTCGTAGCTGCACAGGTCGCCCGTGCGGTAGTACCGGACGCCGTCGACGACGACCACGCGCCGCGCGGTCTCCTCCGGCTGGTCGAAGTACCCGCGCATGACCTGGTCCCCGCCGACCCACAGCTCGCCCACCGCACCCGGCGCCGTGACCTCGCCCGTCTCGTCGACGAGCCGCACCCGCACCCCGGTCAGCGGTGTGCCGATCGGGTAGGAGCCGACGCGGTCCCGGTCGACCTCACGGATCTCGTACGCGAGGCACACGATCGTCGCCTCCGTCGGGCCGTACACGTTGAGCACCCGGACGGCCGGCAGCGCGTCCTTCCACGTGTTGATGACCGTCGGGTCGCACACCTCCGCGCCCGTCATGACCATCTCGAGCCGCGGGAACGTCTCGCGGTCCACCTGCCGGCCGTCCTGCGTGATGATCGTCAGCAGCGTCGAGACCGCGATGAGGTGCGTGATCTGCTCCCGCTTGAGCGCACCACGCATGACCGGGCCCGCGTGGATGCCGCGGAACTGGAACACGTACGCGCCCAGCGACAGCGGCAGCAGCGTGTCCTCGATCGACACGTCGAAGTGGAACGGCGACAGGCTGAACACACGCGAGGCCGGCGTGAACCGCAGCACCTCGTTGTGCGCCGCGAAGTACGCCACGAGGTTCGCGACCGTGATCTCGACGCCCTTCGGCTCACCCGTCGAGCCCGACGTGAAGATGATGTACGCGGTGTCCTGCGGCGCGTGCACCACCGTCTCCCACGGCTCGGACGGCCCCGCGAGCACCGCGTCGAGCTCGCCGCGGCCGACCCAGCGCACGTCGTCCACCACGGGTTCGCGGTCGTCGAGCGCGAGCACGACGCGCGCCTGCAGGCGTCCGACGAGCGCGCTCAGCCGAGCCGGCGGCGCCGCGCCGTCCAGCGGCACGTACACCGCACCGCACTTCCACAGCGCGACCGCGAGCAGCGGCACCAGCGCGCTCTTCTCGGCCAGCACCGCGACCCGGTCACCCGGCCGCACGCCGAGCCCCGCGAGGTGCGCCGCGAGCGTCTGCGCACCGCGCTCGAGCTCGGCGAACGTCAGCGCGACCTTGCCGTCGCTCACCGCGGGCCGGTCCGGCCAGCGCAGCGCCGGCACGCGCACCAGGTCACCCAGCGCGGGCGCGACCGCGTCGCGGTCGGACTCGTCCACCGACCACGGCGCCAGCGCCGGCTCCGTCACCTCGCTCGTCAGCACTCCGCCTCACGCCCCTCGACCTCGTAGGAGAACCGCGTCTTGACCTTCGACGTGGCACCCATGCGCTCGTAGAACCCGATGCCCAGCTCGTTGTCCACCGGGGTCTGCCACTCCACCCACCCGCACCCCTGGGTGCGGGCGAACTCCTCCAGCCGCTCGAAGAACCGGCGGCCGATGCCCTTGCCGCGGTACGGCTCCCGCAGGAAGAGGCAGTCCATGTACGCGAACCGCCGCGCGCTCCACGTCGCGAAGTCCGTCGTGACCGTCATGAAGCCCGCGGGCTCGTCGCCGTCGGTCGCGAGCCACGCGTGCAACGCCGGCCGCGGGCCGAACAGCGCGTCGCGCCAGCGCTCGACCTGCCCGTCCTCGACGAACACCGCGCGCTCGTACACCGCGTGCTCGCGGCACAGCTCGACGAGCACGTCCAGGTCGTCCGCCGTGATCGGCACGACCCGCACCCCCGCGCTCACACCCACCCCGAGAACGTCGTGCCGACGTACGCCGCCGCGGTCTCGTCGTCCAGCCGTCCCGCGGCCAGGACGTTGGTGACCCACGCGTCCCGCTCGAACGCGACGACCTCGAGCTCCCACACGCACGCGACGAGGTCCTGCTCGTCCAGCGGCGCGAGCGTCGTGCGCCCCTCGTCGTCGACGTGCACGCCCCGCACCCGGTGCTTGAGCATGTCCGCGTCGAACCACTGGCTCACGAGCAGGTAGTCGCGCTGCAGGCCCGCGTGCCAGATGAGGAACCCCCACGGGTGGTCGCCCTCCCCCGGCGGGTCCCCGAACGCCGCCGAGGCCTGCTCCCGCAGCCACTGCGCGCTCGGCGTGCGGTCGCGGTCCTGCTCGCGCGCGACCATCGCGTAGGCCTTGAGCGTGCGCCCCTGGGCCTGCACGGGCGGCAGCGCCCGGACGTGGCGCGGCGCGTAGGTGATGGGGTTGCTCATCCGGCCACCGCCTCGACCACAACCGACTCCATCTCGCGCAGCAGCTCCTCCACGCGGTGCCGCGGCACGAGCTCGGTGTCCGCCATGAGGTACAGGCCGCACGTGCCGTCCGCGTCGTCCACGCTCACGAACCACGTCGCGTCCTGGCGGTCCCACGAGCCGACGAACGAGGTGGTCGTCTGCGCCGTGAGCGCGCGGACCGCGTCGAGGGAGCCGTACGCGTCGACGTCGACCGCCCAGTCGCGGCCGATCCGCATGTCGTTGAAGAAGGACCCGAGGCCCGTGCCGCCGCCGTGGCGCTCGCGGGCCTGCGCGACCAGCCGGTCTCGCGCCTGCGGGTCGTACTGCGCGTGGCGGTACGCGCTGAGCCCGGCGGCGAACGTCCGGCGCGCGGCGGTGCGGAAGTCGTCCGCTCCCGCCAGGTCGACGACGAACAGCGCGTTCTCGGCCAGCGGCGCGACCAGTCCCCGGCTGCGCTCGTCGAGCCGGTTGCTCGCGATGAGCTCGAGGGCCACGCGGTCCTGCCCGATGAGGCGCCCGAGGACGACCACGGACGCCGTGAGCAGGACCGTGCCCGTGCTCACGCCGCACCGGCCCGCCACGACGGTCGCCGCGACCGCGAGCGCGCGCGACGAGATCCCGAGCTTCACGAACCGGTCGGGCTTGCCGTCGGCCTCGGCCGGAGGGAACGGCGCGTGCGGGATCGCCTCCAGGGTCCGGGACCAGTACGCGAGCGCGGCGTCGCCCCGGGCCGCACCCGGGCCCTCGAGCTCGTGGCGTGCCTGGTCGACGGGCTGCCACTGCGGCGGCGCCTCGGCCGAGCCGTCGAGGAGCCGCTCGACGTCGCGCTTCAGCAGGTCGGCCGCCCAGCCGTCCGCCGCGAGGTGCGACACCGCGACGACGACGTGCGTGACCTTCGTGCCCGCGTGCTCGTCGTCCCCCTGACCGGACCGCGGCCCGGCGACGACGAGGCCGAACCGGACGGGCAGCTCGTCGTCGTGCCGGAACGTGTGCTGCGCCAGCCGCGCGGCCAGCGCGTGCGCCACCTCGGGCGCGTCGGACGGGTCGGCCGACGTGACGTGGACGGTGGTCGCCCCTTCGGCTCGGACGCGTTGGACCCAGTCGTCGTCGGTCTCGTGGAACGACGAGCGCAGACCCTCGTGCCGGGCGAGGAGTGCCGCGAGCGCGGCGCACGCCTGGTCCTCGCGCGTCCCGGGCGGCGCCTCGACGACGCGCGTCAGGTTGAAGTACCAGGCGTCGTCGCCGAGCCAGCGGATGGACGCGTAGATCGACCTCTGGCCCCACGTCATGGGCGCCGTGCGTGCGGCGCGTCCCGTGAACGTGATCGTCACGGGCTTCGGGTCGAGGTCCATCGATCTCCTGCCGTCGTCCGGGCGGTGGGAATGACACGTCGACCGGTTCGAGGGTGCGCGAGACCCACCCCCGACGACCGGTCCGAGAAATACGCCGCGCAGGGGCGCGACGACATATCCCTCTGGTCACGAAAACTGCGGCGCGAACGCCAGAGCGGACGCAGTCCCTGCCCGGACCGTGCGCCGCTCCTCCCCTGATCACCGCCGTCCCCTCCGCGGCCGAGGAATGACCTCGGGGCGGGAGGGCCGGCGGTGCACTGTCGTACGAAAAATCGTTGTGTCCTGCATCTTCGCGATGCGTCGGCATGAAACGTATCGGTTCCGCAGGCCACGACGCGGACCATTCTGGACCATAAATCGATTAGGACGCAGCGTGATCGCTAATGTTCGCCCGCCACATTCTCGAACACGCGGAGCGGCGCATTTACCATCGCCCGCGCCGGGCCGTCAACGACCTGCCGGAGAATCTCATTCGGCATATCCTCGCGGAAACGTCCGAGAAACATTCACGCCCTGCTTGGACCGGATGATGAGATGGCTGGACCGGCGTCTCCCGGGGACACCGGACGGCGCCCGGGCCGGCCCAGGGCCGGGTCAGCGCGCGTACGCGCGCGCCTGCAGCTCCCAGAGCTGCGCGTACCGGCCACCCGAGGCGAGCAGCTCCGCGTGCGACCCGTGCTCGACCACCCGACCCTCGTCGAGGACCACGATGCGGTCGGCGAGCTGGACCGTCGACAGGCGGTGGGTGACGAACACCGTGACACCGCCGACCGTGGCCGCGACCTCCTTCGCCGTCTCCTGGTAGGCGTCCACCAGGCGCTGCTCGGCGAGCGCGTCGAGCGCCGAGCCCGGCTCGTCGAGCACCAGCAGGAGCGGGTCGGGCCGCATGAGCGTGCGCGCGAGACCGATCGTCTGCCACTGGCCGCCGGACAGGTCCCGCCCGTCGGCGTACCCGTTCCCGAGGACGCCGTCGAGCCCGATCTGCGACGCCAGGCCACCGGCACGCGCGCGCTCCAGCGCCGAGCCGACGGCACCGTCGTCGAAGCCCGTCGGCAGGTGACCGAGCCCGACGCTCTCCCGCAGCGCGAGCTCGACCCGCGCGAAGTCCTGGTAGAGCGCCGCGGTCCGCTCGCGCCACGCGGTCGGCGCGACCGTCGCGAGGTCCGTGCCACCGACGACGACCCGGCCGTGAGTCGGGGCATAGAGGCCGGTCAGCACCTTGAGCAGCGTGCTCTTGCCGGCGCCGTTCTCCCCGACGACCGCGACGGACGTGCCGCCCGGCAGGTCGAGGTCGATCCCGTGCAGCGTGTCGGCCGCGGCGCCCGGGTAGCGGAACGTCAGTCCCTCGAGGCGCAGGCCGCCGCCCGCCGAGCCGGCCGAGCCCGCCGACGACAGGCCACCCACCGGGACGAGGTCCGCGAGCTGCTCGGCCGCGAACGCCGAGAACCGTCGCAGGCCCGCCGCGGCGCGGTGCACGGTGCCGAGCAGCTCGACGCCCGTGGCCATCTGCGTCGCGAGCTGGGTGGCGAGCACGACCGTGAGGACCACGTCACCCGCGCTCGCCCGGCCCTGCCGCACGAGCTCGAACGCCCAGAGGACGGCGCCGACGTACGCGAGGCCGAACGTGAACTGACCGACGCCGCGCTGGAGCGCGTACCTGCGGTCCGCGCGCGCCATCGCCGACTGGTAGACCCCGAGCAGGTCCTGCTGACGCCCGAGCAGGTAGTCGCCGCCGCCCGAGAGCCGGATCTCCTTCTGCGACGCGGGGCTCGTCGCGAGCCGCCGCAGGTGGCGGACCGCGCGCGTGGTCGTCGACTGCGCCTCGCGCGTCACCTGGAACGTCGCCTCGGCTCGCTTGCCCGCGACCACGGGCACCACCGCCGCGACGATGAGGAGCAGGAACCAGGGCGAGAGCGTGACGAGCACGGCCGCGGTGAGGACCACGCCCACGGCCGTCGCCCCGAGCTGGAGGCCGGACTGGATGGTCTCGCGCATCTGCAGCACGTCCTGCCGCAGCAGGTCGACGCGGTCGGCGTGCGCCGGGTCGTCGCTGCGGTCCAGGTACGTCGAGCCGTTCACGAGCCGCACGAGGTCGCGGTTGAGCTGCTCCTCGGTGAGCTCCGCGAGCTCGAAGTAGTAGAGGTGCGCGAAGTGCGCGAGCATCAGCTCGCCCGCGAGCGCGACCGCGAGCGCCACGCCCCACACGGCCGCCGTGCTCGGGTCGCCGTCGTTGACGCCGTCCACCACGCGCCCCGCGCCGAGACCCACGACCGGGGTCGCGATCGCGCCGAGGAGCAGGAGCGTCGCGCCGATGACGAACCGGCGTCGGTCGATCGTCCACGCGATCGCGAACAGGCGGCGCAGGCAGAACAGGACGTCCCTCACAGTGCAGCCCCCTTGAGCTCCGCGGCCGGCGCCTGCGCGTCCGCGGCGTCCTTGTGGTCGAAGCGGCGCGCCTGGACGTCGAACATCTGCGCGTACACGCCACCGGCGGCGACGAGCTCGTCGTGCGTGCCGACCTCGGTGATCCGCCCACCGTCGAGCACCACGATGCGGTCGGCGTTGCGGACCGTGGAGAACCGGTGCGAGATCACCAGGCTCGTCACGCCGCGCGTGAGCTCCAGGAACGTGTCGTAGAACTCCGCCTCGCCCCGCGCGTCGAGCTGCGAGGTCGGCTCGTCGAGCACCAGGACCGACGCCCCGTGCCGGACCGCGAACAGCGCCCGGGCCAGCGCGATGCGCTGCCACTGCCCGCCCGAGAGCTCGCGACCACCCT
Source organism: Cellulomonas palmilytica (assembly GCF_021590045.1). Classification (NCBI taxonomy): domain Bacteria; kingdom Bacillati; phylum Actinomycetota; class Actinomycetes; order Micrococcales; family Cellulomonadaceae; genus Cellulomonas; species Cellulomonas palmilytica. The sequence goes on along the minus strand of NZ_CP062221.1, from coordinate 773,908 downwards.
CGACCGACCGCGTCAGCGGCGACTCCAGTCCCAGCGGCAGGCCGGCGAGCAGGTCGCCGAGGCCGACGCGCGTGAGCGCCGAGACGATGCCGTCGTCGTCGTCGCGGTGCGCGATCGCCCCCATGGCGACGTTGTCGCGCAGCGTGAGCTCGTAGCGCAGGAAGTCCTGGAACGTCACCGCGAAGTTCCGCTGCCACGCCGTCTGGTCGTAGGTGCGCAGGTCGACGCCGTCGACCGTCACGACGCCCGAGTCCGGCGGGTAGATGCCCGCGAGCACCTTGACCAGCGTCGACTTGCCCGCGCCGTTCACGCCGATCAGGGCGGTCGAGGTCCCGACGGGCAGCTCGAGGTCGAGCCCGTCGAGGACCGGCAGGTCCGGGCGGTACCCGAAGCCCACGCCGGAGAACGTGATGGTGCGCGTGGGGGCCGGGGCGTCCGTGCGGGCGGCGACCGGGCCGGCCTGCTCCCGGATCGAGGCCTCGAGCTGCTGCATCGCGGTGTACGCGGCGCGCCCGTAGACGAGCTTGATGTCCGACTCGGGGAACATGACGCCGAACCGCGCGCAGAGCACGACCGCCTGGACGGCCACGCTGACCGCGACCAGGCGCGAGGCGTCGTCGCCCGCGACGTCCGAGACGAGCAGCAGCGCGACGGCGGAGCCGACCAGGGCTGCGACCGCGTGCCCGACGAACGGTCGTCCGTAGACCCGGCGCCGCCAGGTCCACAGCGGCCCGAGCCAGCTGCGGGTCTCGGCCGAGAAGCGGTCCTCGAGCCAGCCGAGCAGGCCGAGCGTGCGGATCTCCTTGGCCGCGCGCGTGCTCGTCGCGAGCTCGCGCAGGTACGCGACGCGGCGCCGCGCGGGCTGGAACGAGCCCCACAGCTCGCCCCACCGGTGGAACGCCTCGGCCTGGCCCTGCCGCGCGACGACCGCCGCGACGGCCCCGGCGAGCGCGGCCCACGGGCCCGCGGCCCACCCGAGCAGCACGACCGCGCCCGTGAGCTGCACGTAGCGCGCGGTCAGCGCGAGGCCGCCCTCGAGCGCCGAGCCGGGCGTCCACACCCACTGCTCGAACGCCTCGTCGACCTGCGTGAGCCGGTCCGCGACGTCGGGCCGCTCGAGCCCGGCGAGCGTCGCCTCGTCGAGCGTGAAGCGCGTGAGCCGGGCGATGCACGCCGCGTCGACGCGGCGCGCGATCTCCCGGGACAGGACCAGCTGGACGGGGGCGAGCAGCTGCTGCAGCAGGAACGCCCCGATGGCGACCCACAGCGCGGGCGGCAGGCCGCCCGAGACGACGTCGGGCAGCGCGAGGGCCGTCGACACCAGGAAGACGACCGGCGCGACGCCCGCGAGGACGTGGACGCCGATCGTGAGCGCGAGGAGCGGCGCTCCGGCGTACGGCGCGAGCTCGCGCATCTGCCGCGCGGCCGCCCGCCGCCGGTGGACGCGCTCCCACACCGGATGCGCCGATTGCACCTCTTTGCCCCCTGTCACGCCGCGCATCCTGGCACCCGGGACCTTGGTCCCGTCAAGCGCGACCGGCGCGTCGTCTCGCCTGACGGGCACGGGCGTGTGCGTCCACGCAGGCCAGACCGCCACAGCGGACCGCCCAGCGGCTCGCGCAGCGGCTTGTCCAGGGGCTCGCGCAGCGGACCGGACGGCGACCCGCTCGTAGACTCGCCGCGTGCCACCCCGCTCCCCGCTCCCGGCACGCCATGGCCTCGACGCCGCCCGCCTGCGCACGCCCGACCGGGTCGGCACCACGCCCGCGCCGTGGCCGACCATGGGCGCGTGGCTGCGTCACCGGCTGCCCGAGCACGTGGACGTCGCGGGGATGCTGACCGAGGGCCGGTTCGTCGACGAGACCGGCCGCGCGCTGCACGACGACGACGCCTTCGTCCCCGCGCGGTACGTGTGGTTCCACCGCGACCTGCGCGACGAGCCGCCCGTGCCGGGCATGGTGCACGTCGTGCACCGGGACGACCGGCTCGTCGTCGTCGACAAGCCGCCGTTCCTGTCCACGATCCCGCGCGGCCGGCACGTGACGCAGAGCGTCGTCGTGCGGATGCGCGCGGCCCTGGGCCTGCCCGAGCTGTCCCCGCTGCACCGGCTCGACCGCGTGACCTCGGGCCTGCTCCTGCTGGCGACCGAGCAGCGCTGGCGCGGGCCGTACCAGAGCGCGTTCGAGCGCCGCCGGGTGGACAAGACGTACCTCGCGCTCGCGCCGCTGCGCCCGGACCTCGAGCTCCCGCTCGTCGTGCGCGACCACATCCGCAAGGAGCGCGGGACCACGCAGGCGCAGGTGGTGCCCGGTGCGCCCGTCAACGCCGAGACGCGGATCGAGCTGGACCACGAGGTCGACGGGCCCGACGGCACGAGGCTGGGCGTGTACCGGCTGACGCCGCGGACGGGCCGCACGCACCAGCTGCGGCTGCACCTGTCCGGGCTCGGCATCCCGATCGTCGGCGACCCGCTGTACCCGGTCGAGCGTGACGTCCCGGTCGACGACTTCCGCACCCCGCTGCAGCTGCTGGCCGCCGAGATCGCTTTCACCGACCCCGTCGACGGCACCTCCCGACGTTTCCGCAGCGTACGGACGCTGCCGCTCGTGACCGACGCCCTCCCGCACGCGCTGGGGGCGGACGAGAGGTCGACGAGCGGTCGACTCGACTAATCGTTTCCCCCGGATCCGCAGCCCGGGAAGCGCGTGCCACAGTCGGCCCAAGGCGCCATGTGAGCGATAACACGGCGCATGGCTCGAGCATCGCTTTCCGGGAGCGCGCACATGAGCGACATCGTCGTCGTCACGTCCAGTCATGCCTCCACGCGTCCGTCCGGACGTCTCGCGAGGTCCGCACGCCGCCCACGGCGACGACCGTGGACGGCGGTCCTGGCGCTCGCGAGCCTCGCGCTCCCCGCGCTCGTCGCGGTGGCCGCGGCACCCGCCGCCACCGCCGCGACCATCGACACCGGCGCGTCGTACGTGCTGCTGAACCGCCAGTCGGGCAAGGCGCTCGACGTGTACGACCTGGCGACGAACGACGGCGCGCGGATCACGCAGTGGAGCCGCAACGACGGCGCGCAGCAGCAGTGGCAGTTCGTCGACGCCGGCGGCGGCTACTACCGGCTGAAGTCCCGCCTGTCGGGCAAGGTCCTGGACATCACCGGCCGGTCCACGGCCGACGGCGCCGCCGTCATCCAGTGGTCCGAGAACGGCGGGACCAACCAGCAGTTCTCGATCCAGGACGTCGACGGGTACGTCCAGCTCATCGCACGGCACAGCGGCAAGGCCGTCGAGGTGCAGAACGCGTCGACCGCGGACGGCGCGAACGTGGTGCAGTACGCGGACTGGAACGGCGCGAACCAGCAGTGGCAGCTCGTCCGCCTCGGCGGCGGCAGCACCACGCCTCCGCCGCAGACCGGCACGTTCACCAACCCCGTCGTCTGGCAGGACTTCGCCGACGGCGACATCATCCGCGTCGGCGACGCGTACTACTACTCGGCGTCGACCATGCACTACTCGCCGGGCGCACCGATCCTGCGCTCGTACGACCTCGTGAACTGGGAGTACGCGGGTCACTCGGTGCCGCGCCTCGACTTCGACGACGCCGGCTACGACCTGTCCGGCGGCCGCAAGTACGTCAAGGGCATCTGGGCGTCCACGCTCGGCTACCGGCCGAGCAACCGCACGTACTACTGGTACGGCTGCACCGAGTTCAACCGCACGTACGTCTACACGGCGTCGGCCGTCGACGGCACGTGGTCGAAGAAGGCGCGCCTCAACACCTGCTACTACGACGCCGGCCTGCTCGTCGACGACGACGACACGATGTACGTCGCGTACGGCAACGGCACGATCAGCGTCGCGCAGCTCAGCGCCGACGGCACCCAGCAGGTGCGTGCGCAGCAGGTGTTCCAGACGCCGTCGAGCGTCGGCACGCTCGAGGGCGCGCGGTTCTACAAGCGTGGCGGGTACTACTACATCTGGCTGACGCGGCCCGCGAACGGGCAGTACGTGCTGCGCTCGTCGTCGCCGTTCGGGCCGTACGAGATGCGTCAGGTGCTGCTCGACCTGCCGGGCCCGATCTCCGGTGGCGGGGTCCCGCACCAGGGTGGCCTGGTCCAGACGCAGGCCGGCGACTGGTGGTACATGGCGTTCACCGACGCCTACCCGGGCGGTCGCGTGCCCACGCTCGCGCCCATCAGCTGGACGTCCGACGGCTGGCCGACGCTCCAGACCGTCAACGGCCGCTGGGGCACCACGTACAACCGGCCGCACATCACGACGAGCAAGACCGTCGCGCCCATGACCGGCCGCGACACGTTCGTCGGACCGACGCTCGGCCACCGCTGGGAGTGGAACCACAACCCGGACACGAGCCGGTTCAGCGTGAGCAACGGGCTGCGGCTGCAGACCGCGACCGTCACGAACGACCTCTACAACGCCCGGAACACGCTGACCCACCGCATCCAGGGACCCACGTCCACGGCGACGATCGAGCTCGACTACTCCGCCATGGCGAACGGGGACCACGCAGGGCTCGCGATGCTGCGGCAGTCCTCGGCCTGGGTCGGGGTGGTCAAGAACAACGGGCAGACGCGCGTCGTCATGACCGACGGGTTGACCATGAACGGCTCGTGGCAGACCACCGGGACCGGGGTCGAACGCGCGTCGACGAACGTCTCCGGCGGGCGGATCTGGCTGCGCGCGTCCGCCGACATCCGCCCGGGCTCCGGCCGGACCGCCACGTTCTCCTACAGCACCGACGGCACCACGTTCCTGCCGCTCGGCCCGGCGTTCACGCTGAACAACGAGTGGCAGTTCTTCATGGGCTACCGGTTCGGGATCTTCAGCTACGCCACGCAGGCGCTCGGCGGCGCGGTCACGGTCCGCAGCTTCGACCTCACCACGCCCTGACGCCCGCCCCCCTCCCCTGCACGTCGTCGGCAACCCGTCGACCGGGCGATCCGCGCACGGTCCCGACAGAGAGTGAGTCACGCATGCGCACGACACCCACGCGTCAGCACGGCTGGCGACGGCGAGCGACCGCGCTCGTCGCGACGGCCGGGCTGACCGTCACGACGATGCTCGCGCTCGCCAACCCGGCCCAGGCGGCCTCGACGCTCGGTGCGTCCGCCGCCGAGAAGGGCCGGTACTTCGGCACGGCCATCGCCGCGGGCCGGCTGAGCGACTCGACGTACTCGTCGATCGCCGCCCGGGAGTTCAACATGATCACCGCGGAGAACGAGATGAAGTGGGACGCGACGGAGCCGTCGCAGAACAGCTTCAGCTTCAGCCGCGGCGACCAGATCTACAACTTCGCCCGGAACAACGGCGCGCAGGTCCGCGGGCACGCGCTCCTGTGGCACGCGCAGATGCCCGGCTGGGCGCAGAACATGTCCGGCAGCGCGCTGCGCAGCGCCGCGATCAACCACGTCACACGGGTCGCGTCGTACTACCGCGGCAAGATCCACTCGTGGGACGTCGTCAACGAGGCCTTCGCCGACGACGGGCGCGGCAGCCGCCGCGACTCGAGCCTGCAGCGCACCGGCAACGACTGGATCGAGGCCGCGTTCCGCGCCGCCAGGTCCGCCGACCCGGGCGCCAAGCTCTGCTACAACGACTACAACACCGACGGCGTCAACGCGAAGTCGACGGCCGTCTACAACATGGTCCGGGACTTCAAGTCGCGCGGCGTGCCGATCGACTGCGTCGGGTTCCAGTCGCACCTCGGCACGAGCCTGCCCGGTGACTACCAGGCCAACCTGCAGCGGTTCGCCGACCTGGGCGTCGACGTGCAGATCACCGAGCTCGACATCCAGCAGGGCGGCAACCAGGCGAACATGTACGCCCAGGTGACCAACGCGTGCCTCGCGGTGTCCCGCTGCAACGGCATCACCGTGTGGGGCGTGCGCGACTCCGACTCGTGGCGCACCGGCGCGAACCCGCTGCTGTTCGACTCGTCGGGCAACAAGAAGGCCGCGTACACCTCGGTCCTCAACGCGCTCAACGCGGGCGGCGGCAACCCGGGCAACCCCGGCGACTCGTCGATCGACACCGGCGCCTGGTACGTGCTGCTCAACCGCAACAGCGGCAAGGCGCTCGACGTCTACAACCTCGCCACCAACGACGGCGCACGGATCACGCAGTGGTCCCGCAACAACGGCAACCAGCAGCAGTGGCAGTTCGTCGCCACGGGTGACGGCTACTACGAGATCCGGTCGCGGCTGTCCGGGAAGAACCTCGACGTGTACGCCAAGTCCACGGCCGACGGTGCGGCGATCGTCCAGTGGACCGACAACAACGGCGCCAACCAGCAGTGGCGGGCGACCGTCTCCAACGGTTACGCGACGCTGATCAGCCGCAACAGCGGCAAGGCGCTCGAGGTGCAGGGCGCCTCGACGGCCGACGGCGCGAACATCGTCCAGTACTCCAGCTGGGGCGGCGCCAACCAGCAGTGGCAGCTGGTCCGCGTCGGCTGACCGACGCACTCCCCCGGGGTCGGTCCGGTCCGCGTGACCGGGCCGACCCCGGCCCGTCCGACGCAATTGCCGTGCGCCCCGCGGCCGGCGGGGTGTGGGATCGAGGCATGCCGATCACCTCGTCGACGCCCGCACCGGACCGGCTCGCGCACGTCGTCGCGACCCTGCGCGCGTGGCAGGACGAGGCCGTGCCCCTGCAGCTGCACCCCGGTGACCTGGGCTGGTTCTGGCGGTTCGGCACGGACGCCGTGGCCGCAGCCGTCCGGACGTGGAACCGGGACGACGAGCTCGTCGCGATCGGCTTCCTCGACGGCCCCGACGCGCTGCGCCTGACGCTCACGCCCGGGGCGTGGCGTTCCGACGAGGTCGCGCGCCAGGTCGTCGCGGACGTCGTCGACCCTCGTCGCGGTGTCCTGCCCGAGGGTGCGGTCGTCGTCGAGTCGCCGAACGCGAGCCGCGTGCACGAGCTGCTCGGTGAGCGCGGCTGGGCCGCGGGCGAGTCCTGGACACCGCTGCGCCGCGACCTGCGCGCACCGGTGCCGGAGCCGGACCTGCACGTCGAGGAGGTCTCCGCCGAGACGTGCGCCGACTTCACCGCCGTCCACCGCTCGGCGTGGGGGAACGAGCGGTTCACCGACGAGGTGTGGCGGACCATGGCGGCCGGGGTGCCGTCCGCCGAGGCGCGCTGCCTGCTCGGCCGTGACGCCTCGGGCGTGCCCGTCGCGGGCGTCACCGTGTGGTCGGCAGGCCCGGGCCGGCCGGGTCTGCTGGAGCCGATGGGCGTGCACGCCGAGCACCGCGGGCGCGGGTACGGCCGGGCGATCTGCCTCGCGGCCGCGTCGACGCTCCGCGCCCTCGGCGCGTCGTCGGCGCAGGTGTGCACCCCCACCTCGCTCACCTCCGCGGTCGCCACGTACCGCTCCGCCGGGTACGAGCCCGGCCCCGTCCGCCTCGACCGCACCCGCCCCACGTGACAGGCTCCGCCGGATAGCGTCCGACGAGTGACGACCCACCCGCTCGACGCCGCCGATGCACGAACGCCACCCGCGGACGAGGTGACCGTCGCGGCCGTCCTGCTCGACATGGACGGCACGCTCGTGGACTCCACCGCGGTCGTCGAGGCCGTCTGGGGCGAGTTCGCCGCCGCGCACGGGGTCGACCTCGACACGGTGCTGAGCGTCTCCCACGGGCGCCGCACGATCGACACGGTCGCCGACTTCCTGCCGGACCCGCACCAGGCACGCGTCGTCGCAGCCGAGATCGAGGCCGCCGAGCTCGTCCGCCTCGACGGGCTCACCGCGATCCCCGGTGCGCGGGACCTGCTCGCCTCGCTGCCCGACGCGCGCGTCGCCGTGGTGACGTCGGCCGAGCGGGAGCTCGCGGTGCGCCGGCTGACGGCGGTCGGCCTGCCGTGCCCCACCGTTCTCGTCGCCGCGGAGGACGTCGCAGCCGGCAAGCCCGCTCCTGACGGGTTCCTGCGTGCGGCATCCGCGCTCGGGGTGCCCGCCGACGACTGCGCGGTCTTCGAGGACGCGGAGGCGGGCCTGCGGGCCGCGAGGGCCGCCGGGGCGTTCACCGTGGTCGTCGGCGGCCACGAGTCGCCCACCATCCGGGGACTGCGGCGAGTCGACGACTTCCGCCAGGTCAGAGCCCGCGTCGAGGGTGACCGCGTGGTGCTCGCACTCCCCTGAGCTCCGGGTGACGTCCGCGCGCGGGCCGGGTGAAGCTCGTCGTCCCCGCGTATCAGCCGCGGCGTCGACGTGTCCTCGTCCGACGTTGCCGCCGCGACGAGTGGCGACAGTCCGACGAGGGATGCAAGGGGGTGCAAGGAGATGACGATCGACATCATGGAGGTCGAGGAGATCACCGCGACGCGGATCCACCTCGACCCGGAGGCCGGCGGCGCCTGATCCGCCCACGAGCCGGCTCGGTCACCACGACCGGGCCGGCTCGTCCCGTCTCGTCCACCGCCCACCGTCGTCGACAGGGACCGTCCATGCTTCCCCGACTCAAGTCGCTCAACTGCCTCGCCGGCGACGGCGAGCTGGTCGTCAGCCTCGACCCGAAGGTCCGCACGCGCGTCGCCGACCCGGACGGGCAGGTGCTCGTGCTGCTCACGCTGCTACGCGAGGGCACCCGGGACACCGCCGGGCTCGCCGCCGCGATGCACGACCGCTGGCCGTCGGTCACCGAGGCGGACGTCGCCACGGTCCTGCGGCAGCTCGACCACCTCGGCTGGCTCGAGGACGCGTCGGCGCCCGAGCTGTTCGACGCGCACGACCGCGAGCGCTACTTCAGCAACCTGGCGTTCTTCGACGCGTTCACCACGTTGTCGGTCCCCCGCGAGCGGCCGCAGTCGCTGCTGCGGGACGCGCACGTGCTGGTGCTCGGCGCGGGCGGGCTGGGCTCGTCGGTGCTGATGAACCTCGCGGGGCTCGGTGTCGGCGCGGTGACCGTGGTCGACCAGGACCGCGTGGAGCTGCGGAACTTCGCGCGGCAGTTCACGTACACCGAGGCGGAGGTCGGGCAGCCGAAGGCCGAGCGGGTCGCCGCGTGGCTGCGGGCGTTCGACCCGACGCTGCGCGTGGAGGCGTTCCGACGACGCGTCGAGTCGCCCGACGACGTCACGGCGCTGCTGCGCGGCTCGGCCCTGTCCGACCTGCCGTCGCTCGTGGTCTCCGCGATCGACGAGCCCGACGAGGTGGACCGCTGGGTCAACGAGGCGTGCGTGGCTGCCGGCGTGCCGTTCATCCGCGGCGGCCTGGCGTACACGCAGGGGCTGTACTGGTCGGTCGACCCGGGCCGCTCGGCGTGCCGCGAGTGCCTGGAGCGGCACCGCGCGCGACTCGCCGAGGGCGTCGACCGGGAGGTCGTCGAGCGGCCGCGCGTGCTCGAGCAGGACCGCGCGAACCGGGCGATCGGGCCGGTGACGAGCGTGCTCGGCGGGCTGGTGTCGTTCGAGGCGATGCGGTTCCTCACCGGGCTGACCGCGCCCGTGTCGCTCGGCCGCTACCAGCTCGTCGACTTCGCGGGCGACGGCCGCACGACCATCGACGCGTGGCCCGCCGACCCGCAGTGCCCGGTGTGCGCGACGGCCCCGGTCCGCCGGTCGGCCGCCGGACGCGCGGTCACGGCCGCGGCGTGATGAGCACCACCTCGGAGGCGCCGGCCCATTCGGACGCGCCGGTCGCCTCGGACGTACCGGTCGCCTCGCACGCTCCGGTCGCCGACCCCGAGGTCCGGCCGACGTCCGTGCTGCGCCTGCACCCGCTGACCCGCACCGTCCAGGGCGACCGCGTGGTCGTCGGGCGCGCGGACACCGGCCGGTTCGTCGCGGTCCCGGCCGTGGGTGCCCACGCCCTCGACCTCCTGGAGGTGGGCCGCGCGGTCGCCGACGTCACGCGCGCGGTGACACCGCCGGACGCCGACGAGCCGGTGGACGTCCTCGCGTTCGCACGCAGCCTCGTGCGGCTCGGGTTCGTGGCCGCGGTGGACGACGAGCGTGCGGTGCCGGCCGACGACGTCGCGCCGGCCGTGCGCGGGCTCGTCGTCGCCCCCCGCGCCCGCGCTCGGTGGCTGTTCTCCCGGTGGGGTGCCGCGTTGGCCGTGCTGAGCGCGCTCGTCGCCGTCGTGCTGGTCGTCACCGTGCCGGACGTGCGGCCCGACGCGCTGGACGTGTTCTTCCTGGGCACGCCCGCGCGCAGCCTCGCGGCGCTCACCCTGATCACCTACCTGCTCGCCGGGCTGCACGAGCTCGCGCACGTCATGGCCGCCGCCGCGCTCGGCGTACCCGCACGGCTGCGCATCACGCGCCGGCTCTACTTCCTGACGTTCGAGACGAACCTGACGGGCCTGTGGGCGTTGCCGCCGCGGCGCCGCGTCGGGCCGCTGATGGCGGGCATGGCGTTCGACGCGGTCGTCCTCGCGGTGGTGCTCGCGCTGCGCGCCGCGGGGCTCGGGCCCGACCCGCTGCTCGCCGCGGTGGCACTCGTGGAGGTCTCCGCGATCGTCGTGCAGTTCTTCGTCTTCCTGCGCAGCGACGTGTACGCCGTGATGACCGCGCTGCTCGGCTGCACGCACCTGCAGCGGACCACGCGCCTGCTCCTGCGACGCACGTTCCGGCGCCTGACGCCCGACGAGCGCGCGACGCTCGCCGCGAGCCCGCCGCGGGACCTCGCGGTCGCCCGCTGGTACCGGTGGGTGCACGCCGGCGGGCTGCTGCTCGCGGCGTGGTTCCTCGTCGTGCTGTTCCTGCCGTCCACGTGGCACCTGCTGGTGTGGATGCGCGACTCGCTCGTCACCGCAGGCCCGAGGACGTGGGCGTTCTACGAGGCGCTCGTCCTCGGCGTCCTGCTGCTGTCCCCCCGCCTGCTCACCGCGGCGGTGGCGCTGCGCGACCTCGCCGACCGCCGCCGTCACCGCCGCTAGCCTTCAACAAGCAGGCTCCTTATTGAAGGCTCATGGTCTAGCCTTCAATAAGAACCGGAGGTGGCGAAGGCTATGGACGAGCAGGCACGCCCTCCGCGACCCGCCCCAGGCGCAGTCGCGTGGCCCGCGCTCGGCACCGAGCCCCGTGACTGGACCTCGAACCTCGACGACGGTCGCCTCACCATCTGGGAACGTCAGCGCATCTCACGCCCGTACCAGGCCGCCGTCCTGCCCTCGATCGCCGACCTGACGCCGCGTGTGAGCAGCGCAGTCCAGTCCGTCGTGGACGACGCCACGTCCGATGTCGCGCGGTTCGACAGCGAGGTGTCGACCATGCCGGTCCCGATGCCCGCGGTGCTGCTGCGCACCGAGTCGGCGTCGAGCTCCCAGATCGAGCACCTCACCACGAACGCCCTCAACCTCGCGATGGCCAGCCTGGGCGTCGGCGGGAAGCAGAACGCCGAGCTCGTCGCCGCGAACGTGCGCGCGATGAACTCCGCACTCGACGTCGGCGACGACATCACGCAGGACACGATCCTCGCCGTCCACCGCGCGCTGCTCACGGAGTCCGACCCCGACGCCGCCGGGCGGTGGCGGACCGAGCAGGTCTGGGTGGGTGCGTCCGCGATCAGCCCGCACGGCGCCGACTTCATCCCCCCGCACCACGAGCGTGTCGAGGCGGCGATCGACGACCTCGTCGTGCTCGCCGCGCGGGACGACATCCCGGCCCTCACGCATGCTGCGATCGTCCACGCCCAGTTCGAGACGATCCACCCGTTCACCGACGGCAACGGGCGCACCGGGCGCGTCCTCCTCCATCAGGTCCTCCGCCGACGTGGCCTCACCCGCCGGACGACCGTGCCCGTGTCCGCCGGGCTCCTGCGTGACCCCGACCGGTACTTCCGCGCGCTCACGGCCTACCGGGCCGGCGAGCCCGACGCCATCGTCGAGCAGGTCGCGCACGCAGCCGTCGCGGCCGTGGCCAACGGCCGGCGCCTCGCGGACGACGTGATGGCGCTGCGCGAGACATGGCGCGAGCAGATCCGCGCGCGCTCCGACTCTGCCGCGTGGCGGCTCGCCGACGCCCTGTTCGCGCAACCCGTGGTCAACGCCGACTACGTCGCCGCCACGCTCGACCTCTCCGACCGTGGCGCACGCAACGCCGTCGACGTCCTCGAGCGGGCGGGGGTGCTCAGACCGTCCACATCCACCCGGCGACACCGGATCTGGCAGGCGCCCGAGGTCCTCGCCGCCATGGACGCCTTCGCCACCCGCGCCGGACGCCGCGCCTAGCTGCGACGTCCACCACCCGGCTCCGGCTGAAGCCGCGGGGGCCGACCACTGTCCGGATCGCCCTCGGGGAAGAGCACAGCCGACGAGCGTCGGGGCTGACGTCAGTGGAGGGTGAAGCGGCCGCGGACGACCGTGAGCGGGACGCCGCCCACCTCGTCGACGGTCAGCTCGGCCGCGAGGTCGACGTCAGGGGCGACGGTGACCTCGAGCACCGGACCCGTGCTGGTCTGCTTCACGCCCACGGCGTTGACCCCGGGCAGTGCCATGAGACGCGCCTCGTGCCGGCGCTGGATCGCGACGGCCTCGTCGTACGTGAGTGCCATGCCGTCCATCGTCGCACCACCCGCCCTGCCGTGGTCCGCCGTTCGCCACGACGTATCGACCCGTCACGGGCGGGCTCCTGACGTGACGTGGGTGGGCACCAGCCCACCCGGGAGCAGTACGAGGGGGTAAGGCCATGCCGTCCATCGCGGAGCTGGTCGCCATCAAGGAGAGCGTCGAGAAGAAGTACCTCGCGCAGCCCGGGGTGACCGGCATCGACGTCGGGTACAAGGTCGTCGGCGGGGTCCAGACGGACCAGGTCGCGATCCGGGTTCACGTCGAGGAGAAGAAGAAGAGCGTCCCGAAGGGGCAGCAGGTCCCCGCGCAGATCGACGGCGTCGTCACCGACGTGCTGGAGCGCAGGTACGAGCTGCAGGTGACGCGCGCCCCGCTGGACGTGAGCGCGCTCGCGGACACCACCCACTACGCGACGCTCGAGGGCGGCATCAGCATGGGCCCGAGCCGCGCGATCGGCGGCTACGTGTTCGCGGGCACCCTCGGTGCGATCGTCACCGACGAGGCGAGCGGGCAGAAGGCGGCCGTGACCAACTTCCACGTCGCGTGCGTCGACGACGGGTGGAGCGTCGGCGACCGCCAGGTGCAGCCGAGCCGCGTCGACACGGGCGTACCGCCGGGCGACGAGTTCGGCGCGATCCTGCGGGCCGTGCTCTCGTCGCACGTCGACGGCGCGGTCGTCTCGATCGACGCGGGCCGGACGACGGCGCAGACGATCGTCGACATCGGCACGGTGAACGGGACCAAGCCCGCCGCGCTCGGCATGGAGGTGCGCAAGCGCGGACGCACCACGGGCCTGACGTACGGGTCGGTCGACGGGCTCGCGCTGTCCGTGAGCGTCGACTACGGCGACGGCCTGGGCGTGCACGTGCTGACCGGCCAGGTCAGCATCGCCACGGACACCACCAAGAACCCGCTGTTCTCCGACCACGGCGACTCGGGGTCCGTGATCGTCGACTCGACCGGCGCGGTCGTCGCCCTGCTCTTCGCGGGTGCCGGCACCAACACCGTGGGCAACCCGGTCGCGGACGTCCTGTCCGAGCTCAACATCTCCATCCCCATGGGGAAGTCGATCATCAAGGACGTCAAGGACGGCCACAAGGACATCATCAAGGACAAGGACAAGGAGCTCCGCAAGGACCTGATCAAGGACAAGGAGCTGCGCAAGGAGATCATCAAGGACAAGGAGCTCAAGAAGGAGCTCATCGCCGACGGCAAGCGGATCAAGGACATCGTCGACGTCATCAAGGTGCCCGACCTGCCGCCCATCGACCCGGGCGACCCGGGCGACCCGGGCCCCGGGCTGCCGGGCCGTGGCGGCTTCGCCGGGCGGCTCGCCGAGATCGAGGGGCGCCTGAGCCAGCTCGAGTCCTTCATCTCCGCCGACCAGCGCCCCGACCTGTCGTCGAGCGCGTTCAGCGGCGAGGAGGAGCTGACGTCCGACGAGATCGCGGCGCTGCGTGCCGAGGCGGAGCGGCAGGCCGCCGACGCCGCGGCCGCGAAGACCGACCTCGACAACCTGCTCGGCTGAGCACCCGGTGACCCGGCCGGCGACCACCTCGTCGGCCGGGTCACCCACCGAGGGGAGCCCCATGGTCGTCGTCCTGTGCGACCTCGACGACACGGCGGCGCTGTGGCTGCACTCGCGGTTCCGCGAGCGCGGTCGCGCGTCCACGCTCGTGACGTCCGCGCTGCTGTCGTTCGCCCGACGACGCTCGCAGCGCCTCGGCCGCGACGGCACCCGAGCCGTCGTGGACCTCGGTGACGCGGGGGTCGTCGACGAGCCGGACCTCGTCGTGAACCGGCTCCTGTCGCCGCCCGTGGCCGCGTGGCAGTACGCGCAGCCGGCCGAGCGCGACTACGCCGGCGCCGAGATGACCGCGTTCGCGCTCAGCTGGCTCGCGGCGCTGCCCGGGGTGGTGCGCAACCGGCCGTCGCCCACGTGCCTCGCCGGGCCCGCGCCGCATCCGCTGCGCGCCGCGGTGCTCGCGCGTCGCGCGGGGCTGGACGTGCCGGACGCGGACTTCGGCGCGGGGACGTCCACGTTGCAGCTCCTCGAGTCCGCGGTGCGCGGAGCCGGGTCGGGCGCGCGGGCCGTGCACGTGGTCGTCCTCGACGGACGGGTCGTGGACGCCGAGGGTCTCGCACGACGAGCGGGCGCGGCGGTCCCGGCGGGCTTCGCCGCGGCCGTCGCACGGTTCGCGTCCGCCGTGGGCGCGGACGACGCGATGGTCGGGCTCGACGTCGTCGTCGCGGACGGTCACTGGTGGTTCGCGGGGATGACGCCGATGCCGGACCTGCTGTCCGTGGGCGAGGCCGTGGTCGACGCGCTGCTCGCCCTGGCGCCGCCGGAGCCCGCGGCGTCGTCGCCCGCCGTCTCGTCGGGTGCCTCGTCGGTGGACGCCGTGCGGTGAGCGTCGTCGTGTGGGGCGTGCCGACCGAGAGCCCGGTCGAGCTGCTGCTCGGCGCGTTCGCGCGGCGCGGCGTCGAGCCGCTCGTCGTCCATCCGCGGCGCTTCCTCGAGCAGGACGTCGACGTCCGCCTGTCCCACGGCGAGCTGCGCGGGTCGCTGCGCGTCGCGGGGTCCACCGTCGACGTGCGCGACGTCGTCGGCGTCTACGTGCGACCCATCGAGCCCGAGCTCGTGCCCGAGCTCAAGGACCTCCCGCCCGACGACCCCGCGGTGCGGCGCGCCCGCGCGCAGTTCGACGCGCTCATGGCGTTCACGGAGGCCGCGGCCGACGCGCTCGGCACCCGGGTCGCCAGCCGGCTGTCCGCGATGGCGTCGAACATGTCGAAGCCGTACCAGGCGCAGCTCGTCCAGGCCGGCGGCTTCGACACCCCCGAGACGCTCGTCACCGACGACCCGGACGCCGCGCGCGAGTTCGTCCTCGCGCACGGCGGCGCGATCTACAAGTCGGTGAGCGGGGTGCGCTCGATCGTCAGCGTCGTCGACCTCGTCCGCGACGCCGAGCGGTTGGCGCGCATCCGGTGGTGCCCCGTGCAGTTCCAGGAGAACGTGCGCGGGCGGGACGTGCGCGTGCACGTCGTCGGCGACGAGGTGTACGCGGCGATCGTCGACTCGGACGCCACCGACTACCGGTACGCGCGCGCCCAGGTCGGCCAGGACGCGACCCTCGCGCCGTACCCGCTGCCGGACGACGTCGCCGCGCGGTGCGTCGCGCTCGCCCGCTCGCTCGACCTGCCGTTCGCGGGCGTCGACCTCAAGCTCGCCGACGACGGGCGCGTCGTCTGCTTCGAGGTCAACCCGTCCCCCGGCTACCCCTGGTACGAGACCGCCGCGGGCCTGCCCATCTCCGACGCCCTGGCCCGCTGGCTCCACCGCGCCGCGTGACCTGCGCCGTCACTGCTCATCCGGTAGACCGGCCGCGCGTGGCGCCCGTCCACGCCCGGTATGCGGACCTCGTCGGTCAGTGCGGCGGTCGCAGGTCAGCGAACGCGGTGTCCGCGTAGCAGCCCAGCTCGCCCCGCTTCAGGTAGACCGGCGGCACGTACACGTCCCGGACCACGCCGTCCGGGCCCCGCTCGACGAGCACGCAGTCGTCGCCGTCGCCCGTCGCCACCGCGACGACGCCGTCGGCGATCGCCACCGTCACCTCCGCGAGCGGCGTGACACCGTTCGCGTGCGGCTCGAGCCGCGCGGTCACGTCCGCGACCACCTGGTCCTGCGACGGCACCCGGTCCGGCATCGACTCGAGCACGGACCACACCGCCTCGTGCGCGTTCGGTGCGATGCGCGGCAGGCGCGACGGCGGGGCGGGGACCGCCACCAGCCCGCCGTCGGGGCAGCCGACGCCCTTGGTCTTGAGCACCCCGCGGCGGTGGAACGTCACCTCGAAGCAGTACGGGCCCGGGTCCCGCGTCTCGTCGTCGCCCCACCAGCTCGGGTCCTCCACGACCTCCGCGACGGTGAGCCCCAGCGTGATCGAGCCGATCGGCGAGCCGTACCCGCCCTCCGACTCCCGGTGCTCGACGCCGATCATCACGATGCCGGCTGCGCGTGCCCTCTCCTCGACGCTCTCGGCGATGTCGGCGATCTCGTCACCCTCCGTCCGCGACCCGGCGAGGAGCGTCTCGACCGCCGACCGCGCGGCGTCGCGACCCCGGGACCTGTCGCTCGAGCAGCCGCTCGACCCCGCGATGGTCGCGAGCGCGACGACGAGCACGAGGACGACTCGACGGGGGACGGCGGACATGCGCGTCAGGGTAGCCGGGGCGCGGTCGATCCATGCCGGTTCGTCCCGTCCCGCCGTCGCCCGCACCGGTCACGCCCGCCACACGGATGACCTGCATCGACGCGGTGGCGAAGCTCTGCGAGGGTGACCCCATGTCACGTCCGGGCCGCCTGCTCGTGGTCGTCGCGTGCGCTCTCGCCGCGCTCGTCGGCTGCCAGGAGCCCGACGGCCCGGGTGCCTCGACGCCCGTCGCGACGTCGACGGCCGCGACCTCCGCGGACGACTGCCACCACCCGCCCGACACGGGCGGCGACGGTGGTCTCGGTGCGGGGTTCGACTACACCGACGAGCACCACGACTTCGGCGACTCCGCGACGGTGACGCTGTGCATGACCGTGCCCGGGGGTGCCGTGCGTGCCACGGGGTCGGCCGCGCACGTCGTCGTGACCCCGCAGTCCCTGCCCGCCCCGGGCACGCGGTTCACGTTCACGGTGACGGTGTCGCCCGGGCCGCCGGGCGGGCTCGACCTCGAGGTCGTCGACGACGGCGGGCACCCGGGCATCACGTTCCACGGGCCGGCGGTCCAGACCGACGACTCCGGCTGGTACCTGGGCGCCGCACGCGAGTGACGGGCCCTCCCCCCGGCGCGAGGCGACGGCCGGTGCGCGTCACCCCCCTCGAGCCCCGCGGGCCGCGTGACACGGCCGGCATCGGCAGGAGACCGGCGGTCGCGAGCAGCACCGCGCCGGATCAGCCGACCAGGCGGCTCCTGAGCTCCGTGACCTCGAACGGGGCCGAGGTCGTCGTCGTGAGCGCCGTGCCGTCGATGCTGCGCCACTCGTGGTCCTCGTCCTCGTCCACGCGGTACTTGCCCTTCCACACCGTCGTCAGCGTGACCGTGAACGTGCCCACCTGCTCGTAGACGTGCTGGACGTCCCGGTTCGGGTAGGGCCCACCAGGCGACGACGTCGTCAGGCTCTCGCCGTCGCCGAAGTCCCAGGTGTACTCGACCGGCCACGTCACCACGTCGATCCCGAAGCCGAACAGACTCGTGCGGAACGTGCGCTCGTCGGGCTCGACCCAGCCGATGATCCCCTTGTTCACGAGGACGGTCCCGCTCTCACCGGGCTGCCGGTGCACGACCGTGGGGTCGATCTTCAGCTGACGGAAGTCCTCCTGCGTGACCGCGGGAAGCAGGTCGTCCGGGCACGCCCACCCGATCCGCATCTCCCAGTTCGACCACGGCGAGCCCACCGCGACACGCGTCCGGCGCCACAACGGCATCACCGGCTCGTCGTCACCGCACCCGGGGATCACGACCGTGCCGTTCGGTGGCGAGCACTCACCGTCGATGTCCGACTCCAGGTACTGCGAGTCGACGTTGCACAACCGCGCGTACGCGTAGTCCACCAGCGGGTCCTTGTGGGCCTTCCACGAGCGGTACAGCAGATAGCGTCTGAAGCGGTCACCGATGACCGCCTCGTCCCCGCCCACGCTTCCCCGGATCGCTGCCGCAGGCGGCGGGCCGGTCACGACGAGCAGAGCGACGCAGGCACCCACTGCACCCAGCACTCGGGTGGGCCTCACGGCGCGACGTCGATCTCGTCGACCTGGACGCCCTCCACGACCCAGCCCCCCGCGCCGCGCCCGAGCGCCATCGTCGCCCGGTAGGTCGCCGTCGAGGGGACCTCTTCGAGCACCGACCCGTCCGCCGAGACCACCTGCGACGCGTACTCCGTCAGCTCGACACTCGCGACGAACGTCCCGTCACCGTTGTCGAACGCCGAACCGAACCCGAGGTCGACAGCGCCGCCGATCACTCGGCTCCCCGCCTCGTGAATGGCAACCGCCTTCTCACGGACACCGGCGCAGAACTGGCAGTCGGGCCCGCTCAGAGCGTCCCACTCGACGAGATCGCCGGTCGACGTCACGTACGTCACGAGGGCGGCGAAGTACTTGCCGACGGCGATCGCGTTGTCCTCGGTGGCCGGGCCGTCGAGAGCAGCCGGGCGGGTCGGGGGTCTGGTCACGTCCTGGTCCGGTCCCGAGGTCGGCGCCGCGCTCGGTGTCGGCGTGGGTGTCGGCGAGTGGGACACGGTCCGGGTCGGCGCAGGGGTGGGCGAGTCCGTGGCCGTCGGTTCGGGTCCGGCGGAACCCTCCGCCGTGCACCCGGCCAGCGCGAGCGCACCGGCCAGCACGAGACCGCACGTCCGAGCCCCCGTCGATCGCATCGGACGAACCTACCCAGATCGGCCGCACCGCGATCCGCGTCGTCCACACCGGACGAGGGGTGTGGCCCCCCACCCCGTCACGGGCGTTCGGTTTGCGTAGCCATTACGGACGCCCGCGCGCAGGCGCGACGGGGATCCTGGCAGGAGACGCTCAGTCAGGGGGGACCATGGACCAGCACGTCGAGCAGCACGCGACCCGGCAGTCGTCGTCCCCGACCGACGGCGCCGCGACCGAACAGACGACGACCTCACCCTCGCGCCCGGCACCGGTCGCGGGCCTGGTCGTCGGACACGCTGACGACCAGGCCGAGGTCGCGGCCGAGTCGCACGCGACCGCGGCCCTCGCACGGTTGCGACGGTTCGGCGAGGCACCACCGTCCGCCCCGGCCGCGCACCGGCCACCCCGGCACGCCGAGGTGGGCCGGGCGGGCGGGGCCGTCAGCTCCGGGCGCAGCCACGAGATCTCCGCCGAGCTCGGCCAGGGCGCACCGCTGCCGAGCACCGTCCGCGGCCGGATGGAAGCAGGGTTCGGCACCAGCCTCGACCACGTGCGCGTGCACGACGACGCGGCGGCCGCACGGCACAGCGCAGCCCTCGGTGCGCAGGCGTTCACCGTCGGCAGCGACGTCTTCCTCGGCGGCTCGGTGGACCCCGCCAGCCCTCGCGGCGAGCATGTGCTCGCGCACGAGATCGCGCACGTCCTGCACGAAGGAGGGACGCCGCGCACGCCGGTGCGCCGCAACCCCGGGGACGACGACGAGGACGTCGCACCGGTCGAGCGGACCGCCGCCGAGATCGTCGAGGCCGCGTCGAAGGTCACGGACAAGATCGGGCAGATCGGGTCGGCCACGCGCGCGCTCTCCGACGCGGCCGGGTTGCTGTGGACGGGGCTGAGCGCCGCGCCCGTCGGCACGGTCAAGGGCTACTGGGTCAGCTCCGACGGCAACAGGCGGTACCGTCCACCATCGTTCAAGCCGACCTGGAACGTCACCCAGTCGAACTTCGAGTCGGGCCCTCCACCGAAGAGGCCGCACAAGGACAACTGGGCCACCAACGCCCACCTCACGATCACGGACTAGGGCCATGAGAGCTGCACTGCGCGAGACCTACACCCTCGACGACGGCGCCGAGATCGGCGCGTACTCCGCGGACGACCCGTCGAGCGGCGGCGCCTGGGTGCGGCTCGTCGTCGGACCCGCGGACGGTCCCGGGGAGGAGTCGTTCGACGTCTTCGTCTGCACGCCCGCGTGGCTGCAGGAGAGCGTCAGCGACTCCGGGCCGCAGATCGGCCGCCACCTCCTCGTGGTGGAGACGCTCGACCTCACCGCGGCGGTCGCCTTCCTGCGGCAGCACGTGGAGTCGCTCGAGGCGGCGGACTGGCGCGGCCTCGCCGAGCAGCTCGCCCGGATCGGCCACTGGGAGTTCGAGGACCACACCCCGTGACCCCGGGAGGGCACGTCACTCGCCCTGGAGCCCCGCGGGCCGCGTGACACGGCCGAGCATCGGCAGGAGAGCGGCGGTTGCGAGCAGCACGACGAGCGCCGCGCCGCTCGTCGTGATCCCGATCCCCGCCAGGTCGAGCGACACGGGCAGCCCTGCTCCGCTCTGCAGGACCACGGCGAGCACGCTGCCGACGGCGACCGCGAGCGCCAGCCCGATCGCGACCGGGACGGCGACCTGGAACAGCACCGAGAGCCCGAGGTCGCGCCGCCGGACACCGAACGCCGCGAGCACGGCGAGCGGGCGGCGACGCTCCTGGAGCTGCTCCGCGACGTTCACCAGCAGGCTCGCGCCCACGACGAGGAGCAGCGCGACCGTGCCGAGCATCAGGCCCTGGCGGATCGCCACGGCCATCCCGCTCACGGCCTGCGGGTCGTTGACCATCACGTCGACGGTCGGGTCGAGGCGCGCCGCCGCGGTCCGCACGTGCTCCGCCGCGTCCGGCGTGGCCCGGTCGAGGCCGACCGTGACCACCGCGCTGTCGTAGACGCCGGTCGGCACGACCGTCGCGTCGCCGAGCGCGCCCGGGGTGATGTGCACGGTCGGGGGTGCTCCGACGAGGGACGAGTCGTCCGCCGCGACGGTCACGGCGTCGGCCGGAAGGGTCCAGGTCGACGCGCCGGGGCCGCCGAGCACGTACGCCGACCCGGGTCCGGGTGCCTGCGCACCCTCGGGCAGGAGCACCACGACGTCGCCGTCGGTGCACGCGCTCGCGGCGGTCTGCGCGGTGATCCACCCGCAGCCCGCGACGACGACCGGGACCTCCTCGCCCCCGCCGACGGGCTGCGCCCTCGTCATGAGCCGGGTCTCGACGTCGGTGACGCCGGGGAGGCTCTCGAGCCGGGGCACCCACGCGGCCACGTCGTCGGCGGCCAGGTCGCCGCGCACCACGGCCTCGTACCGGTCGCCCTCGTAGCCCGGGGTCCCGCGCTCGGCACCCAGCAGCGCGTGCACCGCGATGAGCGCGGCGACGGACAGCACGACGGCGGACACGGCGCGCACGGCGGTGCCGCTCTCGTGCTGCAGACGCCGCACCGCGAGGTCCCACGCGAGGGCACCGGGCCGCAGGCGGCGCACGGTGACGTCGAGCAGCCACGGCAGCAGCAGCGAGACGCCGGTGAGCAGCGCGACCATGCCGAGCAGGACGAGCGCCTGCGCGTCGGCGAACCCCTCGGTGCCCCCGGTGACCAGCGGGCCGAGCATGAGCACGAGGCCCACGACCGGCACGGCGACGCGCCACCAGAGCCGACGCCGGACCGTCGTGCCGCGGCGTACCACACCGAGCGGCTCGACGACGACGTGCCGCAGCGCGGACCGGGTGACCAGCACGGACGCGACGGGGACCAGCACGACGACGAGCGCGGCCAGCGCCGGCGAGGGGCGCAGGTCGGCGCCGTGGAAGGTCAGGGACCCCGGGACGAGCGGCGGCACGAGCGCGCGGAGCACGGCGAGCAGCCCGGCGCCGACGAGCACGCCCGCGACGCCGCCCACGAGCGTCTCCCCCGCGGCGATGCGGTGGGTCGTCGCGGCGTCCGCGCCGACGAGCCGGACCGCGGCGAGCCGCCGGTCGCGGGCCTCCCCGCCGAACCGCACGGCCGTCGCGACGAACCCGAGGACGGGTACGAGCAGGCCGGTGAGCCCGACGAGCGCGAGCAGCAGCGTCGCGGCGTCCGTCCCTCCGTCGAGCCGGGTGCGGCCGAAGTCCGCGACCCGCTGGGCGTTGTCCGCGGTCAGCCGGTCGGTGCCCTGGTAGTACCGCAGCTCCTGGGGTCCGACGAGCCCGTCGTCGCCGATGGTCCCGACGACCGTCTCGCCGAACCGTCCGTGCAGGAGGCCGCGCTCGTCGTCGTCCAGCAGACGCCGCAGCGCGGGCGAGACGAGCGTCTCCCCCGGCGCGAGGACGCGGTCCACGCCGGGCGGCAGCGGCGCTCCCCGTCCTTCGGGTTGCAGCAGGTTCCCGACGACGATCGTGCCCGCGACCTCCGTGATGACGCGCCGGACGAGGAGCGTGTCGTCGGAGGCCGTGGCGACCTCGGTGCCGGGCGTCCGGGCGCCGTCGCGCACGGCGCGCTGGTCCAGCACGGTCGGCAGGGACGCGACCAGCAGGAGCATCGCCACGCCGACACCGACGCCCAGGGCGACGAGCGCGAGGCGGAGCCACCCCGCGCGGCCGCCGGCCACGCTCATCCGCACCCCGAGCGCCAGGTCGGTCACGGTCGTGCTGCGACCCCGGCTCATGCGGGCACCTGCTCGCGCACGCGACCGTCGCGGACGACGGCCTCCCGGTCGGAGTACGCGGCGACGCGCGCCTCGTGCGTCACGAGGACGACGGCCGCACCGGTGTCCCGCGCGGCGGCGACGAACAGCTGCATCACGCGCTCGCCGTTCAGCGAGTCGAGCGCACCCGTCGGCTCGTCGGCGAACACCACGCGCGGTCGCGTGACGAGCGCACGCGCGACCGCGGCCCGCTGCGCCTGCCCGCCGGACACCTGGCCCGGGCGCTTGCCCGCGATGTCCGGGACCTCGAGCCGGTCGAGCCACTCGCGGGCGGTGCGGTGCGCGTCGCTGCGCGAGGTGCCCGCGAGCCGCAGCGGCAGCGCGACGTTCTCCTCGCACGTCAGCTCCGGCACGAGCTGGCCGAACTGGAACACGAACCCGAACTCCGAGCGGCGCAGGGCGCTGCGCTCGGCGTCGGACATCGCGGTGACGTCACGCCCGTCGAACGTGACCGTGCCGGAGTCCGGTCGCAGGATCCCCGCGAGGCAGTGCAGCAGCGTCGACTTCCCGGAGCCCGACGGGCCCATCAGGGCGAGCACCTCGCCGCCG
Source organism: Cellulomonas palmilytica (assembly GCF_021590045.1). NCBI lineage: Bacteria > Bacillati > Actinomycetota > Actinomycetes > Micrococcales > Cellulomonadaceae > Cellulomonas > Cellulomonas palmilytica. Next base: position 750,617 of record NZ_CP062221.1, on the reverse strand, counting down.
TGGACCTCGAGCGAGGCGTCGGCGAGCGCGGTCGTCGGGCCGAACGCGACGTGCAGGCCGTCGGCGACGAGCAGCGGGCTGGTCGAGCCGGGTCCGGTGGGGCTCGTGGTGGTCGTGCGGGACACGGTGGTCTCCCTGGGGTCGTCGGTCGGGCGGTCCGGGCGGGTCACGCGCGGACCGTGGCGGCGAGCTGGTCGAGACGGGCGGCGGTGAGCTCGAGCCACCGCAGGTCCGCCTCCAGGTGGAACAGCGCGTGGTCGCACACGAGCTGGTCGGCGAGGTCCCCCTCGGCCTTGCGGCGCGTGAGGTCGCGCATGAGGCGCAGGTGCTCGGCGCGCTGGGTGTCGAGGACGTCGGCCGGGTCGTGCCCCGTGAGGAGCGCGAGGACGACCTTGGTGTAGAGCGCGCTGTGCAGGTACGGCTCGGGCTTCTCGGGGCGCGACAGCCACTGCTCGACGTCGCTCACCCCCGCGTCGGTGATCGCGTACCGCTTGCGGTCCGGCCCGTCCCCGGGCTCGGACTCGACCTCGACGAGGCCGTTCTTCAGCAGGCGGGCGAGGGTCGCGTACACCTGGCCGTACGCCAGCGGGCGGTCCTGGCCGAAACGCTCGTCGTACGCGCGCTTGAGGTCGTACCCGTGACGGGGTCCGGTCTGCAGGAGGCCCAGGAGGGCGGGTGCGAGGCTCACGTCCGCGACTATACACACAGGGTATACACACTGTGAATAGCCGTGCCCGTACCATCTGGTGGCGAACCCCTGGCCGCGGCAGGGACCCGTCCCTACAGTGGGCACCGCGCCGGTCCGTCCCTTTTCACCGGTGTACTCCCGAAGGGTGACGGCGGGGGCCCGTGCCCGGTGAGACGGACGACCCCGCCGTGCAGGGGTGCACCGATGCGATCCAGCCTGACGACCTCCCTCGCCGCCGCCGTGACGCTCGTGCTGCTGGCCGCCGTCCCGGCGTCCGCGCACGGCCCGGGCGGGCCCGGCGGCCCCGGTCCCCACGGACCCGGCCACGGCCCCGGCCACCACGGCCCCGGTCACCACGCGGCTCACCACCGCCCGACGACGTACCTGCTGGACCCCGTCGGCCCCGCCGCCGACGACGTGTACCCCGAGGGCATCGCGGTGCACGGCGACGACTTCTACGTCAGCGGCACCACCGACGGCACCATCTACCGCGGCGACCTCGACGAGCCGACCGCGACGCCGTTCCTGCCGGGCGGCGAGGACGGCCGCACCATGGCGGTCGGGCTCAAGGTCGACCGCGGGACGCTGCTCGTCGCCGGCGGGTTCACGGGCAAGGTGTGGGCGTACGACCTGAGGACCGGGCGCCTGACCGGGTCGTGGCAGTCCGCGCAGGACGGCACGCCCACGTTCGTCAACGACCTCGCCGTCGGCCCGCACGGCGACATCTACGTCACCGACTCCATGCGCCCCGTGCTCTACAAGATCGACGGCCGCGAGCGCCGCACGACGAGCACGCAGCCGCTCGAGCCCGTCCTGTCGTTCGAGGGCACCGCGTTCGAGTACGACCAGGACATCAACGCCAACGGCATCGTCGTCTCCCCCGACGGCCGGTACGCGATCGTCGCGAAGACACCCACGGCCGAGCTGTACCGGGTCGGCCTGCGGGACGGGAGCGTCGAGCTCGTCGACCTCGGCGACGACGCGGTCGCGGGCGACGGGCTGCTGCTCCACGGCCACACGCTCTACGCCGTCGAGTGGACCACCGCCACGCCCGGCATCGCGACCGTGCGCCTCGACCACGGCCTCGACTCCGGGACCGTCGTCTCGCGCACGCCCGGCGCGTCGTTCGACGACCCGACGACCGCCGCCCGCGCCGGCAAGGACCTGCTCGTCGTGAACAGCCAGTTCGGGACGCGCGAGGCCGGCGGGACGCCCGAGCCGTTCACGGTGACCCGCATCCCGGCACCCTGAGCGGAGGGCGCCAAAACGGGCGACCGGCCGGCGGACCTCCCGCTACCGTCCCCGGATGGACGACGGCCGCGCGCGCACCCTCCCCCACCGCGCCACCGCGCGGCGACCGCGGTGGGACGAGCTGCCCGGCGACGTGCGCGCGGCCGTCGAGTCCCGGGTCGGGGCGCGCGTGGTGCGCGCCCGCACCCAGGACGCCGGGTTCACCGAGGGGTTCGCGAGCCGGCTCGAGCTGGCCGGCGGGACGCGGGTCTTCGTGAAGGCCGCGTCGGCGTCCCGCGGAGAGCACGCGCACGCCGCGTACACGCACGAGGCCCACGTCGCCGGCCTGCTGCCGCAGGGCGTCCCGGCGCCCCGGTTCCTGTGGACGCTCGACGTCGACGACTGGGTCGTCCTGGCGTTCGAGGACGTCGAGAGCACCACGCCACGGCGGCCCTGGGTGCCCGACGAGCTCGCGGCGGTGCTCGCGACGCTCGAACGCGCCGCGCAGGTGCTGACACCTGCGCCCGAGGATCTGCTGCCCCTCGACACCACGGCCGACCTCGACCCCCACCTCAGCTTCTGGCGCCGGTGCGCCGTCGGCGAGGCCGACCCTGGCCTGGCTCCCGGACCGTGGCGTCACCGGGTCGCCGAGCTCGCGGCACTCGAGAGCCGGTGCGCCGACGCCGCCGCCGGCGACACGGCCATGCACTTCGACGTGCGCGACGACAACGTGCTCCTCGCGACCGACGGGCGGGTGCTGATCTGCGACTGGAACTGGCTCCAGCTCGCCGCCCCCTGGGTGGACCTCGTCGGGCTGCTCGTCAGCGCGCACGGCGACGGCCTCGACGCCGAGCACCTCGTGGCGACGCACCCCCTGACCCGGGACGTCCCGCGGGCGTCGATCGACGCGTTCCTCGTCGCGCTCGCCGGTTACTTCGTCGACGCCGCCGGTCAGCCGCCCGTGGCCACGTCACCGTGGCTGCGCGTGCACCAGGCCTGGTACCGCGACGCCGCCCTGGACTGGCTCACCGTCCGCCTGCACTGACCACCCGGAAGTCGGACGCCACTGCTGGGCGCTCCGGTGTGCGTAGGTGCGACACCGCGTGTGCGCTCGGGTCTCGACGAAGGTGTCGCGTCCTGGCTCGGCGACGACGCTCAGCGCCACTTCCGTACACCGTCCCTCTCGGCGCGTAGCGCCTTCGGGGCCGACCCCTGGAGCGAGGTCAGCGCACGACGAGGTCACCGGCGGCCGCGGCGTCATGGAGCTCTCCGGACAGCTCGACATCGGCGGCATCGAGGAACTGTCGCGCCTTGCGCAGATGCGCCCGAGCCGCCTCCAGTGGCTGCACGTCAGGCCGCCAGCGGTGCGGGGACCATCGACCGCGCACCGATCAGGAACCGGCCATCCCGACGGATGTCGTCCAGCAGGAGCTCTCCCGTCGCTGCCATTTCCGCAAGCTCGTCGTGGGAGCGGTCGAGCAGCTCGACGTCATTGCCTGTCCACGACACCACGGCATGGGCGAACGCGTTCAGGCTGTCGGACCACGCCGGATCCGACGAGTCCACGCCGTCCGGGCGGATCACGAGAATGTCGATGTCGGAGCCCATGTGCCCGTCGCCGCGGGCCGTGGAGCCGTACACCGCCAGGGCGTCCGGACGATGCACCCACGTGCTGGCGTGCTCGGCGATGCGGTTCCACAATCGTGACCGCAGGTTGGCGAGCTGCTCGACCGCCGGTGCCGCGAGGTGGGCCCTGTTCAGGGTGTACAGCCGGGCGCTTCCTGCGTCGATCACGTGCACCAGGCCGCTGGCGGTCAGGTGTGCGAGGACCGCCGCCGTCTGTGATCGGCTCACCGGTGGTTCGGTCAAGGATGCGACCGTACGGCCCGTGAGCGGCTCGCTCGCACCCGCAAGGACGCTGAGGACGGGTCCGTGGGCAGACGTGATGACCGACGAGATCGGGTTGGAGACGTCCACGGCGCTCTCTATTCGACCGAGGCGTGACCGGTTTTCCGGCAACGTGACCAATATACAAGTCACACGACCGGAGAAGAACCCCTCCTTAGCCACGCGAGCGGGCCCGCAGGCCGAGCGGTCGGTCGTCGCCAAACCTCGTCCACGAGCCTTCGGAGACCACCGTGACCGTGCCGTCGACGACCGCGATGGCCGTCTGCTCGTCGATGGCGTAAGAGGGGACGGCGCCGAGGTCCGCCGCCCACAGCCGAGCGTGAGCGAGCGTGTTCGTCGGGAAGAGGTCGAGGTGCGGGAAGATCGCGAAGTCGACGAGGCCGAGCGTCCGGTCGTCGGGTGCGCCCGCCCACTCGACGAAGTAGCGGCCGATCCGCGGCGCCATCACCATGCTGCCCGCACTCACGCCGACCCACACGGTGTCGGTCAGCCCGGGGAGGAGGTCCGCCAGCCCGGACTCGCGCACCCAGTGCGCCAGGTACGTCGCGTCGCCGCCGTCGACGAGCAGCACGTCGGCCTGCTCGACCCAGGGCACCCAGCGCTCCGCGCCGGTCCGCGGCGCGCTCGGCCGGGTCGTCGAACGCGCCGACGACGAGGCCGGGCACGGGCGTGGGCACCACGGGTGTGGGCGTGCTTGCGCTCGTCATCGCCGCCGCCGGCGTCGGTGCTCGAGCGGCGTCGTGCTCAGCCAGGACGTGATCGGCGCACATCACTCGCTCCGCTGCCAGGGTGACTCGACCGTCTCGACCACGGTCCCACCGCTCCCGGTCGGGGCGCCAGCCCCCGCGTCCCGCACGGGCGGGTGCTGACGGGGCTCGACCCGTCGCGCTAGCGGGCGGAGTCGCGCATCGTGGCCGTGACGTCCTCGACGTCCAGGACGATGCAGACGACCTCGTGGTCCCCCAGCGTCCAGGCCCTGCGCTCGGGGTAGGTGTAGAAGATGCCGAGGCGCGAGCTCTCGTACGGCAGCCCGACGAAGTCCTCGAAGCGGTCCGAGCAGTACAGCTCGGTGTCCTGCTCGATCGTCAGGTCCCCCGGGTACGCGCCGTCCGGGAGCTCCCTCGTCGCGTACACCTCGCCGTTGTGCGGCTCGGCGCACGGCACCACCGGCACGTCGCCGTCGACGACCTCCGTGCCGCCGGTGCCGTCGTCCACCTGGACGCACGTGCCCACCGTGTACTCGGCGGGCGGGTTCACCGCCGCGTGGACGAGGACGCCGACCGTCGCGACGATCCACAGCGACGAGATGACGATCGCCGCGATCGCGAGGCCACGGCCCTTGGCACGGCCGCCCGCGGTCCGGGAGAGCCCGATGATCGCGAAGATCATCGCGAGCACGGCCACGCTGCACAGGCTCAGCACGAACCCGGCGATCGACAGGCCGTCGTACCTCGGCGGCTGCGGGTACCCGGCCGGTCCGTCCCCAGGGCCGTGGCCCGGTGCGGCACCGTATGGGTAGCCGGCGGGTGCCGGGTACGGCGGCGGCGGCGCGACCGGGAACCCGGACTTGCTGTACCCCTGCTGGTACGGCGCGGGCGCGTACGCCGGCTGCGGCGCCTGCGGGCGGTCGCCGGACGCGTCGGGCGGCGCCCACGGGCTGCAGGTCGATGGCGGGGTGGGACGGTCGGTCGACACGGGTGAACGCTCCTCGGGCGTGCGGGCGCGACGCCGCGCTCGCGCGGATCATGGCACGGGCGCGGCCGCGCCCGTGGGGAAAACGCACGCGCGTCGGCGCGCGTCACCCTCTCGCGCGCGGCGGCCTCACCAAGGGTCGACCGTCACCGGCGGCCACCGCCGCCGGTACGGGTGTCGAGAACCGGCGGTCGGCTCCGTCCTGCGGGTGAGCGTGCCGATGTGGGCACCGACCGGAAGGATCGCCACCATGCCGAAGTACCTGCTGATCGTCGACTTCCAGCCCGGCGTCGACGACACCCCGATGTCCGAGTGGGACCCCGCCGAGGTGGACGCGCACCTGGCCTACTACGGGCGGCTGAACGCCGAGCTCGAGGCGAGCGGCGAGCTCGTGGGCGGCACGATCCTCACCGGGCCGGACCTCGCGTTCGTCGTCCGGTCGGACGGCACCGCTCCCGTGGTGACGGACGGGCCGTTCCAGGAGTTCAAGGAGTGGGTCGCCGGGTTCCAGGTCATCGACGTCGAGTCCCGCGAGCGGGCGGTCGAGATCGCCGCGCTGGTGTCCGCCGTGCCCGGCCGCGGCGGGGTACCGCTGCAGCAGCCGATCCAGGTGCGGCAGGTCATGGACGCGGGACCGGCCGACGCGGACGAGATGCGCGAGTGGCTGCGGGACGCGGGTGAGGGCGCCTGACCCCCACCGCGCGCGACGACGCGATCGACGACCTGCTGCGCCGGTACGGGCCGCAGGTCGTCGGCGCGCTCACCCGCCGCTACCGCGACCTCGACGGCGCGGAGGACGCCGTGCAGGAGGCACTGCTGGCCGCCGCGACCCGCTGGCCCACGGACGGCGTCCCGGACGACCCGCGCGCGTGGCTCGTCACCACCGCGAACCGGCGCTACCTCGACACGCTCCGCAGCGACAGCGCCCGGCGGACCCGCGAGCGCCGGGTATCGGGCGAGCCGGCGCCCGGCGCCGCCACGCAGGAGGACGACAGCCTCGTCGTGCTGTTCCTGTGCTGCCATCCCGCGCTGCGCCCCGCGTCCGCCATCGCACTCGCCCTACGGGCGGTCGGCGGGCTCACCACCGCGGAGATCGCCCGCGCGTACGGCGTGCCCGAGGCCACCATGGCGCAGCGGATCAGCCGGGCGAAGAAGCAGGTCGTGCTCTCCGGGCGGCCGTTCGCCCTCCCGGTGGGAGACGAGCGCGACGAGCGGCTGCGCAGCGTGCTGCACGTGCTCTACCTCATGTTCAACGAGGGGTACACGGCCCGGACCGGCGACGCCCTGGTCCGCGCGGACCTGTGCGACGAGGCGGTGCGCCTTGCGCGGATGGTGGTCGCCGCGTTCCCCGACGAGGCGGAGGCGGCGGGCCTGCTCACGCTCCTGCTCCTGCTGGACGCACGCCGCCCCGCCCGCACGGATGGTGCCGGGAACCTGGTGCCCCTGCCCGCGCAGGACCGGACCCGCTGGGACGCCTCCGCCGTGGCCGAGGGGCTCGCCCTCGTCGACCGCCTGCTGTCCCGCGGCGCCGTGGGCGAGTACCAGCTGCAGGCCGCCATCGCCGCGGAGCACGACCGCGCCCCCACCGCGGACGCGACCGACTGGCCGCGGATCGCCGCGCTGTACGCGCTGCTGGAGGATCTGACGGGCAGCCTCGTCGTCACGCTGAACCGCGCCGTCGCGGTCGCGATGGTCGACGGGCCGCACGCCGGGCTCGTCGTGCTGGACGGGGTGCAGGACGCCGTCCCGGACGACGAACAGGACGACGACGTGCACCGGCGGCCCACGGCCTTCGCCGGGGACCCCCACCGGCTCCCGGCGCTACGCGCTCACCTGCTCGAGCAGACCGGTGACACCGCCGGCGCCCTCCGGGAGTACCGGCGCGCGCACGCCGTCGTCACCAACCTGGCCGAGCGTCGTCATCTCGCGGCGCAGATCGCGCGCCTCGAACGCGGCTGACGAGCGCCTCGCCCCACCCGGCAGCGGTCGCATCAGGCCTCAGACCAGGTCGCGCCACGTGTGCTGGTCGCGCCTGAAGCGATTCGCGCGGGACCGCTCGTCGTCGTCGCGTGCGACATTGAGGCGACGCCGTGTGAACGATCACACGGCGGATGCCATGGACACGCGGAGACCGTCAAGGGCGACACCGACGTCGACGAGGCTCTCGAGCGGACACCCCCGCGCGCGCGATCCACGCGCGACGACCGACGGCATCGCGGCAGTGGGCACGTCCACGCGGCGCACCCGCTCCTCGACCGGGACGAGGGAGATGAACAGGTGAGAACAACCCCAGGGAACGCGCGACGACGCTGGTCCGCGATGCTCCTCGCGCTAGGCGTCGCGACGGCCGGTGCGGTCGCGGTCGCGACGGCACCGACAGCCACCGCGGCCAACATCGACACGTCGGCGTCGTACGTGCTGGTCAACCGCAACAGCGGCAAGGCCCTCGACGTGTACGCCCGGTCCACGGCCGACGGCGCCCGGATCACGCAGTGGTCGCGCCACGGCGACACCAACCAGCAGTGGCAGTTCGTGGACTCCGGCGGCGGCTACTACCGGCTCAAGTCGAGGCTGTCGGGCAAGGTCCTCGACATCAGCGGCCGGTCCACGGCCGACGGCGCCGCGGCCATCCAGTGGACCGACAACAACTCGGCCAACCAGCAGTTCAGCATCCAGGACATCGACGGCTACATCCAGCTGATCGCCCGCCACAGCGGCAAGGCCGTCGAGATCCAGGGTGCCTCCACCGCCGACGGTGCGAACGTCGTCCAGTACGCCGACTGGAACGGCAGCAACCAGCAGTGGCAGATGGTGCGGGTCGGCGGCGGCGACCCCACGGCCACGCCCACGTCGCCGGGCGGGTGCTCGCTGCCGTCCAGCTACCGGTGGGACTCCACGGGCCCGCTCGCGCAGCCGAGGTCGGGCTGGACGTCGCTCAAGGACTTCACGAACGTCGTCCACAACGGCAAGCACCTCGTGTACGCGACGAAGGTCGAGAACGGCAGCTACGGCTCGATGGCGTTCAGCCCGTTCACGAACTGGTCCGACATGGCCGGAGCGAGCCAGAACGCGCTGCCGTCGGGCACGGTCGCTCCCACGCTGTTCTACTTCGCGCCCAAGAACATCTGGGTCCTGGCCTACCAGTGGGGTCAGTGGCCGTTCATCTACCGGACCTCGACCGACCCGACGAACGTCAACTCGTGGTCGTCGCCGCAGCCGCTGTTCACGGGCAGCATCTCCGGGTCCGGGACCGGTCCGATCGACCAGACGCTCATCGGTGACGACCAGAACATGTACCTGTTCTTCGCCGGCGACAACGGCAAGATCTACCGGGCGAGCATGCCGATCGGGAACTTCCCGGGCAGCTTCGGGTCGAGCTACACCACGATCATGAGCGACACCACGGCCAACCTGTTCGAGGGCGTCGAGGTCTACAAGGTCGCCGGTCAGAACCAGTACCTCATGATCGTCGAGGCCATGGGTTCGCAGGGCCGCTACTTCCGCTCGTTCACGTCCTCCAGCCTGTCGGGCTCGTGGACGCCGCAGGCCGCGTCCGAGTCCAACCCGTTCGCGGGCAAGGCCAACAGCGGCGCGACCTGGACCAACGACATCAGCCACGGTGACCTGGTCCGGTCCAACCCCGACCAGACCAAGACGATCGACGCCTGCAACCTGCAGCTGCTCTACCAGGGCCGTGACCCCAACGCGAACGCCGACTACAACAACCTGCCGTACCGCCCGGGCCTGCTCACGCTCCGACGCTGACGGCCGCGAGGAGGGTGGGCTCGACGCGATCGAGCCCACCCTCACCCCGCCTCGAGCGTCCGCACCGCACGCGGGACGTCGCCGGAGCCCAGGAACGGCTGGTACATGAGGCGACCTTCGTTGACCGCGAGGAGCTCGTCGTCCACCTCGTGCCCGTCGGCGTCGAGCACGCGTCGCCGCAGGACGTTGCGCCGGGTGAACACACCTGGCAGGTCGTTCGTCATGACGTGGTCGGCCTCGTACACCTCGTACGTGTGCAGCGGCGCCCGATCGCTGGTCCACGCCCCGACGAGGTGGGTCTCGTCGACCGTGAGCGAGAGCCGGAACGTCGCAGCCGTGCGGTTCTCGAGCTGCAGGTCGAGCACCGGCCACGAGCACGTCGCGCCGCTGCCGAACGGCTGCGTGCGCCCGTTGTCCGGGAAGACGTCGTAGGTGTGCCGCCAGCGCTCCACCACGGTCAGCGGGGAGTGCACGGTCATCCAGTACAGGAGGTTGGTCATCTGGCACAGCCCGCCGCCGACACCCTCGTCGACCTCACCCTGCCGCAGGACCAGGCCGACCTTGAACCCACGCCGGCGGCTGGGCCTGCCGACGAGCCGCCAGAACGACATCCGCTGACCCGGCCGCAGCACGCAGCCGTCCAGCCGCCCGGCCGCGATCGCCAGGTTCACCGCCTTGTTCTCCTGCAGCCGCCGGTCGACGCCGGCCAGCTCGCGGAAGATCGGGGTGCGGTGCGTCGCGACCGTGTGCTCGAACCCGTCCACGGGCACACGGTCCAACCGCGCCCGGACGCCCGCCTGCCGCCACTGCCACTCGCGACGCAACCTCCAGGCCGCCGGCCCGAGCGCCACGCGCGCACGCTCGCGCGCGGACCCGCTGATCGTGGACGTGCCGCCGTCCTTCTCACCCACCGCCACGACCCCGCTCCCTGCTCGACGGGGCTGGAACCCGCCTCACCAGCGCCGATGCGCTCGTCGGACGCGATCGTCCCGCCCCGGACGGCGCAGCACAAGGGTCGCGCGCGCGTCGTCGGCACACCGGACCGGCAGGGCAGACCGTGCGGCCGCTCGGGCCGCTCCCCCGCGGCGCGCCTGCCCGAGACGGCTCGCTCCACCGTCAGGGCGCGGACTCGACCCGACCCGGCATGCTCGTGGGCATGGATCCCGTCACGCACCTCGGCACGGCACCGGTCGCCCGGGCCTACCGGGCGTTCGCGGAGCGAGAGGCGCGCGGGACGTCACCGACGTACGAGGCGTGGGCGCTCGGCATCAGCGAGGACGACGAGGTCGTCGCCCTGCTCGAGTCGCTGCCCGCACCCAAGCGGCAGCCGAACCTCGTCCTCGCCGCGGCCCGCCTGCACGGCGCCGCGGGCGGCTACGACGCGCTGCGCTCGACGCTCCTGACGCGGTGGGACCAGGTCGCCACGACGATCCGCACGCGAGCGACGCAGACGAACGAGGCGGGCCGGTGCGCGACGCTGCTGCCGTTCCTCGCCACGCTTCCCCAGCCGCTCGCGCTCCTGGAGGTCGGGGCGTCGGCCGGGCTTTGCCTCCTGCCCGACCGCTACTCCTACCGGTACGACGACGGCACCGCGCTCGACCCCGCCGACGGTCCGTCCCCCGTGGTGCTGCCGTGCACGCTCGGGCCGGGAGTCGCGCCCCCGCGGCAGATGCCGGAGGTCGCCTGGCGGGCCGGCATCGACCTCGCGCCCGTCGACGTCACCGACGCCGACGCGTGCGCCTGGTTGGAGATCTTGGTGTGGCCCGAGCACGACGAGCGCCGGGACCGGCTGGGCGCCGCCCTCGCGATCGCCCGCGCGCAGCCCCCGCGCGTCGTCGCCGGCGACCTGCTCGACCTCGTCGTGCCGCTCGCGTCCGAGGCACCGCCCGACGCCACGCTCGTCGTCCTGCACTCCGCCGTGCTCGCCTACCTCGACCCGCAGGCGCGCGCCAGGTTCGTCGACCTGGTGCGCACCCTGCCCGGGCACTGGCTCAGCAACGAGGGCGCGCTCGTGCTGCCGGGCACCGCAGCGCTCGTCTCGGACGGGACGGAGCGCTCGTTCGTCGTCTGCGTCGACGGCTCGCCGCAGGCGTACGCCGACCCGCACGGGCGGGCGCTCACGGGCCTCGGACCGCGCGTCGGCTGACGCGCGCCCACGAACGGTCCGGGCGACGATGGCGCGATGACGTCATCGCAGCACGGACCGGACGACGACCACACCATCCCCGCAGGGGTGTCCGACGACCTCGTCGAGGCGGTCGGCGGCGTCACCGCCGCGTTCGAGGTGATCGAGCACGCGCGCGGGATGCTCTACGCCTTCCACCGCCTCGTCGGCCGGGCGGACAAGGAGCTCGGCGAGGCCCTCGACCAGCTCGAGGCCGCGGGCCGACCGGACCTCGCCGAGGCGCTGCGGACGGACGTCGTCGGCCGCAACGTGCTCGACGGACGCTGGACGTTCCAGGTCGTCGAGGAGTTCGACGCCGGGTACTACCAGGCGTTCGCCGACGCCGAGCGGGCCGTCCGCGACGCGACGATGGGCGGCCGCCGGCACGTCTTCGAGGCGCAGCTCAAGGAGCGGGAACGGACCCATGACCGCCCCGGGCACGAGGCCCGCCCCGCGGCCCACCACCCGGAGGGTTGAGCCGACCTGCCTGACCAGCCGCGCTGACAGCTGCGCCGTCTCACGCGGCACCCCGGTGCGCCGTCGTCGTCACGCCGCCGCGCGGCGCCTCACCACGGCAGGTAGTAGGTCAGGAGGTCAGCCGTGAGCGGTGGGAACAGGGCACCGAAGAACTCGGCGTCCGGTGCGTACACGTCGGGGTGGAGGCGGGCCAGGCCCTCGATGCCGAGCTGTCCGAGGAGCAGGGCGGGAAGACGGTCCGGGGCCACACCCGCGCCCTGGGCGACGCCGGGCGCCTGCATGGGACCGCCGACCTCGACCGGGCCGAGCCCGGTGTCCGCGCTCCACGGAAGCCGGTAGTGGCGGCCGAACGTCGAGATCACGACGTCCCGGCCGAGCCCTGCGGCGCGCAGGCGCGCCGTGAGCACCGGTCGCAGCGCGTCGAGCACGAGCTCGGGGCGCTCCAGGCGCGCGTAGTACTGCGTCGCGTCCGACCCCGCGGGCTCGAGCCGCTCCGCCCACGCGCGTCCGGGCACCGTGAGCGGCCGGTGCACGATGGTCAGCGGCTCACCGAGCCCGCGCAGTGCGACGAGGAACTCGTCCGCCGCCGCCATGTCCGCCGCGGCCGCCTCCGCGACCAGCAGCCCATCGTCGGGAACCCCCGTCCGCGCCGACGCGACGACGACCCCGTCCCGCTCGAGGACGCGCGTCGTGCTCGCCTCGTGCGCCAGCAGCCAGCGCCAACGCTCCGCCGGGTGCGGCATCGCCACGTCGTACTCCGCCTGCGCCGCGTCCTGCAGCGCGACGAGCGCCGGGAGGTCGGCGGTCGTCGCCTCGCGGAGCACCGATCCGGTCGTCGCCTCGCCGGGCTCGGGTGGCGGCAGCTCGCGCAACGCTCGGGCCCGGGGGATGTCGATCGCGTACTCGTAGCCGAACAGCCGGTAGAAGTACGGGATCCCGATCATCACCTGCAGCAGGTGCCCGCGCTCACGCGATCTGTCGTGCGCCCAGCCCATCAGTGCACGGACCAGGCCACGGCCCTCGTACTCCCGGTCCGTCGCCACCAGCTCGACCTGACCCGCCGCCAGCACCACGTCGCCGACGCGGACCGTCTCGTCGAGCAGCGTCGCGGTCGAGACCACGCGGTCCCCGTCCACGACGACGGCGCACGCGTCCCACCCGAGCGCGCCCTCCACGACGAGCCGGTGGTCCAGCGCGTCAGGCTCCTCGCCCCGGTCGACGAGCAGCGCACCGATCTGGTCGAGGTCGGACGGCCGGGCCGTACGCAGCTCGAGCCCTCCGGGCAGCGTCGTCATGCGGTCACCCCAGGTGCTTCTGCCAGATCGCCGCGACGCCGTCCCCGACGTAGCCGAGCGCGACGTTGATCGCGAGCATGTGCGCATTCTCCTGCGCGTTCCACGTGTGGATCCGCTCCACACCCGGCCGCCACGCCGCGAGCGCCCGCACGTTCGCGACCTTCACGAGCATCCCGAGGCGGTGCCCGCGGTGCTCACGCATCACCAGCGTGTCCTCCTGGAACCCGAACGGCACCTCGGGGAACGGGACCTGGAGCACCGTGAACGCGACGAGCTCGCCCGACGCGACGTGCTCGGCCACCGTGAGCAGCAGGTGCTGCTGCCGGCCGGCGAGGTCCGTGAGGTGGCTGCGCACGCGGTCGGCGTCCCACGGCTCCTCGTCGTAGTCGAGCTCGCCGAGCGGCACGTCCGTGCTCATCCGCGTCCACAGCCGCGCGAGGTCGTCGAGACGGTCCTCGGGGATCTCGTCGCGCCACGTGATGATCCGGTAGTCGTCGCCGGCCGCTGTTCTGGCGCCGTCGCCGAGCCGGTCGAGCACCGACGACGGGACCGGCAGGTGCAGCGTCGAGTGACGCCCGACCTGCTCCAGCGCGTAGCCGCGCTCCCCCGCGACGAGCGCCTCCGGCGAGTCGACCGGCACGCGGCCCGCCCCCGTGCGGGGCTCGAGCGCGCCCGGCCCCGCGGGCGGTTCCGGGGCGTGCGGCGACGTGAAGACGACCGTCGTGCACCCGAGCGCCGCGGCCTCCTCCTCGACCGCCGCGAGCAGCGCGTCGTGCACGCCGTCGTGCGCGTGCGCGGGACGCACGGCCAGCGGACCGGCCCACAGCAGGTGCGTGTTCGCCTCACGGCCGACGACGACGAGCGCGACACCGACCACATCAGCGGGCTCCGGCGGGACGCCCTCAGGGTGCTCGGCGCGCACCACCAGGAGCATCTGCTTGCGGTCGTACTCCTGGTGCCGCACGACCCCGTGCATGACCGCCGCCGGTGCCCACTGGTCGGTCCAGCCCCACACGGCGGCCTCGCGCTCGTGCTCGACGTCACTGAACGCGTGCAGCGCCCACGCGTCGGAGTGCTCCAGGTCGGCGGGTGGTTCGGGGGCGCGCAGCACGCGCCAGCTGTCGCTCACGCGCCGAGTCTGTCGACGGTAATCGACCCTGACCAGGCATTTTCATCGGACGCGAGCCCCGTGGGTGTGCGCGCCTCGGTCAGCGCGGCTACGGCGCACGGACCTCGAGGACGTCGTCGAGACCCGTGAAGTCGCCGAGGTTCCTCGTGACGAGGGCGGCGCCGTGTGCGTGCGCGGTCGCGGCGATCAGCAGGTCGAACGCTCGCGCGCGCGGCTGACGTCCGGCCCCGACCGTCTTCGTCGCCAGCAGGGCGTACGACGACGCGACCGCGTCGTCGATCGGCAGCGCCGCCAGGGCGCTCTCGGCACTCGACAGCACCCGCATCCGCGCCGACCTGATCTCGGGTGTGCGGGCGACCAGCACCCCGAAGCGCAGCTCGGCCAGCGACGCCATGCTGATCGCGGCCTCGTCCGCGGTGCCGGTCGGCACCAGGCCGTCGATCAGGACGTTCGTGTCGAGGATCAGCCTCACGGGCGAGCGCCGCGCTCGAACGGATCGGTCGCGGCGCCGTCGACCAGCGCCATGTCCTCGTCCCAGTGGGGATCGTCAACACCGGGGAAGATGGCGGCGAGGTCCGCGACGGGGCGCCACGTCGGGCGGGACTCGGTGTGCGGCACGATGTCGGCGACGGGTCGCCCGTGCACGGTCACGACAACGCGCTCGCCCTGCTCGACGCGACGCAGGACGCCCGACGCGTCCTGCCTGAGCTCGCGCACCCCGACCGTGGTCATGATTCGAAAGTAGCACCATGTGCTACACAGGCGTCTCTGAGTGCAGCGCCGTCAGCGCAGTCCTCCCCGCCGCTCACCGCGAGACTCGTCGTCAGGCCTGCATGTCGACGAAGCGGCTGAAATGACCCTGGAACGCGACCGTGATCGTGTCCGTCGGGCCATTTCGGTGCTTCGCCACAATAAGGTCCGCCTCACCCGCGCGGGGCGATTCTTTTTCATAGGCGTCTTCGCGATGCAAGAGAATGACCATGTCTGCATCTTGTTCGATAGACCCGGACTCGCGAAGGTCACTCATTTGTGGCTTCTTGTCCGTGCGCTGCTCAGGGCCACGGTTCAGCTGCGAGATCGCGATGACCGGGACCTCGAGCTCCTTGGCGAGAAGTTTGAGCGCACGCGAGAACTCGGAGACCTCCTGCTGACGCGACTCGACGCGCTTGCCGGACGTCATGAGCTGGAGGTAGTCGATCACGACGAGCTTGAGGTCGTGACGCTGCTTGAGGCGCCGGCACTTGGCGCGGATCTCCATCAGCGACATGTTCGGCGAGTCGTCGATGAAGAGCGGGGCGCCGGACACCTTGCCCATGGTCTGGGCGATCTTCGCCCAGTCGTCCTCGCCCATCTGACCGGTGCGCAGCTTTTGCAGGTGCACGCGCGCCTCGGCGGACAGCAGTCGCATGACGATCTCGTTGCGGCTCATCTCGAGCGAGAACACCACGGCGGCCTGGTTGTTCTTGATGGCCGCCGACCGGACGATGTCGATGCCGAGCGTGGAGTTGTGCGTCGGCACCATCGCCTCGCTCGCAAGGTACAGGTGCGACGGGTGCGCGATCTCGACGCACCGGACCGGCACGGACTCGACCGGCTCGACCGACACGATGAACCGCTGCCACAGCCGCGGCGTCGAGGGACGGCGACGCTCCTTGTGCACGAGCTTCTTGCGCTCGAGGCCGAACACCTCGTCGTCGGTGGTGAAGGTGAGGGTGAACGCCGTCGAGGTCGCCTCGGACCGCCCGGCCACCGTGCGCGTCGACCAGCCGGTGCGGTAGCCGAGCGAGTGCACGAGCTCGCGGACGTCACGCGCGAGGCGCTCGTCGGTCAGCGTGATCTGCGCACTGCCCGTGGGGTTCACGGTCCCGTCGGTGTCGAGCAGGCCGGCAAGCAGGTCACGCCGCTGCCGCTCGCTG
The DNA here is from genome assembly GCF_021590045.1 of Cellulomonas palmilytica. Lineage (NCBI taxonomy): Bacteria > Bacillati > Actinomycetota > Actinomycetes > Micrococcales > Cellulomonadaceae > Cellulomonas > Cellulomonas palmilytica. Next base: position 734,353 of record NZ_CP062221.1, on the reverse strand, counting down.
GCCCGCAGGTACGCCGCCGGAATGTGCTTGTCCCCGAGCACACCGAGCGTCCGGAGACCGGCCTCGAGCAGGTCCGGCTCGTAGCCGCGGCCCTCGATGTGCATGGCGATCTCGGGGTCCGCGCTCGTGAAGCGCGCGGAGGCGGCGTGGCCGTCGCCGAGCCAGACACCCAGGAGGTACGGGTCGACGAGCAGGTCGGCGTCCGGGAGGCGCAGCGGGCGCGCGGTCTCGACCGAGTGGTTGGCGCGGCGGTCGGCCGTCTGGCAGCGGACCGTGCCGTGGATCTCCTCGGTCGTCCAGATGCTCGGGGTCCCGCCGTCGCGCTGGCGGCGGTCGGCGCGCGTCCGGGTCGCCCACTGGTGCTGGGCGTCCGCGACGATCGTCGTGCCGTCGTCGAAGGTGACGCGGTAACAGGGCCGGTCGACCATGACGTCGGTCGCGGCGACGACGGTCGTCGGCGTGCCGTCCGCGGCGAGGAGCTGGTCGCCGACCTGGACCTCACCCATCGTCGTCCAGCCGGTCGGCGTCGGCAGCGGGGTGTCGAGCGCGAGGGCCTTGCCGATGGCCGGACGGGCGGCGACGACGATCATCTGGCCCGGGTGGAGGCCGTTCGTCAGGCGGTCGAGGTCGGAGAAGCCCGTGGGGACGCCGATCATCCCCTCGCCGCGGTGACCGGCGGCCTCGATCTCGTCGACGGTCCCGCCGATGATCTCGGACAGCGGCAGGTAGTCCTCCGACGAGCGCCGCTCGGTGACGGCGTAGACCTCGGCCTGCGCGTTGTTGACGAGCTCGTCGACGTCACCGCCGTCGGTGCCGTACCCCAGCTGGACGATGCGCGTACCCGCCTCGACGAGCTTGCGCAGGATGGCGCGCTCGCGCACGATCCGCGCGTAGTAGCCGGCGTTGGCCGCGGTGGGCACGGACGCGATGAGCGTGTGCAGGTAGGGGGCGCCGCCGATGCGCGCGAGCTCGCCGCGCTTGGTGAGCTCGTCGGCGACCGTGATCGCGTCCGCGGGCTCGCCACGGCCGTAGAGGTCGATGATCGCGTCGTAGACGGTCTCGTGCGCGGGGCGGTAGAAGTCGGTGCCGCGGATCTGCTCGATGACGTCGGCGATCGCGTCCTTCGAGATCATCATGCCGCCGAGCACGGACCGCTCGGCCTCGAGGTCCTGCGGCGGGGTGCGGTCGAACTCGCGCCGTCCGGAGTCGGGCTCCGGCGGCATGCCGTACTCGAGCTCTTCGATCGTCACCGTGCACACCCTGTTCTCTGCATCGCGAACCCGTCGAACATTCGTTCTACATCGACCCACCCACACGCGGCGGACGGCCGGGGGCAGGGAGGAGTTCTCGCGCGAGACTAGGACCGCCGCACAGGGCCGCGCGAATCGGCCTCAGAGCCTGTGGAAACGTGCCCACGGATCTGTGGACAGGCCTGGGGACGGTTGTGGGTGACGATGTGCACAGGCCGTGGACAGGGCTGTGGACAGCGCACCTCCCGGCCATGAATCGCCGCTCTGACGAGCACGAACGAAGTTCAACCCGTGTGGACACAGCAGGGAGCAAGAGCCATCTCAGCCAACGGACAGCAGACGCCCAGCCTCGACCGCCAGATCCTCGCGCTCGCCGTCCCGGCGCTCGGCGCGCTCGTCGCCGAGCCCCTGTTCATCCTCGTCGACTCGGCCGTCGTCGGGCACCTCGGCACCGACGCGCTGGCCGGTCTGGCGCTCGCCTCGAGCGTGCTGCTCAGCGTCGTCGGACTCTGCGTCTTCCTCGCCTACGCGACCACCGCGTCCGTCGCCCGCCGGCTCGGCGCCGGTGACCGGGCCGGGTCGCTGCAGGTGGGCATCGACGGGATGTGGCTCGCCGCCGGGCTGGGGGTGGTGCTCGCGGTCGCGCTGTGGGTGGCGGCTCCGTGGGTGGTCGCCGTGATGGGCGCCGACGACGAGACCGCGCGGCAAGCCGTGACGTACCTGCGCTGGTCAGCGCCCGGGCTGGTCGGCATGCTGCTCGTCCTGGCCGCGACCGGCACGCTGCGTGGGCTGCAGGACACCCGCACCCCGTTGGGCGTCGCGGTCACCGGCGCGGTCGTCAACACCGCCCTCAACGTCGCACTCGTGTGGGGCCTGGGCCTCGGCATCGCGGGCTCGGGCGGCGGCACGGCCCTCACGCAGCTCGGTATGGCCGCCGTGCTCGTCGTCGTGGTGGTCCGCGGCGCGCGCGAGGCGGGGTCGTCGCTGCGGCCGGCGGCCGGCGGGATCTGGACCTCCGCACGCCACGGCGCCCCGCTGCTCGCCCGCACCGCGACCCTGCGCGGCGCGATCCTGCTCACCACCTGGGTCGCCACCGGGCTCGGCGCCGTGACGCTCGCGGGGCACCAGGTCGTCAGCTCCGTCTGGGGGCTCGCCGCGTTCGCGCTCGACGCCCTCGCGATCGCCGCCCAGGCGCTCGTCGGGCACGCGCTCGGCGCAGGTGACGTGCCGCGCACGCGCGGCGTCCTGCGCCGGACCCTGCAGTGGGGCGTCGGGGCCGGCGTCATCCTGGGTGTGGTCCTCGGCGGTGCGGCCGCGCTGTACGCACCGCTGTTCACGCCGGACGACGAGGTGCGCCACGCGATCGTCGTCGGGATGCTCGTCGCGGGCGTGTGCATGCCGCTCGCCGGGTGGGTGTTCGTGCTCGACGGCGTGCTCATCGGCGCCGGTGACGGCCGGTTCCTCGCGTGGGCGGGGCTCATGACGCTCGTCGTGTACCTGCCGTTCGCCCTGGCGGTGCGCGCCTACGCCCCGCCCGGCGCCGAGGGTCTGCTCTGGCTCACCGCCGCGTTCAGCGGCGTCTTCATGCTCGCCCGAGCACTCACCACCGGCTACCGCGCCCGCGGCACGGCCTGGATGGTCACCGGCACCTGACCCCGCCGCCCCTCCCCTCGCCGACTGCGCACGTTCGTGCGCGACCGCGCACGCACAGCGTCAGCACTCGACCCGCAACGTGCGCACTCGGCGCCAAGGGGGTGGCGCGGGCATGCGGTGCGGGGGCATGCGGAAGGCCCCCGTCCCGGGAGGGGCGGGGGCCTTCCGTGTGAGCGTCAGCTCAGGCAGCCACGACCTTGACGGTCACCGTGGCGGCGACCTCCGGGTGCAGGCGGACCGAGACGGTGTACTCGCCCAGGGCCTTGATCGGCTGCGCGATCTCGACCTTGCGCTTGTCGATCGCCGGGGCGCCCGACGCCTTGACCGCCTCGGCGATCTCGGCGGTCGTCACGGCACCGAACAGACGGCCGGCGTCGCCGGCCTTCGCCGACACAACGACCGGCTTCGACTGCAGCGAGTCGCGGATGGCCTTCGCGTCGTCGAGCGACGCGATCTCGCGCGCCTTGCGAGCCTTGCGGATCGCGGTGATGTCCTTCTCCGCACCCTTGGTCCAGGGGGCGGCGAGGTTGCGCGGGATGAGGTAGTTACGGGCGTACCCGTCCTTGACCTCGACCACGTCGCCGGGGGCGCCGAGGCCGGTGACCTCGTGCGTGAGGATGATCTTCGCCATCGTGAGGCCTCCTTCTCAGCGCGCCGACGACGAGTACGGCAGCAGAGCCATCTCGCGGGCGTTCTTGACGGCGCGAGCGATCGCGCGCTGCTCCTGCACGGACACCCCGGTCACCCGACGCGCGCGGATCTTCCCGCGGTCGGAGATGAACTTGCGCAGCAGCGCGGTGTCCTTGTAGTCGACAACCTCGATCTTGGCTGCCTTGAGCGGGTTCTGCTTCTTCTTGGGCTTGCGAACAACGGCCTTGGCCATCGTGGTGCTCCTGTCTGTGGAGCCCCGGGCGTTGCCATGCCCGGGGATGTGGTGTCTGGGGGTTCGAGGGACCTCGTGCGGGACCGCGCGTCAGACGCGCGGCACCGCGGAGTCGGTCGGAACGGGGCCGGTCAGAACGGGGGCTCGTCCGAGTAGCCGCCGCCCGCGGGCGTGGCCCACGGGTCGTCGCCGGCCGAGCCGGACGACTGGCCGCCACCGGAGTAGCCACCGCCACCGCCACCGCCGAAGCCACCGCCGCCGCCGCCCGAACGCTGGGTCCGGGTGACCTTGGCCGTGGCGTAGCGCAGCGAGGGGCCGACCTCGTCGACCTGCAGCTCGACGACCGTGCGCTTCTCGCCCTCACGCGTCTCGTACGAGCGCTGGACGAGGCGACCGGTCGCGATCACGCGGGTGCCCTTGGTGAGCGACTCCGCGACCGACTCCGCCGCCTCCCGCCAGATCGAGCAGCGCAGGAACAGCGTCTCGCCGTCCTTCCACTCGTTGCTCTGACGGTCGAACGTGCGCGGCGTCGACGCGACGGTGAAGTTGGCCACGGCCGCACCCGACGGGGTGAAGCGCAGCTCCGGGTCCCCGGTCAGGTTCCCGATCACCGTGATGACGGTCTCACCAGCCATGCCAGCTCCTCGCTCGATTCCGAACTGCTTCGACGTAGGTCCTTCGAGGTGGTGCGCACGCTAGCGGTGCGCACCCACAGGTCACGCCTCGCGGCGGAGGACCTTGGTGCGCAGGACGACCTCGTTGAGGCCGAGCTGACGGTCGAGCTCCTTGGCCGTCGCCGGCTCAGCGGTGAAGTCGACCACCGCGTAGATGCCCTCGGACTTCTTCTTGATGTCGTACGCCAGGCGGCGACGACCCCAGACGTCCACCTTGTCGACCGTGCCACCGTCGGTCTTGACGACCGACAGGTACTTGTCGAGCGACGGGGCGACGGTGCGCTCCTCGATCTCGGGGTCGAGGATGATCATGATCTCGTACTGACGCAGGCTCATACCCACCTCCTCTGGTCTCAGCGGTCACGGTCGTTCCGTGACAGGAGGGTTCTCGTGCGTCGCTGCGGTGGCCCGGTCCTCGTCGGACCCGGTCACCGTCCCGCGTCCCCGCCGATGGCGGCAGGGGTGAGCGGGCACAGCAATGTTCTAGCCTACCGGCGCAGTTCCGCCGCGGCGAAATCGTCCGGTTGTGGACGACGGGGCGTCAGGCCCCACCGCCCTCCCCGTCCCCGGGGTCCTCCTCGGCGTCCGGAGGCGCGTCCTCGGTCGGGTCGGGGCTCGGGGACGTCGTCGGGTCCGGCTTCTTGGTGGGTTCCGGCTTCTTCGTCGGCTCGGGCTTGGGACCCGAGGACACGACGAGCGTCACCTGCGACCCGATCGGCACGCGCGTGCCCGCACCGGGGTCGACGGAGATGACCCGGCCCGCCGGGACGTCGTCGGACGGCTTGGTCACGATCACCGGCTCGAGCCCGACCGCGAGCAGGGCGGCCGTCGCGTCGGCCTGCGTCTTGCCCTGCAGGCGGTACGGCACCTTCGCGGTGTCGTCCTGCGTCGGCTCGGCGGTCGGCGTCGGCGTCGGGGTCGGCGTGGGCGTCGTCGTCGGACGCTGCGTGGGCTCGTCCCCCACGTCGGCGCGCGGCGGGAAGTCCCGCTCCTTCGCGAACTGCTCCATCTGCAGCACCGGGCCCATGTACTCCGCCCACAGGCGCGCGGGGATGGACGAGCCGGTGACCTCGATGAGCTTGCCGCCGTACGGGCTCGGGCCGAACGGCTCGATGCTGTTCTGCGACCTGCCGTCGTCGCCGACCTGGCTCAGCGCGACGGACGTCGCGATCGTCGGCGTGTAGCCGACGAACCACGCTGAGAGGTTGCCGGTCGAGGTGCCGGTCTTCCCGGCGACGGGCACGCCCAGCGGCTTGATGTACGGCTTGCCGGAGCCGCGCTCGACGACCTGCGTCATGGCGTACGTCGCGTCCGCCATGACGTCCTCGGCGAACCGGCGCTCCGGGTTGCCGTCGGTCTCGAAGTTGACCGAGCCGTTCGGGTTGAGCACCTGCGCGACGACGTGCGCGTCGTGGTGCACGCCCTGCGCGGCGAACGTGGCGTACGCGCTCGCCATGTCGAGCGGGTGCACGGTCGCCGAGCCGAGGACGTTCGCCGGGTTGTTCTCGACGGGCGTCGTGATCCCCGCGGCGTTCGCCACCGCGGCCGTCTTGTCCGGCCCGACCTCGAGGTTGAGCTGCGCGTACACGGTGTTGACGGAGTCCGCGGTCGCGTCGACGAGGTCGATCGTGCCGTAGGAGCTGCCGCTGAAGTTCGTCACCTGGGTGTCGGCCTCGCCCCACCCGTCGAGCTTCATGGGCGAGCGTCCGGAGTAGCGCTTCTCGAGCGAGATGCCCTCCTGCAGCGCCGCGACGAGCGTGAACGGCTTGAACGTCGAGCCTGCCTGGACGCCGTCGCCGAAGGTCGCGCGGTTGATCTGGTCCGTGAGGAAGTCGGGGCCGCCGTACAGCGCGACGATGCCGCCCGTGGCGGGGTCGACCGACGACACGGCGATCTTCAGCTTGTCCGGCTGGGGCGGGGTCTCGCCGTCGGTGAGCTCACCGTTCATGAGCCGGCCGACCGACGTGAGGAGCTCGTCCTGCACGGGCTTCTGGATGGTCGTCACGACCTTGTACCCGCCGCGGTCCAGCTTCTCCTTGCTGATGCCGATGGCCTCGCCGGCCATCTCGTCCTCGACCATCTTCAGCAGGTGGCCGTTGGGGCCCTCGTACTTCGAGGAGCGCACGTACTCGACGGTCTCGGGGAACGTCGCCTCGTCGTGCTGCTTCTTGGTGATGTGCCCGTCCTCGAGCATGCGGCCGATGACGATCTTCCAGCGCGCCTCGGCCTGCTGTGGGCGCACGGCCGGGTCCCAGTTGTTGGGCGACGGGATGATCGCGGCGAGCATGGCGGACTGCGAGATCGTCAGGTCCTTGGCGTCGACGTCGAAGTACGACTTCGCGGCCGCCTGGATGCCGTAGGAGTCGCGGCCGAAGTAGATGGTGTTGAGGTACCGCTCGAGGATCTCGGGCTTCGACTCCTTGTTCGTGATCTTGACGGCGAGCAGCACCTCCTTGAACTTGCCGACGTAGTCCGTCGTCGTCTTGTCCACGTAGTACCGCTCGACGTACTGCTGCGTGAGGGTCGAGCCGCCCTGCTTGTCGCCGCCGCGCACGTTGTTGAGGAACGCGCGCCCCATGCCGGTGATCGAGACGCCCTTGTTGTCGTAGAACGTGCGGTCCTCGGCGGCGACGACGGAGTCGCCGACCCAGTCGGGGAGCGTCTCGAGCTCGACGATCTCGCGCTTCTGCACCGCGAACGTGCCCAGGACGGTCGTGCCGTCCGCGTAGTACACGGTCGACGTCTGCGCCTTGACGTCCTCGCCGGGCTTGGGCACGTCGATCGTCGCGTAGGCGGCGACGACGGCACCGGCGACGAGGAACACGCCGCTGAGGAACGAGCCGAGCATGAACCGCCACGACGGCAGCCACCGGTGCAGGCCGGTGTACCCGCTGCGCGGGTAGTCGAAGAACTTGCGCTTGCCCGTGGGGGCGCTGGTCGAGCGGGCGCGGGAGCCACGCGGCGTGCTGCGGCGCGACCTCGCGGACGCGCGGGAGGAGCCGGCCAACGTGATGCCTTCCTGACGACGACGAGGGGCGTGCGCTGCGGCGACGTGCCCGGCCGGGTCGGTCGGGGGGTGCGCAGCGGACGCGCCGCCCAGTATGCGCGAGAAGGCCGGGCGTGCGACGCCTCGTCGGGACTCGTCCCAGGACCTTTCACAGGATCGGCACGCCGTGGCGCCCGGCTGTGGGCGGGGTCACGCCGCGTGCGGGGCGCAGGCGACTTGTGTCCGACGAGCCGCGCGGCATAGTCTGCGCGATGTATCGACTTGATACATCACTTCAGTAGATCGCCCCGGATACATCGGACCGACGTCCGAGGTGCGGAGCCCAGCCTAGAGGAGGTGCCAGGAGTGCGCGGTCGTTCCGACGTGCTCGAGCCGGCGATCCTCGGGCTGCTGCACGAGTCGCCGATGCACGGGTACGAGCTGCGCAAGCGGCTCAACCTCGTCCTCGGCTCGTTCCGGGCCCTGTCCTACGGGTCTCTGTACCCGTGCCTGAAGTCGCTCGCCGAGCGTGGCTGGATCGTCGGGACCGAGTCGCCGGCCGACCCCCACGCCGTCGGCAGCAAGCGCGCCCGGATCGTCTACCAGATCACCGCGGACGGCAAGGAGCACCTCCAGTCGGTGCTCGCCACGTCCGGCCCCGCGGCCTGGGAGGACGAGAACTTCGACGTGCGGTTCGCGTTCTTCGCGCAGACCGACGCCGAGACCCGGCTGCGGATCCTCGAGGGTCGGCGCACCCGCCTGACCGAACGGCTCGAGACGATCCGCCAGTCCATCTCTCGCACGCGCGAGCGCATGGACGAGTACACGCTCGAGCTGCAGCGCCACGGCCTGGAGCAGGCCGAGCGCGAGGTCCGTTGGCTCGACGGGCTCATCGACAACGAGCGTGGCGTCCGCCGCGCGCGTCCCGCCGGCCCCGGTCACCGCACCGGAGCCACGTCCACCGCCGACGGCGAGCACGCCGCTCCGGCCAGATCCACCGAGAAGGAGCGAGGATGACCTCCATCCGCGTCGCCATCGTCGGCGTCGGCAACTGCGCCGCGTCGCTCGTCCAGGGCGTCCACTACTACGCCGACACGCCGGCCGACGGCAAGGTCCCCGGGCTCATGCACGTGCAGTTCGGCGACTACCACGTCAAGGACATCGAGTTCGTCGCTGCCTTCGACGTCGACGCGAAGAAGGTCGGCTTCGACCTGTCCGAGGCGATCGTCGCGTCGGAGAACAACACCATCAAGATCACGGACGTCCCGCCGCTCGGCGTGACCGTCCAGCGCGGCCACACGCTCGACGGCCTGGGCAAGTACTACTCCCAGACCATCGAGGAGTCGGACGCCGAGCCGGTCGACGTCGTCCAGACGCTCAAGGACAACAAGGTCGACGTCCTGATCTGCTACCTGCCCGTCGGTTCCGAGGCCGCCGCGAAGTTCTACGCGCAGTGCGCGATCGACGCGAACGTCGCCTTCGTCAACGCGCTGCCCGTCTTCATCGCGTCCGACCCGGAGTGGGCCGCGAAGTTCGAGGCCGCCGGTGTCCCGATCGTCGGCGACGACATCAAGTCGCAGGTCGGCGCGACCATCACGCACCGCGTGCTCGCCCGCCTGTTCGAGGACCGCGGCGTCATCCTGGACCGCACGTACCAGCTGAACGTCGGCGGCAACATGGACTTCAAGAACATGCTCGAGCGCGAGCGCCTGGAGTCCAAGAAGATCTCGAAGACGCAGGCCGTGACGTCGAACCTCGAGGACGGCCCGCTGGCCGGCAAGAAGGAGGACCGCAACGTCCACATCGGCCCGTCGGACTACGTCGCGTGGCTCGACGACCGCAAGTGGGCGTACGTCCGCCTCGAGGGCCGCGCGTTCGGCGAGGTGCCCCTGAACCTCGAGTACAAGCTCGAGGTGTGGGACTCCCCCAACTCGGCCGGCATCATCATCGACGCGCTGCGCGCGGCGAAGATCGCCAAGGACCGTGGCGTCGGTGGCCCGATCCTGTCCGCCGCGACGTACTTCATGAAGTCGCCGCCGGTGCAGATGGAGGACGGCAAGGGCCGCGCCCAGCTCGAGGCCTTCATCCGCGGCGAGATCGAGCGCTGACCCCAGCCTGATCACGCCTGACGGCTCCCGGGAGGGCCCCGACGCACACCGCGTCGGGGCCCTCCCGCCGTCTCCACCCCCAGCCGCCCGCCCGCGACGCGGTACGGCTTTGCGCAACGGGTGGAGAAGCGCTCGCCAGGTGAGCGTTTCTCCACCCGTTCTCGTCGGAGAGGCTGTGGATGGGGCCCGCGCGCGTGGCGGGTCGTCCGGCAGGGTCGGGGCGTGGACGCGACAGGGCGGGTCGGTGGGCTGCCGGCCGTGCGCGGCATGGCGCCCGACGTGCGACGCGTCGTCGTGCGCCAGGACGCCGTGGCCACCACCGCGCAGCTCGTCGGGTGGGGGTACGCGTCCGCCACCGTGCGGCGGCGGGTGGCGGCCGGGGACTGGCAGCGGGCGTTCCGCGGGGTCGTCGTGCTGCAGTCCGGTCCGACGAGCTGGCGGCAACGGGCGCGCGCCGCGCTGCTCTACGCGGGACCCGGTGCCGCCCTGACGCACCGGTCCGCCGCGTACCACCACGGCGTGCTGCGCGAGCCCGGACCCGTGGTGCACGTCGTCGTCCCGCACGGGCGGACCGTGACCGCGCAGCGCGGGATCGTCGTCCACCGCACCCGGCGCACCCGCTGGTCCGGCGGCGTGCTGCCCGCCGTGGAGCCGGCCGAGGCGGTCCTCGACATGCTCGTCGACGCCGCCACCCCCGTCCGCGTCGCATCCGGGGCCCGGCCCGCGAGCGCGGGCAGCGACGCGCGGCGCGGCTCTCGCGACGAGGCCGGGCCGGTCGGGGTGCGGCGGGACGTGACGGACGCGGTCGTCGGGCTGATCTGCGATGCCGTGCGGGGCGGGGTGCAGCCGGACGCGCTGCTGTCGTTCGCGCGGCGGCGGGCGCGGCTGCCCGGGCGAGCCCTCCTGCTCGCGATGCTCGACGAGGTGCGCGCCGGGGTGGAGTCGCCGTTGGAGCACCGGTTCACGCGGGACGTGGAGCGGGCGCACGGGTTGCCGCGCGGTGTGGCGCAGCGGTGGGAGCGCGTGGCCGGGCGGTGGATCCGGGCGGACCGCGTGTACGTCGGGCTCGGCGTGCGGGCGGAGCTGGACGGGAGCCTGGCGCACCCGTTCGGCGCGACGGACGACGACGTGTGGCGCGACAACGCCGTGCTCCTGACCAGCGGCGACACGACGCTGCGCTACCGGTGGCGGCACGTGGCCGTGACCCCCTGCGCCACGGCCATGCAGCTCGCGGCGGCCCTGACCGCCCGCGGCTGGCGAGCGGCACCGCGCCCCTGCTCCCCCACGTGCCCGCTCGGTCCCGCGCGAGCCGCAACGGGTGGAGAAGCGCTCGCCTGGTGAGCGCTTCTCCACCCGTTCACCCGCCGCGGCGAACCGCTCAGCCCCAGGCGTGGCCCCGATCGGTTGGGGTGCGCGTCGCAGAACGCTCGAACGGGTGGAGGGACGCTCGTCCGGTGAGCGTCCCTCCGCCCGTTCCGGGGGCTCAGCGGGCGATGGTCCAGCTGAGCATGCCGGGGCGGTCGCCGCGGTTGTCGACCGGGAAGGGCAGCAGCGCGTGGGCGGCGCCCGTCGCCGGGTCGTGGACCGTGAGCGTGGACGGGGCCTGCTCGCCGTTGCAGCCCTGCTCGGCCTTGACGTACACCAGTCCGTCGGCGGTCTGCGGCACGGTCGCGAGGAACAGCCCGCGCTGGGCCTCCTCGACCACCGTCAGGGACCCGTCGCGCTCGCGCAGGTACGTGCCCATCGACCCGCAGGCCTCGACGTCACCGGGCTGGAACGTGTCGCCGACGAGCACGCCGTCGGCGAGCCACTGCGCGGAGAGCAGGTACGGGTCCTGCGGACCCACGGTCGTGGTGGTGGTCCGGGTCGGCTCGTCGCCGGACAGGTCGATCTCGACCTCGTCGAAGCCCTCGTCCCACGCGGTGCCCTCGGCGCAGCGCGCCAGGAGCGTCGACGCGTCGAGCCACGCCGCGACGTCGCAGGTCTCGTCGCCGTCCACCAGCGGGTACGGGCCGTCGACGTCGCCGGTCTCCAGGTCCACGACGTCGTACGAGTGGCGCTCGGAGGTCGTGAGGTCGTCGCGGCTGCCGATCATGCGGTGACCGGTCGGGTCGACGAGGCTCAGGCTGTCGCGCGGGGCGTCGTACACGTCGCGGCGGCCGCCGTCGTCCTCGAGGACGACGAAGCGCTCGTCGTACCAGAGCTCGCCGTCCGCGACCCGGCCCACGAAGTCGGAGTCGGGCGCGAGGCCGCGCGCGTCGGGCGTGACCGTGCCGTCGGCCAGGTCGAGCAGCGCGCGCTGGCCGGACCCGTCGACGACCTGCCGCACCACGGCGGTCTCGTCGGAGCCGTCCCAGGTCAGCACCTCGAGCTGCGAGCCGGGCGCGACGCCCGGGACGCGGTAGGAGTCGCCCTCGGGCGACGTCAGGAGCACCACGTCGCCACCGGGGTCCCGCACGCCCTCGGGGTCGGACGGCTCGGCGAGGTGCACGCTCAGCACCCAGCCGGCGTCGGCCTCGGACAGCACGTCCGGCGTGAGCGCGCGGTACGGCGGGATGCCGGGGGTCTCGACGAGCGGGCCCTGCGTGACCCCGTGCGTCGCCGGGTCGACCGGCCGGCCGCGGTCGGAGTCCGCGAGCAGCGCACCGCCCGCGAGCGCCGCGACGGCGGCCACGCACAGCGCGGCGGTCTGCGTGTGCCGCACCACCCGGCGGCGCCGGACGCCGCGTCGGGCGCGCTCGAGCGGCCCGTCGGCGGCCAGGCCGTCGAGCGAGCGCTCGTCGGCGTCGGCCACGGCCTGCAGGAACTCGTTCAGGTCACGCGCCACGGCGCACCTCCTTCGGCTGGACGGGGACGGACTCGGCATCGGTGGACGAGTCGGTGGACGTGGTGCCCAGCGCCGCGTTGAGCAGCGAGACGCCGTCGGACGTGTAGCGCTTGACCGCGCCCTCCGAGATGCCGAGGGACTGCGCGGTCTCGCGGATCGTCAGGTCGTCGAGGTAGCGCAGCACCACGCACGCCCGCACCCGCGGGGCCAGCACGGACAGCGCGTCGACGAGCTCGCGCGTCAGCCCCGGCAGGTCGATCTCGACGACCGCGGCACGCTCCCCCGCGAGCCGGCGCTGCGCGTCGCGCTCCCGGCCGAGGCGCCGTGCGCGGTCGACGTACCTGGTCGCGATCGCACGGCGCACGTAGTGCTCGGCCTCCGCGACCGACTCGAAGCGCGCCCGGCCGCCGAACGTGGCGACCAGGGCGTCCTGCACCAGGTCCTCCGCGTCATGGCGCGTGCCGCACAGCAGCGTGGCCCGGGACAGCAGGCGCGGATATCGCTCCCGCACCAGCTGGTCGAGCATCGGTTCCCACCGACGGATCATGGGTCCCCCCGGTCGTCTTGGTCCGTCCCTCGGACACTGTCAGAACGCCGTGCCGGGAGGCCGAGTTGGGGCGGGCGGCCACGCGCGCACGTGACGCCCGTCACACGACACGACCGGGCCCCGCCGGCGGTGAGCTGCCGACAGGTCCTCCAGGTGGCGCAGCGCGCCGACGACCTGCGCGCCGGGGCGAGCCCACGCGGGTGCGAGGATGACGCGCGTGCAGGTGATCGCGGACCTCAAGGAGCTGTGGCCGCTGCGGGGGTTCCGCAGGCTCCTGTCGGTGCGGCTCGTCAGCCAGTGCGCCGACGGCATGTTCCAGGTGGGGCTCGCGACCCTGTTCTTCTTCTCCCCCGAGAACGCGACGACCGCCGGCGGTGTCGCCGCCGCGTTCGCCGTGCTGCTGCTGCCGTTCACGATCGTCGGGCCGTGGGCCGGGGTGCTGCTCGACCGGTGGCAGCGCCGGCAGGTGCTGCTCGTCGGGAACGTGGTGCGGCTCGGGCTCACGCTCGCGACCGCCGCCGTGATGGTGACCGTCGGCGTCGGGCCGGCCGTGTACGTGCTCGCGCTCGTCGTGCTGTCCGTCAACCGGTTCCTGCTGTCCGCGCTGTCCGCGTCCCTGCCGCACGTCGTCGAGGGCCGGCTGCTGCTCACCGCGAACTCCGTGACGCCCACGCTCGGCACCGCCGCGAACGGCGTCGGCAGCGGCGTGGGGCTCGTGCTCGGGTGGGTGCTCCCCGCCGGCTCGACCCGCGACGGAGCCGCGCTCGTCCTCGCCGCGCTCACCATGGGCGCGGCCGCCGCCGTCGCCGCCGGGTTCTCGCGCGACCGGCTCGGTCCCGACGAGGCGTCCGACGCCGCCCGGATGCGCGCCGCGCTGCTCGTCCTGCTGCGCGGGCTCGTCGAGGGCGCGCGCTACCTCGTCGCGCGCCGCACCCCCGGCCAGGCGCTCGGCGTCATGGCGTACCACCGGTTCCTGTACGGCGTCGTGTTCATCGCGAGCATCCTCATCTCCCGCAACCTGCTCGCCGACCCGGCCGACCCGGCGCAGGGGCTCGCGACGTTCGCGACCGTGCTCGCCGCGACCGCCGTCGGGTTCGCGCTCGCCATCGTCGCGACCCCCACGCTCTCGCCGCTCACCGGCGTGCACGCGTGGATCACCGGCTGCCTGCTGCTCGCCGCCGTCAGCCAGGGCGTGCTCGCGTTCACCTACCAGCGCGGCCCCGTGCTCGTCGCCGCCGCGCTGCTCGGCCTCGCCGCGCAGGGCACCAAGATCGCCGTCGACACGATCGTCCAGCGCGACACCGGCGACGCGTACCGCGGGCGCGCGTTCGCGTTGTACGACGTCCTCTACAACGCCGCGTTCGTCGGGGCCGCCGCGCTCGCCGCGGCCGCGCTGCCCGACACCGGCTGGTCCACCGGCCTGTTCGTCGTCCTGACCGTCGGCTACCTCCTCGGCGCCCTCGGCTACGGCCTCGCCACCCGCCGCCACCCCGTCCCGGTACCGGTCCCCGCCACGTAGGCGCACGTCAGAACGTTTCAGGACCCCCGACGGGGTGTCCGGTATCGCTACGGTTGCGGCCCGTGCCCCGCAGACACCGGATCATCCCCCTCGTCCCGGTCCTCGCCGCTCTCCTGGCCGCCGGCTGCGGGACGGCCGCCGCCCCCGGCTCCGCGGACATCGACCTCACCTACGCCGACGAGAACGGCGAGCAGCAGCAGCTCAGCATCCAGGCCGAGGCCACCGTGTGCACCGACGACATCACCCCCGACCGTCGTCGCCTCGCCACCGAGGACGGCACCGTCGCCGCGCTCGTCGACCCCCTCGGGGAGGCGATGGTCCAGGTGAAGATCGACGACGAGCTCACGTTCCAGTCCACGACCGCCGGCCGCGGCGACCGCAACGGGTTCCGGCTCGAGGACGTCGAGGGGATCGTCGTGCGCATCCCGCTGTCCGGGATGCAGAAGAAGATCAGCGAGGGCGCCCGCATCACCGGCACCCTCGACTGCCCCGCCTAGGAGCTGAGCGTCAGGAGCGGGTGGTCCACCAGGCGCGGAGCTCGGCCTCGGCGCGCTCGGGGCCGAGCGGGCCGTGCTCCATGCGCTGCGCGAGGAGGAACTTGTACGCCTCGCCGACCTCGCGCCCGGGCTTCAGGCCGAGGATCTCCATGATCTGCGTGCCGTCCAGGTCGGGGCGGATCGAGTCGAGCTCCTCCTGCTCCTTGAGCCGCGCGATGCGCACCTCGAGGTCGTCGTACGCGGCGGACAGGCGCTGCGCCTTGCGGACGTTGCGCGTGGTGCAGTCGGAGCGGGTCAGGCGGTGCAGGCGCTCGAGCAGCGGGCCGGCGTCGGTGACGTAGCGGCGCACGGCGGAGTCGGTCCAGCCGCCCTCGCCGTAGCCGTGGAACCGCAGGTGCAGCTCGGTGAGCCGTGCGACGGCCTGCGCGGTCGCCTTGTCGTACCGCAGGGCCTTGAGGCGCTTCGCGACGAGCTTGGCGCCGACCATCTCGTGGTGGTGGAACGAGACGCCGCCGCCGGGCTCGAACTTGCGGGTGCGGGGCTTGCCGATGTCGTGCAGGAGCGCCGCGAGGCGCAGCACCAGGTCCGGACCGGGGACGGCGCCGTCGGGGCCGGTCTCCAGCGCGATCGCCTTCTCGAGCACGGTCAGCGAGTGCTCGTACACGTCCTTGTGGCGGTGGTGCTCGTCGATCTCGAGGCGCAGCGCGGGCAGCTCGGGCAGCACGTGGTCGGCCAGGCCGGTCTCGACGAGCACCTGCAGGCCGAGGCGCGGCTGGGCGGACAGCAGGAGCTTCGACAGCTCGTCGCGCACACGCTCGGCGGACACGATCGCGATGCGCTCGGCCTGCTCGACGATCGCCTCACGGGCCGCGGGGTCGACGGTGAAGCCGAGCTGCGCGGCGAACCGCGCGGCGCGCATCATCCGCAGCGGGTCGTCGTCGAACGAATGCCGCGGGTCCACGGGGGTGCGCAGCGTGCGGCGCGCGAGGTCCTCGAGCCCGCCGAACGGGTCGACGAACGTCAGGTCGGGCAGGCGTACCGCCATCGAGTTGACCGTGAAGTCACGGCGCGACAGGTCGCCCTCGAGGGTGTCGCCGAACACGACCTCGGGCTTGCGCGACGACGGGTCGTACGCGTCGGTGCGGTACGTGGTGACCTCGACGACGACGTCGTCGCCGCCCCGCCGCCGGCCGAACCGCCGCGCGCCGATCGTGCCGAACTCCCGGCCGATGTCCCAGTGGGCGTCGCCCCAGCGCGCGAGCAGCGCCTCGGTCTCGTCGGGCGTCGCGGACGTCGTGAAGTCCAGGTCCGACGACACGCGCCCGAGGAACGCGTCGCGCACGGGCCCGCCGACGAGCGCGAGCTCGTGACCGGCGGCGCGGAACAGCTCACCGAGCTCGAGGGCGTCGGCCGGGAGCGTGGCGAGCACGCCGAGGGCGCGCTTCTGCAGCGCGAGGAGGGAGGGCGTGTCGTCGGGCACCCGCCCGATTCTAGGTGGCGCGCCGTGTCCCCCGGCTTGCGGGTTCGGGTCGGGGCGGGGCAAGTCGTTACAGTGGCACGCATGTCCGGCGCCGCGCACCCGTCCCCTCAGCGGGGCGTCCCGGCGCCGCCCGGAGGGCACCGGCTGCACGCCCCGCGACCCGCCGCCCCCGTGCGGGCGGCGGCCTCCGCCGCGGCACCGCTGCCCGTGGTGGACGAGACGTCCGCGGGCGGGCTCGTCGTGCAGCTGCGCGACGGGGTGTACCACGCCGCCGTGATCGCCCGGCGCAACCGGGGCGGACGGCTCGAGTGGTGCCTGCCGAAGGGCCACCTCGAGGGCGAGGAGACGCCCGAGGAGGCAGCCGTGCGCGAGATCGCCGAGGAGACCGGCATCCGCGGGCAGGTCCTGCGTCGGCTCGGGGTGATCGACTACTGGTTCTCCGGCGACGACCGGCGCGTCCACAAGGTGGTGCACCACTTCCTGCTCGGCGCGGTCGGCGGCACGCTGACCGTCGAGGGGGACCCGGACGGCGAGGCCGAGGACGCGGCGTGGGTGCCCGTCTCGATGCTGCCGGACCGGTTGGCGTACCCGAACGAGCGCCGGCTCGCCGAGGCCGCGCTCGTGGTGCTCGTCGGCGAGGCATGAGCGGCGTCGAACCCCGGCCGGGACGCACGCACCGGACCTCCCGGGCTCGGGTCCGCACGGCGCTCGCCGCGGTGCTGACGCTGGCCGCCGTGCTCGTCGTCGCACCCGCCGCGTCCCGCACGTCGACCGCACGGGCCGACGACGAGGCGAGCGTGGACGTGCGCATCGTGTCGATCTCGCCGCAGGTGCTCGACCCCGGTGAGGACCTCACGGTCACGGTCGCGGTCACGAACACGACGACCGCGCCCGTCGAGGACGCGCAGGCCGTCCTGTGGCTCAACCGGTTCCGCATGGGCTCGCGCGACGAGGTCGCCGCGTGGGCGGACCGCACGCTCGACGAGCCCGCGGGGCTCGCCGTGGTCCGCGTCCCCCTGGAGGAGCCGCTCCTGCCCGACGCGCCGCGCACCTTGACGCTCACGCTCCCGGCGGACGAGGTGGGCCTGACGGACCGCCCCGGCCTGTGGGGCGCGCGCGGCATGGCCGTCGAGGTCGCCGCGCGGGGCGAGCGCCTCGGCCTCGAGCGCACGTACATCCTCTGGAACCCGACCGACGACCAGCCACCGCGCGTGCCCGTGTCGGTCGTCCTGCCGTTCGTCGGCCCCGCCGACGCCCCGGTGCCGCCCACCGACCCCGACGACCTGCCCGGCAAGGAGGAGCCGTCCGGCGCGCCGACCGGGACCGACGGCACCGTCGAGGCGACGTCCGCCGCGGTCGCGGCGGCGCAGGCGGCCGACGACGACCTCGACGCCCTCACCGCACCGGGCGGGCGCCTGCGCGCCATGCTCGACGCCGCGACCGTCGACGAGGACGTGACCGTCGTCGTCGACCCGTCCCTCCTGCCGCTCGCGGAGACCGGCAGCGCGTCGGCGCAGCGGTTCGCGCAGAAGCTGCGCGCCGCGATGGCCGGCCACGACTCGTACGGCCTCCCGTGGGCCGACCCGGACGTCGCCGCCGTGCAGCACGCGGGCCAGAGCTCGCTCCTGCAGGTGGCCGCGGACCGCACGCAGGCCGACCTGGAGGGCGGCCAGCGTCTGCTGCTGTGGGCCGCGGACGACGGCACCCCGGACGACGCGACCCTCGACGCCGTCACTGCCGCGGGCGCGGCCGCGATCCTCGCGCACCCCGACCCTGCCGCGGTCACGGATCCCGACGAGGCTCCCGCGGCGGACGGCGTCCTCGCGCCGGGCGAGGAGGACTCGTCGGACTCCGTGCGGTCGCTCGCGGCCGCATCCGGTCCCGTGACCACCGTCGTGCCCGACGCGGTCCTCTCGCGGCTCGTCGTCGACGGCGGCGGCGACGCGAGCGCCACCCCGGCGGGCACCGCGCAGCGCGTCCTCGCCGAGCTCTCGGTCGTCTCCCACGAGGAGCCCGGCCCCGCGGGCGTCGTCATCGCCACGGACCGCCTGACCGCACCCGACAGCGGGATCCTCGCCGCCGTGACCAGCGCACTCGACTCCGCGCCCTGGACGCGCCAGGCCACGCTCACCGAGGTCCTCGCCGGACCGCGCAACGCACGCGCCGACCGCGCCCCCGCCCTCACCACGACGCGCGACGAGCTCGCCCCCGCCGCCGTGACGGCGCTCGCCGACGCGCGCGAGTCCGCGCGCTCGTTCAGCGAGGTGCTCGACGAGCCCGACGCGTTCCTCGCGGGCGTCGACGACCAGGTGCTCGCGCCCCTCGCGGTCGCGTGGCGCGCCCGGCCGAGCCAGCGCGCCGAGCTCGTCGACCAGACCGTCGAGCAGGTGCTCGCGCGGACCACCGGCCTGTCGATCGTCGAGACCAGCGACCTCAACGTCATCGCGACGACGAGCGACCTGCGTCTCACCGTGCGCAACGAGCTCGCCGTGCCCGTCAACGCCCGGCTCGTCGTCGACCCCCGCAAGGCGTGCCTCACGGTCGGGGTGTTCGAGACACCCGTGCTCGACCCCGGCGACACCGCGGTCACCGTGCCGCTCGAGGCGCACGCGAACTGCGACGTGCTCGTCGAGGTGCAGCTCGTCGGCCCGTCCGGGCAGGACGTCGCCGAGCCCATCGCGTTCTCCGCGCGGGTCTCCCCCACGATCGAGAGCGTCGGCACGGTCGTCGTCGGCATCCTGCTGGCGCTCGGGCTCGCGCTCGGCATCGTGCGCACCGTGCGGCGCGGCCAGAGCGCCCGCCGCGGCGCGCGCACCGTCTCGGAGTCCACCGGTCCCGTGACCCTGCCCGTCCTGGGCGGCACGCCCGCCGACGGCGAGCCGCGGGTCGACGAGGGACGGGTCGACGAAGGACGGGTCGACGAGGGACGTCCCGGGACGCCGGCCGACGAGGCGCACGACGAGGGTGCCGTCCGGTGAGCGGCGCACGGTCCGACGACGGGCGCCTGCGCCGCGGTGCGGCCGTCATGGCGTCCGGCACCGCCGTCTCCCGCCTGCTCGGGCTGCTGCGGTCGATGGTGCTGTTCGCCGCGATCGGCGCGACCGGCCAGGCCGCCGACGCGTTCGCGGTCGCCAACAAGCTCCCGAACGTCATGTACATGCTGCTCGTCGGCGGCGTCCTCAACGCCGTCCTCGTGCCGCAGGTCGTGCGCGCGTACAAGAGCGGCGCCGGCCAGGTCTACGTCGACAAGCTCCTGACCTTCGGGTTCGTCGTCCTGTTCGGCCTCACGGCCGTCCTCACGCTCGCCGCGCCCCTGCTCGTGCGCCTGTACGCCGACGCGGCCAGCCCCGCCCAGATGGACCTCGCCGTCACGTTCGCCTACTGGTGCGTGCCGCAGGTCTTCTTCTACGGCGTGTACGCGCTGCTCGGCCAGGTGCTCAACGCCCGCAGCTCGTTCGGGCCGTACATGTGGGCGCCCGTCGTCAACAACGTCGTGTCGATCATCGGGTTCCTCGTCTTCATCGTCGCGTTCGGCGCGGTCCCGGAGTCCGGGTACGCGAGCGCGAAGGCGTGGGGCACGTCGCAGGTCGTCGTGCTCGCCGGCGCCGCGACGCTCGGCGTCGTCGCCCAGGCGCTCGTGCTGTTCCCCGCGCTGCGCGCCGCCGGGGTGCGGTACCGGCCGCGGTGGGGCGTGCGGGACGCGGGGCTCGGCCGGGCCGGCCGCGTCGCCACGTGGACGCTCGTCGGGCTCGGCGTCGGGCAGCTCGCCTACGTCGTCGTCTCGCGCGTCGTCTCGCAGGCCCCCGGGGCCGCCGACCGGGCCACCGACGTCGCGTCCAACGCGGCCTACGACGCGGCCTTCCTCATCTTCATGCTGCCGCACTCGCTGGTCACGGTGTCGCTCGCGACCGCGCTGTTCACGCGCCTCGCCGAGCAGGCGCACGACGGCGACGCCCGCGCCGTGCGCGCCACGCTGTCCTACGGCATGCGCGTCGTCGGCGTGTTCACCGTGCTCGCCGCCGCCGTGCTCGCGGTGCTCGCCATCCCCGTCACGCAGTTGATCCTGCCGTCCGCGACCGCGCAGGCCACCGACGCGGTCGCGCAGGTCGTCGTCGCGATGGTCATCGGCCTGCCCGCGTTCGGCGCGTGGTCCATGTGCCAGCGCGTCTACTACGCGTACGAGGACACCCGCTCGATGGTGCCCGTGCAGGTCGGCATGGCGCTCGTCGTCGTGGGCGGTGCGCTCGTCGCCCGGGCCGTGCTGCCCGCGACGTACTGGGTGGTCGGCGTCGGCGTCGCGATGAGCGTGTCCTACCTCGTCGGATCCGTGGTCGCCCTGCGGCACCTGCACCAGCGCCTGCACGGCGTCGACGGCGGGCGCGTCCTGCGCCTGCACCTGCGCGCGCTGCTCGCCGCGGTCCCCGCCGCGCTCGTCGGGCTCGGGCTCCTGCTGCTGCTGTCCTGGCTGCTGCCCGGCGGGTTCGTCGTCGCGGCCGTCACGTGCGTGCTCGTCGGGCTCGCCATGGTGCTCGTCTACGTCAAGGTCCTGCGCGCCCTGCGCGTGCGCGAGCTCGACGACCTGCTGCGCCCCGTCGTCGGGCGCCTGTCCGGCGTGCGGCCGTTGCGCCCCCTCCTGCGGGTCCTCGCCCCCGGGGCCCCGCCCGCACCCGAGCCCGACGAGGCCGACGCCGCGCCCACGCGCGCCCCGCGCCGCGCGACCTCCCAACCGCACTACCCGCTCACCCCGTGGGCCGCGTGGCCCGGGTCCGGCGTCGGCGACCCGATGGTCGCCGAGGCGCCGCCCGGTGCCGCACCGCTGGTGCCCGAGCTGCCGCCCGCGCCGCGGCCACCGCGCACCGCGCGCTCGCGCCCGCACTACCCGCCCGGTCACCCGCTGTACCGGCCGAGCCGGCCCATGTCCGACTGGCTGGGCGGGGACGACGAGCCCGCGGCGGCGCCCGATCTCGGTCCGGGGGCGGGTCCCGTGGCCGGTCCCGTGGCCGGTCCCGAGGTTGGTCCCGGGGTTGGTCCTGCGGCCGGTCCCCAGGCACGTCCCGACGCCGGGCCCGAGGCCCGGCCCTGGCCCCGGTTCGACGGCGGGGACGACGAGCGTCCGTCCCCAGGTGGACCGCAGACCCCCGGCGGGCCCGTCTAGAGTGCTGGCAGGCCCCGACGAGGGGTCGACCGAACGACGACGCAGCGCACGGAGGTGCACGTGAGCGAGGTGGTCGGGCCCGGCACCGTGCTGTCCGGGCGGTACCGGGTGCGCGAGCAGGGCACGTGCGACGTCCCCGGGGTGTCCGTCTGGTACGCGACCGACCAGATCCTCGACCGGCCCGTGCGGGCCGTCGTGCTGTCCTCCGGCGCGATCGCGTCCGCGCTCGACGGCGCCCGCCGAGCCGCGCTCGTCTCCGACCCGCGCCTCACGCGCGTCCTCGACGTCGGCACGCACGACCGGCTCGGCTACGTCGTCACCGAGGACGTGTCCGGCCCCACGCTCGCCGAGCTCGTCGCGCGCGCGCCCCTGACGCCCGAGCAGGCCCGCGCCGTCGTCGGCGAGGCCGCCGCCGCGCTCGAGGTCGCCCGCCGCCGCGGCCTGCACCACCTCGCGCTGCGCCCGCGCTGCCTGCACCTCGTCGGCCCCGGCCGCGTCATGATCACCGGCCTCGGCATCGACGCGGCCGTGCTCGGCGTCGCGGACGGCGACGCGCGCACGACGAGCCGACGGGACTCCGTCGACCTCGTCCGGCTGCTCTACACCGCGCTGACCGGCCGGTGGCCCGCGACGTCGAGCGACGCGATCGCACCCGGCGTGCCGTCCGCACCGGGCAGCGGCGGGCTGGCCGTGCCGCCCGCCGAGCTCGTCGGCACGGTCCCGAACGACCTGGACACGCTGTGCACCGTCACGCTCGGCCCGCACGACGACGGTCCGCACACGCCCGGCGACCTCGTGCGCGAGCTGGAGCCGTGGGGCGCGATCCGGGCGGTGCCGGCGGGGTCCGGCGCACCGGCCGGCGCGCCGACTGCCGGACCGGCCGCTGCACCGGCTGCTGCACCGGCTGCTGGACCGGCGCCCGCACCGGTCACCGCACCTCTCGCGCCGACCGTGGTGGTACCCGGCGGCGGGGCGACGGGTACGGGCAGGGCGTACGACGAAGGAGCCGCTGTGACCGACGACCGCGACACGACGAGCACGCCGCCGACCGGGGTCCCGGTGGGCTCGGCCGACCCGACCGAGGTGCTCGGGAGCCCCGCGTCCGTCGCCGGTGCCGCTGCCGCCGGTGCGGCCGGTGCCGCCGGCGGCATGCGCGAGGCGACGCCCGAGGACGACCTGCAGGACACCGCGCCCATCCGCGTGCAGCGGCAGTCCGTGCGCGACGCGTTCGGCGACGACTCGTCGCCCGCCGTGAACCGTCCCGGCACGCCCCCGCCCGCAGCACCGCTGCGGACCTCCGCGTTCGGCGCATCCGTCGTCGCACCGCCCGTGGGCTCAGGGCCGTCGCGCATCTCGACCCGACCGGGCGCACCCGCCGGCACCCCGGGCGCGGCGATCCCGCTCGGCACGATCCACGCGTCCGTCCCGCCGTCGGGGCCGGCCACCCCGCCTCCCTCGGTGCCGCCGGGCGGCTACCCGGGCACGGGCGCGGGTGGGCCGGCAGGCGGCGCCGCCGGTGGTGGTGGCGGGCAGCCGCCGGTCGTGCCCCCGGGCGGCGGGTCGCCCTGGGGCGGCGGGCCGTCGGGCGACGACGACTTCTCGTCCGTCATGGGCGAGGTCGGCGACGAGCCGCCGCGCCGGCGCTCCTTCGACCCCACCGCGCTCGTCCTCGCGGTCGTCGGGATCGGTGTCGTCATCGGCGTGGTCCTGGCGTTCAAGGCGCTGTTCTCGTCGCTCGACACGGGTGCGCCCGAGCCGAAGCCCCAGGCCACGGCGTCGCAGGAGGCCACGTCGGGCGGCGAGGAGCCGACCAAGGAGGCGAGCGACGAGCCGACCGGCGAGCAGTCGACGCCGCCGCCGTCGGGTGCGAAGCCCGTGATCGCGTCCGCGCGCAGCGTCGACCCGTCCGACGACGACGGCGAGCACGAGGAGGCCGTGGACCGCGCCTTCGACGGCGACACGTCGACGTACTGGTACACGATGACGTACCAGCAGGCGAACTTCTCCGGCTTCAAGGACGGCGTCGGCTTCGTGATGAAGCTCGAGGAGCCCGGACTGGTCTCGAGCGTCACGCTCAAGACCAGCTCCAACGGCGGCACGTTCCAGGTCACGACGGGCGGCGCGGACGACCCGAGCGGCGGTGAGGTGCTCGGGTCCGGGTCGTTCGCGCCCGAGGTCACCATCGAGCTCGACAAGCCGACGGAGACCGACATCGTGACGCTGTGGATCAGTGAGCTGCCGACCGCGGCGGACGGGGCGTTCCGGCTCGAGCTCAACGAGATCACCCTCGGCTGACGCCTCGCCGGACGGGCTCGTCCACAGCGAGAGAGGCGGCGCTCCGCGGGAACAGATCCGGCCTACCATCGGTTGACTGCGACAGCCCGCCGCGACCGGCGGCCCCTGCGACCCCGAGGACCGTCCTGTGACCGACCAGCCCATCCGCGAGCTCGTCATCGTCGGCTCCGGCCCCGCCGGCTACACCGCCGCGATCTACGCCGGGCGCGCCGGCCTCGCGCCGCTCGTCGTCGCCGGCTCCGTGACCGCGGGCGGCGCCCTCATGAACACCACCGAGGTCGAGAACTTCCCCGGCTTCCCCGAGGGCATCCAGGGCCCCGAGCTCATGGAGAACCTCCAGGCGCAGGCCGAGAAGTTCGGTGCCGAGGTGCTGTGGGACGACGCGACGTCGCTCTCGCTGACCGGCCCCGTCAAGGAGGTCACCGTCTCCGACGGCACCACCTACCGCGCCAAGGCCGTCATCCTCGCGACCGGCTCCGCGTACCGCGAGCTCGGCCTGGACGACGAGCGACGCCTCTCCGGGCGCGGCGTCTCGTGGTGCGCGACGTGCGACGGCTTCTTCTTCAAGGACCAGGACATCCTCGTCGTCGGCGGCGGCGACTCCGCGGTCGAGGAGGCGACGTTCCTCACCCGGTTCGGCCGCTCCGTGACGCTCGTGCACCGCCGGGACCAGCTCCGCGCCTCGAAGATCATGGCCGACCGCGCCGCGGCCGACCCCAAGATCCAGTTCGCGTGGAACAGCGAGATCGTCGGCATCCACGGCGACGAGAAGGTCACCGGCGTGACGCTGCGCGACACCGTCACGGGCGAGACCCGTGAGCAGGGTGCCGGCGCGGTGTTCGTCGCGATCGGGCACGTGCCGCGCACCGAGCTGCTGCTCGGGCAGGTCGACCTCGACGAGAACGGCTACATCGAGGTCCAGGGCCGCAGCACGCGGACCAACCTCGAGGGCGTGTTCGCGTGCGGCGACGCGGTCGACCACACCTACCGCCAGGCGATCACCGCCGCGGGCTCCGGGTGCGCCGCCGCGCTCGACGCGCAGCACTTCCTCGCGTCGCTCGGCGACGCGGTCGACCCGATGGTGCCCACCGAGGTGCCCGTGCTCGTGGAGGAGGCCCGATGATCGACGTCACCGACGAGACGTTCCGCGCCGAGGTGCTCGAGTCCGAGATCCCGGTCGTCGTCGACTTCTGGGCGCCGTGGTGCGGACCGTGCCGCATGGTCGCCCCCGTGCTCGCCGAGCTCGCGAACCAGTACGAGGGCCGCATCAAGATCGTCAAGGTCAACTCCGACGAGAACCCCGGCGTCGTCGGCGACTACGGGATCGTGTCGATCCCGACGCTGAACATCTACTCCGGCGGTGAGCTCGTCAAGCAGGTCATCGGCGCCCGGCCGAAGGCGGCCTACGCGCAGGAGATCGAGGCGCTCCTCGCGGCCTGACGGCCGGGGGGCCGCACGAGCCTTCACAGGACTTGTCCGTCTGACAGGTCCCGTTCCGTCCTGGGCGGCCGACCAGGCGTGCAAGACTGCCCAGATGAACTCGCAGCCCATGCCCCGGCCGGAGACGTCGGGCACCCCCACGTCCCCCGCCGCGGGCACGCGGCTCGACCCTTGGCTCGACGCCTACGCCGACCGCACGCACGGCATGCGCGCCTCCGAGATCCGCGCGCTGTTCGCGGTCGCGAACCGGCCCGAGGTCGTCTCGCTCGCGGGCGGCATGCCGTTCCTCGACGGGCTCCCGCTCGACTCGCTCGCCCAGGTCGCCGCGCAGGTCGTCGCGCAACGCGGCCTGCAGGCCCTGCAGTACGGCTCCGGCCAGGGCGACGAGACCCTGCGGGAGCAGATCCTCGAGGTCATGGCACTCGAGTCGATCAGTGCCCACCCCGACGACGTCGTCGTCACCACCGGCTCGCAGCAGGCGCTCGACCTCGTCACGCGCGTGTTCATCAACCCCGGCGACGTCGTCGTCGCGGAGGCCCCGTCCTACGTCGGGGCGCTCGGCGTGTTCCGCGCCTACCAGGCCGACGTCGTGCACGTGCCGATCGACGAGCACGGGCTCATCCCCGCCGCGCTCGAGGAGACGCTGACCGCGCTGGCTGCCGCCGGCCGGCAGACGAAGTTCCTCTACACCGTGCCGAACTTCCACAACCCCGCCGGCGTCTCCCTCGCCCTGGAGCGGCGGCCGCAGATCCTCGAGATCGCCCGCCGGCACGGCGTCCTCGTCCTCGAGGACAACCCGTACGGCCTGCTGGGCTTCGACCGCGACCCGTGGCCCGCGCTGCGCTCGTACGACGAGGACGGCGTCATCTACCTCGGCTCGTTCTCCAAGACGTTCGCCCCCGGCTACCGCGTCGGCTGGGCCGTCGCGCCGCACGCCGTCCGCGAGAAGCTCGTCCTCGCGTCCGAGTCGGCCATCCTGTGCCCGTCCAACGCGTCGCAGATCGCGATCTCGTCGTACCTGGCGACCTGCGACTGGCGGTCGCAGGTGAAGAGCTACCGCGAGCTCTACCGCGAACGCCGCGACGCCATGGTCGGCGCCCTCTCCGAGCACCTGCCCGAGGCGTCCTGGAACGTGCCCGACGGCGGCTTCTACACCTGGGTGCGGCTTCCCGAGGGGCTCGACGCGAAGGACATGCTCCCCCGCGCCGTGACCGCCCGCGTCGCGTACGTGCCCGGCACCGCGTTCTACTTCGACGGCACCGGCCGCGACCACATGCGTCTGTCGTTCTGCTATCCCACGCCGGAGCGGATCCGCGAGGGCGTGCGCCGCCTCGCATCGGTCGTCTCCGGCGAGCGCGAGCTCGTCGAGATGTTCGGCACCGGAGGCGACGAGCCCGCAGACGACGTCGTCTCGCCCGCGCCCGACGTCGTGTGACGCAGCCTCCCGCACCTTCTCGTCCCCGGAGCACGCAACCGTGACCTCGTCGTCCCCGACCTCGCCCACCCTGTCCGCCCCGCTCGTGCCCGGCGCTTCCGGCGCACCGCGCGTCGCCGTCCTCGCCGGTGGACTGTCGCACGAGCGTGACGTGTCGATCCGCTCCGGCCGGCGCGTCGCCGAGGCCCTGCGCTCCGCCGGCGTCGACGTGAGCCTGCACGACGTCGACGCCGACCTCGTACCCGCGCTCACCGAGCTCGCACCCGACCTCGTGTGGCCCGTGCTGCACGGCGCCAGCGGCGAGGACGGCTCCGTGCGGGACGTCGTCCAGCTCCTCGGGCTGCGCCTGCTCGGCACCGGTCCGCGCGCCAGCCGCGTCGCGTGGAGCAAGCCCATCGCCAAGACGGTCGTGTCCCGCGCCGGCATCGTGACGCCCGAGTTCGTGACCCTCCCGCAGTCGCTGTTCCGCGAGCTCGGAGCCGGACGCGTGCTGGACGCCATCGTCACCCGACTCGGCCTGCCCGTCGTCGTGAAGCCGTCCCGCGGCGGCTCCGCCCTGGGCGTCTCCGTGGTCCGCACCGCCGACGAGCTGCCCCGCGCGATGGTCGAGTGCTTCGCCTACGGCGACACCGCCCTCATCGAGCGCGCCGTCGACGGCGTCGAGGTCGCGGTGTCCGTCGTCGACCTCGGCGACGGACCGGCGGCGCTGCCGCCCATCGAGATCGTCACCGACGGGCCCTACGACTACGACGCGCGCTACAACCCCGGTCGCGTCGAGTACTTCGCGCCCGCACGCCTGGCTCCGGAGACGCGCGCCGCCGTCGAGGACGTCGCCATCACCGCACACCGCGCTCTCGGCCTCGCGCGCCTGTCGCGCGCCGACCTCATCGTCGACGAGGAGGGCGTCGTGCACTTCCTCGAGGTGAACGTCACTCCTGGGATGACCGAGACTTCCCTGTTGCCGCAGGCAGCGGAGGCCGCCGGGCACAACCTCTCGACCTTGTACCGGTCGCTCGTGGAGGCGTCCCTCGCCGCCGAGCCGACCGGCCTGGAGGGCGTCCAGGCGCTCTGAGCGCCCCCGCCACGCGCGGGCGCACCGCAGAACGGTCTCCGGGTCGCGGGATCACCACCCACGACCCGGAGCCGAACCTCAGCCCTTCAGCAGACCCGGGTCATCCGGAGCCAGCGTCGCGAGGATCCGGTTGAGGTCCTGCACCGACGCGAACTCGACCGTCAGCCGGCCGCGCGACTTGCCGAGCTGCACCTTCACACGCGTGTCGAGCCGGTCCGAGAGCCGCGTCGCGAGCTCGTCGAGCGCCTCGTTCCGCTGACCGGCCCGCGGCGCCGCGCGGCGGGCGCCGGGAGCGGCCTCGTCGCCACCGAGCGAGACGATCTCCTCCACCGCACGCACCGACAGGCCCTCGGCCACGATCCGCTGCGCCAGACGCTCGATCGCCGCACCGTCCGCAAGACCCAGCAGCGCACGCGCGTGCCCCGCGGAGAGCACCCCCGCCGCGACGCGGCGCTGCACGAGCGGCGGCAGCTTCAGCAGACGCAGGGTGTTCGAGATCTGCGGCCGCGAGCGGTGGATGCGCGTCGCGAGCTCCTCGTGCGTGCACCCGAAGTCGTCCAGCAGCTGCTGGTAGGCGGCCGCCTCCTCGAGCGGGTTGAGCTGCGAGCGGTGGAGGTTCTCCAGCAGCGCGTCGCGCAGCAGGTCCCCGTCCTCCGTCTCACGGATGATGGCCGGGATCGTGTCCAGGCCCGCCGCCTGCGTCGCGCGCCAGCGACGCTCGCCCATGATGAGCTCGTAGCCCTCGTCGACCTGCCGCACGACGACGGGCTGCAGCACGCCGATCTCGCGGATCGAGCCGACCAGCTCGTCGAGCGCCTCCTCCTCGAAGACCGTGCGCGGCTGCTTCGGGTTGGGTCGGATCGACCCCACCGGCAGCTCCGCGAACCGCGCACCCGGGACGGGCACGAGCCCGTCCAGGTCCTCGACGACCGCCGGCGCGACCGTGGAGGTGGGGGCGTCGACGGCCGCAGCAGCGCTCTCGGACGCCACCGTGCCGTTCGTCGCGGCCGTGCCGTTCGTCGCCGCCGAGGAGTCCTGCACAGGCGCGGTCGCCACCCCGGTCGCCGCATCGGCCGGCACGTCGACCGGCACAGCGGTCGTCGCGGGGGCGTCCGTCGCGGGGGCAGCGCCGTCGATCACCGCGGTCGTCGTCGCCGCGCCCGGCTCGGCGTGCTGGTCCCCGAGGTCCGGGAAGAAGACGTCGACCGGACGGTCCTTGGCCGGGCGCTGGCCGTCGAGCCCAGCCGGAATCAGCGCACCCAGGCCGCGGCCCAGTCCGCGTCGCTTCTCGCTCATCGGTCCTCCTCCGTGCCGCTCGCCGCGGTCACGCTGGTCGGTGTGGTGGGGGTGCCGGCCGCCGCGCCTCGCTCGGCGATCTCTCGTGCCGCCTCGAGGTACGCGAGGGCGCCCGACGAGCCGGCGTCGTAGGTCATGACGGTCTGGCCGTAGCTCGGTGCCTCGGAGATCCGGACCGAACGCGGCACGGTGGTCCGCAGCGTGCGGTCCGGGAAGTGCTCACGGACCTCGGCGGCGACCTGCTGCGCGAGGTTCGTGCGTGCGTCGTACATCGTGAGCAGGATCGTGGAGACGTGCAGGTCCGGGTTCAGGTGCGCCTGGATCAGCTGGATCGTCTTGAGCAGCTGGCTCAATCCTTCGAGCGCGTAGTACTCGCACTGGATCGGGATCAGCACCTCGCGCGCCACGACGAACGCGTTCACCGTGAGCAGGCCCAGGCTCGGCGGGCAGTCGACGAACACGTAGTCGATGCGCTCCATGCCGTTGTCGACGCGCCACTGCAGGTACGTGTCGAGCGCGCTGCGCAGGCGCGTCTCCCGCGCCACCATCGACACGAGCTCGATCTCCGCGCCCGAGAGGTCGATCGTCGCGGGCAGGCACCAGAGGTTCGGGACGTCCGGGCTCTCCTGCACGGCCTCGGCGATGGGCGCGCCCTCGACCAGCACCTCGTAGATGGAGGGCGTCCCCGCGCGGTGCTCGATGCCCAGAGCGGTCGACGCGTTCCCCTGCGGGTCGTTGTCGAGGACGAGCACGTTGAGCCCCGACTGCGCGAGGGCGGCAGCGAGGTTCACGGTGGTCGTCGTCTTTCCGACGCCACCCTTCTGGTTCGCGACGGTCACCACGCGCGTCTCCGCGGGCCGCGGGAACTGCCGCCCCCGCAGCTCGATGCGCCGACGCGCGTCCAGCTGGAGCTCGGCCATCAGCGGGGTGTCGGGCGTCGCGGCCGGAAGGCTCTGGACGAGGGCGGCGCGGCGCTGCTCCTCGGGGTCCAGGTCGGCCAGCGGCGCGGGCGCCTCCGGCTGGGCGAGCGACTCCCGCTCCGCCGTTCCACGTGAAACGGCGTCCTGGGAGCCGAGGGTCGAGACGTTCTCCACGGCGTCAGCCGCTCCGTTCAGGTGGTCGTCGACGCTGTGCTCCAGCGCCGGGGTCTCGGGCCCCGTGGCCAGGGCGTCGTGGACATCGACGCTCTCGACCAGCTCGCCCGTCGTGCTCTCCCCCTGGCCCGGGATTCCCCAGGTCGCCGCCCACGTGGCCGCGCGCCCCTCTCCCCCGACGACATCGCCGTCGCCGTCGTGCTGCGCACCGCCCTGACTCGCCCCGCTGTCCGGGTTCTGTGTGTCGTCGACGCTCGGCGCGTGGCTCTCGCTCGGCGCGTGGTCCTCGCTCGGCGCGTGGCTCTCGCTCGGCGCGTGGTCCTCGCTCGGTGCGTGGCTCTCGCTCGGTGCGTGATGCTCGATCGCCGCGGCAGGCTGCTCGGGCCGGTCGACGGCGGGCGCGACGGTCGGTGCGGCGACGGCCTCGTGCCCCCAGGAGACGCCGGCCGTCCCGGGGCCGGGCGCGCCGTTGGCCGACGAGAAGGTGTCGGGTGCTGGGGTCCCCTGTGCCGGAGGAGCCTCGACCACCTCGGGGGTCGCCTCAGCGGGCTCCGGCTCGATCGGGGTTGCGGGCCATGTCGCGGTCACGGGGACCGGCTGGGGCGCGCGCCCCTGCTTACGCCTTCCGAACACTCTTCCGCCCTTCGTGCACGGCGACGACGACGCGGGTCGGCTCGACGCCGTCCAGCGTGCTCACCTCGTGCAGCTCCACGGCCCCGACGTGCGCTCGACGCGCCGCGCGGCGACCGTTCTCGATCTCTTCCGCGGCACGGGCGCCCTTGAGGGCCACGAGCGTGCCACCGGGTCGGATGAGCGGCGTCGCCCATCCGTACAGCTTCTCCATCGCGGCGACTGCGCGGGTCGTCACGGCATCGACCTGCAGGTCGAGTGCCTCCTGCGCTCGCGCGCGCCGGACCTCGGCGTTCGAGAGATCCAGCCGGTCGACGACCTCGCCCAGCCAGTCGGTCCGTCGCTCCATCGGCTCCAGAAGCACGACGTGCGCATCGGGCAGCATCGCCGCGACGACCACGCCGGGAAGTCCCGCACCACTCCCCAGGTCGACGATGGACCCGTCCTTCGGAAGGAACGGGACTGCCGCGGCGGAGTTCAGCAGGTGCCGCTCCCAGAGCCGCGCCACCTCGCGTGGCCCGATGAGCCCGCGCAGCACCCCCTGTTCGGTCAGCATGGCGTGGAACGCGCTGACCTGCTCCCAAGCCGCCCCGAAGAACTCCGAGAGCCGCGGGTCGCCCTCCAGGGTGTCCCGGTCGTCCGAGGGATCGTCGGTCTCGTGGAGCTCAGCCGCGTCGTTGCTGCCCATCACGACGCCACCTCTCGTTCCACGTGAAACCTCCCGCTGCCGGACGCGCGCGGACCGCCGCGCGACAACCCACCGTACCGGCTTGACGACCCCCGCCGGACGCGGCGCACCCCGATGTGCACAACCTCTCGCACGCGAGTTTCGCCTTGGTCACACAGGTCGGTCCCCTCGGTTTCTCCTAGCGCTCCTCACGGTGCGCCGCGAGCGTCACAGCAACGGTCCCGACCGCCGCGCCACACCGCGCGCGGCCGCTCGCCGGCACGAGCGCCCACTCGGGGCGCGAGGCCTGCGGCGCTCTGGTCTGCGGCCCAGTCCGCGGTCGATCACGCACCTACGCTGCCAGCCGCGGCCTCTGCACGTACCTCCTCCCTGGGCGTCGGGCAACGGGGCATCGGGCCTGCGGTACGCCTGCGCTTCCCACGCCGGTCCCCCCTAGCGTCCGCACACCACTCACACCGCCCCGACCCGCTCCTATGCGAGCCAGCGCCAGCGCCACACCTCTGGCCCCGACGTCCGCCCACGACGCGCCCGCCTGTCCCGAGCGGAGCGGGCTCAGACCATGTCGCCTCCCGGGCCCTGCCCGACACCGCGAGCCCCATCCGTTCTCGTTCACGCGTCTCGGTGCGCTCGGCAGCGCGGGGCTCGACACTCCCCAGGTCGCGGGCGCTTGCCTCCCGCCCGGTCCTCCTCCGTCGTCCCGCATCCGTCCGAGCGGTCTCCGACGCCCTCCGTGCCGCGACCGTTCCACGTGAAACACGACCATCTGGCGTGCCGACTCATCCGCGGCATCACGCTCTCCGCATTCGACGCGGGTCGTGCATGCACGCGTTCCGCGATCGCAGCTCAATTGGTCGAGCAAAGAGCTCGGTCCGTGGCCATGCCCTCGGTCCGGGCTGCACCCGCCAGAGGATCCGGGGCCGCTGCGTCGTCCAGCTCGCCGACCGCCGCTCCGCACAGGCCGTAGCCTGGCGCCGCTCACGCTGAGCCCAGCCGCGGCCCTCGCCGACCCTGGCTCCATCGCAGCCGCTCGCTCCTCGCCCCAAGCGGGCGGGTGCCCCATGTTTCACGTGGAACTGGCGCGACTCCGTGCAGAGCGAGTCCGTCGCGGAGAGCCACTATCGTCGGCGCCGACCTGCAGAACTGAGCACGCGCAGGATGGCACGTCCAGCGGCTACTGAGGTCGCCGTCCCCGTCCCCTCATCCTGGAAGCGGGTCGGTGGGCAGGTCTGCACCGGCGGCGCAGCGGTGCACCGCCTCGCACGCGCCGCGACGTGCCGATCGGCGCCGACTCACGTCGTCCTCATCCTCTGCGGCGCGAGGCGAGGTGCGCGACCATCCCGTTTCACGTGGAACACCGGTGGCGGCATGAGGACGGGTGCGCGTCGGTACGCTTCGCGCCGATCTCGCCCCGGCACACGAGCACTACCTCGCTACCGCCGGCTGGACGTGCCATTCCATCGATACGCGGCCGTGCTGTCAGGGCATGTTGCCCCCGGTTCGGTCCGTGCCCTCCCTGGCGACGTGCCGTGGCACCCGGTCCCCACTGCCCGGGACGGAGAGCTGGCCGCGACCTGGGACGCCCGGTGTGTCGCAGCGCTGCGCGACACTGGACTGGGCGGACTGCGCGACTGGCAGAACCGCGCGGCTCGCCCGGCCGGGCGCCATGCCCGCGGGTCGTCTCGGCACCTGCTTCTGCGGCGGGCGCGGTTCCACGTGAAACCGGAAGGCGCATCGTACGGACGACGGGACGGGCTGGTATGCGTTCGTGCCGACACCGGCGCCACCCGGCGCCGAACTGCGGTGTCCTCGTAGCGCCGGTCCGGAACCCTTCTGCGCCTTGAGATCCGGCGCGGATCGACCACAGGCCGGGAGTCGGGCGCCAAGGAATGTATGAACGGACGAGGTGGCTGGCGGAGAGCTCCGGGCGCAGGCGGACCGCAGCCGAGCGCCGCGTCGCTCGCCGAGCGCAGAGCAGCACCTCGATGCCCGGCGGTCCTCGGACCCCTCCGGGGTGCGCCAGGCCCTGCAATGGAGCCCGTCTGCGCGCGGCCATCGGCTGCAACGAAGCGCGCGCCTGCAGCACCGAGCCTGTTGAAGACGCCCGATGGCAGCGGTGTCGGAGGCCAACTCCCGCGCGCAGAGCCACCGTGGAGCGAGTTGCCTCACTCAAGCCGGGCGTCGCGAGCGAGGGTCTCCGGCGCGGGCGCGACCCTGTCGGGCCGTGTCCCTCACTCGTCCCACGCCTCACGGCCCTGGGACAGGCCCGCCGCGCCTCGTCAGTGGCGCAGCAACATGTCCCTCGTCGGGCCGCCATCGGCTGAACTCCAGGCCCCTGTTCGGGTTCCTGCTGCCCGCACGCAGCGCGCACACGCGGGGCCTCACTGAGGTCGTGGAGCCCGAGTCTCCCCGGACACCGCTGACGTTTCACGTGGAACGAGGCGCGCTCGGTCTCCGGGACCTCGGAGGCCGGCATGGCGTCCCGTTCAGGTTGTCGGGACCTCGACCGCCTCCAGGGGAGTCCGGCGTACCGGGTTGGGCCGTAACACGAGCAGCAACTGACTCTCTGCGCGTCGCCGGCGTGACGTACTTGGGTCCGCGTCTCACCGCCCGATGAGCAGACCCACCTCGCGGCCGCACGTCGCCTCGACGGGAACGACGCCGACGTGGCGGCACGCGCCACCCTGCCCCTCCGGGCACCGCAGGCCCCGGGCGGACCACACGCCCACCCTTCGGCGACACCTCAGGCCCCGCCGGATGTGACGACCCCGATGGTCACTTCCGGTCCGCCCTCGTTCCAAACTCGCGAATGCGACTCGGCCTCGGCCGGCCAGCGCGTGCTCACGTCACTCGACCCGCACCGGTAGTCCATGCGGCTCGCGGTGCTGGAGCGCTCATGGAACCGCACGAGCCCTCGGGCTGGCGACGGCCGGATGCGCCAGCTGAGCAGCGGGTGCAAGGCTCCGGGCACGGAAGGTCGCCCGCAGGTGATCCCACGCCTGGCACGCATCGGACGCACCGAAACAGACATCTGCTGCCAGAACGGGCGCTGATCACGCCGCAAACGAGCTCGCGCGCGAAGACTCTCCGAGCCTCCTGGCGCAGACATACAAGTCCCCAACCTTGTGTCCGCCTCGTCCGAATAGGCCGTATGTGCGACGGGGGCGGGTGCGCATGGACACCTCGTGAGCGGTGCCGGTGCGCGGAGGAGAGAGTTGGTCACGAGCAGCGGGGGCCCGCTCGGGCGCGGAGTCCT
This sequence comes from Cellulomonas palmilytica, assembly GCF_021590045.1. Lineage (NCBI taxonomy): Bacteria > Bacillati > Actinomycetota > Actinomycetes > Micrococcales > Cellulomonadaceae > Cellulomonas > Cellulomonas palmilytica. The sequence goes on along the minus strand of NZ_CP062221.1, from coordinate 699,571 downwards.
CGGCGTCAGGTGGGCGATCGCGCCCCGCACCACACCGAGATGGACGCAAAGGGTCAGAGCCGATTGGAGTATTGGGCGGTCCGCGACGAGTCGTCGCGGTTCCGCCGAGCGGGGGGAATCCGCTTGGTCACAGCGCGCGCTCCTCTGAGGACGGCGGGAGGTCGGGACACGGTGAGTGGTTCCACGTGAAACCGCGGGGCTTCCTCGGGCGAGCCTCGACGCTCGCTTCTCCGCCCGGTCGGTCGCGGTCGGCGCATCCGCTCCGCGCGTGCTGGGACCTCGGGTGGCATGCGCGCTCGACGATGGGCGTAACTGAGGGGGCGCCACTCGGCCCGTGCGCCGTCGTCTTGGACGACTCGCCCCCCTCGGGGATCAGTCAGCGCTGGCGGGAGTAGCGCAGGACTCCCTCCGTGGCGCGCAGCGGAACAGGACTTGAACGTCGAATGGACTTCGCCGCGTCTGCCCGACCGTGCGCAGTCCCGCACGGCAGTCGAGCTCGGCTGGCCGCCCGGCACTGCGCCATCGCGCGACTCGGCCGGACGCCAGCTGCATCATGGGCAAGGGACAGGGGACGCTGTTTCACGTGGAACGGTGTGGCTGGCCGCGCAGGAGCGCCACGCGCTGAGACATGACGGACGGGGTGGCTCCCCCGTGGGAACCACCCCGTTCGTCGTGAGTGCGGCGGCGGTCAGGCCGGGCGGACCACCACGTAGCGGTTGGGCTCGACGCCCTCGGAGTCGCTGGCCAAGCCGGCAGCGGCCACGGCGTCGTGCACGACCTTGCGCTCGAAGGGGTTCATCGCCTCGAGGGAGACCGGCTCGCCGCTCGCCTTCACGCGAGCGACGGCCTCGTTCGCGACCTCGGCCAGGGCCGCGCGACGCCCGGCGCGGTACCCCGCGACGTCGAGCATGAGGCGGCTGCGCTCCCCGGTCTTGGCCTGGACGGCCAGGCGGGTGAGCTCCTGGAGCGCGTCGAGCACCTCTCCGTCGCGTCCGGCGAGCCGGCGCAGCGAGCGGTCCTCGGGGTCCTCGGAGACGATCTCGACCGCGGCGCGGCCATGGTCGACGTCGATGTCGATGTCGCCGTCCAGGTCCGCGATGTCGAGGAGCTCCTCGAGGTAGTCGGCCGCGATCTCGCCCTCCTCCTCGAGGCGCGTCGTCGCTCCGGTGTCGGCGTCGTTCTGAGTCGTCATGGGGTCTCCGTTCGAAGAGCTACCGAGGTCCGCGTACGAGACGCGGTCAGTTCTTGGGGCGCGGCTTCTTGCTGCTCTGGCCAGCGTTCTTGGGCGGGGGGCCGCCCGCCTTCTTCGGCGTCACTCCCCCGCTCTTGGGCTTCGCCTTGGTGACGGGCGCGTCGGTCACGGGCGCGTCGGTGACCGGAGCGTCGGTGACCGGAGCGTCAGTGACCGGAGCGTCGCTCACGGGCGCGTCCTGCACGTCGGAGGCGGACGTGCCTGCCGCACGAGCGGTCGGCTTCTGCCGGTCCTTGCGCTTCGGCTGCTGGCGCTGCCCGCGCGGCTTCTCGTCGACGACGGTCGCGGGAACCTCGATGACCGGACCCTTGCCCTTGCGGGCACGCCGCTCGAGCATGAGGCGCTCGGCCTCGGAGCCCGGCGCCGGCATGCGGCGGATCGTGTAGAACTGCTGGCCCATGGACCAGAGGTTCGTGGTCGTCCAGTAGACGAGGACACCGATCGGGAAGTTCACGCCCGAGAACGCGAAGATCAGCGGCAGGACGTAGAGGAGCACCTTCTGCTGCTGCGCCATGGGGCCCTCGAGGGCCGACGGCGGCATGTTCTTGCGCGTGAGCTGGCGCTGCGTGAAGAACGTGGTCGCGGACATCGCGACGATCAGCAGGACCGTGACGAGCTGGATGTGGATGTCTCCGTTGGCCTGCATGAACGTGCCGGACAGCGGGGCACCGAAGATCGTGGCGGACTCGGCGGACGACGCGAGGTCCTGCGTCATCGGGCCGATGGAGTCACCGCGCGGGTACGTGCCCTCGGACAGAGGCTTGAGGGAGTTGAGGACGCGGAACAGCGCGAAGAAGATCGGCGACTGCAGCAGGATCGGCAGGCAGGACGCGAACGGGTTGGTGCCGTGCTTGCGGTAGAGCTCCATCGTCTCGCGGCTCATCGCCTCGCGGGACGCGGGATCCGTCTTCCCCTTGTACTTCTTCTGGATGGCCTGCATCTCGGGCGCGAGCAGCTGCATGCCGCGCGAGGCCTTGATCTGCTTGAAGAACAGCGGGATCAGCAGGATCCGGATCACGACGACGAGGCCGACGATGGACAGCGTCCAGGCCAGCCCGCCGTCCTCGTCCAGGCCCATGGCCTTGAACAGCGAGTGGAACTGGACCATGATCCAGGCCACCGCGACCATGATCGGGTTCAGCAGTCCGTCGAACCAACCCATGAGGGCAGAGCTCCTGTCGGGGTGTCAGTGGGCGCCGTGCGCCACGTGAAGTCGGCTCGACGGGCGTGCGGGAGGCACGTCGTCGACACCGCCGGGCGTCCAGGGGTGGCAGCGCAGCAGCCGTCGGCCGGCGAGCCAGGTCCCGCGCGCAGCGCCGTGGCGACGGATCGCGATCACGGCGTACTGGGAGCAGGACGGGTAGTACCGGCAGGTGGGCGGGGTCAGCGGCGACACCACGTGCTGGTACAACCAGAGAAGACCGAGAAGTACACGTCCGGGCGCGCGGAGCAGCCAGACCAGGACGGAACGCACGATGCTCATCGCGCCGCCTCCGCGCGGCGCACCGCGGTCCGCAGCGCGCCGTCCAGGTCCGATCCGAGCCGGCCGTACGTGGCGTCCGCCGCCGCCACCTGAGCGCGGACGACGAGCGACGCGGACGCCGGCAGCGAGGTGAGCCGCTCCCCCACGAGCGCCCGCAGGCGCCGCTTGACGCGGTTGCGCACGACCGCGTTGCCCACGGCCTTGGACACGACGAAACCGACCACCGGGCCGTCAGGCCCGGGGTCGGTTCGCGTCGTCAGATGCACCACCAACGTCTCCCGACCGCCTCGCGCACCGCGTCGCACCGCCTGCTCGAAGTCGGCGGAGTGACGCATCCGGTGCGCGGCGGGCAGCACCGACGCTGGGGTCAGGCCGAGAGCTCGGCGCGACCCTTGCGCCGACGAGCGGCGAGGATCGCGCGGCCCGCGCGGGTCCGCATGCGCAGACGGAAGCCGTGCGTCTTGGCGCGGCGCCGGTTGTTCGGCTGGAACGTGCGCTTGCTCACGAGAGTTCTCCCACTGGTCCATCGGATGGGCGCGCGGAACGCGCGACCAAGACTGTCTGCCGGGCTCGACTGCTCCTCAGGGACACGCACATGCGTGCGTGCGGCGTCTGGGCGCGCCAGCAGGAGCCATCAAAAGGCTGCACAACGGTACGCCGGGAGGCTCGGAGCGGTCAAATGCCGACGCCGAGGAAGCCGCACGTCGGCGGCTCGGCACCGAGGGCGGGTTGTGGCATCGACCACGCGTGGGCGGGGGAAGGACCGAGCCACCGGTGCTCGGCCGCTTGACGTACGAGCCCCTGACCTGCGGACGTACGGACGACGAACGCGGCGGGTCCCGCTCGGAAGCGGCATTCCTCACCCTCTCGGGCACTGCCCTCGGGCGGTTGCCAACACTAGCATCGACCCTCGTCGTTCCCTGTGGACGACACGATCCTCACCCCCAGGTGCGCCGGACGGCCGCGGTTCGACGAGGAACCGCGTCGTCATGCGGATCTCGGCCGCCGGACGGCCTCGACAACCCCCGTCGAGCGCGGCGCACAGGTGTGGACAACTGTGTGGACAGCCGAGCTCCGTGCGAGACTCGCTGGTCGAACGGACGAGACGACTCGAGGTAGGACGTGGCACAGGACGAAGAGCTCACTCGAGTCTGGGGTCACGTCGTGACGACGCTCGAGGCCAGCCCGGACATCACGCAGCGCCAGCTGGCGTTCGTCCGGCTCGCGCAGCCTCTCGGCCTGCTCGACGGCACGCTGATCCTCGCGGTCGGCAACGAGTACACCAAGGAGTACCTCGAGACGAAGGTGCGCACCGAGGTCACGGATGCGCTGACCGACGCGCTCGGCCGGGACGGTCGGTTCGCGATCACGGTCGACCCGCAGCTCGTCGACGACGCGCCCCCCGCGGTCCGCGCGATGACGACGGCGCCGTCCGTCGGCTTCACGACGAGCCCGCCCGAGCCGCCCCGGGGCGAGCACCCGGCCGGGGGTCCCGAGCTCGAGGCCGACACGCACGCGCCCGCTCCCCTGGCCGTCGCCGACTCCCACCCGCGCGCGCACGAGCTGCCCGAGCAGCGCGACGAGCCCCGCCGCGAGATCCCGTCGACCCGCCGGCAGGCAGCGGAGCCCGCGCGCCTCAACCCGAACTACCTGTTCGAGACGTTCGTCATCGGCTCGTCCAACCGGTTCGCGCACGCCGCCGCGGTCGCGGTGGCCGAGGCGCCGGCGAAGGCGTACAACCCGCTGTTCATCTACGGCGACTCCGGGCTGGGCAAGACCCACCTGCTGCACGCGATCGGTCACTACGCGCAGAACCTCTACCCGAGCGTGCGGGTGCGGTACGTGAACTCCGAGGAGTTCACGAACGACTTCATCAACTCGATCTCGGAGGGCAAGGCGGGCGCGTTCCAGCGCCGCTACCGCGAGGTCGACGTGCTCCTCATCGACGACATCCAGTTCCTGCAGGGCAAGGAACAGACGATGGAGGAGTTCTTCCACACGTTCAACACGCTGCACAACGCGAACAAGCAGGTCGTGATCACGTCGGACCTGCCGCCGAAGCAGCTGAACGGCTTCGAGGACCGGATGCGTTCCCGCTTCGAGTGGGGCCTGATCACGGACGTGCAGCCGCCGGACCTCGAGACGCGCATCGCGATCCTGCGCAAGAAGGCCGGCGGGGACAACATGCAGGCGCCGCCGGACGTGCTGGAGTACATCGCGTCCAAGATCTCGACGAACATCCGCGAGCTCGAGGGTGCGCTGATCCGCGTCACGGCGTTCGCGAGCCTGAACCGCCAGCAGGTGGACCTGTCGCTCGCCGAGATCGTGCTCAAGGACCTCATCACCGACGACCAGACGACGGAGATCACCGCGACGCAGGTGATCGGGCAGACCGCGGCGTACTTCGGGCTGACGATCGACGACCTGTGCGGCTCGTCGCGCTCGCGCGTGCTGGTGACGGCCCGCCAGATCGCGATGTACCTGTGCCGCGAGCTCACGGACCTGTCGCTGCCGAAGATCGGCCAGGCGTTCGGCGGTCGTGACCACACGACGGTGATGCACGCGAACCGCAAGATCCGCGAGCTCATGGCGGAGCGCCGCTCGATCTACAACCAGGTCACGGAGCTCACGAACCGCATCAAGCAGCAGAGCCGCAGCTGACCGTCCGACGCCGCCCCCAGGCGAGGCGCTGCCGGCCTGGTGGGAGACGCGTCACACCTGTGGATGCACAGGTTTTTCCACAAGGCTGCCCACGGACCTGTGGACTATGTGCAGAACGTCACCCGATCGGCCGCGGGGCACTCTGACCGCTTCGCGAACAACGCGCTGACCTGGGTGTTTGCCATCCGCGACAGATCCCATCACCGAGCTCGGCACGAGAACGGGACAGATTCGGACATCTCGGGAGCCTCCGGCCCCCACCTTCATCCCCAGATGGAGACATGCATGGGACGAATACACACACCTGTGAACAGTCCTGTGGACAACGGTGGACGACGAGCCCTGTCATGTGGACGGCCGGGGACGCCACGGTGGACGACGAGCGACAGGAAATCGACCGTGCACCCTCGCCCACAGCCCGGGCCTCGTCGTCCACACGCCGGCTGCACACGGCCGTCGGCGACGCGACCTGCGACGACACCCGGTTGTCCACACCGTGCACAAGGGCGATGACGACGACGACAGATTCCTACGCAGAGGATCCACACACCTTCGCTGCGTGCACGGCGGCCGCCTCGCGCGACGCGCGACGACCGCCGACCAGGACGGACGAGGACGACGACGACCTCCGCCCGGCGAATGACACGAACGGCGGGACTCCCCGCGTCGGACCACTCGCGTAGTGTTCGCGTGACGACTGAGCAGTGAGAACGACGAGAGGTTGTGATCCATGAGGTTCCGGGTCGAGCGGGACGTTCTCGCCGAGGCCGTCACCTGGACGGCGCGCAGCTTGCCGACCCGTCCTCCGGTGCCGGTCCTGGCGGGCGTGCGCATCGAGGCCGACGCGACCGGTGTCATCCAGCTCTCGAGCTTCGACTACGAGGTGTCCGCACGCTCGCAGATCCCCGCGGACGTCTCCGAGCCGGGCACGGTCCTGGTGTCGGGTCGTCTGCTGGCGGAGATCTCGCGTGCGCTGCCCGACAAGCCGGTCGACGTGACGCTCGACGGCACGAAGGTCGTCGTGACGTGTGGCGCGAGCCGCTTCACGCTCCTCACGATGCCCGTCGAGGACTACCCGAACCTCCCGGTGATGCCGCCGGTGACGGGCACGGTCGACGGTGACGCCCTGACGCACGCGGTCGCGCAGGTGTCGGTCGCGGCGAGCCGCGACGACACGCTCCCGCTGCTCACGGGTGTGCGCGTGGAGATCGAGGGCGAGAAGGTCACGCTCCTGGCGACGGACCGCTACCGCCTCGCGCTGCGCGAGCTCACGTGGACGCCGGCGTCGCCGGACATCTCGACGGTCGCGCTCGTGCGCGCCCGCACCCTGTCGGACGCCGCGAAGTCCCTGGGCAGCGCCGGCTCCGTCACGGTGAGCCTGTCGACGGGTGCGGGCGTGGACCTGATCGGCTTCGAGGCCGGCGGCCGCCAGAGCACGAGCCTGCTCGTCGACGGCGACTACCCGCCCGTGCGCCGGCTGTTCCCCGACGAGACGCCCATCCACGCGGTCGTCGCGACGTCCCCGCTGGTGGAGGCGGCGAAGCGTGTCGCGCTCGTCGCGGAGCGCAACACCCCGATCCGTCTGTCGTTCTCGCAGGGCCAGGTCGTGCTCGACGCGGGTCAGGGCGACGACGCGCAGGCGTCGGAGGCGCTCGAGGCGACGCTCGACGGCGAGGACATCTCGGTGGCGTTCAACCCGCAGTTCCTGGCCGACGGCCTGGGCGCGCTCGACACCCCGTTCGTGCGGATGTCGTTCACGCACCCGAACAAGCCGGTCGAGTTCACGGGTCAGGGCTCGCTCGAGGGCGAGGACGACAAGACGTACCGCTACCTGCTGGTGCCGATCCGCTTCGCGAGCTGACGACCCGGGGCGCGGCGGGTGGCCCGCGGCGGAGCGAGGGAAGGACGAGCGTCATGAGGATCGGTCTGGTCGGGCTGGGCAAGATGGGCGCGAACATGCGCGAGCGCATCCGCCGGTCCGGGATCGAGGTCGTCGGGTACGACCGCAATCCCGACGTCACGGACGTGCCGTCGCTCGAGGCGCTGGTCGAGGCGCTGCCCGCGGGCGAGCGCGTCGTGTGGGTCATGGTCCCGTCGGGCGCGGTCACGGACGCGGTGATCCACGACCTCGCGGGTCTGCTGACGGCGGGTGACCTGGTCATCGACGGCGGGAACTCGTACTACCAGGACGACGAGCCGCACGCGGCGCTGCTGCGCGAGCACGGCATCGGGTTCGTCGACGCGGGGGTCTCGGGCGGTGTGTGGGGACTGGAGAACGGGTACGGCCTCATGGTCGGCGGTGATGCCGAGCTCGTGGAGCGCGCGATGCCGGTGTTCGACGCGCTGCGGCCGGAGGGCGAGCGCGCGGACGGGTTCGTGCACGCCGGCACGGTCGGCGCGGGGCACTACTCGAAGATGGTGCACAACGGCATCGAGTACGGCCTGATGCAGGCGTACGCCGAGGGCTACGAGCTGCTCGCGGCGAAGGACCTGGTCACGGACGTGCACGGGACGATGCGCGCGTGGACCCAGGGCACGGTCGTGCGGTCCTGGCTGCTCGAGCTCCTCGTGCGGGCGCTCGAGCAGGACCCGGGCCTCGCGGCGATCGACGACTGGGTCGAGGACTCGGGCGAGGGCCGGTGGACGGTCGACGAGGCGATCGACCTCGCGGTGCCGGCACCGGTGATCTCGGCCGCGCTGTTCGCCCGGTTCGCGTCCCGCCAGGGCGAGTCCCCGGCCATGAAGGCCGTCGCGGCGCTGCGTCAGCAGTTCGGCGGCCACGCGGTCAAGCCCGCCCCGCCCGCCTGACCCGCGCCCCACCCGAGATCCGGACCCGAAGACACCGCCGTGCACGTCGCCCACCTGCAGCTCACCGACTTCCGGTCCTACGCGCACGCCGACGTCGAGCTCGACCCGGGCATCACGGCGTTCGTCGGCCCGAACGGCCAGGGCAAGACGAACCTCGTCGAGGCGATCGGGTACGTCGCGACGCTCGGCAGCCACCGTGTCCCGACGGACGCGGCGCTGATCCGTGCTGGTCAGCAGCGTGCGGTCGTGGGGGCCAAGGTGGTGCGTGAGCTCGAGCCGGGGCGGCCGCGCGCGACGGTCGTCGAGGTCGAGATCACGGCGGGCAAGGCGAACCGGGCGCGCGTCAACGGCGGGAGCCCGGTCCGGGCGCGTGACGTGCTGGGCATCCTGCACACGGTGCTGTTCGCGCCGGAGGACCTCGCGCTCGTCAAGGGCGACCCGGACGGCCGCCGGCGGTTCCTCGACGCGCTGCTCGTGCAGCTCGCGCCGCGCACGGCGGCGACGGTCGCGGACTACGAGCGCGTGCTGCGGCAGCGTTCGGCGCTGCTGAAGTCGGCGGGTGCGGCGGCGCGGTCGCGGCAGGGCGGTGCGGACCTGCGCACGCTGGACGTGTGGGACGGCAAGCTCGCGCAGCTGGGTGCGCAGATCGTCGTGGAGCGTCGCCGGCTCGTCGCGCAGCTCGCGCCGCACGTCGCCGCCGCGTACGAGCAGGTCAGCGCGGGGCAGGGCGCGGCGCGCATCGCGTACAAGGCGTCGCTCGACGGTGCGCTGGAGCAGGCGACGAGCCCGGCCGGCTCGACGAGCACCGACGACGCACCCGTCGAGCTGGTCGAGGCGCAGCTCCTGGAGGCGATGGGTCGCCTGCGCCCCAAGGAGATCGAGCGCGGCGTGTGCCTCGTCGGACCGCACCGCGACGACCTGGTGCTCACGCTCGCGGACCTGCCGGCGAAGGGGTACGCGAGCCACGGCGAGTCCTGGTCGTTCGCGCTCGCGCTGCGCCTCGCGTCGTGGCGCGTGCTCACGGCGGGCGGGCTGCAGGGTGGACCGGACGACGAGCCGGTGCTCATCCTGGACGACGTGTTCGCCGAGCTCGACGCCCGCCGCCGTGAGCGGCTCGCGGAGCTCGTCGCGCCCGCGCGTCAGGTGCTCATCACGGCGGCGGTCGCGGCGGACGTGCCGGAGCCGCTGGCCGGCGGCCGCGTCGACGTCATGGCGGGCGAGGTCTCGCGTGTCCTCTGACCAGGCGGGACGCACGACGAGCGCGCGCCCGGGTGCGAGCACCGGGACCGGTACGCATGCGCTGCGCGACCTCGTCGAGCTCACGCCCGAGCGCCAGGTCGCGGCCGCGGCGCTGGGCCGCGCGAAGGAGAGCGCTCGACGACGCGGCCTGCGCCCGGGTGACGCGCCGCGCGGTCGTCGTGAGGTGCAGCTCGGCGACGCGCGGCCGGGCGGGCGTGACCCGCGCACGGTCGGCGAGGCGCTCGACCAGCTGATCGGCCAGCTCGCGTGGTCGCCGGGGGTCACGGCGGGCACGATCCAGGCGCGGTGGGCCGAGATCCTGGGCGAGGAGGTCGCGTCCCACACGCAGTACGTGTCGTTCGACGGCGGCGTGCTGACGATGCGGGCGGACTCGACGGCGTGGGCGACGAACCTGCGCTGGGCGGTGCCGACGATGCTGCGTACGCTTGCGGAGGCGGTCGGCGAGGGCGCCGTCGTCGAGATCGAGGTGCAGGGCCCGGGCGGTCCGGGGTTCGGGCGGGGCCCGCGCAGCGTCAAGGGCCGGGGCGTGCGCGACACGTACGGGTGAGCGCGCACACGCGGATTCCGGACCTTCACGGAACCCGCCGGGCGTCGGGGGGCCTTTCAGCGGGGTCCAGGCCTGTGGTGCGGGTAGACTTCTAGGGTCATTCCTGGCGCCCTGGTGCCCGGAACTCCAGCGTCACGGAGTGATCTGCCCTCCTCGCGGTCGGGCGGCCCGCTCCGGCGCGTTTCGCAGATCTCGAGGAGCACCCCCGCCCGTGGCCGAGCAGCCCAGCCCCAAGCCCGAGTCCGGCGGCAGCTACGACGCCGACGCGATCACCGTCCTCGAAGGCCTGGAGGCGGTCCGCAAGCGCCCCGGCATGTACATCGGGTCGACCGGTGAGCGCGGACTGCACCACCTGGTCTACGAGATCGTCGACAACTCCGTCGACGAGGCGCTCGCCGGGTACTGCGACCACATCGAGGTGACGCTCCTGGCCGACGGCGGCGTGCGTGTCGTCGACAACGGCCGTGGCATCCCGGTGGCGATCCACCCGACCGAGGGCAAGCCGACGCTCGAGGTCGTCATGACGATCCTGCACGCGGGCGGCAAGTTCGGCGGCGGCGGCTACGCGGTCTCGGGCGGTCTGCACGGCGTCGGCGTGTCCGTGGTGAACGCGCTGTCCAGGCGCGTGGAGTCGGTCGTCAAGCGTGACGGCTTCACGTGGGAGATGGACTTCGAGAACGGCGGGCACCCCGTCGGCGGCATCCGCAAGGGCGAGCCGACCGACGCGACGGGCACGCAGCAGACGTTCTGGGCGGACGACACGATCTTCGAGACCGTCGACTACGACTTCGAGACGCTGCGCAGCCGGTTCCAGCAGATGGCGTTCCTCAACAAGGGCCTGCAGATCACGCTCACCGACGAGCGTCCGCGGCACCTGGGCACCGAGGACGAGGTCGCGGGCGAGGCCGACGCACCCGACACCGAGGACAAGCCGGCCGCGCGCACGGTCACGTACAGGTACGACGACGGCCTGCTCGACTACGTGAAGCACCTGAACTCGGCGAAGAAGGTCGAGCTCGTGCACCCGGAGGTCATCGACTTCGAGTCGGAGGACACCGAGAAGCGGATCTCGGTGGAGATCGCGATGCAGTGGACGACGGCCTACTCGGAGTCGGTCCACACGTACGCGAACACGATCTCGACGACCGAGGGCGGCACGCACGAGGAGGGCTTCCGTGCGGCGATGACGAGCCTCATCAACCGCTACGCGCGCGAGAAGAACCTGCTGAAGGACAAGGACGACAACCTCACGGGCGACGACATCCGCGAGGGCCTGACGGCCGTCATCTCCGTGAAGCTCGGCGAGCCGCAGTTCGAGGGCCAGACGAAGACGAAGCTCGGCAACACCGAGGCGAAGACGTTCGTGCAGCGCGTGGTCAACGAGCAGCTCGGCGACTGGCTGGACTCGCACCCGAACGAGGCGCGCGACGTCATCCGCAAGTCGATCCAGGCCGCGGCCGCGCGCATGGCGGCCCGCAAGGCCCGTGAGGCGACGCGCCGCAAGGGTCTGCTCGAGTCGGGCGGCATGCCCGGCAAGCTCAAGGACTGCCAGTCGAACCGCCCGGAGGAGTGCGAGGTCTTCATCGTCGAGGGCGACTCGGCCGGTGGTTCGGCGGTGCGTGGGCGCAACCCGCGCACGCAGGCGATCCTGCCGATCCGCGGCAAGATCCTCAACGTCGAGCGCGCGCGGCTCGACCGGGCGCTGGGCAACCTCGAGGTGCAGGCGCTGATCACGGCGTTCGGCACGGGCATCGGCGAGGACTTCGACATCGCCAAGCTGCGGTACCACAAGATCGTCCTCATGGCCGACGCGGACGTCGACGGCCAGCACATCCGCACGCTGCTGCTGACGCTGCTGTTCCGGTACATGCCGGACCTCATCAAGAACGGCCACGTGTACATGGCCCAGCCGCCGCTGTACCGGATCAAGTGGTCGAACGCGGAGCACGACTACGTGTACTCGGACCGTGAGCGGGACGCGTTCATCGCCGAGGGTCAGGCCGCCGGCAAGCGGCTGCCGAAGGAGAACGCGATCCAGCGCTACAAGGGTCTCGGCGAGATGGACTACTCGGAGCTGTGGGAGACGACCATGTCGCCCGAGCACCGCACGCTGCTGCAGGTCACGCTGGACGAGGCCGCGGCCGCCGACGAGATCTTCTCGATCCTCATGGGGGAGGACGTCGAGGCTCGTCGTTCCTTCATCCAGCGCAACGCCAAGGATGTGCGGTTCCTCGACATCTGAGGAGTGAGCGAAGCGAGCCCCGCAAGATGTCGATACCGGCAGAGGCATCGACGAACGCAGCACTGACTTTCCGAGCTTGGCCCCCGTACCACCCGAAGGACTGACGTGACCGACATCCCGAACGACGACGGCATCGAGCACGGCCGGATCGACCAGGTCGACCTGCAGCTCGAGATGCAGCGGTCGTACCTGGACTACGCGATGGCGGTCATCGTCGGGCGCGCGCTGCCCGACGTGCGCGACGGCCTCAAGCCGGTGCACCGCCGCGTGCTGTACGCGATGTACGACGGCGGCTACCGCCCGGACCGCCAGTTCTCGAAGTGCAGCCGCGTCGTCGGCGACGTCATGGGCAAGTACCACCCGCACGGTGACGGCGCGATCTACGACGCGCTCGTCCGCCTGGTGCAGGACTGGTCGATGCGGTACCCGCTCGTCGCGGGCCAGGGGAACTTCGGCTCCCCCGGTGACGACCCGGCGGCCGCGCCCCGGTACACCGAGTGCAAGATGGCCCCGCTCGCCATGGAGATGGTGCGGGACATCGACGAGGACACGGTCGAGTTCGGCGACAACTACGACGGCCGCACGCAGGAGCCGCAGGTCCTGCCGGCCCGGTTCCCGAACCTGCTGGTCAACGGCTCGGCGGGCATCGCGGTCGGCATGGCGACGAACATCCCGCCGCACAACCTGCGCGAGGTCGCCGCGGGCGTGCAGTGGCACCTGGACCACCCGGACGCGAGCCGCGAGGAGCTGCTCGAGGCGCTGATGCAGCGCATCAAGGGCCCGGACTTCCCGACGTCGGCGACGATCCTCGGCCGCAAGGGCATCGAGGAGGCGTACCGCACGGGCCGTGGCTCGATCACGATGCGCGCGGTCGTGGAGGTCGAGGAGATCCAGGGCCGGATCTGCCTCGTCGTGACCGAGCTGCCGTACCAGGTGAACCCGGACGCGCTGGCGAAGAAGATCGCGGACCTGGTGCGCGAGAACCGCGTGGGCGGGATCGCGGACATCCGCGACGAGACGTCGGGCCGCACCGGCCAGCGCCTCGTGATCGTGCTGAAGCGCGACGCGGTCGCGAAGGTCGTGCTCAACAACCTGTACAAGCACACGCAGCTGCAGGACACGTTCGGCGCGAACATGCTCGCGCTCGTCGACGGGGTGCCGCGCACGCTGTCGATCGACGCGTTCGTGCGGCACTGGACGGCGCACCAGCTCGACGTGATCCGCCGGCGCACGGCGTACCGCCTGCGCAAGGCGGAGGAGCAGATCCACATCTACCGCGGCTACCTCAAGGCGCTCGACGCGCTCGACGAGGTCATCGCGCTGATCCGCCGCTCCCCCGACGCCGACGAGGCGCGCACGGGCCTCATGGAGCTGCTGGACGTCGACGAGATCCAGGCGAACGCGATCCTCAACCTGCAGCTGCGCCGCCTGGCCGCGCTGCAGCGCCAGGAGATCCTGGACCGGTACGCGGTGCTCGAGGCGGAGATCGCGGAGTACAACGCGATCCTGGCCTCGGAGCAGCGGCAGCGGGACATCGTGTCGACCGAGCTCGCGGAGATCGTCGACAAGTACGGCGACGAGCGCCGCACGCAGATCCTGCCGTTCGACGGCGAGGTGTCGGTCGAGGACCTCATCGCCGAGGAGGAGATGGTCGTCACGATCACCCGCGGCGGCTACGCCAAGCGCACGCGCAGCGACAACTACCGCGCGCAGCGTCGCGGCGGCAAGGGTGTCAAGGGCGCCCAGCTGCGCGAGGACGACATCGTCGACCACTTCTTCGTCACGACGACGCACCACTGGCTGCTGTTCTTCACGAACCTGGGGCGCGTGTACCGCGCGAAGGCGTACGAGCTGCCCGAGGGCGGCCGTGACGCGAAGGGTCAGCACGTCGCGAACCTGCTGGCGTTCCAGCCCGACGAGAAGATCGCGCAGGTCCTGGCGCTGCGCGACTACGAGCAGGCGGAGTACCTGGTGCTCGCGACCAAGCGCGGCCTGGTGAAGAAGACCCGCCTGACGGACTACGACTCGAACCGCTCCGGCGGCGTCATCGCGATCAACCTGCGCGAGGACGACGAGGGCCGGCCCGACGAGCTGGTGTCCGCGCGGCTGGTCGACGCGGACCAGGACATGATCCTGGTCTCGCGCCAGGGCCAGTCGATCCGGTTCACCGCCGACGACGAGCAGCTGCGCCCGATGGGCCGTGCGACCAGCGGTGTCACCGGCATGAAGTTCCGGGGCGACGACGAGCTGCTGGCCGCGGACGTGGTCCGCGAGGACGCGTTCCTGTTCACGGTCACGGAGGGCGGCATCGCCAAGCGCACCGCGCTGTCGGTGGAGAACTACCGCCAGCAGGGCCGCAACGGCTTCGGCATCCGGGTCGCGAACCTGCCCGAGCAGAACGGCGACCTCGTCGGCGCGCTCGTCGTCGACGGGAACGACGAGGTGCTGGTGATCATGGAACGCGGGAAGGTCGTGCGTTCCGCGGTCGCGGAGGTGCACGCCACGGGCCGCACGACGCAGGGCGTCATCTTCGCCAAGCCCGACTCGGGCGACCGGATCATCGCGGTCGCTCGCAACACCGAGCGCCAGGAGCAGGACGATGCCGGTACCGTGGTCGGCGAGAGCGACGCGTCCGGCGTCGCCACCGACCCTGACCCGGCGGCTGACCCGAGCGCGGCTGACGCGCCCGACACGCCCACGGAGGACGCATGACGGACCCCGCTCCCCCCTCGATCCCGCCCCGCAACCGCCCGAGCTCGTCGTCGTCGGCGCGCACGGTCGCGTCGCCCGGCGGCAGGGACTCGGGCGGGAACGGGCCGTCGCACGGCACGGCGGTCCGCCCGGACCCCGTGCCGACGCCCCCGCGGGACGACGAGCACGAGGCGCCCGACACCGAGCGCACCGATCACTCCGAGCGCACCGAGCACTCCGACTACGCCGCGCGCGTCGGCACGACGAGCGCGAGCCCGTCGGGCACGCAGCCGCACGACCCGCCCACCCCGCTCATGGCGGCCGTGGACAAGACCTCCGCCTGGCTCAAGAAGGCGGCCGGCGCCACGAGCGCCAAGATCTCCACGGCCACCCGGCCCCGGAACGAGGACCCCGCCATGACCACGACCCCCACGGCGCCGCCGGCGTCCGCGGGCGCGACCGGCACCAACCCGCCGTCGGTCCCGCCGCGCACGTCGACCACCGCCCCTGCGTCGGGCACGGCGGGCGCTCGTCCTGCCACCGGCCGGATCCCCACGGTCACCGCCGCGGGCGGTCCGCGCCGCGTGCGCCTGGCGATCTCCCGGATCGACCCGTGGTCGGTCATGAAGCTGTCGTTCCTGCTGTCCGTGGCGTTCGGCATCCTGCTCGTCGTGGCCGTCGCGGTGGTCTGGTACACGCTCAACGGCCTGCACGTGTTCACGAACATCAACGACCTGGTCACCCAGGTCACGGGGACCGAGTCGAACGTCGACGTGCTGCAGTACGTCGAGTTCAAGCGCGTGATCTCGGGTGCGACGCTCGTGGCCGTGGTCGACGTGTTCCTGCTGACCGCGCTCGCCACGATCGGCGCGTTCCTCTACAACATCGTCGCGGCGCTCGTCGGCGGGCTGCACGTGACGATGACCGACGAGTGACGCACGAGTGACCCACGAGGCACCTCGGCGGGCCGTCGCCGGTTTGGGCGGCGGGCCCGCGCTGGGGTAGTCTCATCCGGCGCGCAGCGCTTGCTGCGCGCGACGGGCCTATAGCTCAGACGGTTAGAGCGCTTCCCTGATAAGGAAGAGGTCACAGGTTCAAGTCCTGTTAGGCCCACTCCCGACCACGTGGGGGACCCGATGAAGAAGCTCCTGCTCCTGGTGGCCCTGGCCGCCGTCGGATACGTCGTGTACCAGAAGGTCGCGCAGGACCGCGACGAGCGGGACCTGTGGTCGGAGGTCACCGACACCTTCGAGTGATCGACCCCTCGGCCCCTGGCCGAGCCGGGGGCCATGGCGCAATTGGTAGCGCACCTGCTTTGCAAGCAGGGGGTTAGGGGTTCGAGTCCCCTTGGCTCCACCCAGTGTGATGACGCGGGGCATCGTTCATCGATGTCCCGCGTCATCGTTCATCGTGGGGAGCCCGGCCATCGGCCGGGCTCTCGTTCGTTGTTGCGCCAGTAGGTGCCTCATCCATCCGGCAGCCTGAGCCTGCTCCACCAACATGGTCCCAGCCCCGCCGCCAACGTTCGTGTGCAGTGGGGTGGTCGGCGTGACGACGATGTGGCCCCGGACCGGTGGCGGTCCGGGGCCACTCGCTCCTCACGGGCGCGTCAGTCGGCCCATTCCACGATGGTCCAGGGCTCGGGGCTGTCCGCGGTGGAGGGCAACGCGCCGGTGCCGGTGGCCCAGACGACCGTCGAGTCGGTCGTGCGCAGCGTGTTCGTGGTGAGGTCGTAGCGGACGTTCACGCGCCCGCCTCCGTCTCGCAGCGTGGCGCGCCAGCCGACGTGGGTCGCGTCCGCGACGAACGGGGTGGCCGCCTCGACGCCGGGCGCCCTCAGGCGGGTGACCCGCGGCTCGTCGAACCACACGAGGTAGAGGTCGGCGCCGTCGCCGACGGCGACGAAGTGATCGCCGACCGCCAGGTCCGAGACGGGCGTGACGCTCAGCGGCCGCAGCTCCCCGTCGTCGAGGAGCGCCGTCACGAGGGCTCCATGTTCGTGTCGACCATGCTGACCCTGACCGCCCCTCCCCCGCCGTACCCTCCGGCGACCGCGCACGTTCGTGCGCGAGTGCGCACGCAGAAGGTGTGCGCTGGAACCCGAACGTGCGCAGTCGGCGCCGGGGTGACGACGAGGCCCCCGACCGGACGTGGTCGGGGGCCTCGTGCATGCGGGCAGTGCGTCAGTCCGTCCACTCCACGAGCGTCCACGGGTCCGGGTAGTCGCTCGTGTCGATGACACCCGCGTGCGTCGCCCACGCGGACGCGGCATCGGTGCTGCGCAGCACGTCGCCGCCGACGTCGTAGTGCAGCAGCAGCTCGTCGTCTCCCTCGAGCATGCGCACCGTCCACCCCACATGGCCCGCATCGGCGACGACGCGGCCGCCGCCCTCGACGCCGGGTATCGAGATCCGGCCCAGCGTGGGCTCGTCGAGGCCGAGGACGTACAGGTCGCTCTCGTGGCCGAAGGCGACGAAGCCGTCGCCCACGGCCACCAGCTCGCCGCCGTTCGCGACGAGCGGGCGCAGCCGGCCGTCCTTCAGCAGTCCCGTCACGAGACCGCCCGACCCGGGATCGGTCATGTGCACCACGAGGTGGCCGAACCCGCCGGCGACGAGCGTGGCGCCGACGGCCTCGAGGCGGACCTCGCCGGTGCCGTCGAGCGCCCGGGAGACGACGACCGTGTCGGACTCGTCGACGTGGTCGCCGGGCGTCAGGTCGGGCCGGACCGTCGACCAGTAGACGCGGCCGTCGAGGATCACGACCGTCGAGTCGGGCACCGTCTCGTCGAGCGCGGGGTCGAGGAAGTCCTCGTTGCGTGCGACGAGGTGCAGGTCGCTGCCGTCCTCGCGGGCCGCGAACACCCGCCACCGGCCGATCCACCAGTCGTGACCGGTGCTCTCGAGCCAGGCGACCCAGCCGTCCGCGACGGTGAGCGGACCGACCATGCGGACCTCGTCCTCGTCCACGATCGTCGTGGTGCTGGTCCAGGGCCGGAACGTCGACCCGTCCCACGTGCCCACGTCGCTCCCCGGGTAGGGGTTGTCCTCGTCGCTGTCCTGGTACCGCGACGCGACGTACACGCCCTCGGTGGACGTCGCGGCGATGTTGCTCGGGCGGTCGGGGAACCCCGGCACCTGGGTGCGGAAGTCGTCGGCCCCGGCTGCGACAGGTCCGGACGCGGCGAGCTCGACGGCGTCGAGGACGGACCCGTCGGGGCCGAACACCTGGAACGCGGTCCCCGCGTCAGCGAGCACCGACGCCGGGTCGGCCGTCGGGACGCTGCGGGCGCCGGGATCCGGACTGGTGGTCGGGGCGGGTGCCTGCGTGGTCGGTGAGGGGGTCGGGGTGGCCGTCGCGGTCTCGTGCGGCGTGGTGGTCTGGGCGGGGTTCGGCTTCGGGTGGTCGGCGCCCGCGAGGGCGTACGCGCCGACGGCGACGAGCCCGACGGCGGCCGCGGACGAGACCGAGGTCGTGGCGGTCCGCACGACGCGGCGTCGGCGCGTGCGGCGGCGCACGTCGATCAGCAGGTCCTCGAGGCTCAGCACCCGGGTCAGGGCGTCCTCGTCGGCGTCGAGCGCCTCGTTCACCAGAGCGTCCAGCTCACGCATCGCGCACCTCCTTCATCCGCACGACGACGTGCTCGTCGTCGCCGGCCGTGGTCCCCAGCAGCGCGTTGAGCGCCGCGAGCCCGTCGGCCGTGTACCTCTTGACCGCTCCCTCGCTGAGGCCCAGGGCCTCGGCGGTCGAGCGCAGGGACAGGTCCTCCACGTGGCGCAGGACCACGCAGGCGCGCTCGCGCGCCGGGAGGGTGGCGAGCGCGTCGACGAGCTCGCGGGCGACGCCCGTCGGCTCGAGCTCGACGGGCCGCACCGGCCGCGAGCCGACGGTGCGCAGCGCGCGCCGCTCGGAGTCGCGGCGCCGGACGGTGTCGATGTACCGAGACGTGACCGCTCGTCGTACATACGCCTCTGCCTCGGCCACCGTCGCGAAGCGCGCACGTCCCGAGAACGTCGCGACGAGCGCGTCCTGCAGCACGTCCTGCGCGTCCGCGCGGTTGCCGGTCAGCAGCGTCGCGTGCGCGAGCAGCCGTGGGTAGCGCTCACGCACCACCCTGTCGAGCATCTGTTCCCATGCCACTGCGTCTGTCCCCCTTGGTCGGGCCGACCTGTCGCCAACAGAACGGGGCCGAGCGGGATTCGGTTGGGCGGCCGCGGTCGGGCGGCCGAGCGCAGGCGTGCGGGAGCGTCAGTCGCCGGCGCGGCGGGCGCGCTCGGTGATCTCGGCGAGCACGCGGTCGGTGTAGACCGGGGCGGGCTCGGGGTGCTCGGGGCCGTGCTCGAGCGTGGTCCACTGCCAGTACGGCGTGACGGACGCGCGGCGGCCCTCGGTGAGCAGGCGCAGGTCGAGGAGCATCGCGTAGCGGTAGCCGAACCGTCGCTGCAGCGCGAGGGCGGTCTCGATGCCGGGGCCCTCGCGCTCGTCGGTGGCGGAGTCCACGGCGACGTGGACGAGCAGGAGGTTGTGCTCGGGGCCGAGCAGGCCGCGGTGGTGGACGATCAGGTTGGGGACGTGCCCGTCGTACCGGACGGACTGCTCGAGGACCATGCCGGAGCGGTCGTACTCGGCGTCGACGTCCCAGGTCCGGTCGACGGTCTGGCGCACGTACCAGCCGAGGTGGAACGCGATGGTGCGCTCGCTCGGTCGGCTGGTCCCGGTGGTCGGGGTGAACAGGGTCCACTCCTCGACGAGCGTGTTCGTCAGCGCGATGCGCACACGGGACTGCAGGTCGGCCAGGATCATGGGGGGACGCTACAGGCGCCCGGAGTCGACGGGCAGGGCCCAAGGGCTCCCGCCGCCGGCTCCGGACGCCGGTGCGTCGGACGGGGCGGACGGCTCAGAGCAGGGCGCGGCGGCGGCGGCCGGAGACGGCGCTGACGAACAGGACCGCGAGGCCGATCTGGAGGGCGAGCTCGATCCAGTCGACGCCGGGGGTCTCCTTCACGCCGATGAGCGAGGCGAGGAACGTCCCGACGAGCGCGGCGACGATCCCGACGAGGATGGTGCCGAGCACGCCGATGCGCTGGCGGCCGCGGGCGAACAGCCGGCCGAGCACGCCGATGATCGCGCCGATGATGATCGCGCTGATGATCCCGGTGATGGTCATGTCGAACTCCTTGACAGTGAGGGGTTCTGGCAGGTATGGGACCTTACGGGCGATCTGGGCACCCCGCACGGCGAGAGGTCGGTCGAAAGGGTTCGGTGCGTGTCGGTGCCGCGGGTTACCGTGACCGACTGTGACCGCACTCCCCTCGTCCCCCGCGTCGTCGTCCGGCCCGGCTCCCACGGGCTCGTCGACGGGCTCGTCGACCACCGGCAGCAGCGTCGCGCCGGTCATCTCCGCGCGCGGGCTGACCAAGCGGTTCGGTGACTTCACGGCCGTCGACGGCATCGACTTCGAGGTCCCGCCGGGCGAGTCGTTCGGGCTGCTGGGGCCCAACGGCGCGGGCAAGTCGACGACGATGCGGATGATCGGCGCGGTCTCGCAGCGCACGTCGG
The DNA here is from genome assembly GCF_021590045.1 of Cellulomonas palmilytica. NCBI lineage: Bacteria > Bacillati > Actinomycetota > Actinomycetes > Micrococcales > Cellulomonadaceae > Cellulomonas > Cellulomonas palmilytica. The sequence goes on along the minus strand of NZ_CP062221.1, from coordinate 679,068 downwards.
GGGACCTGCGTGTCGTGGGCCTCGATCCGGACACGCACGGGCCCGAGATCCGCTCGCAGCTCGGCGTGGTGCCGCAGGAGGACAACCTCGACACCGAGCTGAGGGTGCGGGACAACCTCATCGTGTAGGGCCGGTACTTCGGCATCCCGCGCGCGGTGTGCGCGCGCCGGGCCGACGAGCTGCTGGAGTTCGCGCAGCTCGAGGACAAGGCCAAGGCGCGCGTCGACGACCTGTCGGGGGGCATGAAGCGGCGTCTGACGATCGCGCGGGCCCTGATCAACGAGCCGCGCATCCTCATGCTCGACGAGCCGACGACGGGCCTCGACCCGCAGGCGCGGCACGTGCTGTGGGACCGGCTGTTCCGCCTCAAGGAGCGCGGCACGACGCTCGTGCTGACGACGCACTACATGGACGAGGCCGAGCAGCTGTGCGACCGGCTGATCGTGGTCGACCACGGCCGGATCATGGCCGAGGGCTCCCCCGCGGCGCTGATCCGGGAGTACTCGACGCGCGAGGTGGTGGAGCTGCGGTTCGGCTCCGACCGCAACGCGTCGGCGGCCGAGCAGCTCGCTCACCTGGTCGAACGCCATGAAGTACTTCCGGACCGTGTGCTGTTGTACACGAACGACGGCGAGGCGCTGCTCGAGCGCGTCGCGCACCTCGGGCTGCACCCGACGACGAGCCTCGTGCGGCGCTCGTCGCTCGAGGACGTGTTCCTGCGGCTGACCGGCCGCAGCCTGGTCGAGTGATGAGCGCGACGACGACGAGCGCCGACGCGGGCGCGCACGAGATGGTCGCCGCTGCGCACGCCGGTGCGATCCGGCCGCGCCGGTTCGGCGCGTGGTACATCGCGGAGCACCAGCTCAAGCAGATGCGGTCCTACGGCTGGACCGTGGTGATGACGGGCATCGGCAGCCCGCTGCTCTACATGCTCGGCATCGGGCTCGGCCTGGCCGCGTTCCTCGAGGTCCCCGTGGCGAGCGGACCGGACGGGCCGGTCGACTACCTGTGGTTCGTCGCTCCCGCGCTGCTCGCGACCGCCGCGGTCTCGGTGACCACCGAGGAGTTCACGTACACCGTCATGGGCGGCTTCCGGTGGCGGCGGATCTTCTGGGGGATGAACGCGTCGCCGGCGTCGCCGCAGCAGATCTGCACGGGCCTGGTCATCGCGGTGACGCTGCGCATGGTGTTCGTCTGCGTGGCGTACTACGGCCTGATCGTGGCGTTCGGCGCGGTGGGGGACCCGCTCACGGGCGCGCTCATGGCGCCGGTCGGCGTGCTCGCCGGCCTCGCGTTCGGCCTGCCGCTGCTCGCGTTCTCGGCGAGCCTCAAGGAGGACAAGGGCCAGTTCGCGATGGTCCAGCGGTTCGTCTTCACGCCGTTGTTCCTGTTCAGCGGCACGTTCTACCCGATCGACACGCTGCCCGTCGGGCTGCAGTGGATCGGGTGGGTCTCGCCCATCTGGCACGCGAGCGAGCTGGGCCGCCTCGCGTCGTACGGCCCCGGGCCGGACGCGTGGCCGTGGGCCGCGCACGTCGCGGTGCTCGCGGTCCTGGCGGTCGTCGGCTGGTTCGTCGCCCGGCGCGTGTTCACGGGGAGGCTGCGCGGATGAGCACGGCATCGACCACGGCGTCGGACCAGGTGACCGTCCCTGCCGACGAGCGGCGCGCCGGCAGCGTGCGCGCGCTGTACTCGGGCAACGTGCGCGCCGTCGTCGAGCGGGCGCTGGCGGCCACGCGCGCGAGCAACTGGACCGTCGTCGTGTCCGGGTTCTTCGAGCCGGTGTTCTACCTGCTCGCGATGGGCTGGGGCCTCGGCACGTTCATCGGCGACGTCACGCTCGGCACGGGGGAGCAGGTGCCGTACGCGGCGTACATCGCCCCCGCCCTGCTCGCGGTGTCCGCGATGAACGGCGCGATCTACGACTCGACGTGGAACGTCTTCTTCAAGATGCACTTCGGCAAGTTGTACGACGCGATGCTCGCGACGTCGATCGGCCCGCTGGACGTCGCGCTGGGGGAGATCGTCTACGCGCTGCTGCGCGGTGGCGTGTACGCGGTCGGGTTCATGACCGTCATGCAGGTGCTGGGCCTCAACCTGTCGTGGACCGCGGCGCTCGCGATCCCCGCGGTGCTGCTCATCGCGTTCGGCTTCGCGTCGCTGGGCATGGCCGTCACGAGCTACATGAAGACGTTCCAGCAGATGGACTGGATCAACTTCGTCCTGCTGCCGATGTTCCTGTTCTCGGCGACGTTCTACCCGCTGTCCGTGTACGCCGAGCCGATCCAGTGGGTCATCAAGGCGTTCCCGCTGTGGCACGCGGTCGAGCTCGTGCGCGGGCTCACCACGGGCGCCCTGCACGTCGGGATGCTCGCGCACGTCGGCTACTTCGCCGCGATGATCGCGATCGGCGTCGCGTTCACCACCAGCCGGCTGCGCGCGCTGTTCCTGTCCTGACGCCGGGGCGCGCGGTCGGGTATCGCGGCCAGGACGCGATCAGGACGCACGGCCAGGACGCACGGTCAGGACGCGCGGTCAGGACGCGCGGCCCAGGAAGTACATCGCCACGACGCCGAGCACCACGGCGACCACCAGCGGGACGGAGCTGAGCCACACCCAGCGCCGCTGCGGGGTGCCGCGCTCGGCGAGCGAGATCGGGTCGTCGGGGATGCGTGCGCCGCGGACGATGCCGAGCGTCGTCGCGCCGAGGAACAGGACGGCGCCGACGACGAGCGCCACCTCGGCCCGGAGCGTGAACGCCTCCGCGGTCAGCAGCAGCGTCGGGAGCACGGCGAGCAGCACGGCGACGACCATCGCGATCGCGAGCACCGTGACCAGGAACCGCCGCGCGCGCGAGCGCACCACGGCGCGCAGCACCCGCTCGCCGTGCCGCAGGAGCAGCGCGGTCGCCCCCGTGGCGAGCAGCGCGGAGCACAGCATCCCCCACGTCACGGCCGCGTCCTCGCCGCGGCCCAACGCGGACGCGCCGCCGAACAGCACGATCACGCCGACGATCTGCGCGGCGCTCTGCAGGACGTCGACACCCCGGGCGTCCTGCCCGTCGTCGGGCTCGACCGGCAGCGCGAGCGAGCGCGCGTACGCGACGGGGTCGCCGAACGCGGTCGCGGCGGCCACACCCGTCGCGACGACGTGCACCTCGACGTCCGACAGGACGCGCGCGATGTCGGTGCCGTCGACTCCGAGCACCCGCAGCTCGAGCAGCACGTCCTGCGCCCACTGCGGCTCGACGTGCGGTGCGAGCGCCTGCTCGACCGCGAACCGGCGACCACCACGCGCGTGGTCGGTCCTCGTCACACCCCCACCCCCTCGCTGCCACGACCGTCCCGGGACGGTCACGACCCCAGCCTGGCCGAACCCGCCCTCAGCGGGAAGAGCGCAGCGCCGGGGCGTCCACGGGGACCGGCACCGCGCTCGTTGGGACCGGCACCGCGCTCGTCGGGACCGGCGCGTCGTCGCCGGGCACGGGGGAGGGGTCGGCGGGCTCGTCGAGCCCCAGGAACGCGCGCAGCGCCGGGACGCCCTCGAGCGTCACGTCGGGGCGCAGCTCGGGGCCGCGCGCCTCCCACGTGGCGCGGTGCATGACGTACCGCAGCGACCTCGCGGCCACGCCCTCGCGCGCGACGACGGTCTCGCCGTTGGGCGCGTAGCCGAGCCGCCGGGTCACGCCGGTCGAGGGACCGTTGTCCGCGAACGCGGACGTGGTCGCGTGCTCGCCGCCGAGGCCGTCGAACAGCAGGTGCAGGATCGCGAGCCGCATGCGCGTCCCGACGCCCTGCCCGTGGTGCCGCAGCCCGAGCCACGAGCCGGTCTCGGCCTCGCGGGTCACGGCGAAGTCCTGCGCGTAGACACCCTGGATGCCGAGCACCTCGCCGCCGCGCAGGACCGCGAGCTCGAGGGACCACTTCTCGCGCGAGAACGCGCCGCGCAGGCCCCACTGGTACTGCAGGATCGACCGGCGCACCTCGTCGGGCGTGCCGCGCGTCCACGAGCGCGTGAACGGCATGGTGGCCGGGTCGTGGATCCCGTCGGCCCCGAGGTCGGCGAGGTGCACGAGCAGCTCGTCGTCCAGGTAGCGCAGCTCGAGGTCACCGCACAGCACGCGAACGCCCGCGGGGGGCCACATCTCGACGAGGTCCATCGCCCCAGCCAACCGATCCGGGCCCACCCGCGGCAAGTGCATTCCCGCGCCCACACGCGACGCACCCCCGGACGTCCGGACGCGCCGAGGGCCGGCACCCGCGGGGGATGCCGGCCCTCGCCGGTGGGTCGGTCAGGTCAGCTGCAGACCGCGCCGTTGACGGTGAACGTCGTGGGGCTGGGGTTCTGGCCGCCGTGCGTGCCCTGGAAGCCGATCTCGGTGCTCGCACCGGGAGCCAGCGTCGCGTTCCAGGAGAAGCCCTTCGCGGTGACGGTGGTCCCGGACTGCGCCCAGTCGGCGCTCCAGCCGGAGCTCAGCTTCTGCCCGGCCGTGAGGTCGAACGCGAGCGCCCACGTGAGCGCCGACGTGCCGGAGTTGGTGATCTTCACCGAGGCGGTGAAGCCCGTGTTCCAGCTGTTGGGCGTGTACGTGACGGTGCACGCACCCGGGGGTGTCGTCGTCTCCTCGAGCGTCGTGAACGTGACCGACGAGGAGGCGGCGGACGTGTTGCCGGCGACGTCGACCGCACGCACCGCGTACGTGTACGACGTCTTCGGCGTCAGGCCCGTGAGCGTGAACGTCGGCGTCGTCGGGGAGCCGACGAGCGTCGTCGTCGTGCCGGAGACCCGCAGCACCTCGTACTTCGCGACGCCCGAGCCCGCGTCGGTCGACGCGGTCCAGGACAGGGTCGCGCCCGTCGTCGTGACCGCGGACGCCGCGGGCGTGCCCGGGACGGTCGGCGCGGTCGTGTCGGCCGGTGCGGTCGTCGTCGTGAACGTGACCGACGGCGAGGCCGAGGACACGTTCCCGGCGGCGTCGCGCGCCTTGACGTTGTACGTGTACGCCGTGCCGGCGGTCAGGCCGGTGAGCGACGTCGTGGTGGTCGTCGGGGAGGCGACGAGCGTGCTCGTCGTGCCCTGGACGCGGTAGACGTCGTACCCGACGACGCCCGTGTCGTCCGTCGCGGCGGACCACGTGAGCGTGGCGCTCGTCGACGTCACGGACGAGGCGACCGGCAGGCCGGGCGCCGTCGGGGCCGTGGTGTCGTCCGGGACCTGCGTGCCGGTCGGCTCGGTGCCCCAGATGAGCTTCGTGCCGTCGTACAGCGTGATGTTCTTCGTCTTGGCCAGGCCCGTCTGGGTCAGGCCGGCGAACGACGGGTCGTCGGTCGCGTCCCAGCCGGTGGGGCCGGTGAGCCGGAACTGCAGCTCGCGCCGGTGCTGCGACTGGCCGCCGGGGTGGATGTTCTGGCCGGCGCACGACAGCTCGACGTACGCCAGGTCGCCGCCCGCGGAGACGCCCTTGCCGGACTGCGAGCCGCACTCGGAGTAGTTGGCCGTGAGCGTCACGTCGGACGCCGCGAACCCGTCGGTGCGGAACCAGTAGCGCAGCTTGCCGTTGGTCAGCGACCGGGCCGGGAACGCCGACTGGTTGCGGATCATGGCCTTGACCTCGGTGAACGTCGAGCCGGGCGCCTGGTTGAGCTGCGCCTCGACGAAGATCTCGTCGCCGTCCGGCGTCTCCGCCACGGGGAAGCTCGCCAGCGGGGTGCCGCCGTACCGGTCGACCAGGTAGGCGAGCGCGGACGTGAAGCCGGCGTTGTAGTCGGTCGCGACCTCGTTGGCCACGTAGTCCTGCCGGTCGTCCTTGTACGCGTCGTTCGCGGCGGACGGTCCGCCGACGAGCGCGCCGTACAGCACGTGGCGCGAGGCCGCGGGGGTCGTGATCGAGTCGAGCCACGAGCCGTGCGCGGTGCGGTGGTGCGGCGCGGTCGGCGGGTTGGCGCCGAAGCCCACGACGTACGACGACTTGCGGGGGTTGTCGCCCAGCGCGTAGTTGATCTGCTTGACGCCGAAGTCCTGGTAGCGGGCCTTGCGCGTCGAGTCGGTGATCCAGTCGGAGTACACGAGCGCGACGAACGAGGTGTTCGCGGCGTACCGCAGCGCACCCCACGAGTCGAGCACGGCCATGCCGCCCGGCGAGTACGCGATCTTCTGGCCCTCGGCACCGACGGTCCAGTAGTCGAGCCAGCGGTTCGCGTCGTCGACGTACTTCTGCTTGCCCGTCTCCATGGCGAGCAGCGCGTACGTCGCGAACTGCTTGTTGTCCCACGCGACGGTCCACTTGAAGGACTTCGTCGTCGACTGGTTCTCCGTGCCGAGCTTGTCGTACTCGGCCTCGGCCTTCGCGAGGTACGTCGCGTCACCCGTGGCCTTGTACAGCCAGTACGCGCCCCACACGAGCTCGTCCTGGTAGCCCGACCACGACTTGTAGTACGCCTGCGCGTCCTTGACGCAGTCGGAGTACGCGCCGCGGTAGGTGTCGGCGAACGAGTAGAGCTGCTTGGCGTGCGTGACGAGCGTGGCCGCGTACGACGGGTCGGAGTCGGCGAACACGAGCGACGACGACGCCATCGCGGCCGCGGTCTCCGCGGCGGCGTCCGAGCCGGGGCAGGACGCGGTGATCTTGTACGCCGGGCGGGCCATCGTCATGACCTCGGCCGGACCCCACCACTTGTGGTCGGCCTCGCCGCCGCCCACCTGCACGTACAGCTCGTTGGGCTTGGTGTGGGCCTTGATGAAGTAGTCGTTGACCCACTTCAGGTTGCCCTTGAGCTCGTCCAGCTGCCCGGACTTCGTGTAGCCGCCGGGGGACTCGACGGCACCCCACGCGAGCATGGTCGTCGTGAAGGCCATCGGGAACCCGAACTTCACGTGGTCGCCCGCGTCGTACCAGCCGCCCGTGAGGTCGACGCCGACGTCGGAGCCGTCCTGCAGGCCGGAGTCGCCGCGCCACGAGACGGGGTAGTTCGCCGGCAGGTCGCCGGACGCCTGGGCCTGGTAGAAGAACATCGACTTCTGCAGCGCCTCGGCGTAGTTGAAGTCGGGAGCGGCGCTCGCGGACGTCGCCAGGGGGACGACGAGCGCGCTGGCCGCGACGGCGAGGCTCACGCCGGCGGCGAGGCGGGTGCGCCCGCGGGTCCGTCGGCCGGCTGTGGCTCTGCTGGATGGGTGGGGGGACTGGGTTCGCGGACGCATGGCTCCTCTTCCCGACGCGCGGACACTGGCGGTCGCGGACGGGACGTCGCCCCGGTGCGACACGCCAGGCGAATCGTCGGATCGGGGGAGGAACCACCACAACGAACTAAACGATTCGCGCTCGTGTCGTCCCCCGCGTGCACGGCGAGGCCCGGCTCACCGGGGTGGTGGCCGGGCCTCGTGGTGGCTCAGCGTGCTCCGCGGCGGGCGGTCACTTCGTGTCGTCGGTGGCGGACTCGCCCGTCGGCTTCTTCGGAGCCGCGCGGCGCGTGGCCTTGCGCGCGGTGCCGGTCGCGGCCTCCTTCGCCTCGCCGAGCTTCTCCTCGATCTCCTCCTTGGCCTCCGCGATCTTCTCGCCGATCTCCTCCTTGGCCTCGGCGATGCTGTGGCCGGCCTTCGACGCGGCGTCGCGGCCCTTGGCCACGGCCACGCCGGCCGCCTCGCCCAGTGCGTCCGCGGCATCGCCCGCGGCGTCGGCGGTGCGCTCACGCAGCGAGTCGTGCGCGGGGGCGGTCGACGAGCCGAGCGCGTCGGTCGGCTCCCACGGCTCCGCCCACGGGTCGCTCGTGTCCTGCGACCGCTTCCAGGCGGCGAACGCCGCCCCCAGGCCGATCAGGCCCAGGAGCGTCCAGAACACCTTGGCGCCGGTGTGCTTCTTCTCCGCCTTCGACTTCGCGGCGGCGGCGGCCGCGACGCCCGCGACGCCTGCGGCGGCCTTCGTCGACGCGGCGTCGACGGCCTTCTCCGCGGCGGCACCCGCGCGCTCGGCGGCCTCGTTGACGGCCTGCACGAGCTTCGGCAGCAGCTCGTCGACCAGCTTGTCGTGCGCCGTGTCGATCGCCGGCGAGACCTTCTCGGCCGCCTGCTCGACCTTGGGCGCGGCGGCCTTCACGCTCTCCTTGTAGAGGTGGTCGACGCGCGGCAGCAGCCAGTCGACGAACGCCTCGACGCGCGGCGCGGTCCACTCCTTGGCGAGCACGGCCGCGTCCGCGGCCTTCGACGCCGCCGCCGAGCTCGCGTCCTTGAGCGTGCCCGCCGCAGCCTTCGCCTGGTCCGCCGCCAGACCGGCCTGCTTCTTGAGCTGCTCGGTGTCGACGTCGATGTTGGGCCGGCTCTTCAAAGGCATGTCCACTCCCCACGTGTCCGGGTCTGACCTCCCACTCTGCCACCGCGAGGGCGCGCGTGCAGCGGACCCGCGAGCGGTGCCGTGCCAGACTTGGCCGCATGTTCGCGACCCTGCACACGACGGCCGGTGACATCCGGATCGAGCTCTACCCGAACCACGCCCCCACGACCGTGGCGAACTTCGTCGGCCTGGCGAAGGGCACCAAGGAGTGGACGGACCCGAAGACGGGCGCCACGCGCAACGACTCCCTGTACGCGGGCACGGTGTTCCACCGCGTCATCGAGGGCTTCATGATCCAGGGCGGTGACCCGCTCGGCACGGGCCGCGGCGGCCCGGGCTACAACTTCGACGACGAGATCCACCCGGAGCTCGGCTTCACGGAGCCCTACCTGCTCGCCATGGCGAACGCCGGCAAGCGCCTCGACCCGGTCACGGGCAAGGTCGGCGGTACCAACGGCTCGCAGTTCTTCATCTCGGTCGCCCCGACCACGTGGCTCAACGGCAAGCACACGATCTTCGGCAAGGTCGCCGACGACGCGAGCCGTGCCGTGGTCGACGCGATCGCGACGGCCCCCACGCGTCCCGGCGACCGCCCGGTGCAGGACGTCGTGATCGAGTCGGTCGAGATCGAGGACTGACGCTGAGCGAGCAGCCAGAGCAGCAGGCACCACCGGTCTGCCCGCGCCACCCGGACCGCGTCGCGTACGTCCGGTGCCAGCGGTGCGGGCGGCCGGTGTGCCCGGACTGCCAGCGGCCCGCGGCGGTCGGCGTGCAGTGCGTCGACTGCGTGCGCGAGGCCGCCGCGACCCAGCGCGGTGCGCGCACGCAGTTCGGGGGCGTCGTCCGGCCGGGCATCCGGCCCGTCGTCACGCTGTCGATCATCGCGGTCTGCGTGGTCGCGTTCATCGCGCAGCAGACCGTCCCGGACTTCACGAACCGCTGGTACTACTCGCCGTTCTGGGGTCACGTGGACCCGTGGCGGTTCCTCACCTCGGCGTTCCTGCACTCCGAGGGGTCGTTCTTCCACATCCTGCTCAACATGGTCGCGCTGTGGGCCGTCGGCCCGTACCTGGAGATGCAGCTCGGGCGTGTGCGGTACGTGTCGCTGTACCTGCTGAGCGCGATCGGCGGGTCGGTCGTGGTGCTGCTGTCCGCGGCGCTCGGCTGGTCGAGCTGGTACGGCGGCGTGGTGGGTGCGTCCGGCGCGATCTTCGGGCTGTTCGGCGCCGCGTTCGTCGTGATGTGGCGCTCGGGTCACCCCGCGCAGAGCATCCTCGGGATCATCGCGATCAACATGGTGTTCAGCTTCGTCGTGCCCGGGATCTCGTGGCAGGGGCACCTGGGCGGGCTCGTCGTCGGGGCGCTCGTCGCGGCCGGCTACGCGTTCGCGCCGCGCGAGCGGCGCCGGCTCGTCGCGGTCGTGCTTCCCGTGGTGACGCTCGTGCTGCTCGTCGCGCTCACGACCTGGGCGTACGGGCAGGCGCCCGCCGAGGTCCGAGAGCTGTGGACACTGCCACGCGACGTCCTGTGGACAGCGTTCTACGGTCCTCGCTGATCACTCCACAGCACGAGTCACACCTGTGGAACTACACGCGTGTAGTTATCCACAGCTGTGTCCACCGCTGGGGACGACGAGCGGGGTCGCGAATCCTTCGCCAGGACGCGACGAGAGACGACGAGAGGCGCCGACCCCGGTCAGGGTCGGCGCCTCTCGGGCGTCATGAGGCGGCGCGTCAGCGCCAGCGCGTCGTCATGCTGAAGCCGGTGATGATGAGCACCGCGCCCACCGCGAGGTTCCAGCTGCCGATGGGCAGGGGGAGGTCCGGCGTGCGGCCCGCCGAGCGGGAGATGTAGAACGTCACGATCCACACCAGGCCCAGGAGCATGAGCCCCAGCATCACGGGCACCCACCAGCGCGGGCTGGGCTTGGGCGCGGCCTTCTCCGCCGGCGGCGTGTACGTGGCCTTCTTGCGTGACTTGGACTCGGGCACCGAGATCTCCTGCTCTGCGACGAGGTGCGCACGGGCGGTGTGCGCACCCCACCGGGTGGGGTCGGACGGCACCTGCGCACGGGGGCCTGGGCTCGTCGGCCCCGAGGGGTCCGAGATCGAGACCAGGCCGAGACCGGACGGTCGGCACCATCGCCTAGCGTAGTGGGCGACAATACCGTGCCGGCACGGACCGTCGGCACGACCGTCAGCCAGCCCCGCGGACCCCCGGGGGCGCAGCCCGAGGGAGGCGCGCGTGACCGAGCGCTCGCACCGCGCGAACCGCCGCGTCGCGCGCGGGACCGCCTCGGTGACGATCGTGCTCGCGCTGTCCGGCGCGCTGTTCGCCGCGAACGCCAAGTTCGCGCGCGCGTCCGACGCCGAGCGCCACCCGCAGGACCTGCGCGAGCTGGCGATCGCCGAGGTCCAGCGCGTCGAGACGCTCACGGGCGAGGTCGACGCGCTGCGCGGGCAGGTCGACGCGCTCACCGAGTCCGCCGCTGCGGCGGCGGGCACCGAGATCGGCGTCCCGCCGACCGGGTACCGCGTCGAGTCCGGCGTGCTGCCCGTCGTCGGGCCCGGGCTGACCGTCACGCTCGACGACGCCCCACAGGACCAGCCCGGCCTCGAGGACATCAGCCCCGACGTGCTCGTCGTGCACCAGCAGGACATCCAGGCCGTCATGAACGCGCTGTGGGCGGGCGGCGCCGAGGCGATGTCGCTCATGGACCAGCGCGTCATCTCGACGAGCGCGTTCCGCTGCGTCGGCAACGTGCTGCGTCTGCAGGGCCAGGTCTACTCGCCGCCGTACGTCATCCGCGCCGTCGGCGACCCCGACCTGCTGCGCGCCGCGCTGTCCGACTCGCCCGAGGTCAACGCGTACCGCGCCGACGCGGTGTCGGTCGGGCTGGGCTGGTCCGTCGAGTCCGACGACGACCTGCAGATCGACGCGTACGCCGGCTCCACCGACCTGCGCTACGCGACCGTGCCCGAGGGCACGCAGGTGCTGCCCGGTCTCGACGAGGCCGCGGCGGCCGTCGCCGAGCCGGAGGTCAGCACGCTCGAGACGCAGCTCGACGACGGCCCCGACGGCGGCGACGGTGCCGGCACCGGGCCGACCGTGAGCGGGGGACCCACGGCCGGATGACCACCCCGACCCACGCCCGCGCCCAGCGCCGGCCGTCGCGCGGTGCGCGCGCGGCGTACGGCGCCCTCGGCGTGCTCGGCGAGCTGCTCATCACGCTCGGCGTGCTCGTCCTGGCGTTCCTCGTCTGGCAGCTGTGGTGGACGGACGTCGAGGGCAACCGCGCACAGGCGGAGGTGGTCCGGGAGCTGCCGCGCGTCGCGGTGCCCACGCCGACCGGCGCGGCGCCCGAGGGCCCGCTCGTCGCGACCCCGCGGCGCGACGAGCCGCCCGTGATGGCCGAGGTCGACTACATGACGACGTTCGCGACGATCCAGGTGCCCCGCTGGGACGGCGAGCCGGAGCGTCCCGTGAGCGAGGGCGTGGACCGCGCGAACGTGCTCGACGTGCTGGGCGTCGGGCACTACCCGGGCACCGCGATGCCGGGCGGCGTCGGGAACTTCGCGCTCGCCGCGCACCGCACCACGTTCGCGAAGCCGTTCAACCGGATCGCCGAGCTGCAGGAGGGCGACGCGGTCGTCGTGCGGACCGCGACCGTCGACGGCGGGCCCGGCTCGGACACCTGGTACGTGTACCGCGTGACGTCCTGGCAGGTCGTCCACCCGTCGCAGACCGAGGTCATCGCGCCCGTGCCGAACCGTCCGGGCGAGTCCCCGACCGAGCGGTCCATCACGCTGACCACGTGCCACCCGATGTTCTCCGCGCGCGAGCGGTACATCGTGCACGGCGTCCTCGACTACTGGGCCCCCGTGGCGGACGGCACGCCCGCCGAGCTGCTGCCGAGTGCATCATGAATGCCCGGGACCCGCGGGCGGACGGGAGGCGATGATGTACGGATGGCTCTGGCGGCACCTGCCCGGACCGGCCGTCGTGCGCGTGCTGCTGCTCGCGGTCCTCGCGGCGGCGGTGCTCGCGGCCTGCTTCCAGTGGGTCTTCCCGGCGGTCGCGCCGTACATGCCCTTCAACGACACCACGGTGGGTGAGTGACGATGACCCGGATCCTCGTGATCGACAACTACGACTCGTTCGTCTACACGATCGTCGGGTACCTCGACCAGCTCGGCGCCGAGACGGTCGTCGTGCGCAACGACGCGGTGCCGCCGCTCGAGGAGCGCGGCGAGTTCGACGGCGTGCTCGTCTCGCCCGGGCCGGGCACGCCGGCCGAGGCGGGCAGGAGCATGGACGTCATCCGCGAGTGCGCGGCGACCGGCACGCCCATGCTCGGCGTGTGCTTGGGCCACCAGGCCCTCGGCGAGGTGTTCGGCGGGACGGTCACGCACGCGCCCGAGCTCATGCACGGCAAGACGAGCGAGGTCTCGCACGAGGGCGAGGGCGTGCTCGCGGACCTGCCCAGCCCGTTCACCGCGACGCGCTACCACTCGCTCGCGGTCGTCGACGGCACGGTGTCCGACGAGCTCGTCGTCACCGCCCGTACGGGCGACGTGATCATGGGCCTGCAGCACCGCACGCTGCCGCTGTACGGCGTGCAGTTCCACCCCGAGTCGGTGCTCACCGAGGGCGGCCACCGCCTGCTGGCGAACTGGCTCGAGCTGTGCGGCGACGACCAGGCGGTCGCCCGCTCGGCGGGCCTGCACCCGCTCGTGCGCCTGTAGCGGGCACCGGGGCCGCCCCCGGACGCAGCCGCAACGACACCGACGAACGACACAGACGAACGACACCGCCCCGGCTCAGGAGTCCCGAGCCGGGGCGGTGTCGTGCGTTCGTCGGTCGGTCGCGCCCGTCAGGGGCGCCGGGCGGCGTCGGGCTGCCGGACGCTCTGCCCGCCGCCCTCCTCGCCACCGGGGTCGGGCGAGCCGCCCGGGTCGGGCTCCGTGGTCTGCTCCGGCGGGCCGGACGAGACGTGGACGATGATGAGCTCGTCGAGCAGGAGCTCGGTGCCGCCGCCGGGCTCGGTCCAGATGACCGCGTCGCGCGGCTCGTCGGACGGCTGCTCCTCGCGCCGCACGTTCGTGAACCCGAGCGCGTCGAGCGCCTGCGCCGCCTCCGCGAACGTCATGTCGTTGATGTTGTCCGGGATGCGTGCCGTCTGCGGGGCGACCGCCACCTGGATGGACACCTGCGTGCCCTGCGGCACGAGGCCGGGCGAGCGGTCCTGCTCGAAGACCTTGCCGTCCTCGTGCTCGGTCGTCGTGACCTTGTTGACGGTCGCGACGAGCTTGAGCTCGGCGAGCGTGGCGAGCGCCTCCTCCTGCGTCTTCCCCACCAGGTCGGGCAGGTCGACCATGCCGGTGGAGACGTACAGCGTGACCTTCGAGCCGGCGTCGACGAGCTCGCCCCCAGGCGGGTCGGTCTTGGTGACCTGGCCCTTGGGGAAGTTCGGGTTGTTGTCCTCCTTGCGGTCGCCGTTGACCACCAGGCCCTGGCCCTCCAGGATCTGCTCGGCCTGCGACTCGGTCCGCCCGGAGACGTCCTCGACCTCCACGGAGTCGGGCCCGGAGGACTCGACGTAGTCGACGACGGTCTCGGGCGCGACCTCGGTGCCCTCGGCCGGGTCGGTGCGGATGATCTGACCCGCGGGGACCGTGGTCGACGCCTCCTGCGACCGCTCGCCGAGGACCAGGTCGACGGCCTGGAGGGCCGCGGACGCCTCCTCCGCGGTCTTGCCGGCGACCGTCGGCACGGCCACCGTCTTCGGCTCGTCGTCCCCGGAGTTCGCGACGAGCAGCGCGACGATGCCCGCGACCGCGAGCACGGCGATGCCGACGAGCACCCAGATCAGCCAGGGGCGCTTGTTCTCGTCGTCGTCCTCGTCGGTGCTCGTCGCGGCGAGCTCGCTGCCGATGCCGGTCGAGCCCCACGGCGTCGCGGGCGGGAACGCCTGCGTCGCGGCGACGGTCGTCGCGGTCGGGGACATGACCTGGGTGGCGTCGGTCGCCGGGAGCGCCGGGACGGCGGCGACGCCGACCGGGGGAGCGGAGACCACACCGCCGCGCAGCACGGCCTCGAGGTCCGCGCGGAACTCCGCGGCGTTCGAGTACCGGGCCTCACGGTCCTTGGTGAGCGACTTCATGGTGATGCGGTCGAGCGACTCGGGCACGTCGGACGCGAGCGAGCTCGGCACCGGCGCGGCCTCGCGCACGTGCTGGTAGGCGACCGACACGAGCGAGTCGCCCGTGAACGGCGGCCGGCCCGTGAGCAGCTCGAACAGCAGGCAGCCCGTGGAGTACAGGTCGGAGCGCGCGTCGACCTGCTCGCCGCGCGCCTGCTCGGGCGACAGGTACTGCGCGGTGCCGATCACGGCCTGCGTGGCCGTCATCGTCGCGGCGGAGTCCGCGACGGCGCGCGCGATGCCGAAGTCCATGACCTTGACCGCGCCCGTGGGCGTGAGCATGACGTTCGCGGGCTTGATGTCGCGGTGCACGATGCCCGCGTGGTGCGAGTACTCGAGCGCCGAGAGCACGCCGATCGTGATCTCGACGGCCTCCTCGATCGGCACCGCGGCGCCGTCGCGCAGGATGTCGCGGACCGTGTGGCCCTCGACGTACTCCATGACGATGAACGGCACGTGCGCGACGACGCCCGTGGGCTCCGTGACGACGTCCTCGCCCGTGTCGTACACGGCGACGATGGCCGGGTGGTTCAGCGCGGCGGCGGCCTGCGCCTCGCGGCGGAACCGGTTCTGGAACGACGGGTCGCGAGCCAGGTCGGAGCGCAGGATCTTGATCGCGACCGTCCGGCCCAGACGCGTGTCGTGGCCGATGTGCACCTCGGCCATGCCGCCGCGGCCGATGAGCTCACCGACCTCGTACCGGCCGGCGAGGAGGCGGGGTCCGCTGTCCACCACTAGGCGTCCTTCACTTCCTTCTGGGGTCCCTGGTCGACGCGCGCAGGGCTGACATCCGGGCCGATCATCCCACCTGGTGGGGGCTGCGCGACGGACGTCCAGGTCACGATACGGGCGAGAGATGCGCCGGACGAGCCTCCGTCCGCCTTGGTGAGCTGTCCGGCGAGCGCCGCTCCGAGCAGCGCGCCGAGCAGCAGGACGAGCGCGAGCAGCGGCCAGCTCATGCGGCCGAACCGCCCGAGCCGGGGGCCCGATCCCATCAGCCCGGTCCGGGGGCCCGGGGGCCGGGGCGGCACGGAGTCGGGGCGCAGGTTGCGCCGCGGCGGGTACGACGGGGGTCGCTCGCTGCCCGGGGCCGGTGTGGGCGCGGGCGGCGGGGGCGTGCCGGGCGGGACGCCGACGGGCGTCGGCGCGCGCGGCGGCGTGACCGGTCGCGGGGTCGGCTGGGACACGATCACGGGCACGCCGCCCGCGGGGGTGCGCGGCAGCAGCCGGTCGAGCTCGCGCGCGAGCGCGGCACCGGAGGTGGGGCGTTGTGCGGGGTCCTTCGACAGCAGGCGCACGACGAGGTCGGCGAGCTTGGGCTCGATCGCCTTGGGCAGCGGCGGGACCGGGGTGTTGACGTGCGCGACCGCGATGTCGACGGCGGTGGGACCCGTGAACGGACGGTGCCCGACGAGCGCCTCGTACGCGATGATCCCGAGCGAGTACAGGTCCGACAGCGGCGTCGCCGGGCGGCCGACGGCCTGCTCGGGCGACAGGTACTGCGCGGTGCCCATGACCATGCCCGTCGCGGTCATGGTCATCTGGTTGCGCGCGAGCGACACCCCGAAGTCGGTGATCTTCACGCGCCCGCCGCGGCCCAGCAGGATGTTGCCGGGCTTGACGTCGCGGTGCACCACGCCGGCCTCGTGGGCGGCGTGCAGGCCGCGCGCCGTCTGGGCGAGGATCGGCAGCAGCCGCCGCACCGGGAGCACGGGCTCGCGCTCCAGCAGGTCGGACAGCGGCTCGCCCGTGACGAGCTCCATGACGAGGTACGACGAGCCGTCCTGCTCGCCGTAGTCGAACAGCTGCGCGATGTTCGCGTGCGAGAGGGCCGCGGAGTTGCGCGCCTCGGTGCGGAACCGCTCGAGGAAGCCCTGGTCCCCCGCGAACTCCTCCTTGAGCACCTTGACCGCGACGGGCCGTGCGAGGGACTCGTCGTACCCCTCCCACACCTCGCCCATGCCGCCGACCGCGATCTGCCGGACGAGCCGGTAGCGGTTGCCGAGCGCCTGCCCCGCCGTCGTCCTCATGAGGCCAGCACCGCCTGGATCACGGCGCGGGCGATGGGCGCGGCGACCCGCCCGCCCGTGGCCTCCGAGCCCGCGGAGCCGCCGTGCTCGACGAGCACCGCGACCGCGACCTGCGGGTCGTCCGCGGGTGCGAACGCGGTGAACCACGCGTGCGGCGCGGCGTCCGCGGACGTCTGGGCGGTGCCCGTCTTGCCGGCGACCTGCACGCCGGGGATCTGCGCGGAGGTGCCGGACCCGTTCGCGACGACGTCGACCATCATGTCCGTGAGCTGCGCGGCGGTCCCGGGCGAGACGGCCGTCGACAGGACCTCGGGCTCCGTCTGCGAGACGACCGACAGGTTCGCGGCGCGCACGCGCTCGACGACGTACGGGCGCATGACCTTGCCGTCGTTCGCGATGCCCGCGGACACCATCGCCATCTGCAGCGGTGTCGCCGCGACGTCGAACTGGCCGATCGCGGACTGGGCGGTCTGCGGCGCGTTCGCCTCCGCGGGGAACCGGCTCGCCGCGACCGCCATGGGGATCGTGAGCGACGCGTCGTCGAAGCCGAACCGCTGCGCCTGCTCGCGCAGCGCGTCGTCGCCGAGGTCCATGCCGAGCTGTGCGAACGCCGTGTTGCACGAGACGCGCAGGGCGTCCGCGAGCGTGATGGGGTTCGCACCGCACCCGCCGCCGCCGAAGTTGCCGATGGTCGCGCTCGTCTGCGGCAGGTCGAGGCGCACGGGCGCGGGCAGGGTGCTCGACGCGTCGTACTCGCCGCTCTCGAGGGCCGCCGCGGCCGTGACGAGCTTGAACGTCGAGCCGGGCGGGTACGTCTCCAGCGTCGCGTTGGAGCGCAGCGGGTTGCCGTCGGCCTCCGCGAGCTGCGCGTAGGCCTCGTTGGCGGCGGACACGTCGTGCGTCGCGAGCGCGTTCGGGTCGAAGCCGGGCGTCGAGACCATCGCGAGGATGCGGCCGGTGGCCGGCTCGATCGCGACGACCGCACCCTGCTGGTCGCCCAGGCCTTCGAAGGCGGCGCGCTGCGCGGCCTCGACCAGCGTCGTCTCGACGGCCGCGCCCTCGGGCTTGCGGCCCGTCACCAGGTCGCGCAGGCGCGAGAAGAACAGCTGGTCGCCACGGCCCGTGAGCTGGTCGTTCGCGGCGCGCTCGAGCTGCGAGCTGCCGTGCACGACCGAGTAGAAGCCCGTCACGGCCGAGTACAGCTCGCCGTCGGTGTACTCGCGCTGGTAGCCGAACGAGTCGTCGACCTTCACCGAGCGGGCGACCGCGCCGCCCGCGACGACGATCGGCCCGCGCGCGTTGCCGAACTCGCGGTACAGCGTGCGCACGTTGCGGGAGTCCGCGTTGAGGCCGGGCGCCTGCACGAACTGCACCCACGTCGCCGAGCCCATGAGGGCCAGGAACATCACGAGCATCACGGTCGCCACGCGGCGCAGCGGGGTGTTCACGACAGCCCCCCGATGCGCTCGGTCGGGTGCTCGTCGTCGGGCTCGGCGCCCGCGGACGCACCCTGCGCGGCCGCGGCCGCCGGCACGCGCGTGGGCACGGGCGCGTCGTCGTCCGGGACCTCGCCCGGCAGCGGCTCGTCGGCACGTACGCCACGCGCGGCGGGCGCGGGACGACGCGCGTCGTCGGACACGCGCAGCAGCAGCGCGACGATGATCCAGTTCGCGAGCAGGCTCGACCCGCCGTACGCGAGGAACGGCGTCGTCAGGCCGGTCAGCGGGATGAGCCGCGTGACGCCGCCGACGACGACGAAGCACTGCCACGCCACGACGAACGCGAGACCGCCCGCGAGCAGCTTGCCGAACCCGTCGCGCACGCCGATCGCCGCGCGCATGCCGCGCTGCGTGAGCACGACGTACAGCATGAGGATCGCGAGCAGGCCGGTCAGGCCGAGCTCCTCGCCGAGCGACGGGACGATGAAGTCCGACTCGGCGTACGTCACGAGGTCCGGGCGCCCCTGGCCCCAGCCGGTGCCGAACAGCCCGCCGCTGGCCATGCCGAACAGCCCGCGCACGAGCTGGCCCGAGCCGCCGTACATCCGGTCGAAGATCTCCGGGTCCATCGCGTGCAGCCACGCGTCGAACCGCGCGCCGACGTGGCTGAACACGCTGCTCGCGACGACCGCGCCGCCGACGAACATCGCGAGGCCGATGACGACCCAGCTCACGCGCTCGGTCGCGAGGTACAGCATCGCGACGAACAGCCCGAACAGCAGCAGCGACGTCCCCAGGTCCCGCTCGAACACGAGCACCGCGATCGAGCCGGCCCACACGACGAGGATCGGGCCGAGGTCCCGCGCGCGCGGCAGCTGCAGCCCCGCGAACCGCGGGCCGGCCAGCGCGAGCGTGTCGCGGTGCGTCACCAGGTACCCCGCGAAGAACACGGCCAGCGCGAGCTTCGCGAACTCCGCGGGCTGCATGCCGACCGAGCCGACGTTCACCCAGATCCGCGCGCCGTTGATCGACGTGCCCAGCACGGGCAGCAGCGGCAGGCCGAGCAGCACGAGACCGACGACCATCGCGGTGTACGTGTAGCGCCGCAGCGTGCGGTGGTCGCGCAGGCAGATCAGCACCGCCGCGGCGAGCACCACCGAGATCGTCGTCCACAGCAACTGGCGCCCGGCGAACCCGTGGTCCTTGCCGGCGCCCTCGTACGCGATGTCGATCCGGTAGATCATCGCCAGGCCGATGCCGTTGAGCGCGATCGTCACGGGCAGGATCACGGGGTCCGCGTACGGCGCGCGCCAGCGCAGCACGACGTGCAGCCCGAGCGCGAGCGCCGCGAGCCCCGCGCCGTAGCCCAGGACGTCGGCGGGCACCTCGTCGGACGTGCCGAGGCCGACGAGCGCGTACGCGCCGACCGCCAGCGCGAGCGCCAGCACCAGCAGCCAGAGCTCGACGCCCCGTCCGGCGCGCACCCGGTGCGGCTCGACGGTGGCCATCGCGCTCACCCCTCCGAGCCGGCGCCGGCCGCCTGCGTCGCGAGACGCGTGGACGTCGCAGTCGGCTCGCCGGTCGGGTCGGTCGCGGGCTGCGTGGGGTCGGGTTCCGTGCTCGGCTCGGCGGTCACGCCCGGGACGGGGTCGTCGCCGGCGCCGGGCCGGGAGCCGGTGTCGGGGTCGGCGTCGTCGACCAGGACGATCTCGTCGACGAGCGTGCGGGCGGACGCGCGGTCGTCGGCGTTGATGGTCTGCACGACGCGGTCGCGCACGTACTGCGACGCGATGTCGTCGAGCGTGATGCCGGTGCGCTCGACGACGGTCGAGAGCGTGACCGGCCCGAGCGACTCGGGGACGCCCTGGAAGATCGCGACCTCGTCGCCGTCCACGCCCACGAACCACTGCGTGCGCGTCCACGCGTACCCGCCGACGACGAGCGCGACGAGGACCGCGAGCACCGCGACGCCCGCGACGAGCGCGCGGCCCCGGCGCGGGCGCGCGGGGTCGTCGTCGCCCTCGTCGTCGAGCGGCGGGTCCGCGACCGTCTCGTCGTCGGCGACCTCCTCGGGTGCGCCGTCCTCGTCGTCCGCGGGCCGGGCGCCCGCGAGGCCCGCCTTCTGCGCGCGCGCCGCGGCCTGCGCGAGCTCCGCGGCGCGGGCCGCGGGTCCGTCGGCGGCCACGGTCGGGTCGTCGCGCGTCGTGGCGGCCGCGCCGACGACCTGCGGCGCCGTGCCCGGAGCCGCGCCGTCGGGCAGGTCGTCGAGCTCGACGACGTCCGCGAGCACGACCGTGACGTTGTCACCGCCGCCGCCGCGCAGGGCGAGCTGCACGAGCCGGTCGGCGCACGAGTCGATGTCGGTGAGCTCGCGCATCGTCGTCCCGATGGTCTCGGCGCTCACGAAGCCCGACAGGCCGTCGGAGCACAGCAGCCACCGGTCGCCCACGCGCGCCTCGCGCACCGACAGGTCCGGGGTGAGGTCGGCGTCGAAGTCGCCCAGCACGCGCATGACGACCGAGCGCTGCGGGTGGTGCTCCGCCTCCGCGGGCGTGATCCGGCCGATGTCGACCAGGTGCTGCACGAACGTGTGGTCCGTGGTGACCTGCGTGAGCACGCCGTCGCGCAGCAGGTAGCCGCGCGAGTCGCCCAGGTGCACCATCGCGAGCTTGTTGCCCGCACGCAGGATCGCCGTGACGGTCGTGCCCATGCCCGCGAGCTCCGGCTCGGCGCCCGAGCGGGCCTTGATCTCGTCGCGCGCCTCGTCGAGCGCGGACTCGAGCTCGTCGAGCGCGTCGTCGGGACCGTGCGACTCGTCGTCCAGCGGCGCGAACGTCGCCACCGCGACCGACGAGGCCACGTCGCCGCCCGCGTGCCCGCCCATGCCGTCGGCGACCATGAGCAGGTGCGGGCCGGCGTACGCGGAGTCCTGGTTGTTGCTCCGCACGAGTCCCACGTCGGACCTGGCGGCGTAGCGCAGCGCGACCGTCATCCGCCTACCCCTGCAGCTCGATCACGCTGCGGCCCACGCGGACCGACTGACCGGGCGCGAGCGGCGTCGGGCCCGAGATCTTGTGGTCGCCCGACTGGTCGTGCACGAACGTCCCGTTGGTCGAGCCCATGTCCTCGACGTACCAGGCGCCGCCCTGCGGGAAGATCCGCGCGTGCCGTGACGACGAGTAGTCGTCCTCGAGCACGAGCGTGCAGCCCGGGGCGCGCCCGACGACGACCGCGGACTGCGCGAGCGGCAGGATCGTCCCGGTGAGCGGGCCCTGCGTCACGACGAGCCGGGCACCGCGCTGCGCGCCGCGCTGGGACGAGCGCTGCGACCCGCGCTGCCCGCGCGACGAGCGCGGCGCGACCACGGGGGTGGGGGCGGTCGACGGGCCGGAGGTCGTGGCGGGTCCGGCGGCGGGCGCCGCGGGCGAGCGGCGCCTGGTGATGCGCGTGCCGTACAGGTCGCGGCGCAGCACGGCGATGGACGAGAGCACGAGGACCCACAGCAGGGCCAGGTAGCCCAGCCGCAGCAGGGTGATGGTCAGCTCGCTCATCGTGTGGGCGTCACCGGCCGGTCACTCGTCGACGTCCTGGTCGCCGCCCGTCCAGAACAGGATCCGCGTCCGGCCGATGGTCAGGGTGTTGCCGTCGAGCAGGGTCGCCGCGGGGACCTTGTGGCCCTCGACGAACAGCCCGTTGGTCGAGCCCATGTCTGTCGCGACCACCGACTCCGGGCCGACCCGGATCTCCAGGTGCCGGCGGGACACGCCGGGGTCGTCGACGATGATGTCGGCCTCCGAGCCACGGCCGATGACCGTGACGGGACCGGTGAGCAGGTAGCGCTGCCCGTCGATGTCGAGCAGCGGGTGGCGAGGGCTCGGTGCGGCGCTCGTCGCGGGCGCCACGGCGCCGCGGACGGTCGCGGAGTGCACCTCGAAGCGGCCCGCCTCGAGCTCGGTGTTCTCCGCGAAGCTCACCGTCACGGGGCCGACGAACGCGTAGCGCTGGCCCGCGGCGTAGTCGGTCACGTTCGCCGCGAACTCGTCGGCGAGCGTCTCCGCGCCCCAGGCCTCCACCTGGTCGTAGTCGGGGGTCGAGAGCTCGATCGTGAACTCGTTCGGCACGACCGTGCGGTCCCGCCCGACGACGGCGGCCCGCTCGTCGACCTCCCGGCGCAGCCGGCTGGCCATGTCGACGGGCTTGAGCTCGCTGCGGAACGTCTTCGCGAACACGTTGTTCACGGCCCGTTCGACCCCGTTCTCGAATCGGTCGAGGAAACCCAACACCCACCTCCTCTCGGCTCACTCGGCACACGCGGCGACCCGACCGTCACGTGGCGATCGTCGTCGTTCCCGTGTCGATGGTATCCGCGCCCCGTCGTCGCACGTCGCCGCCGTGCGGGACGGACCCGCGAGGAGGTGCGCGCCGACGGGGCGCGGACGCCGCGACGGTGCGTCGGCTCAGGACTTCTTCTGCTCGTCCAGGAAGTCCTTGGCCTTCTCGACGACGTCGTCGACGGTCTGGTCGGTCTTGTCGTCCGTGCGCGTCTTGACCGCCTCGGCGGCCTTGTCGAGCGCCGCCTTGGCCTGGTCCTCGTGGCCGTCGAGGGCGCCCTTGGCCTTCGAGATCAGGTCGTCCAGACCCATGTCACGCCTCCTTCGCGTCGTCGCGCGCCGGCGGGGCGCGCGTGGTGCCCCCACTCTCGCCGCCCGACGGGCCGGTGGGTAGGACCGCCGCACGGTCAGTCTTCCCCGGTGACCCGCGTGGCGCACCCGAACCCCACCCGAACCGGGCGGACCGGACGGTCGGACCGGACGGCCGGCGCCCGGGTGACGTCGGGACGAGGTCGGGGGGGTCGGGGTGACGTCGTGCCGATCCGCACCGGCCCGGCGTGGCCGGTGGTCCGTGTGGGTGGTGGGGTCCACCCTGGGGGCATGGTGACCATCTCGTGCTCGTGCGGTGCCGTGACCACCTCCCGCCGCAACCCTCTGCAGGCCCTCCCGCTCGAGGAGCGCATGGAGGCGGTCCGCACGGCGTACAGCGCGCACGACGGGTTCCTCACGCTCGAGGTGGACGCTTCCTGGCACCCGGGCGCGCACGACGAGGACGACGAGCCCGGCACGGGCTGCGTGGTGCTGGTCGACATGGACGCGCTCGACGCGTGCGAGGGCCTGCCCGACGACGAGCGCCGAGGTCTGGCGACGCTGCTCGGCGTCTCGCACGTGCGGGGCCGCGTGCTGCCCGCGCCGGTCGAGGTCGGCTCGGTGCGGTTCCGCGTCGCGCCGTCCTTCGGGTTCGACTCGGAGGTCACGTACGTGGTGCACGACGGGCCGACGACGCTGCTCGAGCTCACGTGCCCGTTCGGCGGCCGCGACGAGCTGCGCTCGCTCGTCGAGCTCTACCGCGCGCACGGCCCTGCCGCGGTCGTGCAGGTCGACGGTCTGGCGCCGCGGATCGGCCTGGCCGCCGCGGTCGAGGGCGTGACGCGCGCGCGGACGCCCTCGGTGGCCTGACGCGCCGACGCGCGCGCCGTTCGGTCTCCCCGCCGGGGAAGCGGCCGGTCGTCCGACCAAAAAAAGACGGATGGCCGGTATGCTTTGTCCCGGTTGCGCGGGTATATTGCCGCTGCACCGACAGCAGGGAGGGCGACGTGGCGCAGCAGGCGCGCGCGGTGGCGACCAGGAACGCGATCGTCGAGGCAGCCGCGGCCGAGTTCATCGAGCACGGGTTCGCCGGTGCGAGCATCGCGGACATCGCGCAGCGCGCGGGCGCGACCAAGGGCGCGATGTACTTCCACTTCCGCTCCAAGGAGCTCCTCGCGCAGGCGGTGATCGACCGGCAGCGCGAGCTCAACGACGAGCTGCAGGACAAGTTCGCGTCCAGCGACCTGTCGGCCCTCGCGATCCTCGTCTCGATGGTCCACGCGCTCGGCGACCTCATGCGTGACGACGTCGTCGCGCTCGCGGCCATGCGGCTCGCGGTCGAGGTCCCCGAGGGCGGCGACGACCGCGGCCCGACGTACGACGCGTGGGCGGCGCCCACGGCGGCCGTGATCAGCCACGCGATCGCGCAGGGCGACGTGCGGGACACGATCGACCCCGAGGTGCTGTCCCGGTTCCTCGTCGCGGCCTTCACCGGGATCCAGACCGCGTCGTTCGCGTCCACGCGGCTCGAGGACCTCATGGACCGGCTGCGCGAGATGTGGACCGTGCTGCTGCCCGGCATCGTCGCGCCCGGTCGGGAGCACGTGATCCCGGACATCCTCCAGCGCGCCTGACGTCGCCGTCGGCGGGGCCGCCCTCGTCGCCCGCAGCGCCCTAGACGAGCGCGCTCCGGACCGGCTGCTCGGTGCGGGTCGGGACCTCCACCTGCTCGTCGAGCGGCAGCGTCCCGCTCGCGCAGGTGATGACCGCGGCCGGGGTGCCCCCCTGCAGCACCTCGGTCCGGGTCGTCGAGCCGTCGCGCACCGCGCGGACGTCCGCGACGGTGTCGAGCTCGACGTAGCGCGTGCACCGCACGTCGATCGCGGTGACGGTCTCGGCGGCGGTCAGCAGGTGGTGCGCGGTCATCGCCGCGCGCGCCAGGTGCATCGCGGGGACGTGGTCGACGCCGTGGTCGAAGACCATGCGGTCGTCGGCCTCCCAGCCGAGCCACGCCTCGAGCGCGTCCGTCGTCGTGCGCACGTCGCCCAGGGCCGCGGGGTCGTGGCGGTGCTCGACGTCCTGCCACGCGGGGGCGCCGGCCCGCAGGCGGGCGTGCACGCGCGGGTCGACGCACTGCAGGTCGCCCGACGCGTGCGCGACGAGCTCGCCGTCGACCGTGACCTCGGCGTCGAACACGTGCCGCACGAGCGTGCCGCGGCGGTGGTCGGCCGAGCGCGTGAGGAACGTGAAGCGCGCGGCGACGTCGCCGACGAACGTCGTCGGGTCGACCACCCAGCTCATCGCGACGCGCGACGCGATGAACGCGTGCCCGAGGGGCACACCGCCCGCGACGTGGGCGAGCGCGGTGCCCGCCTGCCGGAAGCCCTCGAGCGCCAGCAGCACCGCGCTCTGGTGGGCGTACACGGGGTGCGGGATGCCCAGCGGCAGGACCACGTCGACGTCCCACGGCGTCTGCGGGTCGAGCCGGGCGCCGTCGCCCGGCCCCGTCACGTCGGTGACGAGCATCGCCCACGGGTCGAGCTTGTGGACGTACCGCTGGTCGAAGCTGCTGCGCTGCATGGCTGCCTCCACGTCTCGGGCGTCCGGCACGCCCTCCCGTGCAAGTGAACGCTAGACCCCGAGGGCGGTCATAACAAGACGGGCGGTCGGTTTCGTTTGCCGAGAAGGTCGCCTTGGTCTGAGCCGTTGACGGCTCGCACCCCGGTGGTCCATCCTCAACTAAGCCGGACGTTCGGTTTGTTTCTGCTCGTTCCACGGGTGACCACCGGCAGGTCGCCCCGGGCGAGACCAGCGGCCCGCGTCCGGCGCCGGCAGACGACCGCCGGGCGCGGTCAGGCGCCCGACGCGTGGGAGGAAGCACGATGGACGCGATCGCGACACGAGACCCGCGGGGGGAGGTGCGGCTGCGCAGCGGCACCCGCTCGCGCGAGCTCGACGGCCGCATCGCCGTCAGCGCGGGCTCGAGCGCGGTGATCGTCGACGGCGCGGACGCCCAGGCGCTGTGGACCGCGATCGAGCCCGTCCTCCGCGCGGGCGTGCGCCCCGACCGGTTGCTCGCGGCGGTGCCCGAGCACGGGCGCGCCGTGGTCGCGGGCATCCTCGAGCGGCTCGACGCGCACCAGCTGCTGCGCGAGGTCGAGCCCCCGACCGAGCCCGTGCCCGCGCTCGACCACCTCGAGGCCGTCACGCGCCGACCCGCGGCCGCGGCGCGGCTCGTCGCCTCCACGACGCTGCGTGTCCGTGGTGCGGGGCCCGTCGTCCGCAGCGTCGTGGCGCACCTCGGGGCCGCGGGGTACGCGCGCGTCGTGGAGCAGCCCGAGCCGCAGCAGCCCGAGGCGCAGCACCCCGAGGCGCAGCAGCCCCAGCCGCAGCACCCCGGGCCGCAGCACCCCACGCCGCGCAGCTCGGCGGGGTCCGTCCCGGCGACCGTGCCCGCACCGGTCCCTGGCCTCGTGCTCGCGCGGGTCGAGCGGCAGGCGGCCGACGAGTCGTGGCGCCCGGTCGCGTTCGCCGCGGGCGACGCGCGCACGGTCGTCGTCGGCCCGTGCGACCGCGACGCCGACGAGCGGCTCGAGGCCGCGGCGCTCGAGCGCGTGGCGCGCTCGGGCGGCCACGAGCCCCCGGGGACCACCGGGGACCGGTCCGCGCCGCGGCCCGGGGTCCGGCCCCAGGGGCCGGGCGAGGACGACGAGGCCCCGTCGGCGCCCGAGGCGCTGCTGGCCGAGCTCGTCGGCGCGCAGCTCGCGCTCGCCACGCTCGACTCGAGCGCGCGCGAGGTCGAGCCCGCGCCTCCTGCCCCGGCACCGCGGTACCTCGTCACCACGAGCGGCCTGGTCAGCGAACGGCGTCCGCACGTGGCGCTGCCGCGCCTCGGGCGCGACGGCCGCGTGCTCGACGTCGACGCGTGGGCGACGCGCGACGTCCCCGCCGACCCGGTCGCCCTCGCGCGGCTCGAGCCCGTGTGGGACCCCGTGCTCGGCGCGGTCGGCGAGCCGCTGCCGCTCGACCTGCCGCAGTCGCCCGTCGGCCTGGCCGCGCTCGTCGACGACGAGGGCCGCACGCTCGGCGGGATCGGCACGACGACGGCAGCCGCACGCGTCGACGTCGTGCTCGACGCGCTGCGCGTCCCCGCCGGCCCGGCGGTCCACCGCGCGGGCAGCCTCGGGCTCGGGGTCGCCGCCGCGGCGGCCCGCGCGGACGCGGTCGCACGGCTCGTCGAGCGCTCCGACCTGGGCTGGCGGCCCGTGCCGCTGGACCAGCTCACGCTCGACGCGCAGGCGAGCCGCCTGCACACGTCGCTCACGCGCCGGCTCGGGGTGCGCGTGGGCGTCGGTCTCGCCAGGTCGAGCAGCGGCCTGTGCCGCGTCGACGTGCGGGACGCGGACGGCGAGCTGCTCGGGCGAGCGGTCGCGACGAGCCCGGCCGCCGCAGCGGCCGGGGCGCTGCTGCGGGCCGTGGGCCTCGCGCAGTGGCAGTCGTCGCAGGCCGCGCTCGTCACGCCCGACCCCGTGCTCGACGTGCTCGACACCCGCTCGGCGCCCGTGCGCGCCGAGGTCGACGCGTGGGCACGGGCCGCGGTCGCCGCGGGCGCGGTGCAGCTCGTCGAACCGGACCGCGCCGACGGCTGGGGGGGCGTCGGCGTGCACGCGGCGGTGGCGTCATGGACGTGACGAGCGACGTCGCGGACGCCGTCGCTGTCGCGCTCGCGCAGGGGCGAGCGCGGCTCACCGCCGCGGGAGGGTCGCTCGCGGTGCGGGCGCACGGCAGCCACGTGCTGGTCGGACCGCTCGTCGTGCCGGACGGGCAGGGCGGGTGCGCGGACTGCGCGCTCGCCTGGTGGACCGACGTGTCGCCGGGCACCGCGGGCGGCCCTCCCTGCCCGGTCGGGCTCGACTGGTCGCGCGTCGTGCGCGCGATGGTCGAGCGCGTGCTGGCCGACGAGCCGACGGTGTGGCGCCGCGCGGTGCTCGCGCTCGACCGCGCCACCGGGGAGCTCACGACGCACCACTTCCTGACGCACCCCGCGTGCGTCGTGTGCGCGCTGCCCCCGCAGGCGCCCGAGCCGCTCGACGTGCGCACGCCGCAGCCCGCGCTGGCCGCGCCGCTGCGCACCCGCACCGCGTCGCGCGAGGCGCTGCGCGCACACCTCATGGACCCGCGGTTCGGCCCGGTCACGCACGTGCAGCCCGACGAGGAGTCGCCGTTCGCGCGCGTCGTCGCCACCGCCGTCGTCCCGGGCCGCGCACGGTTCGAGACGGGGCACGGGCGCGCCACGACGTACGCCGACAGCGAGGTGCCGGCGGTCCTCGAGGGCCTCGAGCGCGTGCTCGGCGGGTACCGCCGCCCGTCCGTTCCGGTCGTCGTCGCCGCGTTCGACGAGGTCGCGGCGCACGCGGTCGACCCAAGACGCCTGGGCGAGCACGACCTCGTCGGCGGCGGGTCGTCGTACGAGCCGTTCGCGCGCGGCCGCACGACGAGCTGGGTGTGGGCCCGCTCGACGCGCGAGGACCGCGCGGTGCTGGTGCCCGAGCACGTCGCGTACGCGTCCGAGCAGGGCGTCGGGGCGCGGTTCCTGCACGCCACGTCGAACGGCTGCGCGGTCGGCGCGACGCGCGAGGAGGCCGTGCTGCACGGGCTGCTCGAGGTCGTCGAGCGGGACGCGGCGCTGCTCGCCTGGTACACCCGCGCGCGGCTCGTCGAGGTGCTGCCCACCGCGGGCGGTGCGCTCGCGGCGGCGCGCGACCAGCTCGCGCAGCGGGGCCTGCGGCTGCGGGTGCTCGACCTGACCTCGGACCTGCGGGTGCCGGTCGCGCTCGCGGTCGTCACCGGCGACGAGCAGGCCGTGCGCTCGGGGCGTGCGCCCGCGCTGGCCGTCGCGTCGGGCGTGGGACCGGACGCGCGGACCGCGGTGCGCGTCGCGGTCGAGCGTTGCGTGACGCACCTGCGCGCGCACAGCCCGTCGGCGGCCGAGCGCCGCCGGGCGATGCTCGACGACTTCGACCTGGTGCGCACGCGTGAGGACCACGCGGGGCTGTACGCGCTGTGGGAGGCACGCCACCTGTGGCCGTTCCTCGAGGCGCCGGCCGGCACGCTCACCGAGACCGAGCACCACGCACGGCACGCGCTGCCCACCGGCGACGTCGCCTACGCGCTGGGTCTGCTGCTGGAGCGCGCGCACGCGCTGCAGCTCGACGTGGTCGTCGTCGACCAGAGCGCACCCGAGCTGGTGGACGGGCTCGGCGTGCACGCCGTGAAGGTCCTGGTCCCGGGCACCGTGCCCCTGACCTTCGGGCACCGCCACCGCCGCGTCCTGGGCATCCCGCGCCTCGCGCGGGGCGCCGCGATCCTGGAGGGAGCACAGCCGTGGGACGACGACCCTCGACCGTATCCGGCCCCGCACCCGTTCCCGTGAGCCCGCAGCCGAGCCACCACGGACACGGTCACGGACCCGCTCGTGCGCTCGCTCGTCGCAGGGGGACGAGCGAGCGCACGGGGCCCGCGGCCGCGCACCGGGGACCGGGCGGCGACGCCCGGGCACCGCGGTGACGACCACGACCGCGCCCGACCTCGCGACCCTGTCCGACGAGCGGGCGGAGCACGCGCGGGAGCTGTACCGGACGCTGCACGCGGCGCCCGAGCTGTCGGGGCGGGAGCGGGAGACCTCGGCGCGTGCGCTCGCGCACCTGCGGGCCGCGGGTGCCGGGGTGCGCGCGCGGGTCGGCGGGCACGGGGTCGTGGGCGTGCTGCGCAACGGGGACGGGCCGGTCGTCGCGGTGCGGGCGGAGCTGGACGCGCTCGCGGTGGTCGAGGCCACCGGGCTGCCGTACGCGTCGAGCC
The DNA here is from genome assembly GCF_021590045.1 of Cellulomonas palmilytica. NCBI lineage: Bacteria > Bacillati > Actinomycetota > Actinomycetes > Micrococcales > Cellulomonadaceae > Cellulomonas > Cellulomonas palmilytica. Next base: position 649,576 of record NZ_CP062221.1, on the reverse strand, counting down.
GCCGCACCACGCTCGGCGGCCGGCAGGTCGGGGTGTCGCACGCGTGCGGGCACGACGTGCACGTCGCGGCGCTGATCACCGCCGTGGAGCACCTCGCGGCGACGCGCGACGCGTGGTCCGGCACGGTCGTCGCGATCCTGGAGCCCGACGAGGAGTCCGGCCGGGGCGCCGCGGCGATGCTCGGCGACGGGCTCACGCGGACCGTGCCGCGGCCGGACGTGCTGCTCGCGCAGCACGTGAGCCCGGACCCGCTGGGAGCGGTCACGATCGGCGCGGGCGCGGTGCTCTCGTCGTCGGTCGCGCTCGCGCTCACGCTGCACGGCACGGGCGGCCACGTCGCGTTCCCGGACGGGGGCGTCGACACGGTCGCGGTGCTGCTGGACGTGCTCGCAGCCGCGGGTGACCTCGCGCGCGAGGCGGGCGTCGAGCTCACGGTCAGCGCTGTGCACGGCGGCGCGTCGCACAACACGTTGCCGCACGTGGTGCGCGCGGACCTGGTGTTGCGCGGCGCGGACGAGCACGTGCTGGGCGTCGTCGCGGACGAGGTGGGCGTGCTCGCGCGGCACGTCGCGGACCGCGCGGGGTGCCCGCGGCCCGCGCAGGTCGAGCGCGTCGCGCAGTTCGGGGACGTGCGCAACGAGCCGCGCGCCGCGCAGCGCGTGCACCGCGCGCTCGTCGGGCACCGTGTGCCGACGTACGTGCTCACGCGCCCGTCGCCCGCGAGCGACGACGTGGGTGCGCTCGCGCGCGGCCTGCGCTGCCCGCTCGTGTACTGGTTCCTCGGGGTCAGCGACCCGGCGCTCGTGACCGAGGTGGCGCTCGACCGCGGCACCGCGACGCCGCCGTCGCTGCCCGGCAACCACGCGCCGGACTTCGCGCCGCACCCGGACGCGGTGGTGCACGCGACGCGCGCGCTGCTCGTGGCCGCGGGGGCGTGGCTCGGGGTGTGACCGATCGGGTTTAGGTTGGCGCGCACGGCTGCGCAGGGTGCGGGGCCGGCGCGCGGGGGTGGACGGGTGCACGCGATCGCGTTCGTCGACGTCGACGAGACGCTGCTGACGGTCAACTCGATGGCGGGCTTCCTGGTGGCCTACCTGCGTGAGCGGGGGCGCTCGTCGGACGAGGTCCGTGCGGTCGTCGGGCACCTGGCGTCGCTCGACCGGGGACCCGACCGGGACGCGGTGAGCCGCGCGTACTACGCGACGTTCGCGGGCGAGCGCGCCGAGGAGCTGCGTGACCTGGGCCAACGCTGGTTCGCGGGGCTCGGCGAGGACGTGTGGCACGCACCCGTGGCCGACGAGCTCGCGGCGGCACGTGCGGCGGGCACGCTCGTCGTGCTCGTGTCCGGCGCGCCGCCGGCGACGGTCGCGCCCGTGGCGCGCGCGGTGCGGGCGCACGCGTGGTTCGCGACGCGTCAGGAGGAGCGCGACGGCGTGCTCACGGGGGTCGCGACGGACGCCGTGGTGGGCGAGAGCAAGGCGAGCGTCGCACGGCGCGTGATGGCCGAGCGGGGCGTGCGCCCGCAGGACTGCGTCGCGTACGGCGACCACGGCAGCGACCTGCCGATGCTCGAGGCGGTCGGCACGGGCGTCGTCGTGGGGGACGACCCGGTGCTCGCGGCGGCCGCGGCCCGGCACGGCTGGCGCGTGCTGCCGTCGGCGCGCGCGGGGGCGCTCAGGTCGGCCACACCACCGGGATGAGCCCGATCGCAACCACGAACCACGCGACGGTCACCACGATCCCCAGGCGCCAGTAGTCACCGAACCGGTACCCGGCCGGGCCCATGACGATCATGTTCGCGGGCGTCGCGATGGGCGTGAGGAACGACGCGGCACCGGCGACGGCGACGAGCACGAGGACGGGCGCGGGCGAGACACCCGTGTCGGCCGCGGCGGACAGCGCGATGGGCGTCACGACGAGCACCGTGGCGGTGTTGCTGACGACCTGGCCGAGCACGAGCGTGAGGACGAACAGCGCGGCGAGCAGCACGCGCGGCTCCCCGCCCGCGACCGCGTCGACCAGGTACCCCGCGACGAGGTCCGCCGCTCCCGACGACGCGATCGCGGCCGACAGCGGGATGAGGCCGCCGATGAGCACGAGCGCCTGCCACGACACCGACCGGTACGCCTGCTGCGGCGTGAGCACGCGCAGCAGGACCATCCCGGCCGCGCCGACGAGCCCCGCGACGGCGGGGACGGTCACGCCGGACGCGAGCAGCGCGACCGTGACGGCCATGACGGCCAGCGCGCGCCACGCCGCGGGGCCCAGCGGCGCGTTCTGCCGACGCACCGCGCCCGGGTCGTCGACCACGAGCACGTCCGTGTCGCGGCGCAGCTGCTCGACCGCCGCCCACGGCCCGTGCAGCAGCACCAGGTCCCCCTCGGCGACCACCGTCTCCTGCGGCCCGCGGTCGCGCCCGAGCCGCCGCACGTCGAGCACCGTGAGGCCCGAGCGCACCTGCCCGGGGAACACGCGCTGCCCGATGAACGACGAGCGCGGCGGCACGACGACCTCCGCGAGCCCCGCCTCGCGGCCGAGCAGCGCCTCGCGCGTCGCGCGCGTGAGCGGGGTCCCGACGACGTCGACCCCGGCGTCGTCGACGAGCCGCGCGACCTGCGACGACGTACCGGTGACGACCACGACGTCGCCGGCCAGGACGCGTTCGCCGACGTCACCGGGGGCGCCGTCCGCGTGCTGCACGCCCACGACGACCACGCCCTCGGGCACGGGCACGGCCGTCGGGTCCGCGCCGACGAGCGGCGAGGTGGGCCGCACCCGCACGCGCGTGAAGCCCTCGTCGAGCCGGTAGTGCTCGAGCAGCGTGTCGAGATGGCCCGACAGGTCCGCCGGCAGGTCGTGCGCGTCGCGGTGCGGCACCAGGCGCGGGCCCAGGACCAGCACGACCGCGATGGTCACGAGCACGAGCGGGACGCCGACCACCCCGATCTCGAAGAAGCCCAGCGGCTCACCGGTGGTCGCGGCCAGGGCGTCGGAGACGATGACGTTGACCGGCGACGCGGAGAGCATGAGCAGCCCGCCCGCGCTCGCGGCGAACGCGAGCGGCATGAGCAGCGTGGACGGCGAGCGGGCCGCGCTGCGTGCCGCGAGGACGGCGACCGGCAGCAGCGCGGCGGCCGAGCCGTTGGGCGTGACGAACGCCGTGAGGACCGCGCCGAGCGCCATGAGCGCGACGACGAGCCGCCCGCGGCTGGTCCCCGCGCGCGACACCACCTGACGCCCCGCCCAGGCGGTCACGCCGGACTGCTCCAGCCCGCCCGCGAGCATGAACAGGCACGCGATGAAGATGATGATCGGGTCGCCGAACCCCGCGACCACCGTCGCCGCGTCGACCAGCCCCGTGACGAGCAGCGCGAGCGAGCACAGGACCGCCACCGCCCCGACCGGGACCCGGTTCCACACGAACAGCGCGACCGTCGCGCCGAGCACGAGCAGGCTCGTCGTCGCGTCGCTCACCCGTACGCCCTCCCGCGCCCGGTCGCCGCGCGGCGCGGCGCCCGCCTGCGAGTCTGCCGCGACGCGGCCCGCGCGTCGACAGGACGGCGACGAGGGATCCGCCTCGGTCCGTGCGCCGGACGAAACGGGACGCGCGCCACTATCCGGACGCGCGGACCAGGGCTAACGTGCCGACATGACCGCTCCGCTGAGCGACGAGGCCATCGCGGCCGGTGCCGCCGAGCTCATGCCGTCCCTCGTGGACCAGGTCGTGCGCCTGTCCCGGATCCCGTCGGTCGCGACGACTGGCTTCCCGGCCGAGCCGCTGCTCGAGGCGCACGCGCTCGTCGTCGACGAGCTGCGGGCCGCGGGCGTCGAGCACGTCGAGGAGCTCCTGCTCGACGGGATGACCGCGCCGACCGTGCTCGCGGACGTCCCCGGGCCGCCCGGCGCGCCCACCGTGCTGATGTACACGCACTACGACGTGGTGCCCGCGGGTGACGAGGCGCTGTGGAGCTCGCCGCCGTTCGAGCCGCAGGTCGGCGCGGACCGGGTCGTCGGGCGGGGCGTCGCGGACTCCAAGGCGAACATCGCCGCGATGACGGGTGCGCTGCGCCTGTACGGCGGGAAGCCGCCCGTGACGCTGCGGTTCGTGCTCGAGGGGCACGAGGAGTTCGGCAGCGTGTTCGAGGAGCACCCGCAGCAGTCGCCGCAGACGTACGCGGCCGACGCGATCGTCATCGCCGACGTCGGCAGCGTGCGCCCCGGCCAGCCGACGCTCACCATCGGGCTGCGCGGGTCCGTCACCGTCACGGTCGAGGCGCGCACGCTGGCCTCCGACAAGCACTCCGGGCAGTTCGGCGGCGCCGCACCCGACGCGCGCACCGCGCTCGTGCGGGCCCTCGCGTCGCTGCACGACGAGCACGGCGCGCTCGTCGTCCCCGGCCTGCGGCGCGAGCCGTGGACCGGCACCGCGTACACCGACGACGAGTTCCGCGAGCTCGCCGAGGTGCTGCCGGGCGTGCCGCTCGTCGGCGACGGCGACCTCGGCTCACGCATCTGGTCCGGGCCGGCCGTGACGATCATCGGGTTCGACGCCCCGCCGACGTCCGCGCCGCTCAACGCCGTCGCGTCGTCCGCCAAGGCCGTGCTCAACCTGCGCGTGCACCCCGCGCAGCCCGCGCTCGAGGCCGGCGAGGCGCTCGCCGCGTACCTGCGCGCGCAGACGCCGTTCGGCATCACGCTCGACGTCACCGTGGGCGAGGCCGGCAACGGGATCCTCACGCCCACCGGCGGACCCGCGTTCCGCGCCGCCGAACGCGCGCTCGCCACCGCGTGGGGCGCACCCGCCGGGACCATGGCGCTCGGCGGGTCGATCCCCATCGTCATGGCGTTCCACGAGGCCCAGCCCGCCGCCGAGAAGATCCTGTTCGGCGCGAGCGACGGCTACTCCAACATGCACGGACCCGACGAACGGCTGCTGCTCGACGAGCTGCGGCGCACCGTCGTCGCGATGGCGACGTTCTGGCGAGAGCTGGCCTCGACCGAGAGGGACTGACCCATGAGCGCGACGGCAGCCGAGACGACCACCGAGCCCCGCAGGAAGCGCTCCTTCTCGTTCCCCTCCGCGATCACCACGCTCGCGATCGTCACCCTCGCCGTGTGGGTCGCCGCGATCTTCATCCCGTCCGGTCGCTACCAGCACGACGAGGTCGGCGCGCCCGTCCCCGGGTCGTTCGAGCAGGTCGAGTCGCCGCTGTCGTTCGGCGAGCGCGTCCAGCAGCTCGTGCTCTCGCCCGTCAACGGCCTGTACGGCATCCAGGACGCCGCCAGCGGGTTCGTCGACACCGAGAACCTCGGGCGGATGTTCGGGTCCATCGGCGTCGTCATGTTCATCATGGCGCTCGGCGCGTTCATCTCCGTGAGCTTCTCGACCCGCTCGCTCGAGGTCGCCGTCGCGTCCATGGCCGACCGCGTCGGGTCGCGCGGATGGCTCCTCGTCGCCGGGATCATGGTGCTGTTCTCGCTGCTCGGCTCCACCATGGGGTTCTCCGTCGAGACGTTCGGGTTCTACCCGCTGCTCATCCCGCTGTTCCTCGCGCTCGGGTACGACCGCATGGTCGCCGCCGCCGCGATCGTGCTCGGCGCGCTCACCGGGTCCATGGCCTCGACCGTCAACCCGTTCTCCATCGGCGTCGCGTCCGGCGAGGCCGGGGTGTCCATCGGCGACGGGATCGTGCTGCGCGTCGTCCTGTGGGTCGTGCTCACCGCCATGGCCGTCGCGTTCGTGCTGCGCTACGCCGCGCGCGTGCGCCGCGACCCGTCGACGTCCCTCGTCGGGTTCGCGCAGCCCGCGTCCGACGACGAGGAGGAGGCCTCACCCGTCGCGCCCGGCACCCGGCTCGACCGCACGCAGCGGTGGGTGCTCGCCATCACCGTCGCCACGTTCGCCCTCATGATCTTCTCCGTCATCCCCTGGTCGTCGATCTTCGGGGCGACCGCCGGGCCCGCCGAGGACGAGATCGTCCACCAGACCACGACCGAGCCCTACTGGTTCGAGCTCGGCTGGTGGTTCCCGCAGCTGACCATGCTGTTCGTGCTCGCCGCCGTGCTCGTCGGCGTCGTCGCACGCATGGGCGAGGGGCGGATCGTGTCGCTCATCGGACGCGGCGCAGCCGACATGATCGGGCCCGCCATCGTCATCCTGCTCGCCCGCGGCGTGTCCGTGATCATGACGAACACCGAGACGCTGGACACCGTCCTCAACGCCATGGAACGCGCCGTCGAAGGCACCTCCGCCGCCGTGTTCACCGCGCTCGTGACCGTCGTCAACATCCCGCTCGCGTTCCTCATCCCGTCGTCGTCCGGGCACGCGACCCTCGCCATGCCGCTGCTCGCGCCGCTCGGGGACTTCGCCGGCGTCTCACGCGCCCTCGTCATCACCGCGTTCCAGATGGGCCACGGGCTCATGCTGCTCGTCGCACCCACCAACGCCGTCGTCGTCGGCGGGCTCGCCATCGCGAAGGTCGGGTACGACAAGTACCTCAGGTTCGTGTGGCCGCTGCTGGTCGCGAACCTCGTCGTCGTGCTCGTGATCCTCGGGATTGCCGCCGGGGCAGGCTGACGCGCCGGGGCGACGTGCCGCTCTCGTCGGACGCCCGCCGTCACACGCGCGCGACGACCGCCTCCGCCGCCGCACGGGCCGCCTCGAGGTTCGCGACCTCGCCCGCGCGGTCCGGGTAGCCCTCCCACAGGCGCGCGTGGAACGCCGCGAACCGCGCACCGCACGCGTACAGCGCGCGCAGCGTCGCCCGCTTCTCGTCGTGGAACCGCCCGCCCGTCGCGACGTCCAGCCACACCTCGTCGTCCCGGACCGCGGCGACCACGTCGATCCCCGTGAGGAAGAACGGCACCGTCACCGGGCGGTCGTCGGCCAGCGGCCCGAGCGCGCCGAAGCACAGGTGCGTCACGAGGAACGGCACCGCGTCCTCCAGCTCCAGCGGCTCACGGCCCGGTGACTCCAGCACGACCGCGCCCTCGCAGTACCCGGCCGCGCGGACCGGGTCCGCGTACTCGTCGAACGCCAGCATCGAGTCGCCCTCGTCGATGCGGAACCCGTCGACGTCCAGGACGTACCGCACGACCGGACCGGCCACCTCGTCGTCAGCCAACCGCCCGCCCCTCTCCGCCCACGTCGGGGCTCAGAAGACCGCAGCCTGGATCGCCCGCAGATCCTCCGCCGAGACGTCGACGATAGCCGCGTGCTGCCCCGCCACGGTCGCCGAGAGCGGGAAGAACTGGTCGATCATCGGCAGCGCGGGTGGAGTCGGCGCCGAGAAGACACCTCCGCGGACCTGCACGTTGCCCCCGACAGGCATCGGGACCGCCGCCGTGAAGTTCGCCGGAGCCGGACGGTCCGTCGCAGGCGTCGGTCCACCCATGTAGTACCCGGCGTTCGCCGCCGCCGCGAACCACGGGTTGATCACCGCGAGCATCTCGACGTTCGTCCACGGGTCCGGCCAGAACGCGTTCCGCGACTTGATCTCGGCGAAGTTGAAGTGCCGCCGCACGTGGCGGGAGTAGTAGTGGGTCCAGCGGACCCGGTACGAGGCGTTCGTGTAGACGCCCGGGTCGGGGCCGGTCGGGCCCACCGGCGCCGGCGTCGCGTCGAAGACCGCTCGCGGCAGGTCGAGGTCGATCGTCGCGAGGGCCGGCGGCCCGAGGGGCGGCAGGTGGTGGAAGAAGGGAGCCTCCTGAGCCATGCGCTGGAAGTCCGCCTGCGTCCCGTTCGCCCGCGCGGCCATCGGCACCAGCTTCTCCGTGTGGCCGTCGAAGCTCCGCAGCGCGGAGCCCACGACGTTCGGACCGAGCATCGCCGTCAGCAGGTTGAGCGTCACCTGGTTCCCGCCACCCGCCCGCGGGACCAGGAAGATCAGGTCCACCACGTTGCCCCGCGCCGCGGTGAGCAACGGCGCCAGGTGGTTGAGCGCGCCCGCGCACGCCGCGATCAGCGTCGGCAGGTGCACCGCCTGCGCCACCGGGTTGAGCGCCTGCACCAGGGTGTCGAGGACCCCGAGCCCCGCACCGCCGCCGACCGCGTCCACCAGACGGGGCAGCAGGCTGCCCTCAGCCGGCGTCAGGTGCGTCGCGACCAGCGTCAGCGCGGCGATGTTCGCCGCCCCTCCCGCGCGCGCCACCACGTCCTCCAGCAGGTCCGCGTTCGCCGCACCCAGCGCCTGCAGCAACGGCATCTCCGCCGTCGCCTCCGCACGCAGCGCCGTGACCGCCGCGACGCGCCCCGCGGCCTGACCACCCGCCGCGATGTACGTCGCGCACGCCGCCCGCAGCGCCTGCAGCGCCGGGACCCGCGCCGCGCCCGAGCTGCCGATGTAGTCGGACAGGCGGTCGTCGACCGTCAGGATGCGCTTGCGCGCGTTGAGGAACGTCGCCGGGGTCGCGGCCTGGAACGTCGCCAGGCTCGAGATGCGCCGCACGGTGGGCGTGGCGGGCGCGGCGGTCGTCGTCGGCGTGGTCGTCGTCGGCGTGCTCGTCGTGCTCGTGCTCGTCGTCGGCGTGCTCGTCGTGCTCGTGCTCGTCGTGCTCGTGCTCGTCGTGCTCGTGCTCGTCGTGCTCGTCGTGGGGTCCCACGTGCGGCGGAGACCGACGCTGCGCTGCTGGACGACGTGCGTGAGCTCGTGCGCCCACAGGCGTGCGCCGGCGTCCTGCCGGATGTCCGGCACCCCGTCCGCGAAGACGACGTCCGTGCCGAAGGTGAACGCGCGAGCGCCCAGCCGTCCGCTCAGCGCCGCCGCCTGGTCGCCCGTGTGCACCCGTACCGGCGCCAGGTCCGCGCCGAGCGCGGCCTCCATCGGCGTCCTGACCTCCACCGGCAGCGGGCTGCCCGCACCGCGGAGCCGCTCGACCTGCTCCTGCGTCCCGGCGTCCAGCGGGCCGCCGCTCGCGCCCATCGGCGCCGCGCCGCCGCGGGGCACCCGGGCGATCGGTGCGGGTCGTGCGTGCGGGGCGAGGGCCGGCGGGGTGGGGGCCGGCTCGCCGGGTATGCCCGTGCGCGCGTCCGTGGCAGCCGACCACCTCCGGCGCAGGCGGTCGAGGTGCGGCTCGGGCCCGTCGTCGTCGGGTCCCGGTGCGCGCCCACGCAGGAACTCGACGACCTCGTCCGCGCGCCGCTCGGCGTCGAGCTCCGCCGGGTCGTCGACGCTCCCCACGAGCGCCGACCGGTACACCACCGGGGCCGGGCGCAGCGGTGTGCGCGCGCACGACACCGGCGTGACGGGGGCGGCCGTCGTGCGGTCGGACGTCGACGCGTGCACCGGTTCGGCGCGCGTCGGCGCGCCTGCCGACCCGTCCGCTCGAGCGTGCACCGTGAGCCTCCCGCCCCCCGGGATGCCTGCGACGCTAGCAGCGCCCCGGCGCAGAGTCAGCGGGGTGCGCACGGTTTGGTCCGGGTGATCCTGGAGTGACGCTGGGCGGGGCGTCAGGGCCTGTGGACGACGACGGCGCGTGTCTGTGCAGATCGGTACGATTCGAACATGTATTCGAACGGTGTCGCGGAGGTCGCGGGCGGTGGCGCGCCGTCCGACGACGTGCCGGCGCCCTCCGACGAGGCCGCGCCGTCCGACGAGGCCGCGCCGTCCGACGAGGCTGCGGGGCTCGGTGCCGTCGCGCACCGGGTCGCGGCGCGGGCGCGGGACGCCGCACGATGGTCCGCGCGTGAGCGGCACGCGGTGCTCGCGCGCATCGACGAGGCCGTCGCGGCCCTCACGACCGCCCGGGCGCACCTGCTCGGAGCCGAGGCTCGCGCGGGGTCGTGGCAGGGCCACGGCGACCGGGACGTGGCCGCGTGGCGCGGTCGGACGACGCGCGCCGGCGCGTCCGCCGCGGGAGCCGAGCTGCGCGGCGCGCACGTCATCACGACGATGCCGTCCGTCGAGCGGGCGTTCACCGCGACCGAGCTCTCCGCGCAGCACGTCGACGTGCTCGCCCGCGCGGTGTCCCGCGCGACACCCGCCGTCGCCGCCGCGCTCGCGGACCGGACCACGCAGGACGAGCTCGTCGCCCTCGGTCGGCGGCTCGACGGGCGGGAGTTCGCCAAGGCGGTCGACCGGTTCGTCGCGCAGGTCGACCCCGTCACCGTCGAGCGTGAGCACGCCGCGCAGCGGGAGCGCCGGCACCTGTTCGTGACCGACCTGCCCGGCGGCACCCAGGTGCGCGGGATGCTCGACCACCGCTCCGGTCACCGGCTGCGGCTCGCGCTCGAGGGCGCCCAGGGCCGGCCCGCGCAGGACGACGAGCGCACCACCGAGCAGCGGCGGGCCGACGGGCTCGTCGCGCTCGCGGACCTGGCGCTGTCCGAGCCCGACGCCACGACGGCCGTGTCACGCCCGCACGTGTCGGTCGTGCTGGGGGAGCAGACGTTCCGCACCCTGGTCCGCGCTCTGCGGACCGGCGGCCGAGAGGCCGGCGGGGCGTCGGGCGGTGAGGTCCTCGCGGGTGGGCGGAGTGGGAGCGAGCTCGGCGGTGGTGCGCTCGGCGGTGGTGCGCTCGGCGGTGGTGTCCGGTCCGCTGATCGTGCCGACGCCTCGGCTCGCCTCGCCGAGGCG